>CAKKRC010000027.1 GCA_919902495.1 Nitrospiria bacterium
AAAAGCGGCTGGAAAAGGGTTTGAGCTATACCGAGATCGCCGACACTCTTGGTATACACAAAGTTACCGTTTCAAGGACCCTTAAAGGTATCACGATGAAGCCGAGGACCGTGAAACTCCTCGCTGATTATCTCGGCGTTGAAATGACCAGAATTGTTCAGTAACTTATTCGCTCGTTAACAACGTTCAACCATACCATCAACCGCGTTACGATTATCTGACGGGGCAGGGCTTTATAGCCCTGCCTTTTTTATTTCCGCTGCTACAGGAACGACCACGGCCAGGTAATCATTGGTAGCGGCAGTGAATCATGGTAGTATCATGGCGATCATCGGGAGGGAAGATGAAGAGGCACTTGGAGGTCGCAAAGGCTGCAGCGGTCAAGGCGGGAACTATCCTACGGGAGTGCATCAGTGTGAGCAGGGAGGTTTCCTATAAAGGTGAGATCAATCTGGTCACTGAGATGGACCGTATTTCCGAGAGGATCGTGGTGGCGACCATTCTCGAAGCATTTCCGGACCACGGCATTCTGGCGGAAGAAGAGGCACAGATCGAGAACGGATCAGGGTTCCTCTGGATCATAGATCCCCTTGACGGCACCACGAACTATGCGCATGGATATCCGAGCTTCTCGGTCTCCATCGGCCTTGAACATTCGGGGGATGTCATCGTCGGTGTTGTGTACGATCCAATGCGAAATGAGCTGTTCTCGGCAGCGCGGGGACAGGGGGCTCACCTCAATGGGAACCCCATCGCGGTATCAAGGAACGACGTTCTGATCAGAAGTCTTCTTGCCACGGGATTCCCTTATGACCGGGCGGTGAGCAGGGAGAACAATCTTGACTATTTTAATGCGCTCATCATGGCAGCGCAGGAAATAAGGCGCAGCGGCTCGGCATCGCTCGATCTGTGTGCCGTAGCGGCCGGCCGCCTGGACGGATACTGGGAACTGAAACTCCATCCCTGGGATGTGGCCGCAGGCAGCCTGATCGTTCAGGAGGCTGGTGGAACGGTCTCCGATTTTGCCGGAACCCTGTTCAGCATTCGTGACAAAGAGCTCGTCGCCAGCAATGGACGGATACAGGGCCTCATGATCGATATATTGAATGCGGTAAGACGCAAGGCATGAGAGATCGCGATATCCGATCACCATCTGAACACGCCGGACAGCAGGAGAGTTTAAGTGTCGACCGAAGTATCGATAGCCAGGTGCCCGGGCTATATCGATTGCCGGAGCTGGATCCGCTGTTTCTGCTGCCAGGAATTCTGTCCCTCAGGGGCGATAACGGTGGGAAAAGAATGGCTGCTCAAGCTCACCCGAGCATAGGCTGAGGCATGCGCCGGACCGGGGCCCGGGGGTTAGGGTTGCGTACCCGGAAGATCCTGTTCTCTGTCATCATCGTCGGTCTCCCCTTGTTGGCCGTCCCCTCCACAATATGTCCTCATTTCCGTCTCAATGTCCTCGATCTCGTGTTCATCTATGACAAAGAGGACCTCTTCATCAGGGCCGCTGAGGCGTTCCGGGTCCTCGCCGCGCTCGAGCAATTCGCGGTGAATAAAAGGCCGGACGCCGGGAGGCAGGTGCGGGTCCCGGTAGAGGTCCTTCAGATCTCCGGTCTTGAGATCGATAAGGAACAAAGCAATTCGGGCGAGAGGAGTGTGCTCATTACGAACGAGGGCGAACTTGATATGATAACGGAAGGTCCAGTTCCTGTTCTCTGCTATGGTCCGGATGGTCCCGGGCGTGGTCATCTTGTGGCTGATGACCTTGTAGAGGTGGGCTTCCACGAGATGAGGATTCCCAAGACACAGTTTGATCACGTCGGGATAGCCGTCCTTGATCAGCGCTATCAGGATCTCTCCTGCAGCAACCCTGGCCAGGGTCTTCTTTACGCCAAGGGCAAGGGTGGGGATCTTCTCGATGACGATCGCTTCCAGTTTCTTCCTATAGATCACGGGGAGCAGGTGATTGCGCGCAAGATCGGCGAGATCGAAGAGGCGAAGATACCGGGCGACGGAAAGGGCCGCGAACAAGGGCGTTTTCGGGTTCTTTGCCAGAGCAAGGCGCACCCGGTAACTCTCGCTCCATCGCGCATCCCTGGAGAGGGTGTTCAGAACCTGCGGGGTAAGGTTCTTCCGGTTCGCGATGATCAAAACGTGCTCCTCGGTGAGGTTCCGGTTCTCGAACAGCGCAAGAACCACCTTGGAGGACGGGTCGTGTAGAAAGAGCGGGATCTCCTCTTCCGATGCACCGGCAGCCTGTGCTGCCCTTGTTTCCTCGGTATCGAGCATGTCCTATTATAACGTGATTGAACTCTATTGACAATTACAGCCTTTTTCGGTATTTTATGCAATCATTGATCGTTTTTTTGTGTGGTTTCCCGGGCACAACCGGACAGGGGCTGTAGAGAACCTACCAGGTGTTCATGGAGAGCTTGCTTACCATGGAACGGACACTTCTCCTGAATTCTACGTTCGAACCGCTCAAGATCATTTCCTGGCAGCGGGCCATAACACTCCTCACGCAGGGGAAAGTGGAGGTCATCGACTTCTACGACCGCGAAGTGCGGGGCGTTTCCGTGACCTTCCGGCTTCCTTCCATTCTTCGTCTCCTGAAACTCGTAAAGATCAGACGCGCGAGCAGGGAGGTCCGGTTCTCCCGTGCCAATATCTATCAGCGTGACAAGCATACCTGCCAGTATTGCGGCAACCGTTATTCCACCGAAGAACTCACCTTCGACCATGTTGTTCCGCAGGTCCAGGGAGGCGGGGCCACGTGGGAGAACATCGTTACGGCCTGTCTTACCTGCAACAACAAGAAAGGCGGCAGGACCCCCCGGGAGGCCAGGATGCGGTTGATCCGGCACCCGGTAAAACCGAAATGGATGCCTGTTGTCACCTTCCGTCTTGGGATCAGGAACGCTCCCATGAGCTGGCGCGATTATCTGTATTGGAACGTTGAACTCGACAAAGGCGGCTAGAACCACAGCCGCTGTAAAGGGGTTGTACTATTGAACGCGCTCCCCGTCCTTCCCTAACATCTCCTTTCCGATACCGCAGTGGTCCTGATCAGGAATCCATTTTTTCTCTTGTCAATCAGGGTTTTACGTGGTATAGTCTGTTTCGCAAAAAGCTCATTTTGTCAGTATCATGGAGGAATATAAGCACATGAAGCGCATCATCGCAGTAGCAGTGCTTGTTTTGCTAATGTCCTCCGCACGCAGTGCAGGGGCGGACAGCTTCAAGACCCTGAACCAAAACGAGTTCATGACCGCGGAGAGCATCGATGCGGGCATGACCCAGGCCGGGGTTCACTTTACCCTGGGCGAAAGCTATCGGAGCTACTATCCGACATTCCGATTCGGTCTGGGAGCGCAGGCAGAGGTCGGCGTCAAGGCAGGTGCATCGACCGTGGACACCGGTTCAGATGACAAGGTGGCCGCTCTCGTCGGTGCTGACCTCAAATACCAGTTGGTGAAACAGACCGAGGGCATCCCGGTCGACATGGCGATCGACATTGGACTCGATGCCAATATTTTGAGCGGTGGGAACGTGAGCGACCTCAGCTTCTCCACGATCTTCAGCAGGTCGTTCCCCCTGACCGAGCGGGGATACAAGGTCACTCCGTACGGCGGCCTCGAGCTGTCGTACCTCAGCGGATCCTATCTGGCGAAGAACGAAACGGATTATCATGTGTTCGTGGGCGTCGAATGGAAACTTTCCCAGAAGGCCATGCTCTACGGTGAGCTGAAGGCGGGAGATAATACGCTGGGCGGCATCGGCATTCGTTTTGAGTATTAATTCCGGTCGCGGAAAACACACTGCCTGAACGGACCACGTGACGAGCATCGTTATCGTCCCTGGCAGGGCGAACGCTTTTCTGACAGGACCCTATGGCATTATCACTCTCCGGAAATCTGATCGAGACGCCCTTTTCCGATGTCATTGCCGTCCTGCGCCAGCAGAAGGCAACGGGGACCCTCACGTGCGGGACCGGCAAGGACGAGAAATCACTATATGTGAAAAACGGTCATATCATCTTCGCCACCTCGAAGGACGAGCGGGACAGGCTCGGCGAGATCATGGTGAAGATCGGCAAGATCACCAGGGGCCAGCTCGATCGGGCGCTGAAGCTGCACCAGAACAGCGCGGGCCTCAAGAAGATCGGCGCAATATTCGTGGAAAATGGTTTTGTTTCAGCCAAGGACCTCTTCAACGGATTGAAAATGCAGGTGCGGGGGATCATCCACAGCCTCTTCCTCCTGTCCGAGGGCCCCTATCATTTCGAGGAACGTATGCCCGAGGATGTCATCCCGCTCCAGATAAATATGGAAGAGCTGCTGCGGGAGGTTATCGAGCAGATGAAACAGGGGTTGCAGTAAACGCTGATGGTTACTGCCATCAGGTCCACGATGATGAAAAAGGCGCTGGAGCATATTTCTTTTCCCGCACTGGCTGACCGGGTCAACGCCTTGTACAACGAGGAAGAGGACGCGTTGCTCCTCGCAATGCTCGGCCAGGAATACGTCATCAAGCACACCGGTATGATCCTGCGTGGCCAGAAAGCTCCCGATACCCATGAAGCGGTCCTCCTTGATTATCTGTTCTCTTCGGGAACATCTTATTGCGCTTCGCCATGGCGGGCGATCGGTGATATTTCAAAGCAGTCCGCGGCAGACTTTAGAAAACGGGTTGAGCTTCCTCTTGCGCAGTATGTTGCGGAGTTCTTGACGCGTGCGGGCACGATATTGCCGCTCTTTGATGCTGTCCAGACGCCGAGCATGATCGGGAGCGATATGGCGATCACCGTGCGCGCTCTCCCCAAGGTCTCTCTTCACGTGGAGCTGTCACAGGAAACCCAGGAATTTCCCGCGGAGGTATGGGTCCTTTTTTCGAACAATGCGGGCGACTTCCTGAACGGTGAGAACCTGCAGCTCCTTGCCGAGCTGTTCAAAGACCGGTTCCTGAGCCTTCTCAGGATCTACTAGCTCCCCATGAGATCATCTGCCACGCACAACGCCCCCCTGACCCCGAAAGAACGGATCATCATCGCTCTGGACCTCGATAGCGACCGTGAGGCCCTGCTCCTTGTGGATGAGCTCATCGGTGATGTCGGCATGTTCAAGGTAGGACATCAGCTGTTCACGGCCTATGGCCCCGACATAGTGCGCAGGATCAGGGACAAAGGCGGACGGGTGTTCCTGGACCTGAAATACCATGACATCCCCAATACCGTTGCCAAAGCCTCAGCGGAAGCGGTGAAGCTCGGCGTCAGTATTTTCAATGTCCATGCCCTTGGCGGCCTTGACATGATGAAAGCAGCGGTCGTTGCCGCGAAAGAGGAGGCGGACCGGCAGCGATCGCCTCTCCCGCTCGTCCTTGCGGTTACCATCCTGACAAGCATGGATGATACGGCGCTCCGGCGCGAGCTCAAGATCAACCGGTCGCTTCGGAGGGAGGTCTGCCACCTGGCTGAACTTGCACAGCGGGCGGGCATGAGCGGCGTCGTGGCGTCCCCGCGGGAGATCACGATGCTCCGGAAGGCCATCCGAGGACGGTTCGTGGTCCTTACCCCCGGCGTACGACCGGCGTGGGCGGACAAGGATGATCAAAAACGGATCATGAGCCCTGGCGAGGCCGTTGCTGCGGGTGCGGATTACCTCGTTGTGGGAAGGCCCGTGCTCAAATCGCCGGACCGGAGAGCGGCCGTTCACAAGATCATTCATGAAATAGAACAGGGACTATAGAGAACAAGCTCCTTTTGGGGCGGGATATTCTATCGGCAGGGAGACACCGTGATGGAACAAGAAGAAGTTCTGGATATCTATCGAAGGACCGGCGCGTTGCTTACCGGCCATTTTCTCCTTTCATCGGGGCTTCACAGCGACCGGTATCTGCAAAGCGCCCTGGTGCTTCAACAGCCGGACATTGCGACGAAGCTCTGCGCGGCGCTTGCGGACCATGTTAAGGACCACAAGATCGAAGTCGTGATCGCCCCGGCGCTGGGCGGCGTCTTTGTTTCCCACGAGACCGCCCGTGCTCTTGGCGTTCGCGCGTTGTTCGCAGAAAGGGTGAATGGTGAACTTACCCTCAGACGGGGTTTCACGATCAGACCGGGCGAGCGCGTACTTGTCGTGGAGGACGTCATTACAACGGGGAAATCCACCCGCGAGACCATCGAGGTCGTAACAAAGGCCGGCGGCTCGGTCGTTGCTGCCGCGTCCCTGGTTGACCGCTCGGGCGGGAAGGCCGAGCTTGGTGTGCCCTACCGGTCGCTCGTCACGCTGGACGTCCCGTCCTATGCTGCGGATGTCTGTCCGATGTGCAAGGCCGGCAGTGCGCCGGTCAAACCGGGAAGCAGGGGCTTGAAGTAAGGATATTGCCTGACAGTATACAGGTGGGATGTGTCTGATTTGATCGACTGTGTGGACGTCAGCAGTTAACTGACTCACTGGCACGCATCAAGTCCGTCAGCTGGAACAGTGGACCCAGCATTCCCCTCGCGATCTTCCTGATGATCTTTTCGTCTTTTTCAACGAACTTCATCTGCCTTTTCTGACAACCGAATTATCGCGTAACATACTGATACATATATCCGATAGACAGAGAATTGATCGGTGCCCCGAGAAAGTTCCTGATGTGCTTCTGGGGGACCTATGTCTGGAGACGTGCCCCGACTACATTCCTCCGAAACCCCCCGATCCCGAACAGGGATCCCAGCGCAGTCGGGTGACGTGGATATCCCGCCGGTGGACAGCAGGATGCTGAAGAGGATCACGCCGACGACCGACGTGAAAAAGGTCCCGAGACCCCGCCCCGGGAAGTGCTTGCTGAAACAACGAAAGCGACGCGGGGGGGATGATCCAGGTTGTTCCGTTCGAAACAGTGAAGAGTGTGTAGAAAAGGTCCATGTTCTTATGATGCTAACAAATCGATAATGATACTTCGAAGTGGGTATTTTCGGACATAAATAGTCCTTTATAAAACAACGGTTCACAACGGACCGCAAACGCTGATCACGGTTGCTATCTACCGTACTGCATATATTGTGCGCAGCATGCATGAAATAATAGTTTGACCTGATCGGCGGTTTTGATATAATTGAAGCAAACAGGAAAGGCAACACTATGAGCAAAGCTACCGTAACAGAAGAAAAAAGCAGCAATGCCTATCCGGAAGGAATTCCCGAGGGCTTGATGGATGAGATGGCCGACGACCTTCTTGAGGAAGAGGAGGTTGAAGAGCCGGTTGCTGCTGAAATACAGGAAGCAGCGGAGGAGGTTGGCGGCGCAGACCTTGTGGACACCTATCTCAAGTCGGTGGGAAGACATCCGATGCTCAAGATCGAGGAAGAGCAGGAGTATGTCCGCACGCTTGAGGACGGAAAGGCCGCGCTCAAGGAGATCGCGCTTAGTTCTCCTCTCGCCATACCGCGCATCCTTACGCTGGGGCAGAACATCAAGGAGGGGCTGGTCAAGGCTCCGGATGTCCTCCGGTTCCCGGGGGAGTGGCATGAACGGTTCGAGGCCGAGTTCATGCGTCTCTACAGCCGGCTCAAACGGCAACTTGGACGCGGCGATATGGAGCGGGTCAGCGGCACCATTCGCGAGATGAGCCTCTCCTACCGGGAAGTGGAGAAGATCATCAAGCGCATACTGTTTCTGGGGAAACAGTCTGAACGCGGGAGCACAGCGGAGGCGGAGAAGCTCGGTTTTGACCAGGCGGTCCTGAAGGAACTGGTCGTCCGCATCGAGAGGGAAGAAGAGAAGGTCAAGATCGCCAAGGATGAACTGATCAAGGCGAACCTTAGACTGGTCGTGTCCATTGCGAAGAAGTATGTCAACCGGGGCCTGACGCTCCTAGACCTTATTCAGGAGGGGAACATCGGCCTGATGAAGGCAGCCGACCGGTACGAGTCCGGAAAGGGGACCAAGTTCAGCACCTACTCCACGTGGTGGATCAGACAGCGGATCACCCGTGCGATCCTCGACCAGGCGCGGACCATCAGGCTGCCGGTACACCTTATCGAGGAAAGCACGCGCATCAGCCGGATTTACGCAAAATTCATGCGGGAGAAGGGCCGTGAACCATCGGCGGAAGAGGTGTCAAAGCTGATGGGCCTTTCCGTGGTCCGCGTGAACGAGATCCTTCGTGCCATTCAGGAACCGGTGTCGCTGGAGACGCCGATCCTATCGGAAGAGAAAGAGCTCAAGGACGTCATCATCGACGAAAAGGCCGCGTCTCCGTTCAAGACCCTTGAGAACAGCGAGGCCTCCCAGCGAATAGAGCAGGTGCTGGCATCACTGACTGAACGGGAAGAGAAGATCATACGCATGCGGTTCGGGATTGGGGTGAACAGTGAGCATACCCTGGAGGAGGTTGGAAAGTATTTCAACCTGACCCGGGAGCGGATACGTCAGATCGAGATCAAGGCGCTCAAGAAACTTCGTCATCCCGCCAGAAGCAAGCAATTGAAGGAGTACGTATAGCGGTATCGAGAAGGGAAAAAAGGGAAGGAGCAAAGGCTCCTTCCCTTTTTTATATTCACCTGAGATATCGCATCAGTCGTTCGTGCTGGCGATGAACTCAAGGTCAGCAATGATGGTCGATGCCTCATCGAGTTCATGTCCCTCATGCTCAGGGTCGCAGATGTAGGCGGCCATGATAGCGCGGGTCTTGTCAACAATGAACCAGACCCTCCAGTGAGCCGGTTCTTTGGAGTTTTTAACGGTATAGTCAATGACCGCCCTGCCGATCTTGCCGCCATTCTCGACCTTGACGGCTTCCCGGGGAAAGGGGATGTCACGTTCTTCCAGCGTATCCTCAAGATATATCCTGGCTGCATCTGCTGGCGCGGTCTTGGTCTCGTCCCGCTCAATAAAGGATATCTGGATCATGCCCGGCCAGTTATCCTTTTCCAACAGCACAAATCCCATTTCCTCCCGTTCTTGCCAACCATCAGGAAGAAACAGGTTGATCCATCGTTCATATGTTACTTTTTTGCCCATATTGGAATTATTCTATCGGAAGGTCGATAGGCAGTCAAATGAGTTTCGCAAATAGGTAGGAAAAAACTCTTTATATGTCCCCACGTTCTCTGATCCGTCTCACTATGGCGTCGGCGCTGATTCCAGGATCGTCCCGGCCATCCACAACAAGATCTGGTGCAAGTGGCGGTTCGAAAGGCGCCTGAACGCCGGGAACGCTCATGGCTTTTCCCTGGTCCGCCGCCGCATATATGCCCTTGGGATCTCTCGTTCGGCAAAACTCCAGAGGGCATTCGACAAGGACCTCAAGGAATGATGCTATCCGGGTCCGCGCATAGTCCCGGTATCCCCGGCGGTTCGCCGTGGCATCGAAGATCACCGGGATCCCCTCCCGGCAGAGCATTTCGCCGATCTGGGCCATCTGACGGTAGAACCGGTCTCGCTCCTCAGGACCGTAGGTGGGCTCCGGTGTCAGGATAGATCTTAGGGCATCGGACTCCAGAACTGCCGGCAGCACTCCCTGTTCATGCAGTTTCCCAACCAGCTCCCGGGTAATGCTGCTTTTCCCTGAAGCCGGGATCCCTGTTATCCAGATGGCGAAACCCTGCTTCCTTTTCATTTCAGGTACCTGTTGACCGCAGTATAATCGAACCGGTCATCGGCAAGAACATTCACGATGAAATTGAAGACGGCCCTTCGCACGTCCACCGGCAGGCGGGGATACCACAGGGGGTTTGCGATCACGAGGCCGCGCCATGCATAGAAGGGGGCCGCGACGTCCAACAGTTCGGAATCGTTCGTGCGCTGTAGATAATTTTCCCAGAACCGAACGAATAATCGTTCAAAGGGGCCCTCAAGCCTTCCCGATCGAAGAAGGGATGCGAACAGATAGTTGATGGTCATGCAGGACACATCGTCTGCAGGCTCTCCCCATTCACCGCGCGACCGATCGAGGAGCGTAAAATCATTTCCTTCCCGGAACAGAATGTTCCAGGGATGAAAATCGCCGTGGACCTGGCACAGACGGTGAACGCGGTCCTTGATCTTCCACCGCCATTCCAGGCAGGCTGATTCCACCCGCTTCAGCAGATCCTGGTCAATGAACTCGTACCGGTCGGGGTAATTATCGATCAGGCCCATGATGCACTCGCCATGTCCCAGCAGGTCCCGGATGCGCCGTGTATACAGCGCGGCGACCGGATGCTTTCTGGCATGGATCTCCACCAGGTAATTGGAGAGGGCCGTGGCCCGACCTATGTCGGTTTCGCTGGCGCTGCCGCTGTCCCGTATGCGGTCAAGGTCCTTGAAATAGCCCTCTCCCTGCACGAATTCCGTGAGCAAAAAGAACTCCTCCGCATCGCCCGTGGATACGATCGCACCGGAGCCCAGGAACGCGCCGCTGTCGAGCGAGCGCACATGTCGCGGCAGGCGGTTGAACGCGGAATGTTCCCAAAGGATGGCTTCGGCGCGGTCGGAGAAATGGTCATGCCCGAAGGAGGAGGGGGACATGGTCTCGAGGACAACCTGGCTACGCTCACCGCCGGACTCGTATTCGATGAAGAGCGGCGTTCCGTACCCGAAGGCCTTGAGATCGCCGGCAAGTTCCTGTTTGTCATGTCCACCCATTGAAAGGATACGTACGGGTTTGCGCAGAAGCCGTTCAAGATACTCTTTGACAGCCTCCCTGGTAACTGTAGGCATACGCACCTCGACGTGAAAGGAGCGGCGATATTATCCTATAGTAGTATTATGGCACAGATTTTCAGAAGACGGGGAGGGAAGAGCGCGTTGGCAAGGGAAGAGGACCTATTGTTCCACGCCGATCTTTTTCAGGCCCATTGACTGGATCGGCAGCGGATCGCCGGGATCGAATATCTCGCTCCCGAAGGCGATGCGGCGGACCTGGCCCGGGACCTGTTTGCTGTAGGTGATGATCAGTCTGCCGATGGCCTGCTTTACCTCCGGGTCCGGCGTTCCGGAAAGAATGGCCACCGGTCCCGGGAATCCATGGGGCATGAAGAGGTGATGCCCGTGAGGAGCCAGCGACATCAGGACCTGGTTCTCACGGTTGTTGCGGCCAAGGACGATCCTGACGCCGTTATCGAACTTGAAATGACGTCCGACGGTCAGGAGCTGGATGTCGCGGGGAGTTATCGTTCTCTGGTCCCGGAAACTGTCACGGAGCTTCTCGGCGAAGTTCTTGTCCGTGAGCAGGCAGCCGCCGGCCGGGGTGGAAAAACCCTGGATCCCGTATCGCTCGGCAAGTTGAAGCTGGACCATGCGGCTGCGTCCGCTGATGCCGAGCAGCTTTTCGCGGTCGATAAGACCGTCCTGCTCAGCACGGGTCGGAGGGAGCAGCGTCGCGGAAAGCGGTCTGAGGATAAGGCCCTTGAGTCCCGAGTCCCGCTCGATGACATGGAGCGTGTCGCGGCGCTGGGACATGGGCCGCTGGCCCAGGACCTCGCCGGTTATCAAGAAAGGCGCTCCCACCTCGTCCATGACGGCACGCGCACGTGACAGCATGTGGATCTTGCAGTCGATGCAGGGATTGATGTTCTTCCCGTATCCGTGCTTCGGGTCCCGTATCAGGTCGATGTAGTCCTGGCCCAGGTCCATGACGCGGAGGTCGATGCCGATGGCCCTGGAAACCACGGCGGCCGGAGTGAGCCTTTCCTTCCCGTAGGACTTAGAGAAGGCGGACGTAAAATACAATCCGGTCACTTCGTAGCCCTGTTCCATCATGATGCGTGCTGCCAGGACACTGTCAAGTCCGCCTGAGATAAGCGCAACTGCTTTCCTGCTCAAAAAGACCCCCGATGACCTGTCAAGAGTGGTGGATCCAGGAACGAACGATGAGTGTAATGATAACTTCCCAGTGGATCGAACAATCCCTGATGCGCGCCGCAGGGTGAATGGATAATACCCCTTGAAGGCGACATAAGGCAAGAGTGAATATGTGATCAATGTCTTATTTATCTTGACAAAATCTGTCCGCTGGTTTAATAACTAAACAGTTGTTTTAAAAATAGAGGAGGCAGCGATGAAGAAAAATAGCAGTAATATTATGATCTTAATGCTTTTGACGCTTTTTTTGGCTTCCACTGCTCTGGCGCAATACCTCATCATCAATTCCGAACAGCTGCAGAACCTGCTGGCAGGGAAGAAGAAAGTCACGCTCATCGACGTTCGCATGCCCGAGGAATATCAGGCTGCCCACATCCCCGGGGCCATCAATATCCCCTCCGAAAGGATGCGGGCCGACCGGAACCTGCTACCGACGGACAAGAAAACACAGATCATCTTCTACTGCCGCGGTGTTGGCTGAACGCTCAGCAAGGCCGCCGCGGGTTCGGCGGCAGAACAAGGCTACACGAATATCACGATCTTTCAGGGGGGGATGCCCGAGTGGACCGGGAAGGGGCTGCCGGTCCAGAAAGGCAGCACACCGGGGACGTTACCCGGATCGCGCTGATCGCATCAGAGGAGAATGTACGGGCAATGAAGAGAGAAAAAGCAAATTACCTGATCCAGTCCGTGTCACATGCGCTGGACATCCTGGAGTCATTCACCAAGACCGAGGATGAACTGGGAGTGACGGCACTGTCGAAACGGCTTGGACTGCACAAGAACAATGTATTTCGCCTGCTGGCCACGCTCGAACACCGCGGATATATCGAACAGAACCGGACGACGGAGAATTACCGTCTCGGTCCCAAGACCCTTCAGCTCGGTTCTATCTTCATCGAACAGCGCGAGTGCCGGCGGCAGGCGCGGCCCGTTCTGGAGGAGCTTATGGCGGGGACCGGTGAGACCGCGGTGGTGGCCGTCCTGCGTGCGAACAAGGTCATCTATATGGACAGCGTCGAATCGAACCGGACGGTACGGGCGGTTTCCCGGATCGGGGCGATGCTTCCCGCGCATTGCACTGCCGTGGGCAAGGTTCAGCTTTCCTTCCTGCCCTCCGGCGAGATCGAGCGGCTCTATCCGGACCGTGAACTTTCCCTCAAGACCACTCTCACGCTGCAGACCCGCGAGGCGTTGATGAACGCCCTTGCGGCAATTCGGGAAAAGGGATATGCCATCGAGAACGAGGAGTGTGATCTGGAGGTGAAGAGCGTTGCCGCGCCGGTACGGGACTTTTCGAAGAATGTGATCGCCGCGGTCGGCATCGTCGCGCCTGCGAACCGGCTCAGCGAAGAGCACCTTGAAAAGAATGGTTTCATCGCGCAGGTCCAGGCGGCGGCGATGGCCCTTTCCGAGAAATTGGGGTATTTCCCCGGGGCGGTGAAGAAATAGGGCCCGGGCTGAGCCGCGAACTGTCCGGGGGCGGGTCCTGTCCCGATAGAACGTGATCGCGCTGGCAGTCCCCTGACCGCGAAGGAACGAATAACGTCTGCTCCTGACACGGTTGTTCGGCAGGGGACGCAAGGACTTTATTGACACTTCCGTTCGTGCTGTGTTATTATCGCCACAATGCGGATCGACCAAAAGTGGGACCACCTGCGGTCCTTGCTCAGCGAGATGCGAAACGCCATTCTCGCGTATTCCGGCGGCGTTGACAGCTCTCTTCTGCTCAGGGCGGCCGCCGAGACCCTTGGGCAGAACGTCATCGCGGTCACTGCCGATTCCGAAACCTATCCGGCAGAGGAACTCCAGTTAGCAAAAAGGTTCGCCGCCTCGCTGGGCGTGCGGCATCGCATCCTGCAGACCGAGGAACTCGGCAAGGAAGAGTTCTCCCGGAACGCTGAGGACCGCTGTTATCATTGCAAGCAGGAGCTCTTCGGCAAGATCAGATCGATCGCAGAGGCAGAGGGGATCTCCTGGATACTGGACGGATCGAACACCGATGACCAGCGGGATTTCCGTCCCGGCAGAAAGGCGGCCGGTGAGTTTTTCGTCCGCAGTCCTCTTGCAGAAACGGGTCTTTCGAAACAGGAGATCCGCGATCTGGCCCGCCGCCTGAACCTGCCCATGTGGGACAAACCGTCCCTTGCCTGCCTTTCTTCCCGAATTCCCTATGGGACACGGATCACCCCCATCCTGGTCAGGAACATTCAGGCCGCCGAGGACGTCATACGCGGTCTCGGCCTTCGCCAGGTGCGGGTCCGTCATCACGGAGATACGGCACGGATCGAGGTGGACCAAGATGATCTCATTCGACTCGTATCGGGAGATGCGAAGCGGATGATCGTGGACGCCTTCAAGGCGTTGGGTTATGCCTATGTCTGCGTTGATCTCGAAGGGTACCGGACGGGAAGCATGAACGAGGTCTTGCAGAAAGAAAAGCGGGCGGCAGGCGGGTCCTTATAAAATGTCCTGTAATTAAGTTGTCTGCGGTCATACGTATCTATCCAGGTAAGGAGTTAATGCATGAAGGTATTAGTCGTCGGCGGGGGAGGCAGGGAGCATGCCCTGGTCTGGAAGGTTGCTCAGAGTCCCCGGGTGAAGAAGATCTATGCGGCGCCGGGCAACGCGGGCATGGCCCAGCTCGCCGAATGTGCGCCCATCAAAGCAGAGGACATCGCCGGCCTCCTGGCCTTTGCGCGGTCGAAGTCCGTTGACCTGACCATTGTAGGCCCCGAGGGGGCCCTCTCGATGGGCATCGTTGACGAGTTCCAGAAGGCGGGGCTCAGGATCTTCGGCCCTGCCCGGAACGCGGCCGAGATCGAGGCGAACAAGGCCTTTACCAAGGACCTCATGAAGAACTATCATATTCCCTCGGCGGAGTATGGAACATTCACAGAACGTGCGGCGGCCGAAGCCTATGTGCGGAGCAAAGGCGCGCCGATCGTGGTGAAGGCAGCGGGGCTTGCCGCAGGCAAGGGTGTCGTGGTCGCGGAGACCGTCGAGGAGGCGGTCAATGCCCTGGATATGATCATGACGAAAAAGATATTCGGCGCGGCAGGAGATGTCGTGGTCGTAGAGGAATGCCTGAAGGGAGAAGAGGCCTCGTTCATGGCGTTCACCGACGGTAAGACCGTCGTCCCCATGGCGTCGTCGCAGGACCACAAGCGGGTGTTCGATGCCGATAAGGGGCCGAACACCGGCGGTATGGGCGCCTATTCGCCGGCGCCCGTCGTGACGAAGCAGATCGAAAGACAGGTGATGGACAAGGTAATGAATCCGACGGTCCGCGCCATGGAGAAGGAAGGCAGGCTGTTCAAGGGCATCCTGTATGCCGGGTTGATGATCCACAACGGCGAGGCCAGGGTGCTGGAGTTCAACGCCCGCTTCGGCGATCCCGAGACCCAGCCGGTCATGGCAAGGCTCGACAGCGACCTCATCGACATCATCGAGGCCATCCTGGACGGAAAGCTCGCGACGGTCCCGATCAAATGGAAGACCGACTCCGCCGTATGCGTGGTCATGGCGTCGGGGGGGTATCCGGGAAACTATGATAAGGGAAGGGAGATCCGAGGGCTTGACCAGGCATCGGCACTGAAGAACGTCATGGTCTTCCATTCCGGGACCGCGCTGAAGAACGGGAAGATCGTCACCGACGGCGGCAGGGTGCTCGGCGTCACCGGCCTGGGGCCGACCGTGGCGGCGGCCATCGACAACGCCTACGCGGGAGTGCGGGAGATATCCTTCGACGGGGCGCACTACCGCCGGGACATCGGTGCGAGGGCGCTGGAGACCGGGAATTGACCGTGAAAAAAGCCACCAGTGCCGGCATTGCCGCCTTGTTGAACAGGACGCTCCGGGTAAAAAAAATAAAGGACTCATCCTTGAACGGGTTACAGGTTAGGTCGCGAAGGGGCGGGCAGATACAGAGGGTAGGTTTTGCTGTTGATGCCTGTGTCTCCACCTTTGAAAAGGCGTCCGGTCTGGACGTCGATCTCCTGGTGGTCCACCACGGCATCAAGTGGAGGCCGCGAAAGGACAGGGAGCTGGAACGCCGGAGAACGGAATATCTGAAAAAGCACAACATGGCGCTTTATGCGGCGCATCTGCCCCTTGACCTGCATGAAGAGTACGGCAACAACATGCAATTATGTCGTCTGCTGAATGTGCGGGACCCGCGGAAGTTCGGCAGGTATCATGGGGTCCGGATCGGCTACGCGGGGACGTTCAGCAGGGCCACGGGTCTTGACGAAGTGGCGGAGAAACTGAAGGAACGGCTGAGAACATCCTGCCGTGTTCACCGGTTCGGAAAGGACCGTGTTCGTTCCATCGGCATCGTCTCCGGTGGAGGCGGCAGCATGCTGAAGGAGGCCTGCGAATCAAGGCTCGACTGTTTTCTCGTCGGCGAGATAGATCTGGCCGTTTACAACGCGGCCCGGGAATACGGCATGAACCTGATCGTCGCGGGCCACTACGCCACGGAAACGGTCGGGGTGAAGGCATTGATGCCGCTCGTCAGGGACGCTTTCGGGGTAGATACGGTGTTCGTGGCTGATACAAAAGATCTGTAACAGGGAAGTCCGGGCCTGTACGATCATGAAAAAAGTGAAGGAAGGGAGATTGTATGGCTAAACCAGTTGTGGGGATATTGATGGGGAGCGATTCGGACCTGCCGGTGATGCAGGAGGCAGGGGCCATGCTTCAGGAGTTCGGCATAGAATACGAGATGACGATCGCGTCCGCGCACCGCACGCCGAAAAAGGTGCTCGAGTACAGCTCGAGCGCCGAGAAACGCGGGCTGAAGGTGATCATCGCCGGCGCCGGCTGGGCGGCGCACCTGGCCGGCGTGGTGGCGTCGCAGACGACGCTGCCGGTGATCGGCGTACCGATCGATTCATCGGCGCTCAAGGGGATCGACGCCCTGCTGTCCACGGTGCAGATGCCGGGCGGTGTCCCCGTGGCCACGATGTCCCTCGGGAAGGCGGGCGCAAAGAACGCGGGGATCTTTGCCGCGCAGATCCTTGCCGCCATGGACGTGAAGATCGCCAACCGCCTCAAGGTCTACAAGGTGGAGATGGAGCGCGAGGTCGAGGAAAAGGCCAAACGGCTCGTGACGATCACGTCGATGGCAGCGACCGCCAAGGTGTCGGCGCCTGCCAAGGCGTCCACACCGGCCAGGGTCGCCGCACCTGTCAAGGTCGCCGTACCTGCCCGTGAAGAGGAGCCCGCGGCCGAGGGCGCCCCGGCGAAGAAGAAGTCAAGGCGCAGGCGATGGAAAAAGAAACCCAGTGGCGCAGCGCCCGCGCAGGGACCGGCGGCGTGAACCCCGAAAGAGACAACATGCCGCATGCCGGGGAAATTCCCGCAATTCAGCGTATGGTGAGGCGGATCGATCCATGTCTCATTACGGGGTGAAGACAGAACTTGCGTGCTTGCCCTGCTTTTTCGGGCAGGTTGCGCGAACGCTGAAATATACAGGGGTGAATGGCGACCGGGGCCGCGACATTCTCCGCAGGGTGGAGAGGGTCATCGAGAAGGCCTCTCTCGAAGATGTCCCGGCGAGGACGAGCACGATCATTCACCGGATCCTCCGGGAAGAGACCGGTCTTGATCCGTATATACAGGTCAAGAATTCCTATAACCGCATCACGCTCGAAATGCTGCCGGCACTCAGGTTGAGAGCGGAACGTGCCGAGGACCGTCTGGAATGCGGTGTACGCGCCGCGATCGCCGGGAACGTGATCGACTTCGGCATTTACGAAAGCATCGATCTGGACCGCGCCCTGGAAGAGTCTTTCCGCTTGCCCCTGACCGGCGGTGTTTACCCGGTGTTTGCCCGGGCGGTCGAGAACAGCCGCAGCATACTCTATATCTGTGATAATGCCGGAGAGATCGTGTTCGAC
>CAKKRC010000028.1:0-87260 GCA_919902495.1 Nitrospiria bacterium
GAGTGTGCCATGAAAAGCATTAACTAGCAAGAACTTATTTTACGCTGTACTAGTTGTTCTTTTGTTCGGGCATCTTGCAGACATTCGTGGTGCAGGGGGAGAGCAGGGGCTGTTTCAGCTTCTTGCCGACCAGCGAGAGCAGCAGGAGAAAGGCAGCGGAGAACCCGAGAGCATTGAAGACGCGGTGTTCCTTTCCCAGCAGGTTCGCGAGGATGAGGATGGGATAGAGCCACAGGAGCATCCAGCCTTCCCGGTAGCCAAAGCAGTAGGCTTCCTTGCCTACCATGCCGCCGGCCCCGACGCAGACCAGCCCGATCCCCGCTAAGATGATGGTCCCGGAATACTGGGGGGGTGCGTAGAGGCCGATGATCTGGAGGGGGATACCGATGAGGATGGAGCCCAGGATGATCTTCTTGACCCACGACATCCATACGAGCAGGTAGGTCCCGGACAGGAGCGCGCCCGCGTTGAACAGCATGATGCCGATGGAGTAGAACGGGTTCTCCATCGGATAGAGCACAGCGAGGGCCGCGGCGCCCAGGACCTGCACGATGAGGCCCGCACGGTAGGAAATATCGTGACGCCTTCCGTAGGTCAGGCCTGCCGTCGCGATCTGTTCTTCCAGCGTAGGATCAGACATGGCTATCCTTATAGCACGCCGGAAAGGGCGTTGCAAGGGTAAACGTATCGTGGGAGGCCACGGCGCAGAACAGGCCGTTGAAAAAGGCTCATGTTGTTGTCATTGCGAGGAGCGTTCGTGACGAAGCAATCTCGACGTGCTTGGTCAAGCGAACACAGAGATTGCTACGCTTCGCTCGCAAAGACACCTATAAACGGTTTTCAACAAACATCTGAAGGCTGGTATTCATGAAGAGACCGGAAAAACAGCACATACAGCTGAACGACCAGGATTGGCGAAAGACCGCCGGTATCGCGTTCATCCTTGCCGTACTGGCATTCCTTCCCTACGCGCAGACCGTCGAGCACGACTTCATCGATTTCGACGACCAGGAATTCGTGACTGAAAATGTCATGGTCCGGTCGGGGCTCACCTGGGCGGGGATCCAGTGGGCACTGACGACCTTTCACGCGGGGAATTGGCTTCCGCTCACCTGGATGTCGCACATGCTTGACGTCAGTCTCTTCGGCATGGACGCGGGCCGGCATCACCTCATGAATGCCTGTATCCACGCCCTGTCGACGGCGCTGCTCTTCCTTGCCCTGTACCGCATGACCGGGGCGGCGGGGAAAAGCGCTTTCGCGGCCGCGCTCTTCGGCATCCATCCGCTGCATGTCGAGTCCGTTGCCTGGGTGGCGGAGCGCAAGGATGTTCTGTCGGGTCTGTTCTTCATGCTGGTGCTCATCTTCTACGAGCGGTACGCCCGCCGCGGCGGCACGGGCCGGTACCTGCTCGTGGTCCTGCTGTTCGCCCTCGGCCTCCTGTCCAAGTCCATGCTGGTGACGGTGCCGTTCGTCCTGCTGCTCCTGGACGTCTGGCCGCTGGGTCGAACATCGCTTGCCGCCGCAGCGGACGGCTCGCCGGGGTTGGCGGTCCCATGGGCAAGGCTGGTGCTCGAAAAAGCGCCGCTGTTCCTCATGGCCATCGCAGCCTCGGCGGTGACGTACCTTGCCCAGAAGGAAGGCGGCGCCATGGGCGCGATGGAGCGGGACCTGCTGTCCTTCGGCGACCGCCTGGCCAATGCCGCCGTGGCCTATGCGGGCTATCTCGGAAAAACGGTCTGGCCGTCCTCGTTGGCCATATTCTATCCCCATCCCGGAAGGACGCTGCCATGGGGGAAGGTCGCGGGCGCGGCATCTGTCCTGCTCGGGTTGCTGCTGTTCACGCTGCGGCAGGGGCGGTCCCGGCCCTTCCTTTTGATCGGATGGCTGTGGTACCTGGGCATGCTCGTCCCGGTGATCGGACTGGTCCAGGTCGGCATCCAGGCACAGGCGGACCGATACACCTATTTGCCGATGATCGGCCTGCTCATCATGATCACGTGGTCAGCCGGGGCCGCGTGGCCCCCTCTGCGGGACCATTGGAGCAAGGCCGTGTCCTTTTTCTCCGGCGCGGTCCTGCTGATCCTGCTGGCCGTTACGACCCTCCAGGTCGGCCATTGGCGAAACACCGTTGCCGTCTTTCAACGCGCTGTCGAGGCGGCTCCGGACAACTGGTTCGCGCAGCGATCGCTGGCAGGCGCTTTGGCGAAGCGAGGGCTCGCCGAGGAAGCGATCGACCGTTACCAGGCCGCTCTGAGGCTGCGGCCCCGGGATGCAAAGGCGCACAACGACCTCGCGGTGGAACTTGCGGGCCGGGGGCGCCATCAGGAGGCAATCGGGCACTATCAGGAGGCGCTGCGGTTACGGCCGGATTTTCCTGAGGCCCTGAACAACCTCGGCAATGCCCTGGCCGTCACTGGCCGGCGCGACGAGGCGATCGAGCGGTACCGGGAAGCGGTAAAATTGCGGCCCGGCTGGACGATCGTCCGCGGAAATCTCGAATTGCTTCTCGCGGAACAGGAACGTTCAAACGGGGGACGATCGAAGGGGCGCAAGAGAATAGAAGACCGGTGATCGGTAAACTCTCTTGTCCGGCATCTTTGTCGCGGAGCACCGTCACGAGAAAGTTGCCACAAGGGAGAATAAATAGCGTATAGTACTAACAGGTCTCATAATGATATCAAACGGCGCGTTCGTATCTCTGATCTCCTGAGGTCTCATGGAATGATCTATACCCTTTTGACGGGCCTGCCGGCACTTTGGACGGCCTTCTGCTTGTTTCATAAAATAGCAACAAACAGTAGTTAAAATTACAACTTTGCATTGAAAAGACGGGTAGAAACTTCTTGACTTGACCTTTCTATTTTGCTATATTTTTTCAGACTTTTTACCATCCATGTATTTCGTCGTGGTTTTTCGCGCGGTAAGTTAAGTATAGTGGCTCCTTGAACATTGCTCTTCTATGACATCCACTATCAGGAACCACATAGCGCCTCACCTCACATCCAACGCGGCTTCCGCCTGCTCTCCTGCGGCTGCAGCAGCGTGCCGGTCCTTTGTCCCGCGAACAGTTCGAAGCATTCCTGTCTTCAACCTTTATATGAAAGGGGGGATGATCTCGGCTTTCTAAAATGCAGCAGCAGGCATCATCGCTTCATGCGTAAGGTTTCTTAACCTGCTCCGAACAGGAGCAAAACTACATAAGGGAGGTTACATGATGAAGAAGTTTCTGGTAATAATCGCAGTACTTGCAATGACGATGGTCAGCTCCGTGGCCATGGCCGAGATCACCTTTGACGGCAGTGTCGAATTCCTGATGCGGTCGGTCCGGAACACGACCGACTGGAACGAAAAGACCACGAATGCCGGTGATTTCACGCAGACCTATGAGCGTCTCCGCTTCGGCATCAACGCGAAGCACGAGGGCGTCAAGGCCCGCATCCAGATGGAAACGGACTGGGACACCTGGGCTGACGGCCAGACCGCCGCTTCACCGAACCCGGGCTTCGAGACCCGCCCGACCAACGATTTCTATCCCCGTGAAGCATGGTTGGATTTCCAGATCCCCGGCGCTGCTCCGGCCCATGTGAAGGTCGGCCGCCAGTTCCTGCAGCTCGGCAACGGCTGGTTCTTCCGCTCCGGCAAGTACGGCTCAGATGCATGGGTCGTCGGCCTCCCCGGCAAGAACACCGTAGCCTTCGTGAACGTGAAGGCTTCAGAGAACGCGACGAGCAGGGCAGATGACACCGACGCCTATGTGCTCCTCGACACCTTCAAGATCGACGACAAGAACACCGTGGGCGCGTACATCGTCCATGTGAAGGACCGTGCAGGCGTATGGACGAACAACGCCTTCTTTGGCGGCAACACCGCCCAGGCTAAGGAAACCACGCTCGACAACCTCGGCCTGCACTACAGCGGCAAGGTAGGCCCGGTGAACCTTATGGCCGAACTCGACTTCCAGTCGGGCACGATCAAGTCCCTCCCGACGGCGACGATGGTAACGGCTGATACTTCGTACAAGATCAAGGGCATGCAGGCTGTTCTGCAGGCCAACATGAGCATGGATGCGCTGGCAGTCCGCGCCACGGCCGCCATGGGCACCGGCAATGACCCGGCCAGCACGGCCAATGAGATCACGGAGTACCTCGCGTTCCTGGACAAGGACCCGCACTACACGCTGGTCTATGAGTACTTCATGGTCACGGCAGCGGGCGGAAAGAACACCGGCTTCGCGAACACCACGGCGCTCAGCCTCGGCGCTGACTTCAAGATCAGCAAGATGTTCACTGTTGGCGCCGACCTCTGGATGCTGAAGGCGACCGAGAAGGTCAGCATCAATGGCGATCCGGCGGACACCGAGCTCGGCAACGAGCTTGATGTGAAGTTCAACGTGGCACTGTATGACCAGCTCAGCTGGAACACCACCTACGGCATGTTCATGCCCGGCAAGGCCTATGAGGCCGCTGCCAAGGCTGATAATGTCACGGCGTGGCAGAGCGTGCTGAGCTACAAGTTCTAAGAACAGTACGATGCCGTGCCGGTCAGTCCGGCAGGGCTGTCAAGCATAAGAAAGGTCCCCCGGGCATTCGTGCCCGGGGGATTTTTTTCGGGACAAACGCAAATTGTAGATTGAGAACGTATGATGTTAAAATCACGAGCATAAGGAGAAACACATGAAAAAGACAATGATCATCGCAGTGGCAGTCATGATGGTCGCGGCGCTGTCCGGCAGCGCCTTCGCCGCCAACAGCCTGGCCTCCGGGTCCAAGGCCCTCACCATCGGTTTCGGCGACAGCGTGTTGAACAACGTGGCGAACCCGACGGACCAGAACCAGAACAATCCGATCGTCGACATCGGCGGCAAGTTCTTTGTCGGAAAGGACATGGCGATCACGGCAGGGGTTGGGTTCCAGATGAACACCGGCGATCTCGAGGGGACCTATCTGAGCTTCAACGTCGGCGCACGCAAGTACCTGAAGACCGACGATTTTGCTCCCTTCGTCGGCGGCCAGCTTTCGTATATCACCTATGACGCCGAACTCCCGGCCGCACAGGGCGGGAAGTATGTCGATTTCTCGGCGATCGAGTTCTCGGCCATGGTCGGCGCTGAGTATTTCGTAGGCAAACAGTTCAGCATTGAAGGCTCTATCGGATTGGCTATCGGCAAGGCCGAGGACGACCAGAATAATCTGGATACGACCTATATCGGCACCAAGAATTTAGGCGTCCGTGCGAACTTCTACTTCTAAACACGTTCCCGAGATCGAACTGCAGGCGTGACACGTCTGCAGCGTTGCAACACCATGTCCCCGGAGGTACGCGTCTCCGGGGATTTTTTTTAATAAAGAACGGCCGGCACTCGCGTGGATGAACGGGAATTCTCCGATAGAACCCTTGAACTTGCAATGCCTTGTAGCTTGCTACAGGTTCCTCTCCCTTGATGGGAGAGGTTAGGTGAGGGTGAAGCAGGGGAATGGCGGACGCATCACCCTCCCCTTGATCCCCTCCCATCGTAGGGAGGGGAAGAATTAATAACAAGATACCCCGTCAGCTTGCTGCAGGGAGCTTCAATCACCATCGGAACTATGATAAGGTGCTTCGAATGAGCATGATGCGGTAAGGAGCGGCGGATGGAACTGCGGAAGGGAACGGAAACGGTCCTTACTGCCGGAGGCGGCGAGGAGGCAGTGGAGATTTTCCAACAACATAAGAAAGAGATCGCCGTGGTGGTCCTGGATATCGTGATGCCCGGCGTGGACGGACGGGAGTCTTCCGGCGGGTCCGCGAGCTCGATCCGGCGGCACAGGTGATCATCGCAAGCGGCTATGACCAGGAGCGGGACGCGAACGATCTCCTGAAGGAAGGCGCCGTAGCATTTGTCCAGAAGCCGTATCGGCTCGCCTCGCTGGTCGGGACGGTGCAGGAAGTGATCGAAAAGGGCAGATTAAGAAAACAGACAACAGACAACAGACGAGCAGACAACAGATAGACAGAGGAATGAAGTAAGAAGAACAATAAAAAAAGAGGCCGGGATTATTTCCCCGGCCATTTTATTATAACGTTAGGTATTCCTTGCCCCATGACCCTGGCTTTATGGATTTTGCAGTTTCGCCGCCTTCACCACGTGCTTCAGCAGGACCCGTGTGGTGACCGTTCCCACGCCGCCCGGCACGGGAGTGATCGCGCCGGCCGTTTCCTTCACCCCGTCGGTGTTCACGTCACCTACGAATTTGTCGCCTTCCGGATTGATCCCGACATCCATGACCGTGGCGCCCGCCTTGATGTAGTCCGCGGTGATCATCTTTGCCTTGCCGATGGCGGCAACAACGATGTCCGCCCGTCTGCATACGCCCGGAAGGTCCTTGGTCCTGGAGTGGCAGACCGTGACCGTGGCGTTCTCGCCCAGGAGCAGCATGGACATCGGTTTGCCCACTACCATGGAGCGGCCGATGACGACAGCCTCTTTCCCGCTCATGGGAATAGCGTAGAAGCGGAGCATTTCCATGACGGCCTGGGGGGTGGCGGGGGGGAAACCGGTCATGTCGCCAGCCATGATCTTGCCGGCATTCACCGGGTTGAAGCAGTCAATGTCCTTCTCCGGCGCCAGGATGTGCTTGACCACATCTTCGCTGATCTGCTTCGGGAACGGACGCATGACGATGATGCCGTGGATGGTCCTGTCAGCGTTCCGCTGCTTGAGGGTATTCACGAAATCGTTCTGGCTCGTGCTCCCCGGGAGCTGCTCGATCTCGCAGATGATCCCGTTCTTCTCGGCCATCTTTTTGGCGCTGTTGGCGTAATAGACAGAATCCTCGGCCTCTCCTACGATCATGATCCTGAGCGCGGGGTTGATGCCTTTTCCCTTCAGCCCCTGGACCTCCGCCTGGATGTCCTGGTCCATCTTCTGAGCGACTTCTTTTCCGGTCAATAATTTAGCCGCCATGCATGACTCCTTTATCTGGAAAAATATTTATCGGAGGGTTCGCAGAGATTGAGAACGTATTTCGCAATCCGAAATCCGCAATCCGAAATCCGCAATTTGGTCATCCCATTTTCCTATACGTCGTTTCCATGACGGTCTTCTCCAGCGCCGCGACCTGTTTCAGCACCGCCTCCATCTTCGACCAGGTCTCCTTGTTGTACGCGTCATCCTTGATGCTGTTGACGTTGATCTTTACATTCAGCGCTGCGCTCTGCGCGCATGCCTGTGCAAGCAGCACGGCGACGCCGGCATCGCTTACCGCCGCCACGTTCCCGATCTCCGCGGCGCGCTGGGCGAGCTGTGCGACTTCGAGCGACTTGAGGCCGATCTCGAAGGGGACCTGGCAGGCCTTTTTGAGCGCTTCCTGCATCTTTACCGTGCGCGCGGCCTTTTCCGCGTCGGTGTTCTTCGGCATCTTGTAGACCTCGGAGAGCCCTCCGTAGACCTCGGTGTCCTTCTGGATCAGGTCCTGCATTTCGATGCGGAGCTTTTCGGACTCCTTGATCAGGGCCTCCACCTGGAGCTGGACGTCCTTGTACTTCTCCTTGCCCAGGGTCAGGCTGCACACCATGCTCACCAGCCCGGCGCCCAGAGAGCCGGTGAGTGCGGCTACGCTTCCACCGCCCGGCTCGGGGGATTTACTGGCAAGCTTGTCGAGGAAATGTCGTATCGGTTGCTCAATATACATGGGAATTGCACCTCGTTTGTGGGGAGTGTATAAAACGGTTACAGCGAGTACTAAGATTAGTGAAAAGAGGGTCTTTTGTCAATAAAAAATGCCCCCCTCTCCGACATTGCTGTCTTCAAGGAGGGCATTTCAGGGGAGGCGTATACAGCCTTTGATTTAGAAGAAGTATATCTGTAGTTTTAGAATAAGTCAAGCATAATATAGTATAACTTTTCCTTGACTCAAATTGTTGCGCTTTGGTATTATAAAGCGCTAATTACGATAAACAAACTCTTATGGATATCACTCACGGCCTCTCGGTCACTTCGCTGTTCTTCTCGATGCTCATGGGGATGATCTCCTTTGCGTCGCCCTGTATTCTCCCGCTTATCCCGTCCTATGTTTCCTATATCACGGGCATCAGCTTTGACGATCTTGTGGGGCCCGGGTCGCGCAGGAAGAACATCAACACCACGCTCCTGCATTCGCTTGTGTTCGTGGCCGGATTCACCGTTATCTTTGTCGTCCTGGGCGCAACGGCAAGCATGATCGGCCAGCTGATGACCGAGCATCTGAACACGATCCGGATCGCGGGCGGCATGCTCATGATCGTTCTGGGATTGTTCGTGTCCGATGTTATCCCCATCCCGTTCCTGCAGCAGGACGCCAAGATCCACCTGAAGGACCGCCCGGCGGGTTTTCTGGGGACGTTCCTGGTAGGGGTCATATTCGCCGCGGGCTGGACGCCGTGCACCGGTCCGTTCCTGGCAGCGGCGCTCATGCAGGCGGCGCAGTCCGAGACCATGGTCACCGGCATGGTGCTCCTGGTCTTCTACTCGCTCGGCATCGGGATCCCGTTCATTCTCTCCGCCGTTGCCATCAGCGTGTTCCTGTCGTCCTTCAAGAAGCTGAAGGACTATCTCAAGGCCATCAAGATTGCCAGCGGCGTCATCCTCATCATTATGGGCCTTTTGCTCATTACCGATAAATGGACGCTGATCACGTCTTATCTCATGAATCCCTAAGGGAGAGAGCGATACGATTATGGTACCTGAAAGCCTGGACATTTTGAAAGACAAGGATGCACCGCTCTATACGATGGGTGTCGCCGCCCGCCTCGTGGGGACCACGGCACAGACCCTGCGGCTCTACGAGAAGCACGGCTTGATCCTTCCTACACGGGAGCGGAGGAACCGGCTTTATACCGAGAACGATATAAAATGGCTGCGCTGCATCCGGGAACTGATCCACACCAAGAAGATCAGCATCGAAGGGATCAAGAAACTTCTCGATTACGCGCCCTGCTGGGAGATCAAGGAGTGCCCCGATGACCGGCGGGTCACCTGCTCGGCGTTCACGAACAAGAGCAAGCCCTGCTGGGAGACCACCCGCTGCCGGAAGGACGAGGATTGTTCAACGTGCGTGGTTTTCCTCAGGAGCGGGAAGAAAGCGGCGAAGAAGTAGTACAATTGCGGATTGCGGATTTCGAATTGCGGATTTATTAAAGACTTTTCTTTCAATCCGCAATCTGCAATCCGAAATTCGCAATCATGGATGTTCCTCAACCCACACCACGCCGTCCGGCGTGGTCTCTTTTTTCCATATCGGCGTGATCCGTTTCAGTTCATCAATGCAGAAGCGACAGGCCTTGAATGCCTCGTCCCGGTGCTCTGCCGCCACGACGATCAGGACGATATTCTCCCCGACGGGCATCGTGCCGACCCGGTGGATGATCGTCACATCGATCACCCCGAGGTCATGGATGGCCCGCTCCCGGATCTCGGCAAGCTTTTTCTCCGCCATGCCCGCGTAGTGTTCGAACTCAAGCTTTGCAACGCGGCTGCCCCGTGAGACATCCCGGGTGGTGCCCAGGAAGGTCACGATGCCGCCGATGGCGCGAGAGGCGCTCTTTATACGCGCTATCTCCGCATCAAGGGAAAAGGGGTCTTCCTGGATGCGGACGAAGCCCTGCCGCTCCTGTCCGCCCGAAAAAGGGGGCATGAGCCCCACCTCGTCGCCGTCCTTGAGCCGGGCATCCTGTTTAACGAACTCCTGGTTCACTGCGACCAGGATCCTCCCGCAGGCCAGAAGGTCCTTGATGTCCGGGCAGCGGTCCCCGACGAGCACGATCATGTCTCCGACCGTCGCGGGCTTCTCCGCAAGGATCACTTCGGAGATGCCTGCCTTGTCCCTCAGCATCGCGAACAGTTTTACGGTGATCATTCAGCCCTTCTCCTGGTGCCTTCATCAACTAATTAAATTCTACAAATAAATTGCAAATACTTTTTCTCGCAAAGTCGCCAAGCTCGCAAAGAAAAGCAAATTTCGTTTTGTAATCCAGATCTTAAAGATTCCCTTTGCGTACTTTGCGGCTTTGCGTGAGACGCCTTTTGGCCTTGTCTTTTGATTCCGGCTTGTTCGGTCCAGGGAGAAGCGTTGCTCACACTGTTAACGGTACTTCCGGCAACAGCCTGTTCTCGATCATGCACTGGAGCATCTCGAGCTCGTCCTGGTCGAACCAGGTGAGCCCGCAGAAACTGCACCGGTCAACCTCGATCAGGTGGGCCGTGCTGTAGAACCCCCGATACATGGGATTCTTGCATTTGGGGCAGGGGAGAAGAGGGACCGGGCCCGCGCCATGAGCGGATACCTTTCGATAGATGTTCCTGGTCTGGTTCTGTTGAAGCACTGAGCGGGCAAGCGCATTCAACCGCTCCGTACAGGGGCGCTCCCTGCCGGTCCGTGCGATGATCCTCGGGATCTTGCCGTTCTCGACGAGCATCCCGGCGCAGAAGCTGCACTGGAAGACCTGCGTCCCTTTGTAGGCGGCAGTGGCGAGCGGTTGTCTGCAGGAGGGACAGGTGAATCCGGAATCGGTACGCGTTTCCCCGGCAAGCCGCCGTAGGAAGATCGCGTTGATGAGAGGGTCCTTCCAGGCGCGTTCAGCGCTCTGTCCCTCCCCGGTCGCCACCCAGGTAAGGGGCGAGAGCCACGGCAAGACGTCAAGCTCGCCCCCGGTGAAGGGGCCCTGCCACTGCTGGCGCGGGCTCATGGCAAAGTAATTCGGCGCTGAATCGGCCTGTTTCTCCCCGGACCTTCTCTCCACGTTGGAGTCCAGTTCCGCGACGCTCACTCGCGCCATCGCCAGAAGGAGGTCCATGCGTTTCCTGAGCGGTGGATGGGTCGACAGCAGGTCCGGCAGGAAACCCTCGGTCTCATCGAGCGCCGTTGCCATCGGGTTCACGATGCAGAGCATCTCAAATCCGCTCCCGATAAAACCGGCGCCCCGCCAGCCCCGTGACAGGAAATGCAGGGTCTCGGCCAAAGCGAGGGGGTTGCGGGTCATGCGCACCGCAGCCGCATCAGCGCGGTACTCCCGCTCGCGGGAGATGAATAGATTCAAAAGATATCCCAATTGAAGCAGGACCCATGCCAGCAGAAATGCCGGAGAGGCGAACAGGCGGTTGCTTGAGGTATAGCGGATCTTTTCCATGGCCGACGAAAAGGTGCCGAAGATGCTTGCGGCAACCGTGGTCTCGAGGCAGTCCCCGGACAGAATATGGTGCGCTTCATGGGCGACGACCGCCTCGATCTGCGGCCGGGTGAGGCGCGAGAGCAGTCCCTCGGTGACGGCGATCACGGCGTTCCCCTTGAGATCGGCAGCAGCCAGGGCGTTCAGGGACAGGGACGGGATCACCGCGCAGCGGATATCCCGCTTGTTGCCGGAGACGACATGGAGTTCCTGGATGATGTTCGCGAACATCCGGTGAATGTCGTCTTTCGGGTCCGGGGGCTGCGCATCGAGACGCCGCACCACGGTGTCCACCGCATTGGCGGCCGAGAACCAGAAATGGATGCCGGCAGCAAGGAATGATGCAACTACCAGAAAGATCCAGAACCGCGATTCCACTATGAGCGGGCCGGGAAGGGCGGCGCTGAACAGCGCGACGACGGCGAGATACAGGACCATAAGGACCAGGAAGAACAGGGTGATGCGCCAGTTCTTCTGCCGTTCTATGTCGATGAAGGTCAGGGGCATGGTTATAACGGAGGGGTCAAGGGTCACGGGTCAAGGGTCACGAGTAGCGTTATGCCATGACCCCTGCCCCATGACCCGTTACTTCCGTATGCTCAAATTCACCGCGGGGACGGCCTTCGTCTCGGAGGGCGCCTCGAAGTACTCTTCGGTCTGGAAGTTGAACATCGAGGAGACGAAGTTATTGGGGAACACCTGGAGCGCCGTGCGGTAGTTCGCCACCAGGTCATTATAGAGCTGGCGGGCGAAGGCGATGCGGTTCTCCGTTGAGGTGATCTCTTCCTGGAGCTGCATGACGTTCTGGTTGCTCTTGAGGTCCGGGTAGTTCTCCATGACCGCGAAGAGCTTGCCGAGTGCCTGGGTGAGCATGTTCTCGGCTTCCGCCTTGGACTGCGGTCCCGACGCCCCCACGGCCTTTGCCCGGGCAGAGATGACCTTTTCCAGGGTGTCCTGCTCGAACTCCAGCGCCCCCTTCACCGTGGAGACAAGGTTCGGGATAAGGTCGTGCCGCCGGTTGAGCTGCACATCGATCTGCTTCCACGAACCCTGCACGTCGTTCCGCTTCGAAATGAGACCGTTGTAGATAACGATCAACCACAGGATGCCGAGGACAACGATACCGATAATGATCCAACCCGCCATAGTCCCTCCTTGTGATACGTTCTTTAGTAAGTAAGGATCAAATACTATTCAAAACGGCAAGAAACTTTCTCGCAGCCAAAAGTAGGCGCTTCTAAGCGAGTCGCAGAGACTTCGGCGAGCTCAGTCGAGTCGTTCGCAGAGAAACATCAAATATATTTAAAATTAAAACTAAGACCTGAAGGTTTTGATTTAACTCTGCGTTCTCCGCGCGCTCTGCGAGAGATGCCCTTTTGGTTTTATTTTGCCCGAGTTTAGGTCAGAAGAAAAGGACGGCCTTATTATACCATAAAACCTTTTTCTGTCATTACCCGCGTGCAAAGAGAGGCATTTCCGAATGTGGGAATATCCCCCGATGTTCCGCTTCGGCAAAAAGCCGCTCCACCGCTGCGACGCCTTCTTCGCCGAGGTCACGGGAAAAGTCGTTCACGTAGAGGCCAATGTGGCTTTTCATCACGGTCTCGTCCATTTCCTGACTGTGTTCTTTCACATAGGAAAGGACCTCATCCGGATGACCGCGTGCGTACTTCAGGCTTTCCCGGATAGCCTCCTCCACCTTCGCCAGAGTTACCGTTCCGAGCGACCGCTTTCCGAGGATCCCTCCCAGGGGGATAGGGAGACCCGAATACCGTTCCCACCACGCGCCAAGGTCGAGAAGCATTTCGAGCTTATAGAGGGGATAGGTGAAACGGCTTTCGTGGATGATCAGACCGGCGGTGACCGTACCATCGGCCACGGCCTGCATGATGCGGTCGAAGGTCATGACCACGACATTGCTGAGTTCCCGATCGAACAGCTGCAGGAGCAGCCACGCGGTCGTGAGTTTTCCGGGTATGGCGACGGTCCCGGACCTGAGGTCTTCGATACGGGTCCCGGGCCTTGCCACGATGAGCGGTCCGCATCCCCGCCCCAGCGCGCCGCCCGAGCGGAGCAGGGCATACCGCTCCCGCAGGTGTCCCAGGGCATGGTACGATATCTTGGTGAGGTCCAGCGTGCCGTCCAGGGCCAGCCGGTTCAGGGTCTCCACATCCTCGAGCCGTTCCTGGAAGGTGATGCCCGGGACAGCGACCTTTCCGTGGACGAGGGCGTAGAAGATGTAGGTGTCGTTCGGGCAGGGAGAGTAGCCCAGGATTAGCTGTTGTTCCATGATGTGTCGTTTCTCTTAAAAACTTGACATGCTCGCGCGAATGTTTGAACGATTTTCGTCGTTCGGTTACGGTAACGAGGCTCGTTTCGTCTATTGCGTCTATAAAGGTTACGTTGTTCTGCTGAGTCCTGTACGTTGCCGCTCGACACTTGACGATACGGGCATCGTAACCGATTGACGTTACCTTTGTTGCGGCCGGAGGCCGCGCGATGTCTCGGAAAGGGGTGCCGCATTCCGCGAAACGGCATTTCGGATGTTCATTCCGCAATTCTCAATCGGATCATCCGCCCCATCCCTCCAGGATCCGCAGGACGGCCTTCTGCACTGCCTCGGCTGCCTTCGGGATGTCCCACTTCTGCATATCGCGGTCTTCCACGATGTTCGAGATCCCGCGCACCTCAAGCCACGGGACGGCGTGCAGTCCCGCCACTTGCGCGGCTGCCGCCCCTTCCATGTTCTCGCACAGCCCGTGATACCGCTCCTCCAGCTCCCGCGCCCGAGCGGTCGTTCCGGTGCAGGTCGAGAGGGTGACGAAGGATCCGAACTGCACGTCGTTCCTGCCGGGCTTCGAAGAAGTGACGAGTGTGTGGAGAGCCTGCTTCAGCAAGGGTTCCGATGCGGGGTACGTGGTGAAGATCACCGAGGTGGCCGTCTTGAGGAGCGGGATGCCGATGTACTCCATGTCCTTGAACCCGTCATGGGTCAGCACGCCTTCGTCGCCGGCGATCTCGACCTGAGCGAGAACGATGTCGCCGACCACCGCTCCGGATGAAGGATAGGCCCCTCCCACGCCGAAGATGAGCAGGCTGTCGGGGGAGAACTCCGCGATCATAAGCGCGGCGGCATGGGCGGCATTGACCTTACCCATCCCGCCCACGCAGAGAATGACCTGCTTGCCCGCAAGAGTGCCCGCGATGATCGATTTGGAGCCCAGCGTCGTCGTCCCCGTCACCACGAGATCAGCAAGCAGCAGTTGCGCTTCGGCCTGAACCGAACAGAGCAGTGCGATCATTCATCCCTCATAATCTTCCAGCTTAACAAGGTCGGTTTAATCATCATGTTCCCGATCAGAACCTTTGCAATCGATATCGGCCAGTATAACAGCACTTTCGATCTCTGCGATGGTCGATCATCTTATGTCAATGTTGCCGGAATATACCATACTTTTGATTGCACTTCTATTCCAAATTTGCTATGATGAGCCCGATTTTACAGGGTTTTTTCAGGGTTTTTTCGTGGATTTCACGGGTTAGGCCATTCCAGGAGCCCGAGTTTGCGCTAGATAACTATATGAAATATCAGGCATTTATCATAGCGGTTTCATTGTTCCATAAGGAGGCGCAATGTTACGGTATTTGACTGCCGGGGAATCCCACGGCGAGCTCTTGATGGGTATCATCGAAGGCATGCCGGCCGGTCTGCTGATCCGGATTACGGACATCGATAACGACCTTGCCCGTCGTCAAGCGGGCTACGGACGGGGCGGACGAATGAAGATCGAGAAGGACACGGTCAAGATCTTCTCCGGCGTGCGCTGGGGAAAGACCCTGGGCGGACCTATCGGCCTTACGGTCCGCAACAAGGACTGGGATAACTGGCGCGCCAAAATGTCTCCGGACCCGGTGTTCCTGAACACCGCCGAACCGGTGACGCGTCCGCGGCCGGGCCACGCCGACCTTGCCGGGGCCCTCAAGTATGGCATGACCGACATCCGGAACATCCTGGAACGCTCCAGTGCCCGGGAGACGGCCATGCGCGTTGCCGTGGGGTCCGTGACGAAGAGGCTTCTGGACGAGTTCGGCATCACCATCACCAGCCAGGTGATCGCGATCGGCGGGGTCTATGCCCGGGGCGACAAGATGTCCCTCAAGGAGATCAGAAAACGGGCCGAGGCATCGGAGCTGCGCTGCGCCGACCACAACGCCGAGAAGCGGATGAAGCTCAAGATCGACGAAGCGTCTCGCGCGGGGGATTCCCTGGGAGGCATCTACGAGATCATTATTTCCGGCGCGCCCGTGGGTCTCGGGAGCCATGTTCACTGGGACCGGAAGCTCGATGCCCGGCTCGCTGCCGCGATCATGAGCATTCAGGCCATGAAGGGCGTGGAGATCGGCTCAGGTTTCGGTGTTGCCAACCGTCCCGGGTCTCGGGTGCATGACGAGATCTTCTGGGGGCCGAAAGGCGGGTTCTTTCGCAAGACAAACCACGCCGGCGGCATCGAGGGCGGCATGAGCAACGGCGAGGATATCACGCTCCGCGCCGCGATGAAACCCATCCCGACGCTGATGAAGCCGCTCCGCTCCGTCGATATGGAAACGAAGAAGCCCTTTAAAGCGGCCGTTGAGCGCTCCGATGTCTGCGCCGTGCCCGCTGCCGCGGTCGTAGGCGAGGCCGTCGCGGCCTTTGAGATCGCCTCTGCCCTGATCGAAAAGTTCGGCGGCGACAGCCTGGATGAGATGAAGCGGAACTTCGAGCAATACCGGAAGTACCTCAAGGACAGGATGGGGATCGTCGTCGAGGAAGAGTCGGCGAAGCAATAGAACAACACCATTTGCCACAGAGGTCGCAGAGGACACCGAGAAAAGATTTACACCAATCCTCTATTTATTATAATTTTGTTTTACTCTCTGTGACCTCGGTGTTCTCGGTGGCAAAAAGCTATTCATAGTTCTCTGGATTTTTCATTATGTTCAAGAACATCATCCTCACAGGCTTCATGGGCGTCGGCAAGACCAGTGTGGGAACGCGGCTCGCGAAGGACCTGGGTTACACCTTTGTCGATACCGACGAACTGATCGAGGCGGACCAGAAGATGACCATTACCGGGATCTTCTCGGCCTTCGGTGAACCCTATTTCCGCGATGTGGAGACGCGCATCGTCAAACAGGTCCTGGAGAACGAGAGCCAGGTGGTCTCCACCGGCGGCGGCGCCGTCGTCCGCGACGAGAACCGCAGGGCCTTCAAGGAGAACGGTATCACCATCTGCCTCACCGCCCATCCGGAAAACATCTATGGCAGGATCAAGCACGAGACCCACCGGCCGCTGCTGCAGGGAGAGGACCCCCTGGCGAAGATACGAGAGCTCCTCGATGCCCGGGAGCGGTTCTACCGCCAGGCGGATTTCATCATCGACACGTCGGAGCGGTCCGTGGACGACGTGATCAACGAAATAAAAGAGAAGGTACGCCATGCATGTTGTTAAGGTAGAACTTGGCGCGCGGAGCTACGATATCCTCATCGGCGCGAAGCTGGAAAAGCTCGGCGAGGAAATGGGCAAGCTCCGCTTCGGCCAGAAGACCGCCGTGGTCACGAACCCAACAGTGAACAAACTCTACGGCCAGCGCGTGCTGAGGACGCTCACGGCGGCGGACTTCCGGGCGATGCCCGTGGAGGTCCCCGACGGCGAACAGTACAAGACCCTGGACTGGGCCAACGCCGTCTTCACCGCGCTCTTGATCAATGCCTTCGACCGCCGCTCTCCGCTCGTGGCCCTCGGCGGAGGCGTGATCGGCGACCTCACGGGATTTGCTGCCGCCTGCTACATGCGCGGCGTGCCCTTCGTCCAGGTGCCGACCACGCTCCTCGCCATGGTGGACAGCAGCGTGGGCGGCAAGACCGGCGTCAATCATCCCCTGGGAAAGAACATGATCGGCGCGTTCTACCAGCCCCGGCTCGTGCTCATGGACCTGGACGCGCTCAAGACCCTCCCGAAGGAAGAGCTCCTTTCGGGCATGGCGGAGGTCATCAAGTACGGCGTGATCTGGGACCGCGAGCTCTTCGATTTTCTCGAAAAGAACCGGGAAAAGATCCTGAACCTTGAAGAAGGCCCGCTGGGACACATCATCCGCCGGTCCTGCGAGATCAAGGCGGACGTGGTGAGCAAGGACGAGCGCGAGGGCGGCCTCCGGGCCATCCTGAACTTCGGACACACCGTGGGCCATGCCGTTGAGACCCTTTCTGACTATACGAGCAGACACGGCGAATCGGTCGCAATCGGCATGGTGTACGCATCGAAACTTGCCCACCGCGCAGGTCTCTGCGATGCCCGGGTCCCGGAGCGCATCGAGAACCTCATCAACGCCTATGGCCTCCCCACAAGCCTCTCCGTGATGAGACCCCGGCCGACGGTAACGCAGTTCCTGGATATGATCCAGGTCGACAAGAAGGCCGAGGCCGGCAAGGTGCGTTTTGTCCTGCCGACAAAGATCGGCCAGGTGGCAGTCACCAGCGAATGGAGCGAGCAACAGCTTCAGGAGCTGCTCGCGGAATGACCCCGCTGACGTCCCGCAGCAGCGGGGACGGCGGGATGTCGCTCTGTCCGGGTCCCGACGTGTCGGGATGCTGACGGGGCTCCACCGCCAGCGAACTCAAGGAGGGAACCATGAGCGAATATCTCTGGCATTGCCCGTACTGCAATGCCGACCAGTCCGTGACCGAGAAAGGGAGGCAGGTCGCTATAGCGGACCTCGTCCTGCCGAATGCAGACGGTCCGCGCCGCTTGGTGAGCATATTCGTTGTCTGTCCCAATCCCCGGTGCAGACAATTCTCCCTGAGCGCTTCACTCCACACCCTGGAGATCGTGGGGAACCGCTCCTATACGGGCAAGCACCTCAAGACCTGGGCGCTGGTCCCGCCATCGCAGGCCCGCTCCTTCCCGGTCGCCCTTCCCCCGCAGATCGTTGAGGACTACCGGGAGGCCTGTCTTACCCTCGAATTGAGCCCGAAGGTCTCAGCGGCCCTGTCGCGGCGTTGCCTCTCGGAGATGCTGCGCGACTTCTGGCGCGTCCAGCCCGGCGGGCTCAACGACGAGTTCCGGCAGATCAAGGGCACAGCGGACCCGCTCACCTGGGAGGCCATCGAGTCCGTCAGGCGGAGCGGGATGATCGGAGCCCGGATGGAGAGCGAAGGCGCCGAGATCCAGGACGCCGATCCGGGCGAGGCGAAGCTGCTGATCGGGCTGATCGAGACGCTTATCCAGGACTGGTATGTCGCGCGAGACGAGCGGCGGAAACGGCTGGACAAGATTCGCCGGATCACCGGCGAGGAAACGGCGGAGAAGGGGAACGAAGCGTGACCGGTCCCGGCGCACGCTTCCGGCTGCAGGATGCCGGCAGGATAAAGGAGAGAAGATCATGAACAACGTGCTATTGCGACATGCAGTCGTCGGCGTCATCCTGGCCGTTCTCATCGGGAGCACCGCGTTTGCGGCGCCTGCCATGAGTCCGAAGCAGTTCTGGGAAAAAGGGACCGGCTATGCGGAAAACAAGCTCTATGTCGATGCAGTGCAAGCGTTCACCCGGGCGATCAGGACGAACAAAGGAGAGATCGCCATCGAGGACGTGGCCAGGATCTTCAACAGCCGCGGCATCGCCTACCAGGGAATGAACGAGCCGGACAAGGCCATCGACGATTTCAGCAACGCCCTTGAGCTCGACGACAAGAATCCGGAGTTCTCGTTGAACCGGGCGAATGCTTTCCTGGGCCGGAAACAGTACGAGCGGGCGCGGGATGATTTCAGCAGGGCGATCGTGTTGGCCCCGCGCAATGCGGCGGCATATGCCGGCAGGGCGAGGGCGAACCAGGAAGCCGGCTCCCCCGACCTGGCGATAGCGGATTACCGGAAGCTTCTTGAGTTGGAGCCGCGGAACATCAGCGCTTTCTATGGCATGGGACTGGCATACAAGAGCAAACGCGAGGATGCAAAAGCGATAGAGACTTTCAATGAACTGCTCAAGATCGATCCGCGCTACGCCGCGGCGTCCTATCAGAACGCCGGGTTGTTTGCCCGTGCCGGCAAGATCGACTCCGCCTGTGTCTGGCTGGAAGAAGCGGTCGCAAACGGATATCGCGACTGGGACACCCTGAAGAACGACGCGGATTTTGACGCCATCCGCAAGAATTCCTGCTACCGAAAGGTCCTGTCGGGGAAATAGCGCGGACCGCGATCGATGCGCTCGCTCCTGGATTTATCATGGATATCCTCGCTTCCCCACTTCTGACAGAACTCCTCTCGTTAACCGCTCAACCCCTCTACCTCGTCGGCGGGTCCGTCCGGGACCTGCTGATCGGCGTCCCGAACATCAAGGACGTCGATCTGCTCATGCCGTCCGGCTCGGAGGATGTCGCACGGGCGTTCGCCGACAGGATCGGGGGAAGCTTTTTTTTTCTCGACGAGGAGCGGAAAGTCACCCGGGTGGTGAAGCATGAGGCGGGCGGGGCGGTCCAGTTCGATTTCACGAACTTCGAAGGACCGGACCTCCCTGCCGACCTCGCGAGGCGGGATTTCACCATCAATTCCATGGCCGTCGACGTGCGCGGCTTTCTGGAAACGCGTTCACTGGGCGGGATCATCGACCTCTTCGACGGCAGGGAGGACGTCCGGCAGAAGCTGATCCGGGTGGCGGACCCGAAGGTACTCGACGATGACCCGCTCCGGCTGCTCCGCGGTGTGCGGTTCGCCGCAACGCTCGGCTTCGCTATCGAACGATCGACTGCGCGGCATATCCGGGACCGCGCGGACCTCGTCGTGAAACCATCAGCGGAGCGCATCCGGGACGAATTCTTCCAGATCCTCGCGGTGGCGGGCGCGGGTGGGCATCTCCTGCTCATGGAGTCGCTCGGCCTGCTCAGGAAGCTCCTGCCAGAACTTGAACCGCTCAAGGATTTTGCTCCCGGCAAACACCATCTCTACGACATCTTCACGCACTCCATCAAAGCGACCGAGTATGTGGACAGCGTTCTCGAGAAATTCCCCTCGCTCAGCCCCGAACATGCAGGGACGGTCCTCGCTCATCTCGACCAGCAGCTTGAGCAGTTCGTGACCCGCAAGGCCGCACTGCGGTTCGCCTGTCTGCTGCACGATAGTGCGAAGTCCGAGACATACAGCCGCGACGAGGAGGGGGACGTCCATTTCTTCGGCCACGACACCATCGGCGCCGACAAGGCGCTGTTCATCTGCCAGCGGTTCCGGCTGTCGAGCGACACCTCGTCGATGGTTTCCCGGCTCATCAGGCACCATATGCGGCCGCTCAATCTTTCCGCGCCCGGCGGGCCGAGCAAACGGGCGCTCTACCGTTATTGCCGTGACCTCAAGGACGCGGTGCCGGAAAGCATCGTGTTGTCCCTCGCCGACGCAAAGGCCACGTCAGAGGTCATGCCGGCGGAAGGCTTCACCGACACGCAGAAGGTCTCGGGGGAGGTCCTCGCTTACTATTACGGGAAGTTCCTCAAGACCGAGGCGAGGCCCTTCGTGACGGGGAAGGACCTGATCGCACGGGGGATGAAGTCGGGACCGAAATTCCGGGAGATACTCGATGACATAAAAGAACGGCAGGCTGAAGGCACGCTGAAAGACCGGCAGGAAGCGCTGGAGTATCTGAAGAGCCTGACCTAACCCGGACAAGCCTGAAGCAAAAGGTCGAACACAAAAGGCGTCTCTCGCAAAGCCGCAAAGGACGCAAAGAAAATATTTAATCCTGGTTTTGAGAACAAATGATACAGTCTTTTTTTACGAGCTTAGCGCCTCGCTTAGAAGCGCCTGCTTTTGGCTGCGGTGAGTAAACTTTTTATTTTTGGGGTGTCCCATGAACAGTAAGATCGAAAGACCTTATGAGGCCATGTCCATGGAGGAACTGCGGGCGGAGCTTAAGCGGCTCAAGGACAATCTGTGCGACCTGGAGGACACACACTCGTTCACGTTCGGGAAGACCACGGTCCATATCGGCGCGGAGCAGGCGCAGTCCATGCAGGAGGAGTATGAGGAGGAATGCAGTTCATACAACGAGCGGATCGCGGCTCTTGAAGTTCTCCTGCTGGCGCGGGGGCGGTAAAGACGCTTCTTTCCCGGGGGTCACCTTGCGTTGCGGCTTGGTTGCAAGGTCCTGCAATGATTGATTTTTTGTAACGCCCTCTCAAATTCTGCTTGCACGAAGTCTAAAATTATGGTAATTATATCGCTCACAAGTGGTTAAAATACTCTTTCGAGGGGGATTATAGAATGAAGAAGCTTTCCGTTGTTCTGGTAGTAGTGCTGTCGATCTGCCTGGTTGCCTCGCTTGCGCTTGCGGCCCATCACGTCAAGACGGGTGCAGTGAAGTCCGTTGACGCCAAGGCCGGCTCGATCGTCGTGACCGTGGACGGCAAGGACATGACGTTCAAGGCGGGCAAGGATGTTGACGTTGCCAAGTTCAAAGCAGGCGACAAGGTCGAAGTGACGACCGACAAGGATGTCGCTACGGCGATCAAGGCCGCTGCCGCGAAGAAAGCTCCGGTAGGCTGCTAATCCCGCATCATCAACAAAGGCCGCCTCATCCGAGGCGGCCTTTTCTTTTTCACTCCCGTCTTCTCTCCGCAGTTCATCCTGCTTTATCGCTAAAAATCGAATCCCGCGGAAAAATACACCATATACCGCTTGTCCTCGCCTGCCCCGAGATCGAGCCGGACAGGGCCGATGAGCGTATCAGCATGGAGACCGATGCCCGCGCCCTTCCTGAGGTCACGGGGAGAAAGGTCGTCCCGATTGTCCCAGACGTTCGCCGCTCCGCCGGAAAGAACAAGATAGAGCGCCTTCACTGCCTTCAGCTGGTATTCCGCCAACATCCAGCGATAGGCGACGGATGCGCCCAGTGCATTGACACCGACGAACTCCCGGCGGTAATAACCCGGAAGGGGGAAGCCGAGCAGGCTGTCGGCTCCGCCGATCCCGAACTGCTCATGGTACGGAAGGTCGCCGCTCCCGAAGCCGGCCGCAGCGTTGATGATCACCGTGTGCCGTTCGGCCAGCGGAAGACATCCTTCCCCGGTGAGCGCGGTCTTCCGGAAATCCCGGTTCCCACCATACGTGTGCGCGGCGGTCTCGTAGGACCCTTTGAACAGGAGCCCGGTGTGCGGAAAGGCGCTCCGGTCGCGCGTGTCGATCGTTGAGAGGAAGGCAAGGCTTCCTACGTGCGAGGTGGATTCCACGCCGGACGCTCCGAAGATGTTCACCGCGTGGTCCGATTCATAGCGGTAGCGGAGATAGGTATCGCCGAACCGGAACCATTGATAGCCGAACGCGAAATCGACGCCGGTGCGGGTCACGTCCAGTTCGCCGGTCCTGCGCTGATCGGTATAGAGGGTATAGGTCCGATCGGAGTAAAACGCCTGCAGGGTATGAACGAAGTAGGTGTCGATGAGAACGGGTGAGCGGTAGCCCAGGGCCAGATCGGTATAGTTCCCGAACCGAGTGTTCAGGAACAGCTTGATGCCCCTGCCGGCGAGATTGTCCACAGAGAGGTCCGCGAGGCCGGTGAAGGAATCCTCGAGGTCGTACCGGATGCCGAGCAGCAGGGTCCCGCGGGGCTTTTCCTTGATCCTGAACGTGAGGATGACGCCGTCCCCCCCGCTGTCGGCGATGTCGACATTCAGCGAATCGAAGAAGTTCAGGCCATAAAGCCGCTGGATGTCCTCCTCCAGGGTCGTGAAGTTAAGCGGCGCCCCTTCCTCCAGACGGGTCTCCCGCCGGATAAGAGAGGGTTGGGTGCGCCGCTGACCCGCGAGCCGGATGCCGTCCACTCTGCCTTCGGACAAGATGATCGAAAGCGTGGCCCCATCCTGCTCCATGCCCGCGTGCTTCACACCCACGAGAAGGTAACCCTGCTTCCGATAGCGCTCGACAACGCGCTGAAGCGCCTTGTCGACCTTGGTGACGTTGAGCGGCTGCCCCAGCTGGCCTTCGAGCTCGTCCATGATCTCGCCCGCGGGGACCAGTTCGGCGCCGGAAATGCGTATGGCGCCGACCACGGGATGCCTGGTGGCGGTGATGACGGCGCCGTACGCCGCGCCCCGCGGCACAAGCTCCAGGGAGAGGTCCTTGAAGACGCCCAGCCGATAGATCGCGGCAAGCAGTTCCCGGAGTTCACCCTCGGTCGCACCCGCAGGCCGCAAGGCCGCGTCGAATGTTGTCCGGACCTGCGTCTGCATTGCCTCGGGAATGCCGCTCAGGGTGAGATCGGTTATCGCATAGCGGATCTCGGGCTGCAGGGCCGATCGGCGGGCAAGAACTTCGCGGATGCGCGGGAGCGCCGCACGGGCGGCCTCTTCACCGGTCCGGATGATCCCGGCGATATTTTCGAAAGCAGCGAAGGGATAGGCCGCCGTGTCGGGAGTGATCACGACATCGGCGAGCTCCGCTTGACGCTCGGTATCGCGTCTGACCGGGATGGAGATGGACTGGCTCATGATATCAACGAGCGATGACAGGCGCTCCCTCGTTTCGAGCCGGGACGAAGGATCGACGGCGATCACGAGGTCCACGCCCATGGCCCGGACGACGTCGACCGGAAGGTTGTTCGACATCCCTCCGTCAACCAGGAGCCTTCCCTCGTGCTCAACCGGCTGAAAGACCACGGGGATGGCTGAGCTTGCGCGCATGGCGTCGGAGAGGATGCCGCGGCCGATGACCACGGTTGCGCCGGTCTCAATATCCGTCGCGACGGCCCGAAAGGGGATGGAAAGACGGTCGAAGTCCAGTCCGGCCTGGAACGACGAGGCCAGGGTCTTCGACCGGAGAAGGTTGGTCAGTTTTTGGCCCGCCGTCAGGCCGGAGGTGGGGAGAAAACTCGCGCCGATGAGGCTGAACTGGAGAAGATGGCGGCTGCCCGCCTCTTTTTGCTCCTGCGTCAGGAACGCGCGGGACGGTGTGTCCGAGAACAGGTCGTTCAGGTCGTTCTCCAGGAAGATGGCCTCGATCTCATCGGGTTGGTAACCTGCCGCCGCAAACCCTCCGACGATGGCGCCCATGCTGGTCCCCGCAATGGCATCGACCGGGATGCCTTCCTTGTAGAGGACCTTGAGCACGCCTATGGACGCGGCGGCCTTTGCGCCTCCCCCGGCAAACGCGATCCCGATCCGGGGACGGCCCCTTCCTGCGGCGGGCATGACCGTTCTGATCGTTCCCTGCGCAACAGCTGTGGTGAGCGTGAACCGAAGCGACCGGGAAGGGGTCTGCCCGGACAGGGCGGGGTGCGGAAGAGAGAACGTCATGAAGCAACAGACGAGAAACAATGCGCTCCGCTTGAACATGATACCTACTATAGCATATTGGCTGCGTCATATCCATGCTGCCCCCGCCCGTTTTTCGGCTTGCCTATACGGTTTATCCTGCCTATAATACATCTCACATGCGCCGGACGGGCCAGGCGCTGTTGTCTGCGGGGTCAGGAGCGTCGAATGCATGAGCGACACAAGGGAGGAGCGCACATGAAAAAGATCTGTTCTGGTCTGGTGGGTTTGTTCCTGGCGGCATCTCCCGCCTGGGCCGTCATAGGCGGCGGCGATATTGTCTTTAAGATGGAAGGAATGGCAAGTGTGCTTTACAGCCATGACTATCATGTGAACAAGGCCAGGCTGAAATGTTCCGAATGCCACCCCTTTCTCTATAAGAACCGCGCGCAACACAATGTCGTGGGGATGGCGAGCATGCAGAAGGGGAAGTCTTGCGGGTCCTGCCATAACGGTAAGAAGGCTTTCGATGTGGCAGACAAAAAACAGTGTGCCACGTGCCATAATAATAAGTCGCCGGAAAACTAGCGGTGGTACGGCCGGGCTTTGGAACATTTTAGACTTCATTACGGGAGCAGTCTCCATGGTTCATCCGAAACGAAGAAAAGCCGATGCTACGGTCACCGGAGACCACTGCCAGCGGTTCGGCGCGATCGCCGTGCGCAAGGGCATTGTGTCCCTCGAGGATGTGAAGGCCGCCGTGAACGAGCAGATCGATGACGACATCAACGGCCGCGAACACCGCCTCCTTGGGACGATCCTGTACGATAACGGCCTCATCACCGAGTACCAGATCGATATCGTGCTCCAGGAGCTTAAAAAGACCTTGTAATGAACCTGTCCGGGTATTCGGAGTCCTTTTCCGCGCTGGCTGTTCCACGACCACCCCTTGTGCACGTGCCGTAGCCCCTCCGATAACGAAGAACGATACCCTCTGCACCTTTCTGGAAACCTCCGGTTCCCCGTATTCCTTGACAGAAAACATTTTCACCGCTACACTTTCAGTATGCGCGTTAAAAGCATCATCCGGAATTGGCGGTCAAGGTACGGGTATGATCCATGTCATACGTTCCCTCGTTGATCATCTAGTACACTTGCCGGGAATATTCCCTATGTCTCAGTCCACGGAAGGGGGCAGCCATGTCATTATCAAGAAGAGAGTTCATTAAGACCACAGCGGCAGTTGCCGCCGCTACGGCGGTGGGGATGAGCGTGCCGGAGGATATCCTCGCTATCGCGGCGAAGGCGGAGGTCGGCTGGAGGTGGGACAAGTCGGTCTGCCGGTTCTGCGGGACGGGCTGCGGCATCATGGTCGCCACGAAGGACGACCGGATCGTCGCGGTGAAGGGCGACCCCGCTGCGCCGGTGAACATGGGCCTGAACTGCATCAAGGGATATTTCAACGCCAAGATCATCTACGGCGCGGACCGGCTGACCGAACCGCTCATGCGCATGAATGACAAGGGCGAGTTCGACAAGAAGGGGAAGTTCAAACCTGTCACCTGGAAGAAAGCCTTCGACGAGATGGCGAAGCAGTTCAAGAAGCACTATGCCGCGCTCGGCCCCAAGGGCGTCGCGGTCTTCGGCTCCGGACAGTACACCATCATGGAAGGGTACGCGGCCGCCAAGCTCATGAAAGCGGGTTTCCGCTCGAACAACCTCGATCCGAACGCGCGCCTCTGCATGGCAAGCGCCGTCGCCGCCTTCATGGAGACCTTCGGCATCGACGAGCCGGCCGGGAATTACGACGACATGCACCACACCGACACGGTCGTGCTGTGGGGCGCGAACATGGCGGAGATGCACCCGGTCCTCTGGTCCAAGATCACCAACCGGAAACTGGCCGACACCAAGCGCGTCAAGGTCGTGAACCTCACGACCTTCACCAACCGCTGCTCCAACCTCGCCGACAGCGAGATCATCATCAAGCCGAACACGGACCTTGCCATCCAGAACTACATCCTCAGGGAGATCGTGAACCGTCCCGGCGCTATCGACTGGGAATTCGTGAACCAGAACTGCGTGTTCGCGACCGGCTATGTGGACATCGGCTACGGCTTGCGGCCGAAGATCGACCACCCGAAGTATAAGAAAGAAGAGCTCGATACGGCCAGCAAGGAGGCCTTCAAGGTAATCACGAAGGACGAGGCCATCGCCATGGGCGCCCTGGGCATCAAGGAAGGCGACAAGATGGAGATGAAGAACGCCGCCAAGGCCGGCGTGCATTGGGCCATCTCTTTCGAGGACTTCAAGAAAGGCCTCGAACCCTATACGCTCGACTTCGTGGCCCAGCTTTCAAAGGGAAACGCCGACGAACCGCTGGACGAGTTCAAAAAGAAGCTCCAGGCGCTTGCCGACCTGTATGCCGAGAAGGACCGCAAGGTTGTCAGCTTCTGGACCATGGGCTTCAACCAGCACGTGCGCGGGACCTGGGTGAACGAGCAGATCTACGCCATCCATCTCCTGCTGGGCAAGCAGGCCCAGCCCGGGAACGGGGCCTTCAGCCTGACCGGCCAGCCGAGCGCCTGCGGAACGGCGCGCGAGGTCGGGACCTTCGCCCACCGGCTCCCGGCGGACATGGTGGTCATGAACCCGAAGCACCGGCAGATCACCGAGAAGATCTGGAAGGTCCCTGAAGGCACGATCAACCCGGTCATGGGGTCGCACTTCATGAAGATCATGCGCGACCTCGAGGACGGGACGATCAAGTGGGTCTGGGTGCAGGTGAACAATCCCTGGCAGAACGCGACCAACGCGAACCACTGGATCGCCGCGGCGCGGGAGATGGACAACTTCATTGTCGTGTCCGACGCCTACCCGAGCATCTCTGCCAAGGTCGCGGACCTGATCCTGCCGGCGGCGATGATCTTCGAGAAATGGGGCGCCTACGGCAACGCCGAGCGCCGGACCCAGCACTGGCGCCAGCAGGTGACGCCCATCGGGAAGTCCATGTCCGACACCTGGCAGACCACCGAGTTCGCGAAGCGCTTCACTCTTGCGGAGGTCTGGAAGGAGTGGAAGATCGACGACAAGACCACGCTGCCCGATGTGACGGCCAAGGCGCGCGAGATGGGCTACACCGAGAAGGACACGCTGTTCGACGTGCTCTTTGCCAACAAGGAGGCGAAGACCTTTGCGTGGCCCGATCCGGTAGGCAAGGGTTCCTTGAACAGCGAAGCCGCCGGCGACAAGCGCAATGTCGAGGGCTTCAAGGGCTACGGTTTCTTCCTCCAGAAGTACCTCTGGGAGGAATACCGGAAGTTCGGCCTCGGCCATGGACATGACCTTGCCGACTTCGACACGTATCACAAGGTGCGCGGTCTTCGCTGGCCGGTCGTGGACGGGAAGGAGACCCTATGGCGTTTCAATGCCGAGTACGATCCTTATGCTAAGGCGGCGAACCACGGCAAGTTCGCGTTCTACGGCGACGCCGGCAAGGAGATCCCGAAGGGGAACCTTATGGGGCCCGTGGGCGAGGAGAAGGTCAAGCTGCCGAACCAGGCCAAGATCTTCCTGCGCCATTACATCGATCCGCCAGAGATCCCGAGCGCGGAGTATCCGCTCTGGCTTTGCACCGGCCGCGTGCTTGAGCACTGGCACACCGGCACCATGACGATGCGGGTCCCCGAGCTCTACCGGGCCGTGCCGGAAGCGCAATGTTTCATGAGCCAGAAGGACGCAGAGGAGAACAAGTTCAAGGACGGCGAGCTTGTATGGATCGAATCGCGGCGGGGCAAGGTAAAGGCGCGGGTCGAGACGCGCGGAAGGAACCTGCCGCCCAAGGGGCTGATCTTCGTGCCGTTCTTCGACGAACATGTTCTGATCAACAAGGTGACGCTCGACGCCACCTGTCCCATCTCGAAGGAACCTGACTACAAGAAGTGCGCGGTGAAGGTGTACAAGGCATAGAACACCGAACCGGATGTAACCACGGGTCACGACTTCGTCGTGACACACAGATGAAAGCAGATCAATAGGATAATGAAGAGCCGGCGACAATTTCTCATCGATGCGGGAAGAGGGATCGGCATCGCTGCCGCCGGCGGGCTGGTCTGGGCAGGGTTCCTCAGCGGGAAGAAAGCATATCCGACGGTCCTCCGGCCGCCGGGCGCTGTCGAAGAAGATAGGTTCCTCGCCGCCTGCACAAAATGCGGTCTCTGCGTCACGGCTTGTCCCTATCAGGCGCTCGTTCTGGCGGCACCGGGCGACGGCAGGCCGGTTGGGACGCCTTATTTCGTGATGCGGGAACGTCCCTGTCGGATGTGCCGGGACATTCCCTGTACCGCCAATTGCCCGACCGGCGCACTGGATGCCGGGCTGGTGAGCGACGGCGAGGCCGGTAAAGCGGTCTTGAACGTCAACAAGACCCGCATCGGGCTTGCGGTCATCGACCGCGAGACCTGCATCGCCTACTGGGGCATCCAGTGTGATGCATGTTACCGGGTGTGCCCGGTGATCGACAAGGCCATCACCGTCGACCCTGTCCGCAACGACCGGACCGGAAAACATGCGATCCTCGGCCCGGTCGTGCACAGCGAGCACTGCACGGGCTGCGGCATATGCGAGCGGGCGTGCGTTACGAAAAAAGCGTCGATCTTCGTGCTCCCGCGCCGGATCGCCATGGGCGAGTCCAGCGACCGGTACATACGGGGATGGGAAGCAGGCGACGAGAAGCGCATCCACGATGCGCCCGAGGACACAACGACCGTGACTCCCCGGAGCGAAAAGAGCCCGGCCGACTACCTCAACCGGGAGGACCTGTAGGATGCCGGGCATCGTGGAAAATCGGTATCGCATCCTGCGACGGCTGGTCCAGGCCGGTGCGCTCTCCTTATTCTTCGCGGGGAACGCCTGGGGCTGGAAGGTCCTGCAGGGCAGCCTCAGTTCGTCCCTGCTTTTCGGCATCGTGCCGCTGGCCGATCCCTTCGCGCTGCTGCAGGTGTTCGCGACGGGTACGATGGTGGCCGCAAAGGCGCTTTTGGGCGGCGGCATCGTCCTGCTCTTTTTCGCGGCAATTGCCGGCAGGGCGTTCTGCGGATGGATATGCCCGGTCAACATCGTGACGGACCTCGCGGACACCGTGAGCACTGCGGTAGGAGAAGGGAACCGGTCCCTGCGGTTGAGCAGGAATGCCCGGTACTGGGTGCTCGGCCTCAGCCTGGTGCTGTCCGCGTGGCTCGGCATCGCCGCTTTTGAATGGATCAGCCCTATCGGCGCGCTGCACCGGGGTGTTGTCTTCGGCATGGGAATGGGGTGGACATCGGTCGCGGCGGTGTTCCTGTTCGATGTGTTCGTGGTCAGGAACGGCTTCTGCGGTCATCTCTGCCCGCTCGGGGCGTTCTATTCCCTTGCCGGCGGATGGAGCTGGATGAGGGTCGTTCACAGCAAGGAGCAGTGCACCAGCTGCATGCGGTGCATTGAGTCCTGCCCGGAACCGCAGGTCCTTCCCATGGTTGGAAAACGGGACGGCCCGGTAACATCGGGAGAATGCACGAACTGCGGACGGTGCATCGAGGTGTGCCCGGACGACGCGATGCGCTTCGGGCTCAGGACGCAAGGTACGAAAGAAAAGGATCCGAAGGAGGTAACATCATGAAAGGTCACCGGTTCATCTTCATTATGGTCGGCAGCATGCTGCTGGTGTGCGCCCTTGCGGCAGGCAGCGCGTTCGCGCAGGCAAAGGCAAAGAGCGAGGACGAGATCGGGCTTCGGCAGGAGACGACCCTCTACGATGAGACAAAGGCAATGCCGGCGCACGGCGAGTACGGCAAGGCAGAGGCCGGCAAGAGCAAACCCCTCGGCAGGGCGTTCGAGAACAGTCCGCCGCTCATCCCTCATGACCTGACCGGGATGCTGCCCGTCGTGGAAACGAACAACGCCTGCCTGAACTGCCATATGCCGGAGCATGCGAGAGCCCTGGGGGCGACCCCTCTGCCCAAGTCCCACTTTTTCGACATCGATACGGGAAAGGACCTGAAGGGCCAGCTGGATGGCAAGCGGTATCCCTGCATGCAGTGTCATGTGCCGCAGGTCAATATTCCCGAGGCGATCAAGAACACCTTCAAAGCGGACTTTCGGTCGAAGAAGTCGAAGACGAGCTCCAACCTGCTCGATACCCTGAACGAAGGCGTCAAGGCGGAATGATCGTGAATATATCCAGTCTCGTGGTCAAGGTCCTTCCGGTGAACATGGAGCCGGCGCTCGAAGCATTGAAGCGGTCGGGTCTGTGCGACATCCATTTCCATGACCGGCAGAAGGGCACGGTCGTCGTGACGATCGAGGGGAAGGATACGGGCGAGGAGATGGACAAGGTGAAGGCGATCGAGAAGCTTCCCCATGTCCTCGGGGCCGCGCTCGTATACGCCTACAGCGAGGCGGAGCTGGACGCCGCGGTCAAAAAGATCGCCGAAAAGCCGGGCGATCCGGTTCCCGAGGAGCTGAAGAACGCGTGATCCAGGAGCGACAATAATTAATGAACGGCTTTCGCCACCGAGGACACCGAGGTCACCGAGGACGGCTTCTTGCAGAAGATGCGTGGTCTTCTCTGTGAACTCTGTGCTCTCTGTGGCAAAATGCTGTTGACGGTGATGTTGATTCCCAGGCAACGGGAGAAGAGATGGAAAAGCAGTTCAAATCATTATTAGAAGAATCCGTCCGGGTCCATGGCCATCTGTGCGCGGGCCAGGTGCTTGGGGTGCGGATGTCCCTGCTTGGCCTGCGGGAGATCGGCATCAGTGATCCGAAGGGCGCTGACCGGAAACAGATCATCGTGTTCGTCGAAATGGACCGGTGCGCCACCGACGCGGTGCAGTCCGTGACCAGTTGCAGCCTCGGCAGGAGAACGATGAAGTTCATGGATTTCGGCAAGATGGCTGCGACCTTCGTCAATCTCAGGACAGGCAAGGCCGTCCGGGTGCTGGCGCGCGAGGAATCCCGTGGGAAGGCAAAAGAACGATTCCCGCATTTTAAGAGCAAATATGCAGCGCAGCTTGAGGCCTACAAGACCATGAGCGATGAGGACCTGTTCCAGGTCATGTCCGTGCAGGTACAGATCCGACCTGAGGACATGCCGGGACGGCCGCTCAGCAGGGTCGCGTGCGAAGCGTGCGGAGAACTTGTCCAGGACGGCCGGGAGGTCCGGCGCGATGGAGTCGTTCTCTGCAAAGCGTGCGCGGGAAACGGCTATTACACGCCGGAGAATGTTCCTTTCTGTGTGGAGCGTTATGCAGAAAAGTCATAACGAGCTGGATGTCAGGTCCAAGATCTGGATAGAGGTGGATGGTGAACCGGTATTCGGCCGCGGACGCCGGCTCCTGCTTGATGCGATCGACTCTCATGGTTCCATCAACCAGGCGGCAAAGGAGGTGGGCGTATCCTATCGCAAGGCGTTGAGCCATATCCAGGCAATGGAGCAGCGGCTGGGCATCGCGCTCGTCGTGCGCCACGCCGGGGGAAGGAACGGCGGAGGGGCGACGCTGACACCCGAGGCCCGGGAGTTCCTCAAGAAGTTCGAGTCGATGGAACAAGGACTGCGGCAGTTCGTGGACGCGAAATTCAACGAGCTGTTCCGGGAAGAGGAAAGAGAGGCCCAGCATGTGTGATGCTCATTATGACGACCATGATGCGATGAATTTCGTAGGTGCGGCAAAGGCCATCCCGGTCTCAGAGGCTGTCGGCATGGTGCTCGCCCATGACGTCACCGAGATCCGGAAGGACGAGTTCAAGGGACCGGCCTTCCGAAAAGGCCATGTCATCCGGGAGCAGGACATCTGTCATCTGCAGCGCATCGGCAAGGAGCGTCTCTTTGTCCTGTCGCTGGGTCCTGACGAGATGCACGAGGATGATGCTGCGCTCGTGCTTGCGGGGGCGCTGATGGGGGAAGGGGTAACGATCAAGGGAGAGCCTCGCGAGGGGAAGGTCACGATCATCGCCGGCAGGGACGGTTTGCTTACGGTGGATCGGGAGAGGCTGAAGGCATTCAACATGATGGGCGAGGTGATGTGTGCCACCCTCCACACGAACACGATTGTCAAGAAAGGCCGGGAGGTTGCCGGAACGCGGGCGATCCCGCTGGTGGTGAAGAAGAGCGTGGTGGAAGAAGCGGTCAAAATTGCAGAACACGCGCGGAATGCGTCACCCCCCCAGCCCTCCCTTGCCAAGGGGGGGAACAGAGGGGGGGTCGTTGAAGTAAAAGAAATTCGTAAACCCCGGGCAGGCGTGGTGATAACCGGCAACGAGGTCTATCACGGCAGGATCAAGGACGCCTTCGCGCCGGTCATCGCGAAGAAGATCGAGGATTTCGGCGGAGAGATCGTGGGGATCTACTTCGCGCCAGATGATGAAGCCTTCATCGCCGACCGTTTGAGGGAACTCATCGCAGCTGGTGCGGACCTGCTCATCACCACGGGCGGCATGTCCGTGGACCCCGATGATGTGACGCGCTTCGCCATCCGAAGCATCGGCGCAACGGATATTACCTACGGCTCGGCTGTCCTGCCGGGGGCGATGGTGCTGGTTGGATATGTTGAAAATAACGGACACGGGGACACGGGGACACGGGGACAGGGAGATGATGACAGCAACAGGAGTAATGTTGACGTTGCGCCGCGTCTCCGCGTCTCCGCGTCTCACATTCCGATCTTAGGCATCCCCGCCTGCGGCATGTACCACCGGACCACGGTATTCGATCTTATCCTGCCGCGCATTCTCGCCGACGAGCGGATCGGCCGGGAAGAACTTGCCGAGCTTGGGCACGGTGGACTCTGCCTGCACTGCAAGGAATGCCACTATCCTGTCTGCCCCTTCGGGAAGTAGCATACCCTGATAATACCACATCGCAGTTCTTGACAATTTCCGGCATGTATTTATAATCGGGATAATCCCTTCAATGACCTTTGCTCGCTTTTCCGCTAGTGCATTCGTACGTATATAGTTTGGAGAAGCTGAAGTCTTAAGTCATGCGTCCTGTTTTACTGTCATAGCATCAATAGAATGATAGTAAGCAGTCTCATCCTTCTTAAACGCATCGCTGCTCAAGCCGGATAGATGCTATATGAAATAACGATGTTGCAATCTTGAGACGCTGTGAAAATCACGACTACATGGTCAGATCGCTCGAAACTCTTGTAAGGAGCAACCTGATGGGCATAATGAAAATGCTTGTTATAGCCGCTATTCTTCTGTGTTCGCCCAGCAGCGTTTTCGCCGGATGGTCCGCACCCCAAGAGGTCCTTTCGGGAGCATGGGGAACCGGAGAGCAGCTGTTTGGAATTGTCGAGAGATATAATATGGTTGAGTTCCCGAAGGGATTTGTCGTGGATGATGAAGGGAGCATTATTGTCGCAGACAGTGTGAACAGACGAGCGAAAGTATATACAGACAAGGGACGGCTCAGAGCCATCATTAAACCCCAACTAGAATATGAAGATATTGAACAATGGCCGACGTCAATTATCGCTGCTTGGAACGGCAAACTGTTTGTGGATGCGGGAGAGCACTTTCAGTTTTATGATTACGATGGCAAACTCGTTAGCGATTTTAAAGTACCGGACGCCCGATTTCGAATGTTGCTGAAGGACGGCAGCATCATCGTTGTTATGGTAGGAACCCCCCGGGGGTTTCGAAGATATACCTACAGTGGGAAAATGCTCGAGACATACACGGACAGGCCGCGGGAATTGAGCTTTGTCGAGCGATTTAATGAAGAAAAATCGAACATTCCGGAAATATGGAACCGGATCATCTATTCCGATAAAACATACAGCATTGTTGAGGCGGGATATTTCCATCGTGGTTACGTACGTGATAAATACGACAATTTGTATGATCTCTATAATCCTGTTTACCGCTTCGATAAATGCGGCAATCCTTCGGCCAAGGTTGATCTGCCGCAATCGCAATATGAAGAAATCCGCCCCTCAAGGGGGGATTACGGTGCGCTTTCTGAGGCGATAGCTGAGTATGGCAATCCCTTTGTTTCATCAATGGGGGATGTTTACCTATGGAAACGCACGCCAACGACGTACAGTATTCTTAAGTTGACGTGGAGTAATGAACAAAATCCGGGTGTTTCCTGGCAAAATGAACCGAGAAATCTTACGGCCTCTACGACCACGTCAGGAATAGATCTTTCGTGGGACACGTCCCTGCATGATCCCGGATGCGTTACCGAATATGAGATCGGACGAGCGATGCAATCTGGTGGTCCCTATACGTCAATTGGCAGAGTGGCCAAGGGGGTCTTGCGATATCTGGACAGTTCAATACCTTCCAGGAACATGTATTTCTACGCAGTTCGAGCGGTCATGCATGGCGAATACTCTGGTTATTCTAACGAGGCAATAGGAAGTGCCCGGTGATGGCAGAGATGGTGTTGCACTTGCTGTATATGCTCGATGGCATACAGCAAGCAGCGGATCGGAGATAGAATGAAGGCCTTAATGAAGTCGATTGCGGCGATCGTGATCATCGCCCTGCCCGCGTATGCGGTGGCCGACTATATCGGTCCAGAAGAAATAGCATCCTGGAAATGGGGAACGGCAGAAGATCAGATCGGGCCGGGCAGGGACCAGTGCGACATCGATTACCATCCACTTTTAGCGGTCATGCCGGACGGAAGCATCTATATCAATGATATTGGCAACACTGCGCTGAAAATCTATACGAACGGTGTTCTTCAAAAGAAATCGAAATCGAACTGCGATACGTTAAGAGTGATGGGCGTTCAAGGCTTGGAAGAGGGGCGAGGGGAAGTTACGTACAAACGATTATCAGAATACTCCACTGAAATAAAAGCAGTCTTTAAGGACAAAAATTACCAGTCTGGAACATTCTATAGAGACAAGTCTGGAAATATATATACCGTAGCCAGGAGAGAGGTTCGACGATATAACAAAGAAGGATACTATGTGGGTAATTTATTGACAGCCACTGATGATCATACGGTGTATTACGCCGTAATCGAGCCGGGCGGCAAACGATCTGGTCCATACTCATACGCCGAACAGGCTATTGGGATAAGGAATCTTGTGATCGGTCCCGATGGCAATATTTACTGCGAAAAAAGGTCTCACGATGGGTTCCATCTTCTCAAATGGACATGGCGAGAGGCTCAGGAGCTTTACGGATTGCCTGACACTCCTCGCTACGTAGAAGCGTCCAGTTCCCCAAATGGAATTATAATCCGGTGGTGGGGAGTTCTTCAGGGCAACGAATCCATAACTGCATATGAGTTTCTCCGCTCGAAGAAATCAGGCACTTCATCCTATACTTCACTGGGTATCCTTCAGAGAAAAGATATTGCGGGCTTTGCGTCTTTCGAAGATAAGACTGCAGAAAAGGGGATCACATACTACTATCGGATGCGCTCCATCTCAGGAGATAAGTATTCCGTATATTCGAACGAGGCCATCGGAAGGCGATAAGGAGCATATTCATGAGGAGACTTCTGCTGTCCTTGCTATTCGTTGTACTTGTCCGGCCTGTACCTGTGTTAGCGGATTGGAGCGGTCCCGAGATTATCGTATCAGGCACATGGGGCGCTGCGGAAAATCAGTTTACGGTGGAGTCGACCGATATGGGTGATATTTACCCTACAGAGTTTTTCGTGCTCGCTGACGGGGCCGTCATCATTCAGGAGGGGAAGCTCAAAGTGTACCGGAATGGAGCGTTTACAGGAGTACAGAACTATGATGGGCACATCGAGTTCTGCGACCAGGCAATCGTGGTCGTGCCCGAGGGGCGGGAAGACGGTAAACCGGTTGACCCGGACATCTCGTACTATGACTCGGATGGTCGGCTGAAATGGAAAGTGGCAGCGAAAAAGTATTCCGGAAGTTTGAAATGGGTTGGACGGGATTGTACATTCTGGACGATGGATAAGGAGAAGATGTATCGCCGCTATTCGCCAGCAGGAGCACTACTGGAGACGAGACTTCATCGAAAAGAGATTCATCATGAGCGCCTGAACAACGGACAATATCGTACTACAATTACCTATAATGAAATAGCGTATGTAATCACACGTAGAAATGAGTACGCCTATAATCGATATGTGCAGGATACGAATAAGCTGCTTTATGGGATTAAGGGCAATTCTGTTGATGTTCTCGATCAATGCGGCAAGATCATCGACACCTTGCAACTGCCGAAAGACATTAAATTCCAAGGCGGTGAAGACAACGACCATGGCCGGTACCAGTTTGTTCACGATGAGTATGGAGAACCCTTCGTGGATGCTCACGGGAATATATATACCTGGAGGCGCACACCGGCAAGTTTTAGCATACTCAAATGGTCCCGCCGAGCCGGGCCAGTCGCTTCGCCTGTCCCCGATGCTCCACTTGAGCCATTAGCTGTAACCGTTTCCTCCGGCCTGTACGTCACGTGGCGACAGTCGCCGCACGATCCCGGATGCGTTACCGGATATGACCTCAGCAGGGCCATTGACCGATGCGGACCCTATACAGCCCTGGCTAGGGTCGAGCGCGGTGTTCTGAAGTACAAGGACTCATCGGCGGACCCTGGAACGACATACCATTACCGAGTGAGATCCATTGCAGGAAAGATGCACTCCGCTTATGCAACGACACCATCCTCCGTGAATACCGGCTGTCCGGGGCAAAGCCCCTATGAGATGATGCGCCGGTATTTTCAGGATAAAACATATTTTGCCGACAAAAGATCATATAGTCTAGGAGATATAGAGATGTGGAAAACCGACGGCGGAGTGTATTCCGATGTTGACAAGAAACTGATTGTAAAAGCTCTGCGCAATGAAATTTATGCACGTCATGGCAGGGCATTTGAGAGTACGGAAATGATCAGGATATTCGAAGCAGTATCTTGGTACAAACAGAGAAACAATTTCTCTGATTCTGAGTTGAACGAAATCGAGAGAAAGAATGTTGAGTTTATAGTGGGATATGAAAAAAAGATGGGGTGGAGATGAGGGAGGCCGTTATGGATCACCCGCAGTTCTGTTATTCTTCCGGCTCCGGAAAACACACCGGACAATAGGCCTCGCCCTCGTCCCGAGGGCAAACATGGCCTCACTCGGGGCAGCAGATGCAGTCCTGGACCGCCAGACCGCAGGCATTGCAGATGCTTTCTTGCTCTTTCATCACAATCCCTTCCTTCCCGTGACCACCACCGTATCACCCAGGTCCTTCTTCGTGATCTTCCGGCATCCCACCTTCTTCAGCCATGCGGTCATCTCGCGCGGCGTGTAGCTGCGCCCTTCCGGCGTATTTACGAGCATGTTCACGGAGAAGAGCGCGCCCGGCAGGGGAGATGCGCGGTCCTCGGCGAGGGTGAACTCGTGGACGGCGATGGTGCCCTTTGGGGCGAGCGCATCGTAGACCTTGCCCAGCAGGGCCAGGTTTTCGAGGGAACTGTGGGAGTGGAGTACCTGGCTCAGGAGGGCCAGGTCGTAGCCGTTTCCAATGTCGTCAAAATGGAAATCGCCTCCCCGGAAGGTGACGTTCTTTACGCCGGCCTTCCGGATCATCTCGTGGGCTATCTCGACGGTATTGGGAAGGTCGAAAAGAGTGACCTCGATCCCCCGTTCCGCGAGCGCGATGCCATAGGTCCCGGGCCCTCCGCCAAGGTCCAGGGCGCGCGTCACGCCGCGCAGGTCAAGCGCCTTGAGCACGCTCTCAACGCGAAGTACAGCGTTGTTATGCATTGCCCGGATAAAGACATCATGCTGCCTGCCGCCGGATCGGTTCGGCATGCCGGTCCTGACCACATCGTCGAGGCCGGACCAGTTCTTCCAGAGTATGTCCAGGTGGCGCAGCATGTCACCCTGGTACCAGGGGCTTTTCGGGAGCAGGAACTGCTTCGCCGTGGCGGTAAGCCGGTAGATGCCCCGCGATTTCCTGAGCAGCCCAAGGGCGGTGACCGCATCGAGCAGGATCTCAGTCGCCCGTGGATCTGTGTTCAGGATTTTGGCCAGTTCCGGAGCGGCCACACCTTTTCCCACATGTTCGAATATTCCCAGATTGTTCGCGGTCATCACCACCCGCGACGCACGGAACCCTCCCGAGATCCTTGCAAACTCCTGTACCTGTTTTGCGAACTTTTTGTCCATGGCCTTCATCCTTTCAGTTTGTCATAGCATTCGATCATGTCCTTCATGGCCCGGGAAAGCGCCCGCGCTTTTTTCTGCGGTCCGTCGTTCATGGCTTCGAGAAGCGGATCGCAGAAGTACCAGGTGCATTTGAACGGCCGGAGCCAGCGGGGATGGGCGCAGCCGCGCTCGCCGATCGCCTCGCAGGGGCCGTCCAGAGGTCGTGCCGGATCGCGTGCAGGGATGGCGGTTCCCAGGGCATTGAGATACAGAATGTCCCGCTCGCGGTAGATGCCGTGTTTCTGTCTGCAGCAAACGTCCGTGCAGACGGGACAGAGCTCCCGAGTGTACTCCTCGATAAGGGGAGAGCTTTCGATCATAAGCTGCTGCAGCATTCCGGCTGCATCGATACGGGACAGCGGCATGGAAGACCTTTCATTACTGAAACGGCAGATGTAACCACAGATGGACACGGATAGACACAGGTACTGAAAAGTTAAGAACTAGTACTGCACAAAATCCTTGACCAAAAGTCAGATGACATAACTTTGTCTGAAGCTGTCGCATGAAACCGTGTTTATCTGTGTTAATCCGTGGTAAAAAAAGTCTTTCCGGTTCAACCTCTCGAAAGGAAGGAATCGAACACGGCAAGAAGCATGAACAGGAGGATAAAGATATTTACGCGCCTGAAGGCGGGGCGCAGGGCTGTGGCTGCGGTGTCCTGAATGATGATGCCGAACCCTGATCCGGAGATCCATACTGCCATAATGACTAGGAAGGCATAGGCGAAGGGGGAACGGACAATGCCGAAGAGGGGCATGGCCAGACTGGCGACCGCCGCCGCGGCGATCCAGAGAAGAGTGATCCTCGCCAACAGTTCCTGCGGAATGATCGACGTAAGGGTCGGGAGACCGGCCTGCTCATACTGCGCGGCGTTACGCAGAAGCAACAGCCAGAAGTGGGGGATCTGCCAGAGGAAGAACAGCATGGCAAGGGCGAAGATCCGGGGATCGGCAATATGTCCGCCGCCCGCCAGCCACCCCATGACAGGCGGGAGCGCACCGACCAACGCCCCGGGAACAGCGGCAAAGGCCGTCATCCGCTTGAGCGGCGTATACAGGCCGTTGTACCAAAGGAGGGCAAGAGAGCCGAACATGACTGATGTCCAGCCCAGGGCGGCGAGCAGCAAAAGGCCCGAGAGGATAAGCACAACCGAAGCAACAAGTACGTGTACGGAGGTCATAGCCCCCGCGGGAAGCGGACGGAGACAGGTGCGCTCCATCATCGCGTCGAGGTCGCGGTCCTGAAACTGGTTCAGAGCAGAGGCGCCGCAGGCAAGGAGAAAGACACCCGCCGCCAGTAAGACGGCAGGCCACACCGATGTCGAGCCGGTGAGCACGTATCCCGTGAGGCTGGAACAGGTCGCGAACAGGGAGATGGGCAGCCGGCAGAGATTAAAATATGCTGTGACGGTTTTCATTATTCCCCCTCACCCTAGCCCTCTCCCGCGAGGGGAGAGGATACGATACGATCACCCTCCCTTAATTGGAGGGATGAAGGGAGGGTGAAGTTAATGCAGGCCCTTCATGTACTCAACCAGCGCGTCGATCTCAGCATCCTTGAGGACCCCTTTCTGCGACGGCATGATGGGGGGGAATCCCTTCACCACATCCGCCTGGGGATCGACCAGGGACTTGCGGAGATAAGCGTCAGTTGCCGTGATCTCGCGTTCCTTGCCGCCCGTCAGCACCGTAACACGATGGCCGGAGACTCCCTTCAGGGTAGGTCCCACCTTGGGCGAACCATCAATGCTGTGGCAGGCTGAACAGCCCTTGTCCGCAAACAGTTTAACTCCGTCCGGACCCGATCTGCCGTCAGACGCCTTCCCGGTCGCCCCGCGGTACCAGGCATTGAAATCTTGCTCCGACATGACCTCGACCTTGGTGACCATTGCCGAGTGGCCCATGCCGCAGTATTCGGTGCAGAAGAGGTCGTAGGACCCGGTGAGCTCGGGCTGGAACCAAAGATAGTTCTCCCTGCCGGGAACGGCATCCTCTTTCACGCGAAAGGCAGGGATCGAGAGGCTGTGCAGGACGTCCGACGACGTGATGGCGAGCTTCACCGGCTGGTTCACCGGCACCTTCAGTACCTCGCTCGTGGCGCCGTTCTCATACGTGAAGCGCCATGACCACATGCGCGCGGTGACCTTCACCAGCATGGCGTCCTGCGGCACGGTGCGCATATACACGAAGCCCTTCCAGCCGACCCAGAAGATGGCGAGCACCAGGAGTGTGGGGATCACCGTCCAGACGATCTCGAGGGCCAGGTTGCCCTCGATGTTCTCGGCATGCGGATGCTTCGACCTCCGGTACCGGACGGCGAAGTAGACCATCGCGCCGGTGACGCCGACCAGCAGGACGAGCGATATCCCCATGATGAACAGGAATACGCTGTCGACCGAGCTTGAGAGATTTGTCCAGCCGTGCATAAGAACCTCAGATCATTGGAAATAGCAAATATTAAATTGGAAATTGGAACTTGGAACTTGAAGACCTGTCCAAAGAGTCTTCCTTAACTTTGAAATTTCCAATCTGCAATTTTCAACTTACAATCCCTTCGGCGAGCCAGCCCAAGGGCTACCTGTACCACACATCCACGAACGTCAGCCCGATGATGACCGCGAGAGTGATGATCGGGACCAGCAGGAGAAGTTTCAGGAGACGTTTTTCATACTTCAGGTGCATGAAGTACCACAGCACGAAACCGGCCTTGATCGAAGCGATCATGATGGCCGTGAACGTACTGAACGCGCCGAGGTCCGCCTTCGCGACCGTGACCGTCACCGCCGTCAGCATGAGCAGCACGATCCAGACGGATACAAAGGTCTTCGTTGGGACGATATGTTTATCCTGTTCGTTCATGATGTATTGGCGCTTGACCCCTGACCCTTCTGTTCCTATTCCAGCGCTTCCCCGCAATGTCCGCACCGTGCCGGAGTGAGGAGCGTCCACCGGTACAGGTCCATTCCGAGCAGCTTCATCGGCTTGAGCAGCAAGGGCATCCTGCACTTCGGACAGCGGTTGATGAACGCGGCGAGAATGTAGATCACGACGCCCGCCAGCAAGTATCCCATGACCATGAGGTGACCCGCCTGGAATCCCCAGACGCCGAATCCCATGAGGAAGAAGCCGACGACCCAGACAAGCAAAACGATCCCGTGTATCGTGCGACGGCTCATGTTGTTGAACCCTTGCGCCTTTCAAGAACAAACCATAATGGAACCACGGGTCCCGAAAGACAACAGCACCCTCACCCCTGCCCCTCCCCCTCAGGGGGAGGGAAAAAGGGCGGGGGTTGTTCTTGCCGGGACACACAGATGAACACGGAATTGATACTTACTGAATACGTCTTAAACCGTGTGCGGCGGAGCCGCCAGTGGTTATAACGCCCTGCTCTGCCTGATCTAGGTGATCAGATAGAACAGCGGAAACAGGTATATCCAGATAAGGTCCACGAGATGCCAGTAGAGTCCCGCGTTCTCCAGCTTGACATAGTCCGCGCCGGTGATCCTCTGCCGCATGGTCAAGGTCAGCATGATCCCGATGAGGACAAGGCCCACGACGACGTGGATCCCGTGGAGTCCGGTCATAACGTAGTAAAGACCGTAAAACAGGATCTCACCGTGACTCCGCGTCAACAGTTCGGGGGCGTTCGGATACAGTCCTTCATGGATATGGCCGCTCCACTCAAAATACTTGTTCACGAGAAAGACAAGGCCCAGCACGATCGTAGCGGACTGCAGCAGGACCGATCGCCTGCTGTTCCCGCGACGGAGCGCCGAGATGGAGAGCGCCATGGTCAGGCTGCTCGTGAGCAGGATGACCGTATTGACCGTTCCGAGGACGACGCTCAGCCCGGCCGCGGCAGCATGGAAGTCCTGCGGATACATCGACCGGTACACGGAATAGACCAGGAACAGCCCGCCGAAGAGAAGTATCTCCGTGAACAGGAAGAGCCACATGCCGAGTTTGGAGCCGGCGTAGTCCTTGTGGGGCGATGCTGTTTGAGCGATATCGTTCATAGATCAACGTCTACCACGGAGACACGGAGTCACGGAGAAAAATCAATAGCAGGTCTTAAGATCACTACTGGTTTTCATCCGTGTCCATCTGTGTTCATCTGTGGTTAATAGCTGTATGTTTTTCTTTATATCTCCGTGGTTACTTGTAGTTGTACGGTCCTGTCGTGACCTCGGGGATCTTCTCGAAGTTCTCCGCCGGCGGCGGCGAGGTGGTCTTCCACTCCAGCGTGGTCCCGCCCCAGGGGTTGTCGCCGGCCTTCTCTCCGTCCTTAAGGGAGCGCAGAAGATTGTACACCATGAGCAGGATACCCGTGGCAAGGACCCAGGACCCGATGGTGGCGATGACATGGCCGGTCTGATACTGCGGCAGGTAGTCGTAGTAACGCCGCGGCATGCCCTGCCAGCCCAGGATGAACATGGGGAAGTAGAGAGTGTTGAACCCGACAAAGAGAACGAGGGCGGCGACCCGCGCGCGGCCCTCGTGGTACATCCGTCCGGACATCTTGGGGAACCAGTAGTGGAGGCTGGCGAAGAAGGCGAAGGCAGTGCCGCCGAACATGACGTAGTGGAAATGAGCGACGATGAAATAGGTGCCATGGACGTGGACGTTCGTGGCGAGCGCCCCCTGCACCAGTCCGGTAAGCCCGCCGATGGAGAACAGGAAGATGAATGCCATTACATAGAGGAACGGCGTGTCCAGCCGGATGGACCCCTTGTACATGCTCGCCACCCAGTTGAACACCTTGATGCCGCTCGGAACGGCCACGAGAAAGGTGAGGAGCGAGAAGATCATCCTTGCTTCGTCGCTCATCCCGCTGGTGAACATGTGGTGGCCCCAGACAAGGTAGCCGAAGAGGGCGATACCGAGGCTCGAGAAGGCGATGGCCTTGTACCCGAAAATGGTCCGCCGGGCAAAGACCGGGATGATCTCGCTGACGGCGCCCATGGCCGGCAGGATCATGATGTAGACCGCCGGGTGGGAGTATATCCAGAAGAGGTGCTCGAAAAGGATGGGGTCGCCGCCCTTGGCGGGGTCGAAGAAACCTACGCCGAAGAACCGTTCGGCCATGAGCATCAGCAGTGTGATGGCGATGACCGGCGTGGCCAGGAGCTGCACCCAGCCCGTGGCATAGATCGACCAGACGAAGAGGGGCATGCGGAACCACGACATCCCGGGCGCGCGCAGGCGGTGAATGGTCGTGACGAAGTTGAGCCCCGTGAGCGTCGAGGAGATGCCCATGAGGAAGACGCCGAAGACCGCCAACGATACGTTCGTTCCCGTCCGTATGCTGTAGGGGACATAGAAGGTCCAGCCCGTGTCGGGCGCGCCTCCGCCGGTGAAGAGCGAGGTGATGGCGACTGCCGCGCCGGTGATGTAGAACCACCACGATAAGAGATTGAGCCGCGGGAAGGACACGTCCTGTGCGCCGATCTGGAGCGGCAGCATGAAGTTCCCCAGCGCCGCTGGGATGCCGGGGATGATGAACAGGAAGATCATGATCACACCGTGGAGGGTAAAGAGCGCGTTGTAGGTGGACGCGGCCATGAGCGTCCTGCCCGGCGCGATGAGCTCCAGCCGCATGAGGAGGCCGAGCGTCATGCCCGTGAGGAAGAATACGGTCATGCAGGAAAGGTACAGGAGTCCGATGCGCTTGTGGTCCGTCGAGAGGACCCAGGCGAGGAGGCCGCTGTGCTTGCCGGGAGTGTTGTAGAAGCTCGATTTCATAAGATCAAGACCTTTTGCCACCGAGGACACCGAGGTCACAGAGAAATACGTTTAACACCGGATACCAATTTGGAGGCGCCGAAATTTATCAGGAGCGCTCGTTTTAGATTCGTACTCTTCAAATAGGAAAGCGTCTGAGCGGAATAGATTTCGTTCAGAGTTCTTGTTGCCTTGATCTCGACGATCACTTGTTGTTCAACAACAAGGTCCAGCCGTTGACCTTTGATGACCTTGCCCTTATAAATGACGTCGATATCCTTTTGCCGCTCAAATGCTATTTCCCTGATCCTAAACTCATGACAGAGAGCTTCCTCATATATTGATTCCAGCAACCCGGGACCAAGAATGCGATGCACCTCTATTGCACAGGAAATGATCTGTTCTGTGAGAAGGTCTTTGGGTTCTCTCGGAGACCTCGGTGTTCTCGGTGGCAAATCTGTTTTCAAGGTTTTTTTCCTTTCCCCGGGCTTGTCACCATCAGATAAATAAAGAAGGAGGCCAGCGTAAGGACCATGACCGTACCGACGACCTTCAGGATGTTGAACACATAGGATTTCTTCTGCGGATCGTAGCTGAAACAGTACGCAAGCACCCTGCCTGCCGGTGAGCCGATCTTGCCCTGGCTGGCCTCGGTGACGGCCATGGTGATCTCGAAGGGGAGGAAGGTAACGCCGGAGAGGTAGCGCGTCACCTTGCCGCCGGGAGCCAGGACGATGATGGCGATGGGATGGGAGAAATCCTCACCGTCCCGCTGGAACGTGTAGCCCACGGCATCGGTGAACTTCCGTATGTTCGCGTTGTCGCCGGTCAGGAACATCCACTCGCTTTCGGGGAAGGGCTTCCGGACAGCAGCGATATAGTTTGGTTTTTTCTCCCGGGCGATGGCGGGGCCTTCCCGCTCATCGAAGCTCAAGGTGACGACGCGGTAGTCCCTGCCGGGCTGAACGAGCTCCAGTTTGCCCAGCGCGCCGGCAAGGCCCGTCAGAAGCAGGGGACAGGTATGGGAGCAGTGCAGGTACACCGGAGCGATGATGGTGGGCTTGTCAATGAGGGTCCTGAGGTTGACCGGTTTCCCGTTCTCATCCTTGAGCAGGATGTCGCCGGGAATGACCGCGCCGAGCTTCTCGTCCAGAATGATGTCCGCCTTGCCGGATTTGGCCTCGTGGGCTACGACCGGGAATGCAGCGGCAAGGATGAACAGCAACAGGGGGACCAGTTTGCTCACGGGACACCTCGTAGACAGAGAGAAGAGGCTATACAAACAAAATGAGCATAACGCAAACGACCGGGGAAATCAAGCCGGGACCCGATATAATATATTCCGCCTTGTCCTCCCCCCGCGACTGAGGTATCATATTTTCAGAACGTCATCATGAACATCCTCCTCATCAGCACGAACCGGAATACCCTCCCCATGCCCGTGATGCCCATCGGCGCCTGCATGGTGGCGGAGGCCTGCGAGCGCGCGGGCCATCGCGTCACGATGTTGGACCTCATGTTCGAGCGAAAGCCGCATGAGGCGGTCAGAAATGTCATCCGTTCGTCCCGGCCCGACGTGGTCGGCCTGTCTGTGCGGAACATCGACAATAACGATATGCGGGAGACCGCGTTCTTTCTCGAAGACCTGCGCCGCATCGTGAACACCGTCCGGGAACATTGCGCCGCGCCGGTCATCCTGGGCGGCGCTGCGCTGGCGGTGATGCCCGAAGCGATCCTGCGTTTTTGCGAGGTCTCCTGCGCCGTGCTGGGAGACGGGGAGACGGTCTTCCCCCTGCTCCTGGAGCGCATCGCTGAAGGGGAACCATTCGGCGATGTGCCCGGCATCGCCTGTCTGGACCATGACGGGTTCAACAGCACGCCCTGTCCCGGCCAGGGAGGCGCCACGGAATGCGGGGCGCCCGGCTACCACCGCTGGGTGGATGTGCCCGCGTACCGTTCCCAGCTCGCCACCGCCCCACTCCAGACCAAGCTTGGGTGCGCCTTCCAGTGCGTTTATTGCACCTACCGCAAGATCGAGGGGAATGGCCACCGGCTTGCTGATCCCTTGAGCGTGGCTGACGCCGTCATGCGGCTGGCGGATTCCGGTCTCCGGGACATTGAATTGGTGGACAGCGTGTTCAATGTTCCCTATGATCACGCCCGCGGAGTGTGCGACGCGCTCGCAATGGTAAAGCACGGGGCGCGGCTTCAGAGCCTGGAGCTGAATCCGCGGTCCTTCGATGACGGACTGGTGTCGGCCATGGAACGTGCGGGCTTTGCCGGCATGGGGCTGACCGTGGAGAGCGCGTCGGACCGCGTTCTCGAGGGGCTGCGCAAGGGATTCACGACCCGTGAGGTGCATAACGCCGCCGAGGTTGTGGGCCGGCACGGCATCCCCTGCGCGTGGATATTCTTGTTGGGAGGGCCGGGAGAGACGCAGGATACGGTGGCTGAAACGCTCCGGTTCGCCAGGAACGCAGCCAGGCCGCAGGACGTGGTGTTCTTCAATATAGGCATCAGGATCTATCCGGGGACGGAGCTGGAGTCAATCGCGCGGCGCCAGGGCGTGCTCACAGCCCCCCCGGAACAGATGCTCCGGCCCGTGTTCTATGTATCGCCGGACGTGGATGCGGCATGGATGATGGACGAGGTCAGAAGGTCCATGAACGTGCACATGAACTTCATCAATACCGATTCCATCGGGCTGTCTATACTTCCCCGGGTCCACCGGTTCGCGCACCTGCTGGGCGTGCGTCCCCCGCTGTGGCGGCACACGCGGTTCATAAGACGGGGCTTGAGGATGATGGGCATGGATGTGTGAAAGACAGTGCGGAGTGGCGAGCCTGCCCCGTTAGAGATTCATCACAGCGGGTATAATTGCCATCGATGTGCAGGTGAATCACGCCATACTAAAATATTCTGTCTTCGCTCAATCTCTAACGGGGTGAACGGAGTGCGGAATAGATTGCATCACTATTGTTTCTTCGTGTCTTAGCGTCTTTCCGGCTAATGGCACATCAGGAAATGATCAAAAATACCACTTCCGCCACCGAGTTCACCGAGTACACAGAGAACGGCTGACCTTGACCGTTGTCAGGATTTCCTCGGCGCCCTCGGTGTCCTCGCTTAGAAGCGCCTACTTTTGGCTGTGGCGAAAGGGTCTTACTATCACGGTTTCCTGTTGTGAGGATACACAATGAACGATCAAACATCAAGCAACGCCTATATCGCTTCCTTCGCGGTCGTGCCGGGGCCGTATGTCGCGGACCAGGCATTCGCCGAGGCGTTCATGAAGAAGCACTATGGCGGCAGGCTGAACTCCCGGAGCATGGGCCTTATCAGCACCTGTTTTTCCCATCCCAGTATCAACAAGCGCCATTTCGCCATAGATGACCCGCTTGAGCTGGTGGACGAGGACCCGGACCGCCGCATTGAACGGTTCACCCGGAGGTCCGTCGAGCTGTCTGCCGAGGCGATCACGAAGGCCCTTGGCCGGACCGGTGTCAGCGTCAAGGACGTGTCAGGCATCGTAGTGAACACCTGCACGGGCTATATCTGCCCCGGCATCTCCACCTACCTGATCGAACGGCTTGGTCTTTCTCGCACTATCCGCGCCTTTGATATGGTGGGAAGCGGGTGCGGGGGCGCCGTTCCGAACCTCCAGGCGGCGGGAGCTCTCGTCAAGAGCGGAAGCGTTGTCGTAAGCGTATCCGTGGAGATCTGCAGCGCGACGCTCCAGATGGGCAATGACCTGAGCCTGATCCTGTCGAACGCCCTGTTCGGCGACGGCGCGGCAGCGGCAGTACTTTGGGACCGGCCGGCAGGATGGGAGCTTGTCGCGTCGGCCACCCGGTACGTGCCCGAACAGCGCGAGACCATCCGGTATGTTCATAAGAACGGGCAGCTCCACAACCAGCTTTCACTCAAGCTGCCGGACCTCGTAAAAAAGGCGGCGGCGGAAGTGGTCGCCGATGTCCTGAAGGCGCGTTCGCTTACCGTCGACGATGTTAAGCATTGGGCGCTCCATACCGGAGGGGAGAAGATCATCAATGCCGTGCGGGACGAGATCGGGATTCCCGAGGAGCGGCTCGCGGCAACGCGCAGGGTCCTGTCGGAGTACGGCAACATGTCGTCGCCCACGGTATGGTTCGTGATGGACGAGATCGGCAGGAACGGCGTCGCTCCCGGAGACTGGTGCGTCATGATAGCCTACGGAGCAGGGTTGTCGGCGCACGCGTATCTACTGCAAAGGATGCCGTGATATCGGCATTGTCATCAAAGCGTTGTCGGGGTATAATCTGACCATGTCTACAATAAAAAACACCGAGCACTGCATGGCCTGCGGCGGCAAGCTGGATTACGTCGATAAAGCCGAGAACCTTGTCTGCACGTACTGCGGCGCAGGTCACCAGGCACATGTCAAATGCTCCAAGGGCCACTTCGTTTGCGATGCCTGTCACGGCAAGGATGCGCGCCAGGTCATCGAGGACCTTGCGCGAACCTCCGGGTCCCAGGACCCCGTTGCGATCGCCGAGCTCATGATGTCCCATCCGGCGTTACCCATGCTTTCCTGCGACCATGCGTTCATTGCCGCCGGGGCGCTCATGGCCGCGCTCAGGAACTCTCCCTACGGGTCGAAGATCGGGGAGGCGGAGATCGCCGAGGCGTTCGGCAGGACCGCGAAACAGGCGCACGGCGGCTATTGCGGCCTCACCGGCGTGTGCGGCGTCGCGCCCGCCATCGGCGCGTGTTTCTCCATCTTCCTCGGCGCCCGGTGCGGAACGGACCGGGAGCAAAGGATCGTGATGGAGGCAGTGACGCGGGTCAGCGGGGCGATAACGGACCTGACCGGCCCGAGCTGCTGCAAGGCCTATGTCCGCGCGGCGCTCACGGTGGCGGTGGCCCTGTTCGCTGAGAAGTTCGGCGTTGTCCTGCCGGTGCAGGAAAGTTCCAGCGTCTGCAGCCACTCGCTGCAGCATCCCCATGGCTGCCGCGAGGAGCGGTGTCCATACTATAAGAAGCCTGCCGGCGATATCTTCACCGGGAAGACGTTCGTGCCGCGTACCACCGCCTGCGTTACCTGAAAGCCGTGAGCCGTCCCGGCGGGACGGGGAAGACCGGATACACTGCTCAGTTCATGAAAGTCGCCGCGCCCTGGAGCCCATGCCCTACCTCTGGATCGTCCTATCCCTTACGTCCGCGTTCTCCCTCGCCACCAGCGACGCCCTGACGAAGAGGATCATCACGCCGGCAAATGAATATGCCATCGCCTGGCTGCGCATCGTTTATTCGCTGCCCGCGCTGGCCGCGGCACTGGCCTTCACGCCGGTGCCTTCCCTCGACGCGACGTTCGCGGTCGCATTCTGCGCGGCGCTTCCCCTCGAGATCGCCGCGATCCTCCTCTATTACAAGGCCCTGCGCGTCTCGCCCTTAAGCCTCTCGCTGCCGTTCCTGTCGCTTACGCCGGTGTTCCTCGTGATCTTCTCCTGGATCATCATGGGAGAGAAGGTGTCCGCGGCCGGGGCAGCCGGCATCGCGCTCATCGCCCTGGGCGGGTACGGATTGAACCTGTCGTCGCTGCGGGCGGGTCCACTCGGGCCGCTGAAGGCGGTGCTGCGTGAGCGGGGTTCCCTGTACATGCTTGCCGTGTCCCTGATCTACAGCGCCACCTCGGCGCTGGGAAAGCTCGCCATCACCCACTCATCGCCGGCGTTCTTCGGCGCGACGTACTATCTCGCCCTTGCCGTCTGCCTGCTGCCGGTGATCGTGTTCCTGGCCGGGGGGCGTGTGTTCTTTGCCGAGCTCAGGGCGACGGCGCGGGCCGCGCTCTTGCCTGGGGCGTTCGATGCGGTCCAGTCCGTCACCCATTTCTTCGCCGTGAGCATGGCCAATGTGGCGTATATGATCGCCATCAAGCGGTCCAGCCTGCTCATGGGGAGCGTCTACGGATTCCTGCTCTTCGGCGAGCGAAACGTCCGGGAGCGTCTTGTCGGGTCCCTGATCATGTTCGCGGGATTTGTCGTGATCGTGGTGTACGGGTGAGAACGAAGGGCATGAACAAAATTGCAGGACAGCAGGTCTGAAAGGACGGATCGATATGACCAGGGAACAAGAGCTGAAAAGGATCGCGGCAGAGATCACACGCTGCCGTCTATGCAAGAAGGGCGGGACGGGGAAGGCGGTGCCGGGGGAGGGATATCCCGCTGCGCGGGTCGTGTTCATCGGAGAGGCGCCGGGAAGGGAAGAGGCAAAGACCGGCCGGCCGTTCGTCGGGCGGTCGGGAAAGCTTCTGCGCCAGTCGATCCGGGACACGGGACTCGTCGAGTCCGAGGTGTTCATCACCAGTCCGGTCCATTATCTCCCGGACCGGGGTACGCCCTCGAAAGAGATGATCCGCCACGGCAGGGAACATCTCTTCAAACAGCTTGCGGTCATCGGCCCGGACATCATCGTTCTGCTCGGTAATTCAGCCTGCGTTGCCATGCTCGACGGCAAGGTGGAGATCACCAAAAAGCACGGGACCCTGGTGAAGAAGGATGGCAGGACCTATTTTATCACCGTCCATCCGGCTTATGCACTCCGCTTTGCCAAGGGAAAGGAAATGCTCTTTCAGGACTTTTCGAAATTAAAGCGGATGATCAGGCCGGCCCGGCAGGCTGCTGCCGCTCCCCGAAAAGCCCGGGGAACGGCGGAGCGTCCCAGGAAAATCCGGTTGAAATTCCCGAAAGATGAGTTATAGTTGTGCATACGATGCGGCAAGGAGGGCGTGTATGAGCTTTGTATGGACCGATGATCTGCTTACCCGGGTGGATGATATCGATGAACAGCATAAAGAGATATTCGTGCGGCTCAATGCTCTTCTGGATGCCTTAGCCCGGCAGAAGGGCAAAGAGGAGATCGGCGGATTCCTCGACTTTCTGGAGGAATTCGTCGCCTATCATTTTGCCGCTGAAGAGCGGGAGATGACCGGCCATAAGTATCCCGGCCTGGCCGACCACGAGAAGGAGCATGAGGAGTTCAAGAAGAGGATCTGCGCCCTGAAGCGGGACTTTAACGAATCCGGGGCAAGCACCCAGTTGGTTCTGATGACGGTGCGGTCGTCCTGCGAGTGGCTGGTCGGTCACATCAAGAAGACCGACAAGGCGATGGCAGGTTTTTTGAAGCAGAAGGCCGTATAGATCTGACAGATGCCGTCGCGGGATGCAGCAACGGTGTTCAAAAGCGCTTCTTGCTCTGCGGATCCAAGGCAGAGATCATTTGTGCCAAAGCGTCCCGAAGAACGCTGATCTCGTCCTTGGTGCCTATGAAGGGAAGGGTGGTTCCCGCCTCGCCGGCGGTCAGTTTCTCGACCGCCTGGGTCATCGAACGGAGCGGCCGTATGACAACGACGGTGAGGATGCTGTACACGGCGATGCAGATCGCGGCCGCCAGCACGATGATGAGCGCGATGACCTGTATCGTTGTCGCACGGATGGCATCTTTCACCGTATCCATCTTGAAATACGCCTCGATCACGCCTTCGGTCTTTCCGTCAATGACGACCGGCACGTAGACTTCCATCAGCTGACGATACCCGTGGAGCTCAATGTTCGCTTTTTCGGTCTGTGGCGGTTTGATGACGGACAGGACCCTGCTGTCGAGCAGCGATTGCCGGTAGTTCGAACTGTCGGTTTTCGTGCCGATATCCGCGGCGGTCGTGGAGTAGATGATGTCGAACTTGGCGTTGAAGATCTTGACCTTCAGGATCTCCGGCGTCCGCACCAGCCGGAGGAAACTCTCGAAGGCCGTTTTCTGCCGCTGAAAGTCCTGGTCCCGGAAATTCTCGACCGTGAGCCCTTCCCGGATCTTTGCCGCGACATGCTCCGCGGTCATCGCCTGGGCGCGCTGGAGCGCTTCCTGTTCGATGTGATCGGCTACGAAGTAGGCCGTGAGCAGGGACATTGCTGCGGCGATGAGGATGATGGGAAGAAGCAGCTTCATGCGAAGTTTCATGGGGCCTCCTTGTTGGACAGATGCAGGACGGCTGTCGGCCGTCTGTTCCTTTATGATAGCGTATGGACGGAATTTGTCAAGGAAGCCGGCTCATCGCCTCGCAGACAATGTTACGGCGGTGAGGGCGTGCATCGGTCCGACAGCTTTTAACCTATCGAGTTGCTGGTCGCTCCAGACGAAGAAAGATCCGGCGAAGGCGAGGGAGTTCAAGGAAATGTCCTCAATATGCTCCCGTGACCACGGGACGAGGAGCATCCACTCGCGCGTGACGATAAAACAGTAAGGCTGTGATTGGCGGGTGAGGGGCGACGTACCGGGAGCGTTCATGCCGACGCTCTTGAGCATGGCGGTGTAGAGCTCGAACGTTTCAATGGCCGCTTCGCGGGGCGTGTCTGCAATATTCGGCCTGAGCCTCACATAGGAGTGGAGGAAGGAAAAGGCGGGAATGGTTCCGGGTGCGGCGATCTGGCCCAGTCCCTGCAAGAGGGGGGCTATGGGCACCGGCGGTCCCGCAGGCGCCAGGGGAAGCGGCACCATTTGGAGATGTTTGTGCTGCTGGCTGGCGCCCGCTTCCCGGCCTCCATTGTAAAAGCCCAGGCCGTCATACTCGGCCATGCAGAGCCAGAGCGCTTCGAGGTCCAGCAGCGTGAGGAGTGAATCCTGGTCCTCGAAGTGACGGGTGACGATGAGCAGGTGATGGTCCACGACGTTGAACTTGTTCAGGACCGCGACATGGGTATCGGTTATGTCCGCGACGGTAAGGTCCTGTTCGGGCGGGAGGAAGGGGTCCAAGTCCTGTTTCGTTCGAGCCACCGACTTTTCCCGGAGGGACGCCAGCACGCGGACGAAGAACCGCACGCCGCCGTCCTCGATAAAGGCGTGGACGGTCGGGAAGGAACGGAGCGCGCCCGAGGTGAGCGCATGCTCCGTGGTCCTGACCACGCGGTGCCAGAGAGTACCTTTTTCCAGAGGCTTGATCCCCATAACGCGAAAGCATTATAGCATAGACGAAGCATAATAGAAAACCTCCCCCGGGGGTCAATCCTGTCGGCAGACTGCGGATCGTATGACCTGTATCATAACGCCGGCTGTCCATCCGTCCTATACTACGATCATAATAAACTTATGACAGAGGAGGGCGTTATGAAGGAACTCAATGTTACGACCATCGTTCCGAGGGACCGGCATCCGCTGATCTTCAAGACCTTCGATGATATGGAGAAAGGCGGGGCGTTCATTTTGGTCAACGACCACGATCCCAAGCCGCTCTACTATTCGTTCCTGCACGAACGGGAGGGACAGTTCGGATGGGAATATCTTGTCGAGGGGCCCGAGGAATGGAAGGTCAGGATATCGAAGAAGTGAACGCGCATATCAATGCTGGTTCATTCGCATAAAGTTGAAAAGGCAAGGGCGGACCACAGAAACAAAGGCTCGGATGAAGAACTCATCCACAGATTTCGCAGATTGACACAGATTTAGTCTTTAAACACGATTCAGGGCAGTCGCTTTAATCTGCGTAATCTGTGAAATCTGCGGACGAATCTCAGTCTTTCTCTGTTCTTGTTTGTAAGGCTTTTTTCAACTGAAATACGATAGACCCTCAATACTGCCGTGATGTGACTTTCGATCCAGGAGGAATGCTAACGACCGATGGTGCCGAATATCGATTATAGCCTGTGCGAGGGGTGCGGCGGATGCGCCGAGGCCTATCCCCGGTTCTTTGAGATGCGCGATGAGAAGGCCTGGGTCATCAATGCTGCGGAGTTCGACGCGGAAAAGGACAAAGGTGTTTTAACGATCTGTCCCTATTATGCCATTTCGATCGAGTAGCCGCGGGGTGCGGGAGCACGGAAGATGCGCATTTGCGGAGCTGCGTAATTCTTTGTGTGCCGTGTCATACGAATGCCGAATGAACCGCTATCGGCAGTGCTCGTTCACCTACCGGGCATCAACTGCAGCCCGGTTCTCTCCAACCTCAGCATCCATCGCATTACTGTTGATCCCCATTTTCACTTCCCATAGCCTTTTTGCCAATGCATCGAGAAGGTCGTTATGCTCGACCGTTTCCCGCCACTGCGACGGGATGCCTTCGATGCCGTAACAGGCGCCGGCGATCGCGCCGGTCATCGCCCCGATCGTGTCCGCGTCACCGCCGAGGCTCACTGCATAGATCACCGCGCTCTTGAAATCGCGATGGGACAGAAAGGCATAGATGGCCGTCGGGACCGAATCGAGGCAGGAGGTCCCGGTCCCGAGCTTCGCCACGACATCCTCCCGCGATGCGCCGTTTTCGATGAACCCGATGATCGTCTTCAGCTTTTCCTGGTAGGGCCCCGGCTTGGCGAACATGCGGAGCGTGCCGAGGAAATCAGTAATGCTCAAATTCCCGGGTTCGGCGAGCGTTGCCAGAGCAACGGCACAGGCCTGGAGCGCCGCGCCTTCCAGTCCCCATTCGTGACTATGGGTGATGCCGGCGCTGTGATAGGCGATGTCACGGAGCATCCGGGGGTCGTCATGGTACAGCAGACCCACGGGGGCCACCCGCATGGCAGCTCCGTTGCCAAAGGACCCTTCCGCGTAGAGGTCCCGGTCGATCATCCCGAAGCCCAGCTTGCCGTTCCGCATCAGGCGGAACACGCGGGTGATCGTGTGGCCGTAACGCCTCCACGGCTCCTGTTCGTATTTCTTGAGGAACAGTTCGGCCATGTGCCAGTAATGGAAGTCCCTGCATTCGGCGAGGGATTCCGCCACTGCGATGGTCATGGCGGTGTTCTCGGTGTACCGCGGGGCCAGGTCGGCAACCTCAGCGAACTCCGGGGACCCTTCGCGCCGGGCGCCGAGCGAGTCGCCAACAGCAGTACCGATGAGACATCCGGCGAATTTCGAAAGCATTGTATCCATACAATTGGGGTCTGTTGCCGCAGAGAATGCGGGGTTCAATGCGTGCCTTTATCCGTTTAACTAGTGTTAGTATAGCGGGAAATAACGGGACATGCAAGTTGTTGCAGAGGGAACGCAAGGAGATCCGTCCGGATCGTGCGGGCCCTGTATGCAGAGGATCTGTTACCGGACGATCTGGCCGATCAAGTCGTCCCGGGACATCTCGAAGAGGAACTTCGGCGGGGTGAACCGCTCACCATACTTTGTCGCGTAGATCTCGAGCTGCTCGACGATGTACTTCGCTCCCAGTTTCTCCGCGTATCTCATCAGGCCGCCGCGGAAAGGCGGGAAGCCGATGCCGAAAATGAGCGCCGCGTCCAGATGATCGACGCGGTCGATGATCTTGTCTTCCAGGCACAGGGCGGCTTCCTTGATCATCAGGAACACCGCCCGCTCTACGATCTCCTGCTCCGGCACGGGTCTACGAGCACCCCCGCGCTTCCCTGCCATCGCTGCCACCAGGGGATTCTGCTTGCCGCGCTTCCCGCCGGAATAGAGATAGAACCCCTTGCCGTTCTTTTTGCCCAGATACCCTTCCTTATATAGGTCTTCGAGGAGTTGGGACTGCTTGATCCGCGCACCCAGACCCAGATGCAGGATGCCGGATACCTTGTGGCTGATATCGATGCCGATCTCGTCCAGCAAGATGAAGGCGCCCATGGGCATGCCGAACCGGAGGAGCGCCTGGTCGATCTCATCGATCCCGCTCCCTTCCTCCAGCATGGCGAGCGCCTCGCCCAGGTAGGGCATGAGGATCCGGTTCACCAGGAACCCCGGCCCGTCGTTCACGACCACGGGGAGCTTGCCGAGCCTCCGGGAAAGCCCGGCTATGGCGGCGACGGTTCCCGTCGAAGTCCGATCTCCTTTCACGACCTCCACCAACGGCATCTTTTCCACGGGATTGAAGAAATGCATGCCCACCACCAGCTCCGGCCGCCTTGCTTCGGATGCCAGCCCGGTGATGGAAAGGGAAGAGGTGTTCGAAGCAAAAATTGCATGATCCTTTGCTACTAGCTCGAAATCCCGGAGCACGGCCTTCTTGACCTCCATGTTCTCAACGACGGCTTCGACCGCGAGGTCCGCGGCGCTGAATCCGCTGGCGTCGGTCGCCCCCGTGATCCTGTCCATGCCGTCCCGGGCCTGGAGGGGATCAAGGATGCCTTTCTTCGATCGTTTCCGGAATATCCCGTCAGCCGTACGGAACCCCATGGATAGGGCTTTCGGCGTGACATCCTTCATGCGGACCGTGATGCCTTTTTCAGCGAAGAGCTGGGCTATGCCGCCGCCCATGATCCCGGCCCCGATGACGCTTGCATGGGTAACGGAGAACTGAGATGGAGAAGAGTCCTTCTTCAGCGACTCGTTCAGGTAGAAGACGTTGATGAGATTCTTCGAAACCTCAGAGACGACGAGACTGCCGAGCGTCCGGGCCTCATGCTCGTAGCCTGCGGAAAGGCCGCGGGACAGGCCGAAGCGTACGGCTTCCAGTGCTGCAAGCGGAGCGGGATAGTTCCCCCGGGTCTCTTTGAGCACGCTCTTCCGCGCGGTCCGGTAGACAAGGGCCCGTGTCAGGGGATTGCTTTCGAGGAGCCTGATGAAGAGCGGTCTTTTCGCGCGGATGGCCGTCGGCCGCGGCTTGCCGATCGCCTGTTTCGCCGTCTGCACGGCGACGTCCAGAAGCGTTTCCTTGTATGTCACTTCGTCGGCCAGGCCGATCTTCTTTGCTTTTTTCGCGTAGATGTTCTTGCCCGGCAGGATCATTTCGAGGGCATTCGAGAGCCCGACGAGCCGCGGGAGCCGCTGGGTGCCGCCGAAACCCGGGATGATGCCGATCTTCACCTCGGGAGGTCCGAGGACCGTCCTCGGATCGTTGCTGATCACGCGATGGGAGCAGGCCAGGGCGAGCTCCAGGCCGCCGCCCAGACAGGGGCCGTGGATGGCAGCGACGGTCGGGAAGGGAAGCGCTTCGAGCTTGTTCATGACCGACTGGCCCTTCCTGCTTAACTCCTCGCCCTTGTTCGCGTCGGCGATGTCCCGGATCTCGGCGATATCGGCGCCGGCAATGAAGATATCGGGTTTGCCGCTCCTGATGACGAGCGCTTTGATCGTATGATCCGCGGCGATCCCGTCGAGGAGCCGGTCCAGCTCGCTCATCACCGCGGTGGTGAGCTTGTTGACCTTCTCGCCCGGCAGGTCGAAGGTCAGGACGGCGATGCCGTCTTTCTCTATTTCATAGTGGAACGCTGACATTGGAAACCCTCACTCAGAACCAACAATAGTATACTTAAAAGAGATATTTACCGCAGAGTTCGCAGAGATCGCTGAGAAAACAGAAGAAAAAAACACTTCTATTAAACAGGTTGCACTTTGCGGTGAGCCGCTTTAATTACTTCTCTTATAAAAAGAACTTACTCTGCGTTCTCAGCGATCTCGCCTGGAGGCGCCTACTTTTGGCTGCGGTGAAAATTGTCGTTTCACGATCTTTCCACGATCATCGTCCCGCCCTGGCCGCCGCCGATGCACAGAGAGGCGAGTCCGGTGGAGAGCCCCCGCCGCTCCATTTCCTTGAGCAGCGTGATCACGATGCGGAGGCCCGACGATCCGACCGGGTGACCCAGGGCGATGGCGCCGCCGTTCACGTTCAGGATGTCCCGCCGCAGTTCGCCGATGGGATCCTCGCCCGGCAGGTGTTTGTGGAAGAACTCCTTCGATGCAGCCGCTTTTTCGCAGGCGATCGTCTGGGCGGCGAAGGCCTCGTTCAGCTCGATGAGCTCGATGTCCGAAAGCTTCATGCCCGCCAGTTTCAGCGCTTTGTGCGTTGAGAATACCGGGCCGAGCCCCATCCGTGACGGGTCGTTTCCCGCAAAGGCGAAGGCCCTGATCCGCCCCAGGGGTCTGTGCCTCAGTTCCTTCGCCCGCTCAGCGCTCATAATGAGAGCTGCTGCCCCGCCATCGGTGATGGGCGACGAGTTCCCCGGTGTTACCGTGCCGTACTTCCGGTCGAAATAGGGCTTGAGCCGGGCCAGGTCATCCATGGTCTGATGCTTGCGGGGGCCGATATCCTCTTCGACCGGCTCGAACTTCGGCGGAACGTACACGGGGGCGATCTCGTTCCTGAACTTGCCGGCTTCGTTCGCCGCCGCCCATTTCTGGTGGCTCCAGAGGGAGAACTCGTCCTGCTCCCGCCGGGTAATGCCGAAGTCCCGGGCAAGGTTTTCGGCGGTCTGTCCCATGTTCAGTCCCGAGATAGGGTCCGTAAGGCCCAGGGTGAGCCCTGGCACCGGCACCAGGTCCTTCGGCCTGATGGAGAGCGCCGCCGCGGCCTTTCCCCATACGGATTTCGACCTGCCGATACTGGTAAATATCTCTTTCAGCCGTTTCGTCGTATAGAATCCGAAATTGGACATGGATTCCACCCCGGCGACGAGAACGGTGTCTGAAAGCCCCGCCGCGATCTGCGCGTAACCGCTTGCGATCGCCTGCATTCCCGACGCGCAATTGCGCTGCACGCTGTATGCGGGAACGCGCCGGGGGATGCCGGCGCGGAGCGCGATGACCCGGCCGATATTGGCGACCTCTGCCGGCATGCCGGCGTTGCCCACGATCACCTCGTCCACCCGCTCCGGGTCGATGCCGGTCCTGGCCACGATCTCCTTAATAACGAAGGTACCCAGCGCGTCTGCGGACAGTTCCTTCAGTGCCGTACCGGCCTTGGCGTAGGGTGTCCGGATCCCGTCTATGATGACGATGTCTTTCATAATATTATTTTACCTCTTAACCACTGATGAACACTGATAAGACCTTGATGCAACAGTATTTTACCGCAGAGGACGCAGAGCTCGCGGAGAAACGGCCAATAATGTTTTCATTCAGGACGGCCTCTGCGGTCTCAGCGATCTCGCCTGGAGGCGCCTACTTTTGGCTGCGGTAAAAAAGATCTATATCTGCTCCTTGATCCCGAGCTTCACCCGCTCCTCATCCCGGAGCACCCGGCGGAGGACCTTGCCGACCAGGGTCTTCGGGAGCTGGTCGCGGAACTCCACTTCCTTCGGGACCTTGAATTTCGACAGCTCGACCTTGCAGAATTCGATGATCTCCGCGGCCGTGGCGGTCTGGCCCTCTTTGAGGACGATGTAGGCCTTTATCTTCTCTCCCATGAACTCTTCGTGCGGAAGGCCCACGACCACGGCGTCCTTCACCTTGGGATGGGTGAACAGCACTTCCTCGATCTCCCGGGGATAGACGTTCTCTCCGACGGTCTTGATCATGTCCTTGATGCGGTCCACGATCATGAAGTACCCCTCCGGGTCCATCTTCGCGATGTCGCCCGTGTGGAGCCATCCGCCCCGGAGCGTCGTCGCCGTCTCCTCCGGCTTGTTCCAGTAGCCTTGCATGACATGCGGTCCCCGGACGACCAGTTCCCCGGCCTCGCCGAGGGCAAGTTCCTTCATTCCGGTCTCGACGTCCATGATCTTCGCCTCGGTGTCGGGCCAGGGCAGGCCGATGGTCCCGGGCTTTCGTCTGCCGAAGATGGGATTCGCATGGGTGACCGGCGAGGCCTCGGTCAGTCCGTAGCCTTCCACGATCCGCGCCTTGGTGAGTTGTTCGAACATGTCCTGAACCTCATGCATGAGCGGGCCGGCGCCGCTGATGGCCGCCTTGATGGAGGTCAGGTCGTACTTCTGGATCTTCGGAAAGTGTCCGATGGCCTGATACATGGCCTGGATGCCGGGGAAGATGGTGGGGCGGTGTTTCTGGATCGCGTCGAGCACTTCCTTGGTGTGGAACTTCGGCAGCAGGATGAGCTCGGCGCCGATAAGAACGCCGAGGTTCATGGCCGTGGTCATGCCGTAAACATGGAAGAAGGGGATGACCGAGAGGATCCTCTCCTCGCCTTCGTTCCGAACCGTAAGCCAGGTCCTGCATTGCACCGCGTTCACGACCAGGTTCCGATGGGTCAGGATGGCCCCTTTGGGTATCCCCGTCGTCCCGCCGGTATACTGAAGTATGGCCGTGTCCCGGGAGGAGACGGGACTGTCCGGCCTGGCATCGGACGCATGGGAGATGAGCGCTATGAAATCATGGATCGGCGGGACCCGTTTGACGGACACCCATTGTTTCTCGATCTTCGCCTTGATCGGGTACAGCAGGTTCAGCGGGAAGGGGAGATAATCCTTGATGCCGCAGAGGATGAGGGTCTTGACGGAAGTCTTCGGGAGCGCCTGCTTGATGACCGGGTAGAACATGTCCACGGCGACGAGGGTCTCCGCACCGCTGTCCTTGAGCTGTACTTCGACCTCATGCGCGTGATAGAGGGGATTGGTCGTAACGGCGACGGCCCCGAGCCGAAGGGTGCCGTAGTACGCGATGACCATCTGGGGGATGTTGGGGAGCATGAGCGCCACGCGGTCGCCCTTCTTCACCCCGAGGCCCGCAAGGGCATGGGCAAAACGGTTGACCAGCCGGTCGAGTTCGGCGTAGGTGATCTTTCTGCCGAAGAACAAAAGCGCGGTATGGTCAGGGAATTTGCGGGTGGTTTCCTCAAGGACCCCGCCGAGGGTCAGGTCCGGATAGGCCAGCGTAGCCGATACGCCCGGTTCATAGTACTGGACCCAGGGCGTTAACGATGTGTTCTTGATGGTTTCCATGGCGAACCTCCTTGCCGTCGGCAGGATCATCACGCGGCAGACGGTTGGAAATTGAAGATAGAATTAGTCCTTAATATTCTGTCCTTATTATACCACCATCCGGAAACGTTTGGGGAGGGTCAGCGGCGGGGCTTGGACCGGTCGGACGTGCGTCGCCTGGCGGGTTGAGGAGGACGCAGCGCGCGTTCCCGTTCGCTTTTTTGCCGTTCCTCCTGCGTCCGCCGGATCTCCCGCACGTACAGGCTCTCGTCGGCCCATTCGACGGGTATCTTCTGGCCGATGTACGCCTCGATGGCCTCGAGGGAAAACACGTATTCCTCATCGGCGAGGCTCAAGGCCTTGCCGGTGGCCCCGGCCCTGCCGGTGCGGCCTATGCGGTGGACGTAGTCCTCGGCGTCCTGGGGAAGGTCATAGTTGATCACATGGGTGACGTCCTTGACATCGATGCCGCGGCTTGCCACATCGGTGGCCACGAGAAGGGGCAGCCGGCCCTCCTTGAAGTCAGCAAGGATCCTCAGCCGTTTCTTCTGTTCGATATCGCCGGTGATGGCCTGGGACTTCCAGTTGTTGCGATTCAGCCGCTCCACGACCATGTCGGCGGCGCGGCGGGTATTCACAAAAATGAGGGCGCGTCCGGGCTGCTCCTTTTGCAGGAGGCCGAGGAGGAGCGGGACCTTCTCATGTTTTCCCACATGATAGAGGACCTGTTCCACCTTTTCGACCGTCACCTGTTCGGGCGTGATGGAGATCTTCTCAGGCAGGTTCATGTGCTCGTAGGCAAGCTCCATGACCCGGTAGGAGAGGGTGGCGGAGAAGAGCATGGACTGGCGTTTCGTGTAGTCGGGCAGTTTTTTCAGGAGGTACCGCAGGTCGTCAATGAAGCCCATGTCGAACATGCGGTCGGCCTCATCGATGATCAGATAGCGGGTCTTCTTGAGGCTGTATACGTGCTGCTTGAAATAGTCGATGAGCCTGCCGGGCGTGCCGATGAGAACGTCGACTCCGTTCTGAAGCGCGGTGCGCTGTTTTTCATAGTCGATACCGCCGTAGACCGCGAGACAGCGGAAGCCGGTGAACTTGCCGAGCCGCTCCGCCTCGTGGAATATCTGGTCCGCGAGCTCGCGGGTCGGCGCGATGATCAGGGCCTGGGGAGAGTTCCCGATATCGACAACGGGGTTGCGGACCATGCGGGTAAAGAGCGAGATGAGGAACGCCGCCGTCTTTCCGGTCCCGGTCTGCGCTTGCGCGGCAACGTCCTCGCCGCGGATCGCGCGGGGAAGGACGGCCTCTTGAACCGGTGTGCACGTCGTGAATGTCGAATGTTCTATACCCTGCCGGACCTCGTAGGGGAGGTCGAGTTCGCTGAAGTCCATGGTGCTCCGTTCCTGGTGAAGACATTTCGTCAACAAAATAACCGTACCACTATACCATAAGAGCGCGATGCGGGAAAGGGAAAACAACAGTGTGATACGCGTACTGTGCGGCGTGTTGTTGACAGAACTGCACACGCGCGAGCGACAACGACGTTGGCGTTCATTGCGCGATCACGTGCGGCACCTCTTCCGAAGAGGCAGCGGGCTTTGTGGTGGTCTTGTCTGTGCGTGCAAACAGGGGAGAGTTTGGCGGGAAAAGAGCGTTCTTTCGTGCGAGCGGCACGTCTCCTCTCTTCCGGTGCTCGAACCGGAGCGAAATTTCTCCGCGAGAACGTGGCGCACGATGAACAAGTATTATTGGTAAAAAAGCTTATTTCCCAAACTATTCTGTCCCAATTTTTATCGGTGGTGATACATGTGTTGATAAATAGTCTAACCCCATGAGAAGTAATTTTTTTATTTTTTCTGTTGACAAAATATACACTCTTGTTGTATATTCGTCCACAGAGGTGAGGGAAATTGCTAAGCAAACTCTTCTCTTCGACGAGAGCAGAGCTTTTAAGTTTGTTCTTTAACAATCCGGATGAAAAGTTCTACCTCAGGGAGATCGCACGCCACATCAGCAAGGATGCGGCCGGGATCAAACGAGAGTTAGACACCCTGGTGAAGATAGGGCTTCTGGGAGTTGAAAAGCGGGGCGTGCAGAAGTACTACTCAGCCGACAAGAACTCGCCGATCTTCACCGAAATGAAGGGCCTCATCTTCAAGACGACCGGCATCCAGGGATCCATCAAAGCGGTCCTGTCGAGGTTGAAAGGGGTGCAGGTAGCGTTCATCTACGGCTCCTACGCCAAGGGAGCCGAAAAAGAGGACAGCAACATCAACCTCATGGTCATCGGGCAGGTGAACATCACGGAACTGAATGACGTGGTCATGGGGCTCGAAGAGAAGATGAAGCGTGAGATCGATTATCTGGCTTTCGACGAACAGGAGTACCGGAAGCGGAAGGATGCAAAGGACCCCTTCATCCGGGAGATCGTGAAAGGCAAAAAGATATTCCTGCTGGGTAAGGAAGATGACATATGAAGCGCTCCAAGAGATGGGACTGGAACAGCGTACCGCGGAGACCCAGGAGGTCATGGGGCTAATGATGCGGGCAGAACGCGATCTTGCCACGGCCCGGTTGCTCCAGGACAAGGATGAGGAGTGGTCCTTTGCAGCAGCCTACCAGGCGATGGCGCGTTCAGGAAGGGCGCTGCTCCTCTCCGAAGGCTATCGACCGAAGGGATCGCGGAGCAGGGACACGCACAAAACAGTGGTCACCGCGTCAGGGGTCATCCTTGGCGAGAAATACAAAAGCCTCATCAACAAGTTCGACCGGATGCGAAGAAAATACCAGAACTTCATGGTCGAAGCGGGAAGCATGGTTTCCCGTTACGAGGCAGGACAGGCGATCCGGGACTCCGAGGAGTTCTGCAGCCTGGTGACCGCACGGCTCAGGGAAAAGTACTCGCAGATGTCGCTGCTGAATGATGTACCTCAGCTTGTATCTAGATAAGGCCGCTTAGCTCGATCGCGGTAACCGAAAGGGGGTGGATACTGATGCCGGCGAAGAAAAAGGCTGCCAAGAAGAAGGCAAAGAAGAAAGCAAAGAAGAAGTAGCTTTTCTCCTCTACCCCACCAATGATGGGGAGCGCCGGGGGACCTGGTCCCCCGGCGACATTCACCAGGCGTTCCGCTCCGGGAACACCGGGCGGTCTCCGATAGATGTAGATGTGGATTGATCCTCAAACAGAAAGGAAGGTGATCCTAACCATGCCAGCCAAAAAGAAAGCCCCGGCCAAGAAGGCCAAGAAGGCCACGAAGAAGAAATAACCGTGTTCCATCGAACGGTGTTATCAGTATCAGCAATGAACAAATACCACGAGGCTTGTCTTCGTGGTTTTGTTTTTCCATCCGGCCAGGAATGCAGGTTTTTTATCCTTGATTCCTGGTCCGCGAACCGTCATAATCGTGATCGGATCGCTTGCGCACAGTCTTCTGAATGATGTTCAGTCGTATAAACGTTACTGTGACCGTGTCCGTCTGATGCTCCTCCCCTGAACGGGGATCAAGCGGTCACCTGACCACTTCGTGTTATGGCCAAACGGAACTACCTGCAGACCCACAGGACCACCCGGGCCGTCTGGATCAAAAGGCTGTCGGTGATGGCGGGCGTTGCTGCTGGACTCGCTTTCCTCTGGTCCCTCATCGTCGGTGAGATGGGGGTGGTGAAGTATTACCGGATGAGCGCGCATGCCCGTATCCTCCGGAGCGAGATCGAACACATGAAAAAGGACAACGCCCGGCTCTCCCGGGAGGTCGACGCCCTCAGGACCGACCCCGCCTACATCGAACGGATGGCGCGTGACAAGATCGGTCTCGCCCGGCCCGGTGAAGTGGTCTATTATTACGGCGACTCTGCGAAATAGCCGCAGGTGTCTCCTGCCGGTCGGACGCTGATCACGTTGATAATTCGTTTGACATTACCGCGCGGCTCTCTTAAGATGCCTCGACAGCAGAGCCGAGCCGGTATATACGCGCCATGTCCGATCATCCCCTCTCCATAGCCTTCATCTGGCACATGCACCAGCCCTATTACAAGGACGACCTTACGGGCAGCTATATCCTGCCCTGGGTTCGGATGCACGGGATCAAGGATTACTATGACATGCCCGCCCTCCTGAACGATTTTCCCGCGATCCACCAGACCTTCAATCTCGTTCCCTCCCTGCTCAAACAGATCCAGGACTACGTCGGCAGCGACGTGCATGACAAGTTCCTCTCCCTTGCGCTCAAGCCCGCTGATGAGCTTGCGCATGAGGACAAACTGTTCCTGCTCAAGAACTCGTTCATGGCGAACTGGGACACGATGATCCGGCCCTATCCCGCGTACTGGCGGCTCCTGGACCGGCGGGGGAAGAGCGTATCGCCCAATGACCTTGAGAATGCAACGCGTTATTTCACGAACCAGGACTATCGGGACCTGCAGGTGTGGTTCAATCTCGCGTGGTTCGATCAGCTCTTCAAACAGAACGATCCGTTCATAAAGGGTTTGATCGAGAAGGGGTCCGGATTCACCGAGGAGGAGAAGCGCCTCCTCCTCGAAAAGCAGCGCGTGGTCATGGCGCTCATCATCCCGGAGTACAAAAAGCTGGCGGAACTGGGCAGGATCGAGCTTACCACGACGCCGTTCTACCATCCCATCCTGCCGCTCCTGGTAGACACGGACCTTGCCCGCGTCGCCACGCCCGACATACACCTGCCCGTGAACCGGTTCACCCATCCCGAGGACGCTAAGGTGCAGGTGGAGCGCGCCCTGGCCTATCATGAAGCTCTGTTCGGATCCCGTCCTCAAGGCATGTGGCCGTCGGAAGGCTCCGTGGCCGAGGAGATCATCCCCCTGCTGGCCGATGCCGGCATCCGGTGGATCGGCACGGACGAAGGCGTGCTGTCCCGCTCCCTGGGCGTCCCGATCGACCGCGACTTCAGCGGCGTCATGAAAAACCCCGGGATGCTGTACAAGCCGTACCTCGCCGGCAAGGGCGACAAGACCGTCTCCATCGTGTTCCGCGACCATACCCTGTCCGACCTCGTGGGATTCGTGTACTCCAAGTGGGATTCCAAGACCGCCGTGAACGACCTCATCGAGCGGCTGCATCGGATCCGGAAAAGCGTGGGAAACAGACCGCATCTCGTATCGATCATCCTGGACGGCGAGAACGCCTGGGAGTACTACCCGAACGACGGCAGGGACTTCTTTCTGAATCTCTACGAGCGGTTGAGCAGGGAAGAGGGTTTGCAGTGCGTTACGGTCGGGGAATATCTCAAACAGCATCCGGCAGAGGACCGGATCGAGCGGCTTCACGCCGGTTCGTGGATCTACTCGAACTTCCGCATCTGGATCGGCCACGAGGAGGACAACCGCGCCTGGGACCTGCTGGGCCAGACACGGGAAGCCCTGGTGCAGTACGCCAACCGGAACGGCGACCCCGAGAAGCTCGCGAAGGCCTGGGAGGAGATCTACATCGCCGAAGGGAGCGACTGGTGCTGGTGGTACGGCGACGATCATTTTTCCGAGAATGACGAGGAGTTCGATCTCCTGTTCCGCACGCATCTCATGAACGTTTACCGCATCATCGGCCTCGATGTGCCCGATGAGCTTCGCGTCCCCATCCTGCGCGAGGACCGCGAGGCCCGTCCGACCGTGGACCTTACGGCGCTCATCTCGCCGACCATCGACGGCCAGGTCTCGAACTATTTCGAATGGCTCTCGGCGGGCTTCTATGACGTTGCGCGGGGCGGGGGCGCCATGCACCGGGGCGCCAGCGTCATCGCGCATATCTACTACGGCTTCGATCTCCGGAACCTGTTCATCCGGCTGGACCCGAGCCAAAGCCTCCAGGAAGAAACGGCGGCGGAGCTTTCCTTCTTCGTGAACTTCCTCCTTCCCAAGGGGATGGACGTCGAGGTCCGCGTGATGCCCCGGGAGCGCTGCGCGACCGCCACCCTCTATCGGGGAGAGAACGGCGCCCGGAAAGAGGTCGCCGCCATCAACAACGTTGCCGCGAACGAGGTCATCGAGCTCGCGATCCCTTTTGAGCTTCTTGGGGTCAAGCCGAACGACGAGATCCATTGTTTTATCACCGTCGAACGGAAGGGGTCGGAGATCGAGAAATGGCCCTACCGCGGTTTCATCCAGGTGAAGGTCCCGACCGATGACTTCGAGGCCATGATGTGGCAGGTGTGAGCGGATCATCCGTCCCTGAACGGTCCCAGATCCGGGCAGTGAGGATGTATCCATGTGTTGGGTCTTGACTTTACCGACTGATGAAGATACACTTTGTTTTAATTCAATTTAAAACCCGCAAGAAAGCAGTGTAATACCATCAGACTCTGGCCAGGCTTCTGCGCAAGAGACCCATTGCCGATCCGGTACATGAGGGCGTTTCGTACGGCATGCCAAAGGGGAGGAAACGAATGAAGTCAATAGCAAAGCTCATATCGGCAGGATTTCTGGTGATCTATCTTTCGGCAGGGTGCGGTGGTACGCCGTCAGGCGGTCTTACCGGAACCACGACCGGGCCGACACTGTCCTCTGCAAAGGCCATTACGGCTTACCGGTTCACGAGCCCGCTGGCGGTCGGGACCATAAGTGAAGCGACGAAGTCCATTGCGGTGACCGTGCCGAACGGCACCGCTGTGACGGCACTGATCGCAACGTTCACGACGACCGGCGCAAGCGTCAGAGTGGGAACGACCACCCAGGTCAGCGGTACGACGCCGAACGACTTTACCCTTCCCGTGGTCTATACCGTTACCGCGGCTGACGGGACGAGCGTGAACTACACCGTGACGGTCACGGTCTCGCCCCCGCCGGCCCAGACCGCCAAGGCTCTCCAAGCCTTCGAGCTTGCGGGCGTAGCAGGGGCCATCAATGAGACGTCGAAGACCGTTTCCGTGGTCCTTCCTCCGGACGGCACCGATGTGACGGCGCTCGCGGCCACGTTTACCACGTCCGGCTCGTTCGTCACCGTCGGAACGACAACGCAGGTGAGCGGCGTCACGACCAACAATTTTTCGATCCCGGTCGTCTACACCGTGCATGCGCTGGATGGTTCAACTGCGTCCTACACGGTCTCGGTCAGTTTCCTGACCGCTGCAAAGCTCTTGTCCTCGTTCACCGTAACAGGCATGACGGGCATCATCGATCAGACGGCCAGGACGGTCGCGGTCACCATCCCCCTGCAGCCGGTGAACGCGCTCGTGGCCTCATTCGTAACGACCACCGGCGCCATCGTCAAGGTCGGCTCGGTCGTTCAAACGAGCGGGGTCACGGTGAATGACTTCACCGCTCCGGTCGTGTACACCGTTATCGCTTCGGACGGGCTGACCGTGGACTACACGGTCACGGTAACCATAGCGCCGTTCTCGCTCACCTCATTTGCATTCTCCAGTGTGTCGGTAACGGGGGTGATCGATCACACCGGGGGCTCTGTTTCGGCATTCGTGCCGGCCAGGACGGCCATCACCACGCTGGTGTCCACCTTTACGACCACGAATGCGGTGGGCGTAACGATCGGAGCGACGCCGCAGGTGAGCGGGGTCACGGCCAATGATTTCACGAGTCCCGTCATCTATACCGTGACGGGCGCAGGTGCCGCGACCAAGGACTATACGGTCACCGTCACGGTTGCGCCCGGTCTGCTGAACCTGGCCAGGACCGGTCAGCTTGTCGGCTACTCCGCATCAGGGACGAACGACGACGGCAAGCTGCAAAAAGGGGTCGTGTGGCCCACCCCGCGTTTCACGCCGGTGTCGAGCGGCACGGGGACGGTGGTACAGGATAATCTTCCTGGTCTCGCGTGGGCATGGGATGGCAGTACGCCGACCGTGGGGGCGTGTACCGGGGGGCCGCGCACCTGGCTGCAAGCCCTGACCTACATCACTTGTCTGAACGCGGCCAATTACCTGACCTATAGTGACTGGCGTCTGCCGAACGTCAATGAACTGGTGAGCCTGGTAACGTCCAGCCAGCCCAATACGTATGCATGGCTGAACTCGCAGGGAACCAGAAGCGTGCAAGGTAATTTCTACTACTCGTCAACGACCGACCCGGTCCTTACGACCCAGGCCAGGATCGTCAATATGGTAACGGGGAATGCGGTCGTCGGCCTCAAGACCTTGAGCCTTGATGTCCTGCCGGTACGCGGCACTCCCCCTGCTACGGGAGGGGCGCCGATCGCGGCGACGGGCCAGACGACGAGCTATGCTGCCGGCGATGACGGGAATCTGCAGGTCGGGGTCGCCTGGCCCGGCCCGCGGTTCACTGATCCCGCGGGCACGCTGCTGACCGCCAGCACCAGCAGTCTGGCCGTGGATCAGCTCACCGGTCTGATGTGGACAAGGGACGGGGACACGCCGGGCTCGGTGACATGCGCGATGAGCGGGACATGGCAGGGGACTCTCGATTATATTGCCTGCCTCAACACGAGCAACTACCTTGGATACAGCGACTGGCGGCTGCCGAATATCCTCGAACAGGCAAGTCTCATTCACGCAGAACAGACAGATACGTCAACGTGGCTGAACGCGCAGGGTTTCCTCAATGCTCAGGGCAACCCGTATTGGTCCTCTACCACGGATGCAACAGTAACCGACAATGCATGGGTCATTTTCATGGCAGGAGGCGACAAGGACAGCGCGGCAAAGACCGCCTCCACCGGTTTCAAAGCGTGGCCGGTACGCTCGGGTTTTTAGCATTCCTGTTTGTTATGACGATATGATGCGGGAGGGGGCAGGATGATTTCCTGCCCCTTCTGTGTTTGTGCGCACCACATTTCCCGCTGTTCCCTCACCGTGGAGCACAAGGGGTCGGAGATCGAGAAATTGCCCTACTGCGGATTCATCCATTTGAAGGTCCTGACCGAAGACTTCGAGGCCATGATGTGGCAGGTGTAGCTGCCGTTGTACCAGCGCAAGCGCCGAAAAGGCTCCCTGTTCTGGGAACGGGAAAATTGGCATAAAGTAACAAAAAGCTTGATGTTTTCAATATATCCGGTATACTTTTTCAGCGGTCCGATCATTGAAAGGAGAATGACATGAAAGTCGATATAACGTTCTTTATCAGCATCGCTGCCATTGCAATCATGCTGTATTGCCTCTATCTGGTTATGACGCTTAAACAAAAAGTGCCTGGCGGCATCGTCGGGAAAAAGTGGAACTTTCTCATGGCGCTTGTCGCCATGTTCACCGTGGGATATCTGTCGACCCCGTTTTTCGGGATCATTCCCGAGGACGTCCTGCGCCTGATCGTTTCAGGGATCTTCTTCTTCGGCGCGATCTATGTGGTCATCACGGTGAAGCTGATCTACCAGATCATCAAGGAACTTTCCGCGTAAGGGGGAGGCCGCCCCATGGACCCGAAAAAAATCTACCAGAAGACCGACAAGGGCGAAGAGGAACTACGGACCCGGAAGTTCGGACTCCCGCAGAACTTGCGGCAGATCCTCATCTTCGTCGATGGCAGGTCGAACATCACCAAGGTCCTCGAAAAGGCGGCCGGATTCCCGAACGTCGGCCAGTCCCTCGAACAACTTGCAGCACAGGGATTTATCCGGCTTGACGAAACCGTCTCCTTTGCCGGCATTAAGGACGAACTGATCGCCACGGCACAGCAGACCCTTGGCGCCGACGCTGAAAAGGTCCTCGCCAAGATCAAGGACGCCCCGGAAACAAAAGAGGGCCTTCAGGCGACCATGAACAGCTGCAAGAAGCTTGTCAAGCTGGTCATTGACGAAAAAAAGGCTGAAGAGCTGATCCAAAAGTGCTCTGAGATCATGTCACGGTTGTGATCGAATATTGACCCGTTTGAGCAGCATATTCGGTCATATCCTGCTCAAGGAAGCCGCAACCCGCGGATTCTGAACTGCGCCCCCTCATTGTCGGCAACGAACAATTGATATGCCGCTGTTGTTCGTTCACCTGCCTTATTTAACCTTCTCATAACACCATATTTGCTTGACAATATAAGGTATATTTGTATAATAGCACTCTGTTTTTTCGATAAATTTCGATTCCTTCTCGGTCTTCCGAATAGAGGCAATCACTTGACATTTCAAGAGCTTATATTGACCTTGCAGGATTACTGGGCGTCGAAGGGGTGTGTCATCCATCAGCCCTATGACCTCGAGGTCGGAGCCGGGACCTTCCATCCCGCCACCTTTCTGCGCGTGCTCGGTCCTGAACCCTGGAAGGCGGCGTACGTCCAGCCGTCGCGCCGACCGACCGACGGCCGCTACGGGGAAAATCCCAACCGCATGCAGCACTACTACCAGTTCCAGGTCATTCTGAAGCCCCATCCGGAGAACGTCCAGGAGCTCTATCTCGACAGCCTCATCCGGCTCGGCATCAATCCCCTGAAGCACGATATCCGGTTCGTCGAGGACGACTGGGAATCGCCGACGCTCGGCGCTTGGGGCCTGGGGTGGGAGGTTTGGCTGGATGGCATGGAGGTCACGCAGTTCACCTACTTCCAGCAGGTGGGCGGCATCGACCTGAAGCCGATCTCCGCCGAGCTCACGTACGGCGTCGAGCGGCTCGCCATGTACCTTCAGGGCGTGAACAATGTCTTCGATCTTGCCTGGACGAAGGATGTGAAGTACGGCGACGTGCACCACGAGACCGAAGTGCAGTTCTCAAAGTACAACTTTGAGCTTTCCGACCGGGAGATGCTCTTCCGGCAGTTCGATGCCTACGAGAAGGAGAGCGAGAAACTGATCAAGGCCGGCGTCGTGTATCCTGCCTATGACTATTGCCTCAAATGCTCGCACACCTTCAACCTTCTGGACGCGGCCGGCGCCATCAGCGTCACCGAGCGTACCGGCTACATCGGCCGGGTGCGGAAACTTGCCCGGCTCTGCGCCCACGCGTACCTCGCGGACCGGGAGGCAAAGGGGTTCCCGATGTTGAAGAAGCAGTAGTCAGGAGAATAATTGTAGGGGCAACCCTACGTGGTTGCCCTGAAATGGGCGGCCACACAGGGCCGCCCCTACAAAGTCATCTGTGTTCATCTGTGGTTAAATAGTTGTTGGTTGTATCGAGGTAACCTTGTCTAAAGAGTTCCTACTAGAGATCGGTACCGAGGAGATCCCGTCCCGCTTCATCGGCCCTGCGCTGGAGAAGATGAAGGAGCTGTTCAGCCATCTCCTTGTTTCCGGCAGGGTCGCGTCGAGCGGCGAGATCAGGACCTACGGCACGCCGCGGCGTCTGGTCCTGTACGCCTCCGAACTGGATGAGCGTCAGGCCGACCTGTCCCGGGAAGTTCTCGGGCCGCCGAAGAAGATCGCCTATGACGCCGACGGCAAGCCTACCAAGGCGGCGCTCGTTTTCGCCGAGAAGAACAACGTGGCCGCGGACGCACTGGGCGTGAAGACCACGGACAAGGGCGAGTACGTCATCGCCCGCATCGACGAAAAGGGCGGCGGTACGGCGGCATGGCTCGGCCAGGTGCTGCCGGGATTCATCCTCTCCATCCCGTTCCCCAAATCCATGCGATGGATGGACAAGGACATCCGGTTCGCCCGACCCATTCACTGGGTCCTGGCCATCTCCGGCGGGGCCGTGGTGGAGTTCGAACTGAACGGCATCAAGAGCGGCAACGTCTCGCGCGGCCACCGGTTCATGAGCCCCGGCGCCTTTATGGTGAAGGACTTCAAGTCCTATCAGTTCCAGGCTGAGCCGAACTTCGTGGTGATCGACCCGGAGGCGCGGAAGGCCCGCATCGTGAAGCAGGTCGAGGAGCTGGCGCAGGCGAAGAACGGGACGGTGCTTGCTGACAGCGGGCTCGTGGACGAGGTGATGAACCTCGTGGAATTCCCGGTGGCGGTCATGGGCGCGTTCAACAAGGAGTTCCTCCGTGTGCCGAAGGAAGTGCTTATCACCGCCATGCGCGAGCACCAGCGTTATTTCAGCGTCGTGGACCACACGGGGAACCTTCTCCCGTATTTCATCACCATCAGTAATACCCGTGCCGAGGACATGGCCGTGGTCCAGGCCGGGAACGAGCGGGTCCTGGAGGCACGCATGTCCGACGCCGCCTATTTCTACGACCACGACGTGAAGGTGCCGCTCGCTGACCGTGTTGAAGGGCTGAAGAAAGTTACCTATCAGGAAAAGCTCGGCACGGTACACGACAAGGTGGAACGGGTGAAGAAGCTTTCCGGCCATCTGGCCGGCATCATAAAGGCCGATGCCGGTACCGCCGAGCGCGCGGCCTATCTTGCCAAGGCGGACCTGCTCTCCGGCGTGGTTGGCGAGTTCCCCAAGCTCCAGGGCGTCATGGGCAGCACGTACGCCCTGTTGTCCGGTGAGGACCCGCGCGTCGCCGCTGCGATCGCCGAACACTACCTCCCGCGCTTCGCCGGGGATGCGCTGCCGAAGTCGCTCGAGGGCATGTGCGTCGGCATAGCGGACAGGATCGACACCATCACCGGTTGTTTTTCCGCGGGGCTCATCCCGAGCGGTTCCGAGGACCCCTACGGCCTGCGCAGGCAGTCCGTGGCCATCCTTACCATGCTCTTCGACCGAAGCATGCACCTGTCGCTTTCGGCGCTAGTCGCAGAGGCGTGCAAGGGGTATGGTCTCAAGAAGAGCGAACTCAACCGGATCGAGACGGACATTATCGATTTTCTCCGGCAGCGTCTTGCCGGCATGTTGACCACCGAAGGGCTCCGGTCCGACGTGGTGGAAGCGGCGCTTTCCGGCCCCTTCAGCGATCCGCTGGTTGCCAAGGAAAAGGTCAGGGCCCTCGACGCCTGGAGGACCTCGGAGGACTATCGTCCGCTGGTGACGGCGCTCAAACGGGCGGGGAACATCCTGCCGAAGGATTTTTCCGGCGCGGTGAAGAAGGGCCTGTTGAAGGAAGACGCCGAGAAGGACCTGTATACCGCCTATATTGACATCAAGGACCGGGTGAAGGAGAAGACCGTATCGCTCGATTTCCGCGGCGCCCTCGCCGACATCGCGTCGCTCCGGAAACCGGTAGACGCGTTCTTCGACAAGGTCATGGTGATGGACAAGGACGCCGAGGTGAAGAACAACCGGCTGGCGCTCCTCGCCGGCATCACCGGATTGTTCGCGGGGATCGCGGATTTTTCGAGATTGGTTCTGAGCGCTGAGGAATCAAAGAACGCGTAAACCAGAGCGTGCCACGAAGACACGAAGGCACTAAGATAAGAGATCTTAACTTCGTGTCTTGGTGTCTTTGTGGCAAATAGTATGAATTTCAACCTTTTTCTGGGAGGATCGAACTATGGCTATAGTAAAAAAACTTGTCTACTTCTTTGGCAACGGAAAGGCCGACGGGACCGGGACCATGAAGGACCTGCTCGGCGGCAAGGGCGCGGGCCTCGCGGAGATGACCAACGCGGGCGTGCCGGTGCCCCCGGGCTTCACCATCACGACCGAGGTCTGCAACCTGTTCTATGACCTCGGCAAGCGCGTGCCCGATGGGCTTGACGGCGAGATGCGCGACTACATGAAAAAGATGGAGGACGCCCTGGGCGGCAAGTTCAAGTTCGGCGACGTCGACCGGCCGCTTCTCGTATCGGTGCGCTCCGGCTCCAAGTTTTCCATGCCCGGCATGATGGACACGGTGCTGAACCTGGGTCTGAACGACAGGACGATCAACGGGCTCATCCGCATGAGCGGCAACGAACGGTTCGCCTGGGACGCATACCGCCGGTTCATCCAGATGTTCGGCAACGTGGTGATGGGCATCGAGAAGGATGCCTTCGAGAACATTATCCACGAAGTAAAGAAGAAGAGAAAGCTGAAGCTCGACATCGATATGACCGCAGAGGACCTGAAGGGCCTCGTGGCGAAGTTCAAGGCCAGGGTGAAGCAGATCGAGAAACGCGATTTCCCGCAGGACGTCTGGGACCAGCTTATCATGGCCCGTGACGCGGTCTTCGGCTCATGGAACAATCCCCGCGCCATCACCTATCGCAAGCTGAACGACATCCCAGGCAACCTCGGGACGGCCGTGAACGTGCAGGCCATGGTATACGGCAACATGGGCGATACATCGGCGACGGGTGTGGGCTTCACCCGCGACCCCTCGACAGGCGCCAAACTGTTCTACGGCGAGTATCTGACGAATGCCCAGGGTGAGGACGTCGTGGCCGGCACCCGCACGCCGCGCCCCATCACCCACCTTGAGAAGGAAATGCCCGAGGTGTACCGCCAGCTGCGCGAGATCACGAGCAGGCTGGAGCGGCATTACCGGGATATACAGGATTTCGAGTTCACCGTGCAGGAAGGCAAGCTCTTCATGCTCCAGACCCGGACCGGCAAGCGAACGGCCCACGCGGCGCTAAAGATCGCCGTGGACATGGTGCAGGAGGGCCTCATTTCCAAAGAAGAGGCGATCCTGCGCGTCGAGCCGGCGTCGCTCGACCAGCTGCTCCATCCCGTCATCGACCCCAAGGCGAAGGTCGAGGTGATCGCCCGGGGCCTGCCGGCCTCGCCGGGCGCGGCAAGCGGCAAGGTCGTGTTCACCGCCGACGAGGCGGTCCGGCTGGCGAAGAAAGAGAAGGTCATTCTGGTCCGTCCCGAGACCACGCCGGACGACATCCACGGCATGGATGCGGCCAAGGGCATCCTGACGGCGCGGGGCGGCATGACGTCTCACGCGGCAGTAGTGGCCCGGGGCATGGGCAAGCCCTGTGTGGCGGGCTGCGAGTCCATCCGCGTGGACCTCAAGACCGAGAAGTTCTATGTCGGAAAATACACAGTGAAGGTCGGCGACTTCATCACCATCGACGGCGGCACGGGCCGCGTCATCATCGGCAAGGTGCAGACCAAGGACCCCGAGGTGAGCGGCGATTTCGGCACGCTCATGAAGTGGGCCGATGAGGTGCGGACCATGGGCGTCCGGGCCAACGCCGACATCCCGCGCGACGCCAAGATGGCTCGGCAGTTCGGCGCCGAGGGCATCGGCCTCTGCCGCACCGAGCACATGTTCTTCGCTGAGGACCGGCTGCCTATCGTTCAGCAGATGATCCTCGCCAACACCACCGAGGGGCGCGAAAAGGCCCTGAACAAGCTCCTGCCCATGCAGCGCTCGGACTTCAAAGGACTGTTCGAGGCCATGGCCGGCCTGCCGGTCACCATCCGCCTCCTGGACCCGCCGCTCCATGAGTTCCTGCCGAAGCGCGAGGAACTGATGGTGGAGATCGCGGTGATGCAGGCCAAGAAGGCGTCAAAGGCCGTCATCGCCAAGAAGGAGAAGCTCCTGCACCGCATCGAGGAGCTCCACGAGTTCAACCCCATGCTCGGCCACCGCGGCTGCCGCCTGGGCATCGTGTACCCCGAGATCACCCGCATGCAGGCGCGCGCCATCATCGAGGCAGCCTGCGAGCTCGCGAAGAAGGGCAAGAAGGTCATCCCCGAGATCATGGTCCCGCTCGTGGGCATGAAAAAAGAGCTCGAGAACCAGAAGGAGCTCATCAAGCGGACGGCTGACGAGGTGATGCAGAAGAAGGGCGTGAAGATCGAATATCTGGTCGGCACGATGATCGAGCTGCCGCGCGCTGCCCTCGTGGCGGACGAGATCGCCAAGGACGCCGAGTTCTTCTCCTTCGGCACCAACGACCTGACCCAGACCACCTTCGGGTTCAGCCGCGACGACGCGGCCAAGTTCATCAACCACTATACCGAGAACGGCATCCTCGAGAAGGACCCCTTCCAGACACTGGATATAGAAGGTGTCGGCCAGCTCGTGAAAATGGGCGTTACCAAGGGCCGCTCCACCCGCAAGGACCTCAAGGTCGGCATCTGCGGCGAACACGGCGGCGACCCGGCGAGCGTGGAGTTCTGCTTCAAGATCGGGCTCAACTACGTGAGCTGCTCACCCTTCCGCGTGCCCATCGCGAGGCTGGCGGCGGCCCAGGCCAAGCTCAAGGAAAAGGGCATGGGCGGGTCGGGGACGAAGTAAACAGGTATGTTTGGAAGTAAACCAGGGGCGGCCAACAGGCCGCCCTTTGATTTTTCCGGACGACGGGCAGATACAGAGCGGAGGTGCGAACAATGAAGAGGATCGAAAAGCTGTTCCTTGTTGCCATGACGGTCTGCGGCATCACCGCAGGTGCTGCGGTCGCAGGAGTGCTCATGGCGATCGCCGTACCCGCGACGAGCCCCTATCTCCTGACCCTCGCGGAGAAGGCCGATGTGGCCCGGCTGAGCGGATATTTAGGGTGGCTCACCGGGACCGGTATGTACCTGATCAGCTTGATGGCCCTTGTCGTGGGTATCGCCGCGCTGACGCTGTTGCTGGGCGTCATTAATCCAAACATTGTGAGCGGCGCAAAGAACTGGCGGAGCCGGGCGGGAGCGAAGCTGGCGGTATCCATCGCGGCCCTGATCGGTTGGGTCGCCGTTCTCACCGCAGCGATCGGCGGGAGTTCGGAATCACAGCTTATACACCAGGTCATTCAGGTGCTGGTCGTGGCGAGCACCACGGCGCTGCTCTGGTTCATCTCAGGCGAAACGGGATGGGCCGGCATATTCTCGACCTCGTCCTGGGCGCTGCCGCCTCCGGGCGAAAGAAAGCGGACACTATTGCTCGGAGCGGCGGTCGGTCTCCTTGCCGTTGCGCTCATCGGAATGGTGGAGTGGACCCAGGGCAAGTATTTCATCCTTGTTTCCGAAGTGCTTGACCGATCGGGCGAGACCTCGTTCCTTGGCTACCAGCTTCTGGCCGTCGGATTTATCGTCATGCTCGGGACGGCGTTCCCGCTGTGCGGCTGGTTCGTTGTCGCGCTTGCACCGGTCACGCGCGCCGGCACGGACGTGAAGCAACTGCTCAAGGGGCCGGCTGCGCTGTACGCCATCGTGGCGATCATGCTCCTCATCGGCTACGGGTATGCCGGCCGGAAGTACGACCTCGATAAGAAGGACCTGGCCGCAGTCCTGAGCCTTCCCGCGACCGCAGCGGACAGCGGGACGATCGTGATCCTGCATCCGGACAAGGAGCAGCCGGTCACGATCCAGGAGGGGCCGCGCGCGGTCTCCGGATCCGGTTTCAGCCTTCAAAGCACGATCGGACTCTCCGAAGAGAACCTGAAAAAGGTCGAGGCATACCTCGCTGCGCATCCCGACGGGTCCGTGTTCACGTATGCGGCGCGGGAGATCCTCTTTAAAGGATACCACGCGCTTTGGGAGGTGAAGAACGGCCTCGACTGGCAGGTCAAGGCGGCAGGCTCGCAGCTCATTCCCCGGATGCTGCTGCTCGCGCGGTTCCAGGTGCTTCCGGTGACCGACGAGAACCTGCGGCTGCTCATATCATTTAGTGACGAATCGGTGTGGTCCGCCGGCGGTAGATCGGCGCTCGCGATCGCCAAAGGGTATCAGCATTTCGGGAGAACAGGCGATGCCAAACGCTGGCTGGACAAGGCGCGGGCGGCTGGTGCCGAGGGCGCCATGGACGACATCTTGAAGGTGCCGGTCGTCGTCGATGGGGCCATCCACGGCAGGATCATCGTGAACGGCGCGCCGCCGAAGGGCGCACGGGTCGCATTGCTAAGCACGCAGGCACAACGGGACGCGAAAGAAGTGATCAAGATCTCAGACCTCTCGCTCGGAAAAGTGCTGGTGGATGTGAAACCGCTCTCTCCCGACGGCAGGTTCTCTTTCGACCGGCTGGGCAGCGGTACCTATGTCGTCGCGGTCATGACGACCCGGGAGCAGATCCCCGCTGCCGTGCGGTCCGGAGCCCGTACGGTGCGACCCGCACCGGGCCCGATCCGCGTCGGTCCGGAGCGAACGAAGGACCTGGGAACGATCGAGATCGTGTTCAAGCCCTGATGGACCCGTCAGTCACTCCTGGTTGTCTCTTGATTGTAAAGCATCATAACGTGGTCGTGGGATGGGGGGTCTTAAGAAGAACCGGTTGACGCCTCAATGTAATTACTTTATAATTACTGCTGGAGGTTTTATGAAAACGACAATAATTCCCATAGGAAATTCGAGAGGGGTCAGAATTCCCAAAGCGGTGCTTGAACAGTGCCATATTGAGAAGGAGGCGGTCATGGAGGTAGAAAAAGGCGCGATCGTCATAAAGCCTGCCAGGAAGGAGTCTCGTAAGGATTGGGATGCAGACTTTAAGCAGATGAAGAAGCTTAAAGAAGATAATCTTATCATCTCGGACAACATTGACCCTGCTATGAAGGAGTGGGAATGGTAGTCCGGCAATATGATATCGTCCTCATCAATCTCGATCCTACCATCGGTCACGAGATCAAGAAGGTTCGTCCCTGCGCGGTCATTTCTCCCGACGAAATGAACAGACATATCGATACTGTGATCATTGCGCCCATGACATCCCGATCTCATGCGTATCCCACGCGTGTGCCTCTCCGGTTTAAAGGCAAGGACGGATGGGTGGTGCTGGATCAGATACGCACGGTGGATAAAGCAAGGCTGATCAAGAAACTCGGAAGGCTCCTGCCGGAAACAGTACAAACGGTCAAGGCGGTCATTCAGGAAATGCTGGTCGACTGATCTCGGGCTTCGATAGGTACTTCCTGAAGTTGTTATAGGTTTCCACGACTGCAACATGTAAATCTCCATACTTTATCCTTCATAGTATACCCGTACAAGCCCCCATGTCAGCGTTGACATAACCGTGAATCAAGCATATATTCGTGACAATGTAGTGCACGATAAGCATATAGTATTGGATGCCAGGTTTCGTCCCGATAATAACTTGTTAACCTTCTTTAGGAGGATGTATCTTTGAATAAGAGGATACTTCCACTCATTGCATTGTTCTGCTTTGCTCATCCGGTATTTGCAGTGAATTGGGGCATTATGTCACCATATCTTCCTCGTGATGGGAAAATTACGGGCAATCTACGGGTACGTATGTCACGTGAAAAAATAGAGGAGATCAAGGGCAGATCGGACAAGGCTATAGAAAAACAAAACGAATGGTATGCGAAATATATCAAAAGTCATGATCTTAGAAAGCCTCTTCCCTATCATCCCAATTTCGGAATCACAGAGAAGGAATACGAAGCATTAAAAAAAGCATATGGCCCGGGCGATAACAGGGTCTTTGAAAATACTGGTAAGATTGAATTGCAGTTTAAGAAACTGCCTAGTGGAGATGTGATTGTATCATCTGATGACGTCAATAATTCGCTGCATAATTTACGTTATGTTGTTAAAGAAAATAGCATTGTGTCGAAGCATGGCACGTTAAACATCTATTCAGATGCGTATGCTTATGTTGATAAGGATGGCGTAAAAAGATCTCGGGAGAGACTTATGTGGAAGAGAAATGCGATAGTTGGAAAAGATGGAGAGGGGCCGTTCCTGCTATTTGCTATGCTGAAATCACCAATAAGAAATATGGTCGAAATAAGTTATATGGCTACTCATCTAGGCGATAATGTGAAGGAGCCATTAATTATTGAATTTAGCATTGTATATGAATTAAGCAACTAATTTGTAACGTCGCTCTCACAGCAGCAAGTAACAACCAATATTCTGCACCGCTTATGTATCACGCACTTGTTGAACAGTTGTAGGTGTACTTCGTGGAAGATGAATAACTGTGTATGTTCATATTCCGCTATGAATGTGCAGTCCTCGCGGAAAGATATGTGTTCCGAACGAATAATAACGTGAAGGGATTGGCTCGATGACTGACGGTGAGATAAAAGCCAAGGCCATCCGCGAGATCCGGATCAATCCGGTCGTACCCGGCGAGTCGGTGCTGATCGCGACGGCGCGGAGCCTCAGGCCGAAGAAGGAAGAGCCTCCGGCACCGCACGATGGACGGTCTTACGTGGACACCTGCCCGTTCTGCCGCGGCCATGAGGACAGAACGCCGCCTGCCATTGCCCAGATCCCTGCAGCCGGCGAGTGGCGCATCCGCGTCGTCGAGAACCTCTATCCCGTGCTGGGCGATGATAAACAAAATCCGAATCTCGCTTTCGGTCTCCAGCAGACCATCGACGGGTACGGGCGGCACGAGGTCATGATCGACCACGCGTCGCACGGGATCCGGGTCCACGAGATGGACGAAGAGCACCTGGGCCTCCTGTTCTCGACCTATCGGGACCGGATGGCGGCATTGTATGCCGCGAACCCGTCGGTCCGCGCGGTGCTGATATTCAAGAACTTCGGCCCGGCCGCAGGAGCGAGCATCGCTCATACGCACAGCCAGATCGTGGCCATGCCGGTCGTGCCGTACAACATCGAAGCAGAGGTCCAGAGCAGCGCCGCCTATCATGCGAGGACCGGACGCTGCATCTTCTGCAGCCTCATCGACGAAGCGCTGACCTTCGAGGCGACGTTCTATGATAGGGAATCGGGCATCGTACGGCGGAAGATCAGCGTCGGGCAGTATGTCATCGAGCGGGGCAGGCGGTTCATCGCCATCAAGCCCTTCGCGAGCAGGTTCGAGTGGGAGGTGCAGATCCTGCCGCTCAGCCACGAGGCCGACTTCGCGAACCTGTCAGCCGATGATGCCGCCGACCTGGGCCGGGTCTTCCGGCGGACCATGGCGCGGCTCAATGCCGTGCTCGGCGGCGTGCAGTACAATTTTTTCATCCATTCGCTGCCCCGCGGACCCGGTTTCGAAGCCCTGCGGTCGTCCTATCACTGGAACATAGAGATTTGTCCCCGCACCAGCATACCCACGGGGTTCGAACTGGGTTCGGGACTCTTTATGAACACGATCAGTCCAGAGGACGCGGCCGAACGGCTCAGGAGCGTGGAAATTGTCTGACATCAATTTCAAAGCCGTCATAGTCGGGGCCATTGTCGACAACGTCGCGACCCTTGCCGTCATGCTGTTCCTGATGACCGCGCTGGCGTCGCAGGGCCTTTCTCAAGATGAGGTCGTCGTCCGGATGAAGAGCACCAGCGGCCTGCTGTTGAGCCTGATCATAGGACTGGGATGCACGGGCCTGGGGGGATACGTTGCCGGAAGGATGGCGCTCCGGTCCGAGGTCATGCATGGCGCGTTGGTCGCCGGGGCAGGCGTGGTCGTGGCGCTTCTCTTTCGCGAGAGCGGCCTGCCGACCTGGTACGACATCATTGGATTCGCCACCATGCCGTCGGCCGGGATGCTGGGCGGAATACTGGCACGGCAGCGGGCAGCGCAGAGCGGAACGTGATGGACCGCTGCTTCACAAGAACCTGTTTACAGCAGGCGTGGATATGTTATAATGGCGTTATAACGTATCATTGGGAGGTGTCCCATGCACAGAAAGATATTCTCCGTCGGGAACAGCAAGGGAGTTTCCATTCCTGCCGATTACCTCGGCAGGCTCGATCTTGCCGTCGGGGCTGAGGTTGAGGTGACGCTCGACGAGGACCATGACCGAATCGTGATCGAGCCGGTCCGCAAGAGAAAACCGCCCAAAGGGGTCGACCGGGTATTCGTATCCCAGGTCAACGAGTTCATCGAAAAATACCGCCCCGCCCTCAAGGAACTCGCGAAAAAGTGAGATATCTTTCCGCTGAACAGGTGCTTTTTGTTCACGCGAGGGCCATCGATGAGACCGGCGGCGCACACGGCGTGCGGGATATCGGGCTATTGCGATCCGCGGTAGCGCGGCCGCAAGCAACATTTGGCGGCAAAGACCTGTATCCCAATGTGTTGTCGAAAGCCGCAGCTCTCGTGGAGTCGCTGGCAAGGAACCACCCATTCGTCGACGGGAACAAGAGAACGGCGATCATATCGACCGGCATCTTTCTCGGAATGAACGGCATGCGACTGGAAGCTTCTCAAAAAGAACTTGTCCGGTTTACGCTGAACATGGCCATCGGAAAGGTTCCAGACTCCGACGCAATTGACTGGCTGAAGACGCATTGCACAAGCTCGCCCTGACGATATAAGTTCTGCATGCTGTTTGCGCAATTTCTCTGATGATCATGAATACGCTGGATGAAAAATACATGCGCATCGCCCTCCGGCTCGCCGAGAAGGCTGCGGGGCGCACGAGCCCGAACCCCATGGTCGGGGCTGTGGTCGTCAAGAACGGCCGGGTGATCGCCCGCGGCTGGCATAAGAAAGCGGGCGAACCGCATGCAGAAGTGATCGCCCTGGCGAAGGCCGGCAGTTCCGCAAAGGGCGCCACGCTCTATGTGACGCTCGAACCGTGTTCCCATGTAAATAAACGGACGCCTCCCTGCAGCCCCCTCGTCATACAAAGCGGTGTGAAGCGCGTGGTCATCGCCATGATCGACCCGAACCGGAAAGTCTCAGGTGGCGGGATCCGGGCCATCCGAAAGGCGGGCATCGAGGTCGTCACCGGCGTCCTCGAGCCGGAGGCGAGACTTCTGAACGAAGCTTACATCAAGTTTATTACGAAGGGGGTACCTTTCGTGACGCTTAAGATCGCCCAGACACTCGATGGCAGGATCGCGACGGCGAAGGGCGATTCGAAATGGATCACCGGAGCGAAGGCGAGAGAGGAAGGCCATAAGCTTCGTGACCGGAACGACGCCATACTGGTCGGGATCAATACGGTACTCAAGGACGACCCGGCACTCACCGCGCGGATACCCGATGGCCGTGACCCGGTCCGGGTCATCGTCGACAGCAGGCTGAGCATCCCGCTGAACGCGAAGGTGCTTACCCAGCGGTCGACGGCAAAGACCGTTGTTGCCGCGCTCGCGAGCGCTCCCCGGACGAAGGTGAACTGCCTGCAGGCAACCGGCGTGGAGGTCCTTTTCGTGAAAAGCAACAGGGGCCGCATCGACCTTCCGGACCTCATGAAAGAACTTGGTAAACAGGATATCATGTCCGTACTGATCGAGGGCGGCGCGGAGATCAACGCGTCTGCGCTCAAGGCAGGCATCGTCGACAAGATCGTGATGTTCATCGCGCCGACGCTCATGACGGGAAGGGACTCGCTCTGCTCCATCGGCGGGTCCTCGCCGGTCAAGCTCGACCATGCTGTCAAGCTGTCAGAGGTTACCGCGCAGTTTGTCGGACCGGATCTGAAGATAGAAGGGTATGTGATGAAGATGAAGAAGAAAGGTCGGAAGGTAAGAAGGTAGGAAGGACAGCTGCCCGGACCTTGCTTTTCTGGGAAGGTCCTTCAGTTCTATGCATATCCCCGTTCACGACATCAAAAATGCCCTTGCAACGCATGATATCACCCACGTCCTGCTCGACATGGACGGCACGCTCCTGGACAAGTACTTTGATGATTACTTCTGGGAACACCTGGTGCCGGAGAAGTATGCCGACAAACACCGCGTCTCCTTCGGGAAGGCGAAAGAGGAGCTTCTCGCAAAGTACAAGTCCCATGAAGAGACGCTCAACTGGACGGACATCGACTTCTGGTCTGCCGAGCTGGGCCTGGATATTCTGGCGCTGAAGGAGCAGATCCGGCACGTGATCGAGGTCCATCCTCACGTCGAGGGTTTTCTTCAGCAGATGCGTTCCCGTGGAAAGAAGGTCTATATTGCCACGAACGCCCATGATAAAGTGCTGGCCTTGAAGCTCAAGAAGACTGAGATCGGGAAGTATCTGACCGGCGCGATAACGTCCGCCGAGATGGGGTTCCCGAAAGAGAAGCTGGAATTCTGGAAGCGTGCAGAGAAAAAGATCGGATTTCACCGGGAGAGCGCCCTATTCGTCGACGACACCCTGGCCGTGCTCAGGACGGCGAAGCTGTACGGCATCAGGTACATCGTTTATAAAGCGAAAGGGAATTCGAAGGTCCCGCCCGGTCACAGCCCGGATTTTGCGACCGTCATGGATTTCAACGAATTGATGTAGAACTAGTGAAAGTGCATCCAACGATTTACCTGAGTAATATTTCTTCTTGAAAAAGCCTCTTGCGGTCATTCCCCAGCATTAGGTTCGAACCACCTCCCCAATCCCTCCTTGGCAAGGAGGGGCAATCCCTCCCCTTGCTAAGGGGAGGTCAGGTGGGGTGATTTCAGTTGAATTGCATAAAAACGACTCATCACACGAGATGTACATGTCGTTTCAGATATCGTATACGAATCATGACACTCACGTTACGTCTTCTGTTATAATGTCAGCGACGCAGTAAAGTATTTATAAAGGAAGGAACATGGACCTGTTCTGGAAAAAGAAGACCCTAACGGGCATGTCCCGCACCTGCGGCTGAGCGGCGAAGATCGGTCCGGCGGACCTGTCGGACGTGCTCTCTTCGATCTGCCCCGTTCATGACCCGAACCTGCTGGTAGGGTTCGAAACGAGCGATGACGCGGCGGTCTATCGCGTTTCGCCTGACGTGGCGATCATCAGTACCGTTGACTTCATCACGCCGCCGGTGGACGATCCGGTCTGGTTCGGCAGGATCGCGGCCGCGAACGCCCTGTCGGACGTGTACGCCATGGGGGGGAAGCCGCTGGTGGCCCTCAACCTGGTCATGTACCCCTCGAAAGAGCTCGATATGGGGATCCTGAAGGGGATCCTGACCGGCGGTTTTGAAAAGGTGCAGGAGGCGGGGGCCGCGCTGGCAGGCGGGCATTCGGTGGATGACCTGGAGCCGAAGTACGGTCTTGCCGTGACCGGCAGCGTCCACCCCGATAAGGTGCTCACCAACGCCAACGCAAAGCCCGGCGACGCCCTGGTGCTGACCAAGCCGCTCGGCACCGGTGTTCTGTTCAACGCCTGCCGTTCGAAGAAACTCCCGTTCCGGGATCTGGAAACGATCCTTCCCAAGATCGCCATGCTGAACAAGGCCGCCATGGAGGTCGCCCTCGCCTATGATGTTCATTCCTGCACGGACATCACCGGATTCGGCATCATGGGCCATGCCCTTGAGATGGCAAAGGGGAGTAAGGTCAGGATAGCGCTGTCCTACGACCGGCTGCCATTCCATCCCCACGCCCAGGAAATGTACCGCAAGGGCGAGACGACGGGGAGCAATAAGGCGAACCGGGCGATCATTGAAGGTTATTGGGAGAAGAAGCGGCAGCTAAGCGGCGACGAGGAAGAGCTGTTGTTCGACCCGCAGACCTCGGGCGGGCTCCTGCTCTCTCTCCCTGCTTTGCAGGCCGAGGAACTGGTGAAGAAACTCAAGCTTGCCGGTGTGGAAGATGCTTGTATTGTCGGTGAGGTGTATGCCGGAGAAAAACCTGCTGTGGTGATCCGCTAAGGCCGTTTCCTCGCTGTCGTTCTCTACCGTCCGGACCTGGTCCGCTATCCCTCGATCAACTTGAACAGCCCGCTCCGGATCATCTTGACGGCAATGGCCGCGAGGAGCAGCGCTGCGACCTTGGCAAAAGCGCGTGAACCGCTTATGCCGATGAACTTTATGATGCGGTCCGCCTGGGCGAAGATGAGCCAGGCGAGCAGGATGTTCACGATGAGCGAGAGAATGACCGGCGCGTACCCGTAGCTCCCCACGAGCACCAGCGTGGTCGTGAGCGTGGCGGGGCCTGCGATGAGCGGTGTTCCGAAGGGCACGACGCCGAAGGTGGGGGAGACAGCCGTTTTCTTTTCGCCCGCCCGCACGATGTCCAGAATGGCGATGATGAGCAGGACGGTCCCGCCGGCGATCATAAAGTCCTCCACCATGATGCCCAACGCACGAAAGACTGCACGGCCCAGGAAGACGAAGCCGATGGTGATCAGGAACGCCGTCAGGATGGACTGCCGCACGATGGTCCGGCGTTCATGCTTTTTCATCCCTTCGGTCATGGCCATGAAGAGCGGCAGGGTCGCCGGCGCATCAATGGCGACCATGAGGGGAATGAGGCTCAGCAGGACATCATTGAGAAGGTCCATGATATTCATAGTGTCGAAGCTCTCTGCAGCGATCTTCGGGGTTAGCACTCGCTCCTGGATCCAACAGGGATGACGACTTCAGTATAGCTGAACCGGCCGCTTGTGTCCAGAAACACTCCAGTAGAAGGGCGCGGGCAGAATGGGGCTATCCTGGTCACGATCAACGATCGTCGCGTGACGGTCGTGCCCAAGATCTCAAGGACAAAAAAGGCCTGCCGTTATGGCAAGCCTTTTTTGCGTCATGCGTTGCTCAACGCGATCGTCATTTTTCCGAGGTGATCACCTTCAGGATAGCCTGCTTGCTGATGTAGCAGACCTTGCCGTAGGCCCGCGTGAAGAGGAACCGGCCGGAGAGGTTCAGGCAATCGGACAGCCGTTTCCGCTGGTCGGGAACGTCGGCGAGGAGATCGCCGCTCACCTGCGTCCCGTCGCGGAAGATCACGGTAACGAGCTCGACGTGCATGATGCCGAAGGTCTCCTCGTCCTCGGGATAGTGGACCTCGACCATCCGGATGGCGCTCTTGCTGATGAACTCCGGCGTGCCGCCGCTGGACAGGGGAAAGAAGTCCTTCTGGTTCTCCAGGAAGGCGGCCATCTTCTGGTGG
>CAKKRC010000028.1:87270-90137 GCA_919902495.1 Nitrospiria bacterium
GTTTGACCTGAACCTCTTTATGGAAAAGGGCGAGCTGCGCGCCGGGGTTGTATTCCAGGAAGATGTTCCCCTCGATCGTATCGCCTCCGAGGAGATATACGGTGACCAGCTGCTTTTCCTTGGGTACGGCGAACTCGCTGCGTTCTGCCATGGCTGCTCCTTCCTTAATCGCCCAATCCCGTCATGTTGATCGAGATGCCCTTTGACTTCAGCATGGTGACGAAGCCCTGTTTGTCGATGGCCTTGACGTAGGCCTCCTCGGGCGCGACCACCTTGTCGACGACGTACTTGAACAGGGACTCGTTCAAAAGCATCATGCCCTGCTGCTTGGCCGTCTGCATGACGGAGGGGATCTGGTAGATCTTTCCCTCGCGGATGAGGTTCGACACGGCGCTGTTCACGAAAAGGAATTCCATGGCAGCCACCCGGCCCCCGGCGATCTTCTTGCAGAGCGTCTGGGAGATCACTCCCTTCAGCGAGCTTGCCAGCATGGTCCGGATCTGTGACTGCCGGTCCGCAGGGAACTGGTCGATGATGCGGTCCACGGTGGATGCTGCGGTGGTGGTGTGGAGGGTGCCGAATACGAGGTGTCCCGTCTCGGCCGTCTCGATGGCGATGGCGATCGTCTCGAGGTCCCGCATCTCGCCCACAAGGACGATATCGGGGTCCTCGCGGAGAGCGGCGCGCAGCGCGTTGGCGAAGGACTTGGTATGGACGTGTACTTCGCGCTGATTGATGAGGCAGTTCTTCTTCTGATGCACGAACTCGATGGGGTCCTCGATGGTGATGATATGGTCCTTCCGGTGCCGGTTGATATAGTCCACCAGGGCGCAGAGGGTGGTGGATTTGCCGGATCCAGTCGGTCCGGTGACCAGGACGAGCCCCTTGGAGAGGAAGCAGAGGTCAAGGATCTCCTTGGAAAGCCCCAGCTTCTCGGCGGTCACGATGTCCATGGGGATCGTCCGGAAGACCGCGCCCATGCCGAAGCGGTCCATGAAGGTGTTCACGCGGAACCGCGCGAGGCCCGCTATCTCGTGGGCGTAGTCCGTGTCGTGGGTGTCCTCGTACTGGGCGACGTTATGCGGCGGCATGATGCCTTCAAGGAGCGCGTGCATGCGCTCCGGCGTGATGACCGGCTGGTCGGAGAGCTCCTGCATGTCGCCGTGCAGCCGGATGAGCGGCTTGTGGTTCGACGTGATGTGGAGGTCGGACGCCCCCATCTGGAACATCTTCCGGAGCAGGACGTTGATCTCCGGCTCGGCGCCCGAAGGTGCGCCGGTGACTGCCGCGGCCTTTGGCGCGCCGGCTGGCGCCGGCTCGGCGGCATCCTCCTCGTAGCCGGGGATGGCGATCTTTGCCGTCACCTGGTCGCCGTCGGAAGCGTACAGGACAACGACGGTCTTTCCATTAAAGGTGTATTCGAACCGGGATTGTTTTCGCTGGGCGATCGCGGCCTTGTTGCTTGCCGGGGCGATCTCCTGGATGAGCGGGATGAGCTGCTGGGCCGAGAGCTGCTGGTTGAGCATCGGCTTTGTCCCGGAGTCGGTCTTCAGCATGGGCGTCTTGCCGGACTCCAGGAGGATCTCCTGGTTCAGCTGAAGTTTGTCAATGAGCTTGTCGAGTTGTGCCATGGGACCTTCCTGACGGTTTATTGTTTATGTAGGGATAGGTAGCCAAAATTTAGCACAATTCGCGGTATATTTCCAGTACTATTGGGCTGTGGGAAGACGGGAAACAGCGGACGTTCCGGGAAGGTAAGGCGGGCGGGACGGGGACAAAGGCCTATTTGCCGTACTTTTTCAGGATCCGGACAAACTCCTGTTTCAGGTTCTCGGCGACGTCCGCTCCGTAGAAGAGGCGGGCCGCCTTGTCCAACTCGTCCAGGTGGGTCCAGCATCCGTCGCCATACCTGGTGTGCAGTTCGTCGATCTTTCGGTTGATGGTCGGTGACTTGGCGCCGAGGATCTTCAACGCGGCGTCCTTGATGATGTCCCGGCAGTCCTGTGCGAGGTTCACATAACCTTCGTCCGTGAGCTTCTTGATGGCCTCTTCCAGCCCTTCGAGGCCGCGCAGGCTGTTCCGGACCTCGTCGAGCGAGCGTTTTCCATCGATCTGCACGAGGACGCTCCTGCAGCGCGCCGTAAGGTTGACCTGGGGGGTCTTCACAGCCTCCCGGCCCTTTTCGGTGAGGATCGGGGTTCCCGATGCCATACGCTTTCCATGCTCCTTTGCGTTTTTCAGACGGTCTTAACAGGGCTGCTAGACGAAGAGGTTGATGGTCGATCCCATTCCGTACTCGATGAACGTCGCGAGGCCGCCAAACTCGATGCCGTCAATGAGGTTCTTCTGCTTCACTCCGAGGACGTCCACGGTCATCTGGCAGCAGACGAGCTTCACGCCCGAATCCCTGGCCATGTCAATGAGTTCCTTGATGGGCGGCACGGACTGCTTCTTGAACATGCCCTTCATCATCATCGAGGCCATGGCGGTCATGCCGGGCATGGCGCCGATGATGTTCGGCACCGGCATGGGCATAGCCGGATTTGCCAAGGGCGCTACCTTCAGCTTGGCGTTCTTCTTGAGGATCTCCACCCCGTAGAGCGTGAAGAAGATAGAGGCCTCGATGCCCATGGCCCGGGCCGTGGTTGCCAGGAGGAGCGGGGGGTAGGCCATATCAAGGGTCCCCTTGGATGCGATGATGGCGATGCGGTTCTTGACCGCCTTCTTCTCCACCTGCTGGACCTTGTCGTCGACGGCTTTGATCTGCTTGGTCAACGAGTCATAGATCTGGCGCGACGCGCCGATGATGCGCTGGTCGATATATTGGTTGATATACGCCTGCACTTTGGGATCTTTCAGGTCAATGT
>CAKKRC010000029.1 GCA_919902495.1 Nitrospiria bacterium
AACCAACTCGCCCTGGGCCTCGTAACCGCTTGCCTTCAGTATGTCGTCAATGGTGGTCTTATGCTTGTCGGCAAATAAGGTAAGGGTTTTCTTCAAAGTTTCACCGTAGAACTCGAACTTGTGGGTTACGGTCTTGAACTTGCCCCAGTTCTTTTTGTAGGCGTAGGTTTCGGAGTTGTAGATCCCCTTCTTCTTGAATTCCTCCCAGCCCGCGATCTGATCGCCCTTCATCTTTTCCTTGCCGTTCCAGGCCTTCTGGCTGGAGATCTTGGCCGCTATTTCGGCGAACTCCGCTGCGGTGGCCGGCTTCTTTTTGGTTTCAGGATCTTCAAAGGAAGCATAGTAGTCGAACAGATTGGCAAATCCCTTGGCTTTCAGCTTCTCGGCCAACAGCCACATGACCTCGGTCTCCTCCGGTTTGGCCTGCCAGAGCGGTTTGATCACCGGCTGCTGGATGGACATATGGCCGTGCAGATTTGCCATGTTGGTGATAATGGAGAGCTTCTCCGCCGGGTTAAAAGTGGCCGGCAATACGATATCAGCGTATTGCGTCATCTCCGAAGCATTGGTGACCATGTGTACGAAGAACGGGATCTTGGCCATGACCTGTTCCCAGCGCTGGGAGCCGGTAGCGGAGAAAACAAAGTTGCTCCATGTGCTGATGAACACCTTGACGGCCCCCGGGTCTTTCAGCAGGCCATTGGCCACGTTGTTGGTGACCACATTGGCCAGGGCGCTCTCCGTTTCCTTGCCATCCTTGTCCTTCTTTTTTTCAAAGCCGCCCAGGATGGCGGGCATGTCCTTGGCGCCGCGGCCGTCGACTTTTTTGCCGTGGCCATGGTGCTTGGCGATTTCATCGATAAATGCGTCGGGCTTGGGAAATTTTTCCGTCGGCGCACCGGAACTCTGGAATACGCCTCCCTCGGTCTCGATGGATCCCAGAATGCCGTTCAATGCATAAACCGCCATGGCGGCATAGGTGCCTCGGGGCGTCATGGCCACGCCGGGACCCATATAGACAGCACAGGCAGAACCGGCCTTGCTCATAGCCCGGGCCACGCGGATGATCTGATCTTTGGGGATCAAAGTTTTTTTGGCTGCCCAGGCCGGGGTCTTGTCCTTCAGTTCGATGTTCCACCATTTGACCACACCATGGGTCTGCTTCTCGACAAATGCGGCCTCGTCAACGGTCTTGCCGGCCTTGAAACGGTTCTTGCCGTCCTTGAAATCACCGACGAATTCCCTGCTCCACTTTCCATCAGTCATGATGACATGAGCCAAGGCAGCGGCCAGGGCTCCGTCCTCACCCGGCTTGATCGGCAGCCACTCATTGGCCTTGGCGGCCGAGGTGGAGAGGCGCGGATCAACGGCAATCACCGTGCCGCGATCGAAAATGTCGCCGAATTTGCTTATGGCATTCGGCACCTGTCGGTTGGAACTGAGGGGGTCGCAACCCCAGATCACCAGGCAGGTGGTCTTTGCCAGGTCATAGTCACGATAGCCGAAGAACCCCTGAGTGTAGCCGGGGCCCATCTTCTCCGCTTCAGCGCAGATGGCGCTGTGGGAGAAGTAATTGGGAGTGCCGTAGATCTTGGGCAGTGTGCCGTAAAGCAGGTCCGTGGAGGTCGGGGAGTAACGGCCGCGCATGTACATCAATTTCCCCGGCTCGTCGGCCTTGCGTAGTTCCATCATCTTGTCGGCTATGGTGTCAAGGGCTTCATCCCAGGTGATCGGGACGAACTTGGGGTCGATGCCACGCCCCTTTTCGGGATTGGTGCGCTTCATGGGGACCTTGATCCTGTCAGGATCGTACAGCTGCTGAAGCATCATATGACCGCGCGGACAGCAGTACCCGCTATTGGCCTTGCTGAGCTGGTTGCCGCGCACCTTCACCGCGCGGCCCTCCTGCACAAAGAACTCCACGGGACACCAGGCAGTGCAGCCCTGGCAGGTGGAGGCGATCCATTCGCCCGGCCCTATACCACCGATGGCCTTCTCCTGCTCCTTGCCCGCTGCAAAGGCATTGAGCTTCAGTCCTCCCAACGCCGCAACCGCTCCCGCGGCCGCACCTACCTTCAGAAAATCCCTTCTTTTTATCTGCATCTGGACCTCCCTTTTGCGATTCGCAATAATCTATGTATTTTGATGTCGTGGATTTTTCCCGACCAGATCCATCGCCTCAAGAACAGCATGCTCAACCATCACGGAGGGAGAGCCGATGTCACCGCCGCTTCCCGCATCGACGTAATAGTGCGGCGGCAGATAATTGAGGGCAAGCGCGGCTATATCGTTGAGACACTTATCACACCGGCAGAAAGCGTATCGATCATCCTGGAGAATTCCGTCAAGAACAGATAGGACCTTTTCATGATTGGCATTCACGATGGCGCACTGGCGGATGTTGCCATTTTGCTCGCAAATGTTTTTCAAGGATACCATAGAAAGCGCTTTTGCGCCGGATGAGGAGCATACTTGCATGGCTCATAGATTACAAGTTCCATGCCGGACCTAATACATTGATTAATAGTGATATGCGCTGGATGAATGTTACTGTTGTGGAACGTTGTGGAAAGGAAGATCGGGTAACTGTCTATTAATACTGATTTTTACCTAGCGTAGCAGATTGGTGCAGTGTTACGGTTTCGTAACGGTTTCTTGATTCGATCGGGAAGTTGTGGTAAAGAAAGTTGCCGCATCAGGACGTTGGAGTGCAAACGAGGTATGTTTATCGCGAATTATGCCTTAAGTCCGTACGTATTCATCTTTTCCCAAAGGGTTTTTCGGCTGATGCCAAGCATCTCTGATGCCTTTGTTTTGTTTCCCTGCGCGATCGCAAGGATGCGGATGATGTGCTCCTTCTCTGCCCCGGCTGCAACTTCCGCCAGCGTCACGGCTCCATTGTTTTCAGATTTCCGGCATACCGCGGGGGCCAGGTCGTCTTTCTCTATGACATCAGAGCCAGCCAGGGTAGCGCCCCGTTCAACAATGTTCTCCAGCTCTCTGACATTACCAGGATAGTCATACTGCATAAGCGCCGTCATTGCCTCTTTCGAGAACCGCATGGTTTTCGCGTTCCGTATCCGGCATTTTCCCAAAGCGAAATCCACGAGCGCGGGGATATCTTCTCTTCGCTCCCGGAGCGGCGGAATTACGACGGGAATAACATTCAAACGGTAAAACAAATCTTCCCGGAAACGACCGGCCTTTACTTCTTCTTCAATATTTCTATTAGTCGCTGTGAGAACCCTCACGTCTATTTTTAATGTCTCAGTTCCGCCCACTCGCTCGAACGTCTTCTCCTGGATCACCCGCAAAAGTCTTGTTTGTGTGGAAAGCGGCATATCCCCTATCTCATCGAGGAAGATCGTGCCGCCGTTCGCCAGCTCGAACCGGCCCGGTTTTCGTCTGATCGCGCCGGTGAACGCGCCTTTTTCGTGTCCGAAGAGCTCGCTTTCTATCAGAGTTTCGGGTAGGGCCGCGCAATTGATCTTGATGAGCGGCTTGTCCTTTCTCGCACTCTGATAATGAATAGTTGTTGCTATCAACTCCTTGCCGGTGCCGCTCTCCCCGAGGATCAAAACTGTGGAATCCGCTGCAGCAACCTTCTCGATCAGTGAAAAGACCTTCTTCATGGCCAGGCTTTCACCGATGATGTTTGGAAAACAGAAATACCGGTTGATGTCCTTTCGCAGGCGGATGTTGTCTTCCCGGAGCCTCTTCATTTCCAAGGCCCGCTCGATCAGTATCCGAAACTCGTCCAGGGAGAAGGGTTTTGTAATGTAGTCGAACGCGCCGAGCTTCATCGCCTCGACCGCATCTTTGATCGTTCCAAAGGCCGTCATGACGATCACGGGAACATCGCTCGATGCTGCGATCTCCCTGAGGATCTCGATCCCGTTCTTATCGGGAAGGCGAATATCCGTCACCACCGCGTCACAGGAACCGTTCCTGAATGCGACAAGACCTTCCGCGCCGTTCTCGCACGCAATGACATTGTACCCCGCCGATTTGAGCGAGTCCTCAATGGTCACACGCATCAATTTTTCATCTTCAATGACAAGGACCGTTTCAGTCATCTTCAATTCACCCGTTCAACGTCAGGGGAAAGCTCATGGTGAACCTGCTTCCCTTGCCCCGATCGCTCTCCACAGTGATCTCGCCGTTATAGTTCTTCATAATTCCGTAGGTGAGCCACAATCCGAGGCCGGTACCCTCGCCGGTTGGCTTCGTGGTAAAAAATGGATCGAATATCCTGCCGACATTTTCCGGCGCTATGCCGATCCCCGTATCGATGATATCGATCTTGACCGACCCGTTGTCCTGTCGCCCTTGTATGCTGAGCTTCCCTCCGTCATGCATCGCATGCACGGCATTAATAATAAGATTCAGCAACATCTGCTGAAAATCATGCAGATCCACGATGACATGCAGGCTGTCCGGTACGGAATTGTCGAATGTAACGTTGCTCTTCTGCATCTTGTACTCCACGAAATGATAGACGCCGTCCACGGCATTCCGGACATTGACGGCTACCGGCGCATGCTCGGACTTCCGGGACATCCAGAGCAGTTTGCTTACCGTGATCTCGATCTTGTCGAGACCTTCCTTCACAAGACCCAGATACCGTTCGCGGAATTCAGGATTATCGCCGTTCAGCTTCAGCATCTGGACACAATTAAAAAGACCTCCGAGAGGATTATTGATCTCATGGGCCACGCCGGAAGCAAGAATGCCGATGGACGCGAGCTTCTCCGACTGGATCATCTTCTCATTTGCCTTCCGGAGGTCCTCATTTGCCTGCCGGATGCGCTCGATCATGCTGTTAAACCGCTCGCCCAGCGTGGCCAACTCATCATGCCCTTTCACGTCAACTTTGAGGTCAAGATAGTCGCCGCGCGCCTTCTCCATCGTGTTCGCGAGTTGTGTGATGGGATTGATGAACCTCCTGCTGAGCAGCAGGATGACGGCAAATCCGATCGCAACCAGGATCAGCGTCAACAGAACGATCCTGCCGATGGTGGCGATGATCTCGTGCTCGGCATGTTCAAGCGAAATACCGATCTTGAGTGTGCCCCACCGCTTCTTGCCGATGGAAAGGGGGACGCCGATGTCCAGGGCAACGTGTCCCTTGCTTGAAAAGCGCTGGATAGCGGTAGTATCCGCCGCGCGAGACGTTATGGTCAAGGGATCGGAATAGACCTTGCCGTACTCCGTGATGTCATTATGAGAGATCACCCTGCCATCCTCGTCGATGATCACCAGATAGAGAAGATCCAGGTCACGGCGGTTGAATATCTCCATAATATAGTTATCGAGAAGCCCGCCCTCCTCGACCAGCCCGAGACGCTCGTAAATGAGGTCGTTCAGGATCGGGATGGCCAGCGTCTCACCAAGCAGCTTACCCTGCCGCTCGATATCGCTGTAGAGTATAGTTTTCTCCCGCTCCACGGAAACGTAGCCGATCACGCTCATTAAGATGATAATAGCCGACGTGGTGATCAGGATGAACTTTGATTGCAGGCGCAATCTGTCAAAGGAGTCCGGGATTTTTATCATTCTCGTCAACTCACAGCTGTATCTTTGGATGGCACCCCAACCCGCAGGTTCGGGGTACGGCGTTTATCTTGGTACGGATGTCTGCGTAATCAGCGTCAGACGCATCTGTAAAGCCGCTCTTCAGATCGTCATCAAGCCTTTGAAGTATTTTCTTATGGTCCGGATCATCGGGATTCAAAGCCAGCAGCGCCCGTTTGATGTTCTCGATCACGGCATAGGGAGTCCCGGGCCCGGCCACAAGCGGCCCTGTTGGTATCGGTTCCGATTCTGCAATGATCTCGATCCCGAGCTTGCTGTATTTTTTTGCCACCGAATCCCGCACCGCTCCGGCGTCCTGCTGTCCCTTCAGGACCGCCTTGACCACTGAATCGTGATAGTCGAAGTTGGCATAGCGGCCGAGATCGCTGAGGTGCAGACCGGAGTTTGCAAGGAGATATCGGGGGATCAGGTTCCCTGATGTGGATTTTGAAGCGGAAAACGCAACACTCTTGCCCTTCAATGACGAGAGCTGCTGGAGTGAGGCCCCTTTTTTCGTGATGATCACGCTCCGGTATCGCGAATCCCCGTTCACACCCTTCGGTTTCAAGATGGATACGGCTCCGTACTTCGCACGGGCCTCAAGGTAGGTCAACGGCCCGAGCAGGGCCACATCCATGTCGCCGTTTCCCAGGGCGTTGACCGTGTCCTCGTAATTCTTCTTCAGCACCAGCTCATAGGTATAGGGTGTCTGGCCCGCAAGGTAATCGAGGAGCGGCTGGTATCTTTCATAGAGAATGCGGGGATTATCCCTCGGAATCACGCCGAAGTAGACGGTTTGCTTTCCCTTGGCCTTTCGCGCAACAACGATGTCCTCGTCCACGGCCCGCTCCATCTTTCGGATCGGGTCATAGGCAGTGTCCGCTATCCGCACGAATCCGTCGATCATCATCGCGTCGAGGATCGCCTTTCCCTTTTCGCTCTTGTGCATTGCCAGGAAAGCGTCCCGCAGCAGATCTCGAAGCGCAGGGTTCACATCCTTGGTCACCACTACCGGAGGGGTCCCATAGGGAGGCGAACGCTTTACGATCCTCGTCTGCAGCGCGTAAGGAGACCCGGTTTTAACCATGAATTCATAGACTAGGCTCTCCACCGCTGCGCCATCCACAACGCGTTTTGCCACCAGCTCGATGGACTTGTTGTGGCTGTAGCTGTACATGTACCGCTTGAAATACTGCTCCGGCATGGAATTCATGGTCCTGAGCAGATAGGCGGGGTAGAGCTTCCCCGTGTTCGATTTCGGGTCGGTGAAAGCGAAGACCTTCCCCTTGAGATCCGCGAATGACTTGAGAGGACTGTCTTTATGAACAATGATATATGAATGATAGATCGGCTTTCCGTTCACGCTGGGGGCTACGAGGAGTTCCACGCCGAATTTCTCGCGGTTCTTGACGTAGGGGGCGGAGCAGATGAATGCCACATCAACCTCGCCCTGTTCAAGCAGAGAATCCATTTCCTCATACGTTCGCCGATGGACCATCTGGACGGGCCGATGGACCTGCTCGCCGATATAGTCGATGATCGATTGATAGTATTTAACGGCGTCGACCGGCGTGATCATCGACGCGACACCGATCTTGATGGGGGGCTCGGCGGCAAGAGCGAAAGGCGCGGGAATGGCGAGGAGGACGAGCAGGAGGATTCCGAGCAGTGATGGAGAGCTGTTGTCCTGTTTTCTATTGCTGATTGGAATCACGCCCCTTCCAGATGCGTTACGGATGATATAGTAACACGATATTTCAGATATTGTCTATGGCGTTCTTAGGTGCTCGCACCATATAGAGACTGAGGGTCTATTGAACTGCGTGTGTTAAACTTGTATTTTCAAGGCACCCTAAGAGCAGAAAAGGCGGTCCCAAAACTTCGGGACCGCCCAAACAGAGCGTTTTCATTCAACGCAGGAACTTATACACTGTCACTTTCCGTGGCACTTCTTGTATTTCTTCCCGCTGCCGCAGGGACACGGATCGTTGCGGCCGGCCTTTTTCTCGGTGTGGACCGGCTGGGGCGCCGCGGCCGCGTCTCCGGCGCCGACGAAGCTGAGCTGCGCCATCTGACGTTTCTGCCGCCGTTCGATCTCCCGGTCGTCCTCCTTCGCCTGTTTTACCCGGAAGAGGCTCTCCACCGTCGTCTCGACGATGCGCAGCTTCATCTCCTCGAACATATCGAAGCCTTCCCGCTTGTACTCGAGAAGGGGGTCCTTCTGACCGTACCCACGGAGGCCGACGCCTTCCTTCAGATGGTCCATGGCGAGAAGGTGGTCCTTCCACTGCTGGTCCACGGCCTGGAGCATGAATATCTTCTCGAGGCGGCGCATAAGATCAGAACCGATCTCGGTCTCCTTGTCCTGGTAGCTTTTCTCGAGCGTCTGCCAGATGGCATCGCGGAACTCATCGCGGGAACGGGTCCCCTGGTCCGTGTCCGTAAGGCGTAATGAGAACTTCGCCGAAAGAGCCTCGGTAAGGCCGTGAATGTCCCATGTCTCGGGGTACGCGTTCTCGGGGCAGTAGAAACCGAACAGGCCGTCGAACAGTTCCTCGGCCAGCCCCATCACATCGTCTCTGAGATTCCCGCCGGAGAGGATCTGGCGGCGCTGCTCATAGATCACCTTCCGCTGCTGATTCATCACGTCGTCGTATTCGAGAACGTGTTTCCGCATCTCGAAGTTATGGTCCTCGACCCGCTTCTGGGCTTTCTCGATGGAGCGGGAGACCAGCCGGTGCTCGATCGGCACGTCCTCTTCCATGCCGAGCCGGTTCATGAGCCCCGATATGCGGTCGGAGCCGAAGATCCGGAGAAGATCGTCCTCCAGCGCGAGGTAGAACCTTGACGATCCCGGGTCGCCCTGGCGTCCCGACCGTCCACGGAGCTGATTGTCGATCCGGCGCGACTCGTGCCGCTCTGTGCCCAGGATGTGCAGGCCGCCGGCATCAAGGACCTTCTGTTTCTCCGCAACGCACTGCTCACGGCACTGCGCCATCGTTTTTTCCCATTCCTCGGGCGTATGCTCCTTGCCCTTGAGCATCTGGCGCGCCAGACCCTCGGGGTTGCCGCCCAGAACGATATCGGTGCCGCGCCCGGCCATGTTCGTGGCAATGGTGACCGCCGCGTACCTGCCTGCCTGGGCCACGATCTCGGCCTCCATTTCATGGTACTTAGCGTTCAGGACCGTATGCTTGACACCCTTTTTCTTGAGAAGCGAGGACAGGACCTCGGATTTCACAATAGAAATGGTGCCGACGAGGACCGGTTGGCCATGCTGGTGTTTCTCCTCGATCTCCCGGACCACCGCGCCGAACTTGCCCAGTTCGTTCTTGTAGATGAAATCGGGACTGTCCGCCCGGATCATGGGCTGGTGGGTCGGTATCACCATCACGTCGAGATTGTAGATCTTCCCGAATTCCCCGGCCTCGGTCTCGGCAGTACCCGTCATGCCGGCCAGCTTGTTGTACAGGCGGAAGTAGTTCTGGAAGGTGATACTTGCCAGCGTCTGGTTCTCGTTCTCGATCTTGACGTTCTCCTTGGCCTCGATGGCCTGGTGCAGGCCGTCGCTCCAGCGCCTGCCGGGCATCAGTCTGCCCGTGAACTCGTCAACGATCATCACCTGGCCGTCCTTCACCACGTAGTCCACATCGACGGTGAACAGCGTGTGGGCCTTCAGCGCCTGGTGCACGTGGTGCACCAGGTCGACGTTCGCGGGATCGTAGAGGTTGCCGGCGTTCAGCAGTTTTTCGACCTTGATGTTGCCGTCTTCGGTAAGGGCAACGGTCTTGGTCTTCTCCTCGATCGTATAGTCGGCGTCCTTCTTCAGGCTCGGGATGATCCGGTTGATCTTGTAGTACTTGTCCGTGGACTCCTCGGCGGGACCGGAGATGATGAGCGGTGTCCGCGCCTCATCGATCAGGATGGAGTCCACCTCGTCGACAATGGCGAAATTGAGCTCCCGCTGGGAGTAGTCCGCCAGGTCGAACTTCATATTGTCGCGGAGGTAGTCGAATCCGAACTCGTTGTTCGTTCCGTAGGTCACGTCGGAGTTGTAGGACACCTGCCGTTCGCTATCGTCCAGGCCGTGGACAATGATGCCCACCGTGAGCCCCAGGAAGGAATAGATCGGGCCCATCCACTGCGCGTCGCGCCGGGCGAGGTAGTCGTTCACCGTCACCACGTGCACGCCCCTGCCCGTCAGGCTGTTCAGGTACACCGGGAGGGTGGCCACCAGGGTCTTCCCTTCCCCGGTCCGCATCTCGGCGATCTTCCCCTCATGGAGCACGATGCCGCCGATGAGCTGCACATCGAAGTGGCGCATGCCGAGGGTCCGCCTCGAGGTTTCCCGGACAACCGCAAAGGCCTCAGGCAGGAGCTCGTCGAGGACCGTCTTTTCCATGACGCGGAGCTCGGCTGGATCGCTGATGCCCTCGACACGCTCCCGGATGATTCGCCGGAACTCGTCTGTCCTGCCCCGGAGTTCCGCGTCCGTGAGGTTCGCGATGGCCGGCTCGAGAGCGTTGATCGCGTTGAGACGCGGATTGATGCGCTTGAGTTCGCGCTCGTTATTCGTGCCAAATATCTTCTTGAGGATCGTTCCTATCATGAGCTGCTTTTCTCCGCCTGTTGCGCAAAAGTATCCAGCATCATAATCATTTTTCGCTGTAAGTTCAAGGGAAATATGGCCGGAAGCGGTGGGCCGCACCTGGTGCATCACAGGACCGCGTGGCTCCTTCGCTCCCGAAGCCGCCCTGGATCAACCAGCCGGATCGTAACGGCTTGCTCCTGGATCCAGGAGCAAGCGCATTCCCCGTAGCTTGCAGCGGTTTTTCGCCAGCGATGAGAATACCACAGTACTAACTTGTAGATCGAAGCTGCCCTCCAGTTTACTGCAGGGAGTTACAGTTTGCCCTTGACATTAGTTTCCAATTTGCGATAATGAGATACTATGAAAACCACACTGACCGACAAATCCATCTTCGAAATGCAGGCGGAGATCTGCAAGACCCTCACGAATCCCAAGCGCATCGAGATCTTGAGCGTCCTGAAGACCGACGAGCGTACCGTCACCGAACTCGTGAACGCCCTGGGGGCGTCCAAAGCGAACGTCTCCCAGCATCTCGCGGTCATGCGCCACAAAGGGATCCTGACCACCAGGCGGGAAGGTGTGAACATCTATTACCGCGTGGCGAACCCCAAGGTGATCGATGCCTGCTCGTTGATGAAGGAAGTGCTGTTCGAACAGCACATGGCAAAAAAGAAAGCAGTTACCGGGGTATAACCGTCAGCCGGCGGCGATACCCCCTCTTTTTTTGACTATATAGTTGCGAATTTTCTAAACAATGCAACAAGGTAGTTCCCGCGGGTTCCTGCCAACCCCGCCACAATCATACGAGAAAGGAGAAATGCTTGGATTCCCAGCAGCAAACTCACCAGTGTTGCACTATCGCTCAAACGACCCAAGGAGGTATCACCGTATTATGAATAAGTCTATTCTCGCAGTTCTTTCACTGTTGTTGCTTACCGCAGTCTCCGTTCCGGCAGCCGAGGACGGCGGGCTCGAGATCGGGCTCGATTACCGGTTCAGGATCGATTCACTCTCAGGATCGGTGCATGAGTATTCCCAGGTCGACATCAACCCGGCGACGGGCCTGCCGACGGGTACGTACACGGGAGTGCAGAAATACGATGTAAAGAACGACTCCGTCTTCATGAACCGCTTCGGCATGAACCTGAAGGCGAATCCCGTCGAGGACGTCACCATGAAGGCGCGGCTGGTCATGTACAAGCTTGCCGGCCATCAGACCTCGAACCCCGTCATGGGAACCTTCTTTGCCGACCGCTACGGCGCCACGAATGACGGCACGGTCAGCCATGTACCCGAGGACAGCATCCTGCGGGTCGACTATGCCTATGCCACGGTCAGCAACATCTTTGATGCTCCGGTATGGTTCTCCGTGGGACGCAGGCCATCCACCGGGGGCATCCCGAGCAATATCCGCCAGAACTCCGATAAGATGGGTACCGCCGGCATCCCGAGCCTGATGGTCAACTATGCCTTCGACGGTATGACCCTCGGCTACGCTCCGGACATCGCCGCACTGCCGGGCGCCTACGCCAAGCTCTGCTACGGCCGCGGCTTTGACAGCGGGTTCCAGGTGGACGCCCCCGGCGCCCCGACGCTGCGCGACACCGATTTCGTGGGTGTGAACATGGCCGCCTACGATTCCGAAAAGCTGCATGTCGAAGTGCAGTGGCAGAAGGGCATGAACATCTTCGATGCGCCCTCCGACGCGGGCGTGTCAACGAACCTGGGCGATATCAGCTGGATCGGCGCTGTGGTCACCGGCAAGGTGAGCAGCTTGAACCTCTTCGTTTCTGCGGCGACCAGCAAGACCGATCCGAACGACAACCTGACCGGCCCCGGCGGCGCGCCGATGGCGGGACTGATGTACAACGCCGGCGAAAAGCAGAGCCACAGCGGCAGCGCCATTTACCTCGGCGGGCGGTACGATATCGCCTCGACAGGGACCAAGATCGGCGCGGAGTACAACCGCGGCTCGAAGAATTGGATCAGCATGGTGCCTGCGGAAGACGATCTCTGGACCGGCAAGCTCGGCACCCGCGGCGATGTGATCGAGGTCTATGTCATCCAGAGCCTGAACCGGAAGCCCGTGGCCAAGAAGGGCGAGGCCTTCGTCCGTCTCGGCTATCAGATGTACAACTTCGAGTACACGGGCAGCAACAACTGGGTCGGCGCCCCGGCGAAGATCAGCGAACTGACCACCAGCCAGGCATCAGGCCCGCAGATGCTCCCGCCGGTCGAGAAGGCCCAGGACATTTACCTTACCTTCGACGTAAAGTTCTGAGTTCCGCCTATTGTACTTCCAGGAGGGGCTTCTGCCCCTCCTCTTTTTTCCTCACGGGTAGCATCCACCGTGCGTTCGTCTCAATAAAAAACCCCGAAGAGGGGGTTTCTTCGGGGTTTCAATCATTCCTTAACTAATTTCTTTCTTGACCGATCGAGCTGCTCGCGAACCGTGATATCACGGCGTTACTTATTTTCTAGGAAGCCTTCGTTACGTTAGCCGCCTGCGGGCCTTTCTCGCCCTGCACAACGTCAAAGGAGACCGGCTGGCCCTCCGACAACGTCTTGAAGCCCTCTCCCTGGATCGCCGAATAATGCACGAACACGTCCCGTCCGCCGCCGTCGGGCTCGATGAACCCGAAGCCTTTCGCCTCATTGAACCACTTCACTTTCCCGTCCGACATAATGCTTGCTCCCTCCTTGCGTGTGCTTCCGCTCCGTTCCCCTTTACTGTTCCAGAGCGGAAGTACGGTATTGAACAACAGGGATGAGCCTTTTACGTCCCCCGTGCTCAGGTCCCCGACCAGCAACAAGTGTATGAACGATGGAATGCACTGCCATAGGAAAGATGAATGTTGGGAAGGTCCCCGCTGATACCTCGATCTTAGTTCAAATATTTTGCCGGATTTACCGGAAGGCCGTTCAGGCGTACTTCGTAGTGGAGGTGAGGGCCGGTGCTGGAACCGGAATCGCCGGCATAGGCGATGACATCGCCCCGCCGGACGCGCTGGCCTGCTTTTACATGTATCCGGGAATTGTGGGCATACAGCGTTTTGATGCCGTATCCATGGCTGATCTCTACCATGTTGCCGTAGCCCGTGCCGAAGCCTGCCTTGACCACAACGCCGTCGGCCGCGGACACGACCGGTGTCCCGGTCTGAGCGGCAATGTCCAGACCTTCATGGAACTTGAGAATGCCGCTGAACGGCGATGTGCGGGTACCATACCGTGAGGTGACCCAGCCGCGCACCGGCCATATGGAAGGAGTCGAGGCGAACAGGGACCGTTTGTCCTCGAAATATTCGATCAGCACCTGGAGGCTGGTCTCCTGGCGGGACGCCGCACCCTTGAGCTGGGTGAGCTCTTCGCTCATTTCTTTAAGCGCCTCGGCCTGCTTTTTCTCACCAAGGGCGGTCAGGTTCTGCAGGCCGAGCTCGTCGGGGCCGCCGATGCCGAGCACTTGCTGTGCCTTGTCCCGGGGGCCGAGGCTCACGACCCGGCGAAGCTTGGTGTCGAGGTCCCTGAGCAGGAACATCTGGCGCTTGTAGTCCAGGAGGTTCAGGGCGAAGTTCTGTACTTGCGCCTTTTGCTGCATCAGTTCTTCGCGCACCGTCTGAAGTTCCCAAACCTTGTCCTTCACATCGTTGTACTCGTAGACCAGATAGAACGAGAGGATGACGACACCGAGGAACGATAATAGCGCGGATTTGATGGCGGACTTCGAAATGTGGAGCGTGCGCACCCTGGAATTCGGCCCGGGAACGAACATGATCGTAAAATATTCTTTTTTCTTGATATTTCTCGACTTCCCAGCCTGCATCATTCCTCCACGGCAAAAAGGCGCACGAATCACCGCATAAACAGTAACATAGAGAACGCTTCATTGTCAAGGCTTTCTTTGAAAGGACAGCCCTTGCAACACTATATCTTGGGGAAATCCAGATAACGCCTCAATATCTAGACCTGATCCCGCATTGCGTTATCGTTCTTGTCAGATGAGAAATGGCTCAAGGGGGCAGCCCATGCATTGCGGCGTGCTCTTTTTGCAATGCCGCTTGCCCACCATTACCAGGAGCGCGTGATATTCATTGAACAAACCCGCATTATGAGGCAGGCTGCCCTTGAACACCTGCTGAACGTCATCGTATCGGGCAGCCTCGGAAACGTGCCCGTGCCTGCTGAATATGCGTTTTGTGTAGGCGTCCACCACGAATACCGGTTTTCCGGCTGCGTAGAGAATAATGGCGTCGGCCGTTTCTGGCCCGATCCCGTTCACCAGAAGGAGACCCTTGCGAAGGTCGCCCGGATCATCCCGCAGCATCCGGGTCAGGCTCCCTCCATAGCGGCCCGTCAGGAATGCCATGAGATTGGCAAGGCGCTTCGCCTTGATATTGAAGTAGCCACACGGCCGGATGAGCCGCGCCAGGCGCCGCGGAGTGACCTCCCGAAGGCGGGCAGGCGAAAGCAAGCGCTCTCGTTTCAGGTTCGCGATAGCCTTTTCGACGTTGATCCAGGCCGTATTCTGGGTCAGGACCGTCCCGACCATGATCTCAAAAGGTGTGTCGCCTGGCCACCAGTGCTGCGGACCATAGGCCTTGAACAGGGCGCGGTACATGGCCATGAGCTGTTTTCCGGTCTTGCCGACCGGCATGGTCGTACGATCCGCGGTCATCTCATCCCTTTGTCGAATCGTTCACCCATGCAAGATAATCGGACGAACCCGCCGCGATCGGCAGAGCGATGATCTCCGGGACCGTGTAGGAGTGGAGCGACTTGACCCGTTCCATGACCTTTTCCATGAGCACCATCCGGCTCTTGCATACCAGCAACACCTCGGCGGCATCCTGTGCCTTGCCTTCCCAAAGAAAGAAGGACCGCACGCCGGGAATGCAGTTGACGCAGGCCACCAGATGCTCCGCGACAAGCGCCTGCGCGATCTTCGCCCCTTCTTCCGGGGAGCTAGCGGTGATCAGAATGACGATCTCTTCGGCCATCGTATCCTCCTGCGAAAGGACAAAACCCACAGGTACATCCCGAGTGAGCTTCCTCAGCATCCCGACGTGTCGGGAATTGATTACGCGACATCCCGCAGCAGCCCCGCGTCGAGCGGGGAATGCGGCTGCGGGATCATCGGAGCATGCCGGGACGATCGCTGTTACTAGAACTTCACCCCGCCCAGACCTTTGAGGTCCAAAGCAAAAAGGTACTGTGTCTCGCCCGGCTTGTTGATATAGGAAAGCCCCAGCCCCCAACACTGCGAGGCATAATGAGCCGTATATTCTCGCTGCGTCGTGACCCGGTGTTCCACATCCTGCCATACCTGGCCCTTCAGGTCCCATTGTCCGACCTTGAATCCGAGTCCGGCGATCAGGAACTGGGTCCTTGGGTCACGCAGATACTGATGGGTCATATCGACCTGGACTCTCTCTCCTTTTACGGAAACGCTCTCGGAGGAAGAGGAAAGCCGGTTGGTATAGGTATTGTAGTTCGCGTTGGCGGAAACGGTGAGCAGCTTCGGTGTCTTGACGGCGAGCTCGCCTTTCACCTCGGAGCGGGGCTGGGCGTTCACCAGGTCCTTGTTCCGCGCCTGGTTCAGGTCGTAGGACTCGGACAGGCGGAAAACCATGAGGTCGAAGGTACGGACGGTCGCCCCCTCTTTGTACCTCGCCGTGAGACGGTTGATGAGCGACAGGGTCACCGCATTTTCCTCTTTCACCTCGTCCACGGAATCCAGGTGGGGAATGTCGCCCTGCTCGATCCGGGGAATATAGGAATAGCCGAACATCGGCTCGATGGAATGCCGGACCCTCCCGATGCCCGCCTCTTCATCCTTGCCATAGACCCGCGAAAAGCGCGCGTTCAGGTCAGCGCCGGCATAGGTATACTTTCTTTCGGCGGGCTCGATGGCCGTCGCACCCTGGTCATAGAACGTTGCCCTGGCCCCGACGCGGGGCGTCAGGCTCAGGGCGTTCCCGCTGAGCACAGCAGTGAGCTCAGGCTTGAGGTCCGCCCGCTGCACGGTTTTTCCCTCGTCCACGGAAAAATTGGCCGCGGACCCTTCGAGGCGGAGGTGCAGCAGGGGGCCGAGGGTCTCTCCGAAGATCGTGTACTTGAGCTCGGGCACCTTCTGGATGGTCTTTTCGTTGGATCTGGTCAGGTCCGTCGAATACTGGCCGAGCAGGTACAATGACGCCGTGTTCCAGCGCTCCACGTAGAAGGCGTTGGAATCGATATAGGGCCGGGACCGCAGTTCCATCTTCTTCTCGAGGGCGCGATAATAATTCTGGTCATTCACCAGGTTGATGTCCGCGCGGAACGAAAGGTCTTCGGCGAATTCCTCACGGTGCTGAAATTGAAACTCCCACCGGTTCTCGCCTGTATGGATGGTGTCGAAATAATTGTAGTATGCCTTGCCCGCCGAGTCCCGCGAGTTCACATACCGGTACTCCACTCCCGTCCCATGGCCGGTGCGCGCGCGGTAGTCGGAGATGAAGGTCATGTCCTGGTAGTCGGAGATCGCCCAGAAGACCGAGTTCTTCATAAGGAAGCCGTCGGTGCTGCTGAATCCGACTATGGGGATAAGGAGGCCGCTCTGCCTGCGCACCGGGAACAGAAGGTAGGGAGTGTACACAACGGGCAATCCTATCATGTTGAACGAGACACCTCTTCCCGTGGCATAGCGGTCCATGTCCACATCGATCTCCCGGGCCTTGAGATACCATTCCCCCTCATCGCAGGTGGTGAATATCGCGTTCTCCACATGGTATACCGATTCGCCGCGGCGCTCGATCCGATCGCCCTTCAGGTGTATGTTCTCCTTGCTTTTATAGAGCTGGCCTTTCGTGATGACACCGACCCGCGTGTTCATGTTCATCTCCATCCGGTCGGCCATCACCGTATCGCCCTTGTCCCGGAGATAGACGTTGCCCTCGGCAACGGCCTCACCGGACCTGTTGTTCAGCATGATCTTGTCGGCCTCAACCCGGATGTCCTGCTGCTCGATCCGCACATGCCCTTCCGCCGTATACGTATCGTTCGCGCGGTCATGGTCAAGCTTGTCGGCGGTCACCGTGACCGGGACCTTTTTCGGGGGTTCTTCCGCGACCGCGGAAGATATCGTTCCGATAAGTCCCCCCGCGACAATGACCGGGAGGAGGCGGTATAATGCGCGCATGACCATATTACGCTGTTCGCTTGCCCTTTCGCATTTCAAGTTCTGCCATCCGCACCGTATCGTTGAAGCTCCCTAAGCAAACTGCATGGAGCTTCGATCCTCAGGGTTGAACTGCTTATTCTAATCGCTCGCTAACCCCGCAACAAGCTGCGGGGAATGCGCTCGCTCCTGGATTTAAGCTCCCTACTGCAAACTGCATGGAGCTTCGATCCTCAGGGTTGATCTAACTTATTCTAATCGCTCGCTAACCCCGCGGCATGCTGCGGGGAATGTGCTCGCTCCTGGATTTAAGCTCCCTACAGCAAACTGCATGGAGCTTCGATCCTCAGGGTTGATCTAATTTATTCTAATCGCTCGCTAACCCCGCGGCATGCTGCGGGGAATGCGCTCGCTCCTGGATTTATCCCTTCAATCCTTGAAGATGTCCTGACCTCCCGGGTTTCAGCACTGCCCGCGCATCGCCGACGGTATAGAGCGATCCGGTGATGAGAATGAGGTCGTTTTCCGCCGCCCCCTGACGCGCCAACCCGATGGCCTCGGCAACGGTCTCGGCAGCATCCACGGTGCGATGGAACACCCCGATCTCCGCCGCCAGTGACCCGACGTCGAGCGCCCGGGAATAGTGCGGCTTGGTCACGATGATCCGGTCTGCCAGCGGAGCCAGCTGGGAAACGATGCCCCGGTAGTCCTTGTCCATCAGAATGCCGATGACCAGGACCAGACGACGGTAGCCCCGCCTGAGGTCCCGCACCGCATCGGCAAGCACCCGCGCCGAAGCGGGATTATGAGCGCCATCGAGAAAGATGTCCGGCCTCTCCGCCGCCCGCTCCAGCCGCCCTTCCCATACCGCGTTCGCGATACCGGTCCGCATCGCCGCATCCGTGACCGCCATTCCTCCCTTGCCGACGCATTCTGCCGCGGCAAGCGCCAGGCAGGCGTTCCCGATCTGGTGCTGTCCGAGCATGACGATGCGGAGGTCAACGAGCCGCGTCCCGATGCCCCGGTAATCAAATGCCTGTTCCGGCCCCGCAGACCGCGGCTCCGCGCCGAAGTCCTTTGGCATCCGGTGCACCGGCGAGCCCGCGGCAGCGGCCGTCCGCTCTATCACCGCGATCGCCTCCGGCTGGACCGCTCCGGTGACCACCGGCACTCCCGGCTTGATGATGCCCGCCTTCTCGCCCGCGATCTTCTCGATCGTATCGCCGAGGAACTCGGTATGCTCAACGTCGATGTTCGTGATCACCGACACCATCGGCGTTATCACATTGGTGGAATCGAGCCGGCCTCCCATGCCCGTCTCGATCACGGCCACATCGACGCGCTCTTCCGCGAAGCAGGTGAAGGCCATGGCCGTGGTGACCTCAAAGAACGTCGGCGTAAGAGCCTTCCCTCCCGCAGAGGGCAGGCGCTCATACCGTGTCCGCACCTGTTCGGCCAGACCGATCACCCGTTCCTCGGTGATCGGAATATTGTTGATCCGGATCCGTTCGGCAAAGCTTACCAGGTGGGGAGAGGTATAAAGACCGACGCGATACCCCGCGGCAAGGAGCATCCCGGCCAGAAAGACGGCGGTCGAGCCCTTGCCGTTGGTTCCGGCCACATGGACCGAGCGGAACCGCAGATGGGGATCGCCCATGAGCCCCATGAGCTGGCTGCTGTTGGACAGGCCGAACTTGATCCCGTGCTTCTGAAGCCCGAAGAGATAGTCGATGGTTTCCTGATACGGCATGACGTGCCTGCGGTTACTTCGCTTGCGGGGACAGGGGCGGAGGCGCCGGCCTGTCATCCGGTTTACTTGACGGTTTATCCGCGGGGATCTCCACCGGTTTACTCACCGGTCGCTCGACGGGGATCTCGGCAGGTTTAGCAACGGGTTTTGCCGTGGAACCGTCCGCAGGCGTCTGCGGGGGCGCCTGGGTCTGCAACTTCATGACGAACGGCAGCAGTTCGCTGCCGGCAGACGCAAGACGGGACCGCTTGTAGGTGATCTTTCCTGCGCTTTGAACGCGGTTGAAAAATGTCAAGAGCTCGTCCGGGGTCAGGCTTCCCGATATCTCGCGCACCTTGTCGCTGAACCGCATGGTCTTGAGCATGGCGTGCTCCTTCATTGCGTCATTGATCGTCCGGATGCTTGCCTTCTCGTTCTGCTTCTCCATGGTGATCGTGACCACCAGAGGATCCGCCTTCGGCGCAGCGACGGCCGGGGCACGCTCCATCTTCTGCTGAGGCGGGGGGGGTACGGCAGGTGGCGGTGTAGGGGTCGGCAGCGTGCGCTGGGCGGATTCTGCCGTTGCCGCCGGCGGCGGGGGAATGCCTGCATCAAGCTTCTCAATATCAGGGTCGTGCAGGAGAGGATCGATCACGTACAGATAGGATGCCGCGATCACCGCGGCGATCATGATCAGCCAGAGAGGCCGGAACATGAGTTTGCGGATCCCCGCGAGGCCCGAGACCCCCGCCTTCATCCGGGCGGCGACCCCGTCCGGCGCGTTGATGTCCTTCAGGAACCGCCGGGTCTCATCGATCCGCCGGAGCGAATCGAACTCAGAACGACACACAACGCATTCGGCAAGATGGCGCTCGATCCGATACTGCTGCGGCTTGAAGAGATGGCCCCGCAGATAGCGGGGGAGCAGGCTTCGGGTATCTTCGCATTCTTTCTTCATAGTGATGATCCTTGGCTCAGTCCTTCCGCGATCCGCGTTGAAAAAGCCCCCTCTCCCTTTTTCCCTCTCCCTCCAGGGGAGAGGGGCAGGGGTGAGGGTCATGTCTACCCGCAATCGTCATTACGCTCCCCCGACCTTCACCTGTTCAGCGGTCAGCAGCGTGTCCCCGAGAAAAAGCTTGCCGAGATTTTCGAACCGCGTCGGCGTGTCGGTAACAAAATACTTCCGCACCGCGGGCCCGCCGCCGGGGCGCTGCCATTTGAGCTTGTCGAGCACCGATGCCACTTCCTTGGCCGTCTCGGTCGCGGAGTCGATGAGCGTGATGTCGGGACCGACGGCCTTGCCGATCACCTTTTTGAGCAGCGGATAGTGGGTGCAGCCGAGGACCAGCGTGTCGATGCCGCTCGTCCGGAAGGACGCGAGATAGCGCTCAGCGACCAGCACGGCGACATCGTTCTCCGTCCAGCCCTCTTCCGCCAGGGGAACGAAGAGCGGGCACGCCTTGCTGAACACCTCGATATCAGGGTCCAGCTTCCTGATCGCCCTCTCGTAGGCGCCGCTCCCGATGGTGGCTTCGGTGCCGATGATCCCGATCTTCCGCGTACGGGTGGCTGCTGCCGCAGCCCGCGCGCCCGGTTCGAGCACCCCGATGACCGGCAGCGGGAACTCCTTCTTCACCGCGTCGAGGCTGATGGCGGACGCCGTATTGCACGCCACGATCAGCATCTTGATCTCCTGGGCCAGCAGGAACTGGGTGTTCTCGAAACTGTACCGCGTTACCGTCTCGGCGGACCGGATGCCGTAAGGGACCCGTGCCGTGTCGCCCAGATAGATGGTGTTCTCGAGCGGAAGCGCGGCCGCGAGCTCCTTGAGGACCGTGAGTCCGCCGATGCCGGAATCGAATATGCCGATGGCCTTTTGCATATATTTTATCTACAATTCAAATCACTTACCGCAGAGATCGCTGAGAACGCGGAGAAGAAAAACCTGCTAAGGGATGATTCAGCCTGTAACCTCTGCGAGCTCTGCGCTCTCGCCTAGAGGCGCCTACTTCTGGCTGCGGTAAAAAAACGTCTTTCGTTTTATTGGTTCTTCACCAGGTCCGTCCGCTTCACATATGCCCGCGAGAGGTCGATATGCCCCGCCAGGGTCTGCGTCACCCTGCCGTCCATGAGAAGCCTGACCTGGCGGACCTCCGGAAAATTCTGGGTCAGCGTGTTCACCAGCGCATAGACAGCGAGAAGCTCATCCTCTGCGGAGGCCCGGATCTCTTTCTGGTTCGGTGATGCGGCAGAAAGGTCCACCGTGACGGTCCACGAAGCGTCGAGATAGAGCGCGCGCAGCCGCAATTCATTCACGACCGATGCCCGCTTTCCCTGGTCGGCGGCAAACAGTGCGGCCACAACCTCGCGCGCCTGCAACTGGAGCTCCGGATGCCGCTTGACCGCGACGATCACGTTCCCCAGCGCGCCGTCTGCGGGAACAAAGAGCGTGGCCATGAACGGCTCATCGGGCCGGGCCGCGGGCGCGGTCGTTTGCGCCTCCTGCTGCACGCTCGACACGGCCTGAGGGCCACCTGCCATGCGGAACCAGAGGTATCCCCCGCCACCTGCGACAATAAGGACAAGGGCCATAATGGTCATGACCAGCGGACCCCTGCCCGGTATGCGCCTATCGTTTCTCTCTGACATACTGTTCGATCCCCTGGGCGATGGCTTCGGCGGCCTTCACGCGGCTCATGGCCGTGCCGGCCTCGATGAGCACGGCGGCCGCATCCACCGCCTTCAGCTGGGCAAGCGGCGCCTGGGCCGGCTCAGTTCCCTCCCGGCCGGCAAGCGCACGGGCGATATTCCTGCCGAGCCTGCCGCTCTCCTGGGAGTGTCCGGCCTGCTGGGTGCCCCAAAGCATCTGCTGCTGTTCGCTCACCGCATCGAAACCGAGAAAATCTGACGGACGGCCCGCAGACGGGGACGACTGGCCTTCGTCAGGATCAAGGATGAACACCCTGCCCGCCGATCCCTGCGCTGCGTGGAGACTGACGAACAGGAACGCGCCGGAGGTGTTGGCTAAAGCGGCACGCTCGTCGTGGGTCGCGGCCTGGTCCTGCTCTCTTGTCAAGACCACGGTCATCCTGGTGCCGCTCTTCCTGAGGATCCTTTTGATAGTGAGCGCCAATTCCAGCATGAGGGCCTTCTCCACGCCCTGCCCCGTTACAATACCGGTTTCCGCGCCGCCGTGCCCCGGATCAAGGACGATGACGGGGGCCTTCGCTCCGGGCGCCTCAGGAGAGGGCGCGATCGCCGTGCCGCGCAGCACATCGACAACAATGCGGTCCGGGCCGCGGAGCACAAAGTCCTTCGTGTCACCGGCCGCAGGACCGAGCGTGATGAGGATGGAACGATGCTCTCCGTCCTGGCTGAGCTCCATGCCTTTGACCACGCCGTCATTGATCGGCGGAAGCTGCGTGACCTTGACGGTGAACGGCCCGCCGTAGGAGCTGAAGTGGAGCGTCCGGCCGTCGCCCGGCTTCGTCAGGACGTACGGCGCGGCCTCCTCGGCCTCGAACACGATCCGGGTGAATCCGGAATAGGAAAAATACCTGACGCCCTTGATGGCGAGGCCCTTTTCCGCCGCATTTGCGCCCGATGAAATAAAGACCAGACAGGCGCAGAGAGATCCGATTATGGTCCGCATACAGGCTGGCATAGTAACATAGCCGAAAAAATTGTGCAAGAAAAAGCCTTGAAATAACATCGGAATAGGGCCGTCTGCCTTGACAACAGCGGACCCCGGTGGTAGGGTTAGGACGTTAACGTTCAGATCAGCGAGGCTGGGCCGGAAAGCCGAACGAGGCAGCGTGGACCTTCGAACATTCGCCATCATAGCAGCGGGTTGCACCTGCATCGCGACGGCCGCCTGCGCCGGGAATATCACCCGGACCCGGCCACAGGTCAGCCATACGCTTCCGGAGATCAAGAAGGACTGCGCCGCGTGCCATCTTCCCGCCGGGACCGCGAAGACGGGAGAGCTTAAGAAAAGACTTTCGGAGCTCTGTCTCGACTGCCATCAAGAGCGGAAAGCCCCCCGGGAACACAAGGTCGATTTCGTCCCCACACGGGAGGTCAAGGGGCTGCCCCTCACCAACGGGATGATCACCTGTTTCACCTGCCACGACCCGCATAAAAACCCGCACGGCAACCTGCTCAGGATGAAGGCGACCGACCTCTGTCTCCTCTGCCATCCCGTCTGAGCGGTCCTCAGTCCTCGTCCACCCGGTAGCCGAGCTTCTCGATACTGTCCCGGGCAAGTTTCTGCACCTGTTCCTCCGGTATTTTCCGTTCATCAAAGTCGACGGCCACGCCGCCGTTCTCCACGGCTACAGCGTTCACGCCGTCCATGCCGCCGAGGAACCGACGGAGCGCCACAGAACAATCGCCGCAGAACTGCCGCTGCACGCGGAACAAGACCCTGCCCATCATGCCCTCCTCGATGCCACCCTGTATGATAAGCCGGCGTCGTGCTGCCGTCAAGCTCGCACAGCACGTTGTAGCCTGATTGACAGTTCCGTGTTTTTCTGCTACTTTTTAATCAAACGAGAATGAATTTAAAGAGAGGATGGAGGAACAACATCATGAAAATGACACCCCAGATCACGCTGAAAAATGTACCGCATTCCGAAGCAGTGGAAGCAAAGATCCGTGAAAAGATAGGCAAATTGGACCAGTTTTCCGACAGGATCATGGGTTGCAGGGTCACGGTCGAAGAGTCCCAGCGAAAACAGCACCAGGGGAAGGTCTTCTCCGTCCGCATCGACATTACCGTGCCGGGCAAGGAACTCGTCGTGAACCGGGTCGAGAACGAGGACCTCTATGTCGCCATCCGGGACGCCTTCGATGCGGGGAAGCGCCAGCTCGAGGAGCACGCACGCAAACGGCGGGGAGATGTCAAAACGCACGCGGAATCGCCCCGCGGAACGGTCGCCAAACTATTCCCTTTCGACGGCTACGGGTTCATCATGACCAACGACGGAAGGGAGATCTATTTCCACCGCAACAGCGTCATTGAGCCGACCTTTGACCGGCTTGAGGAAGGGGCAGAGGTCGCGTTCCTTGAGGAGCAGGGAAAGGAAGGGCCGCAGGCGGTGCGCGTCTCGGCGAGCAGATAGGACCTACTGAGGATACTCAAGAAGCTTGCGGCAAATGAACTCCGCGATAGATCGATCCATGTCCCGGCTGCTGTCTTGAAAGAGCCGGGATATTTTTTTTGCAGGGAACATCCCGTCGGGGACGAGGATGGGAGTGGACTTGTACCTGCCCGGTCTGTTCTCCCCGTCATCCACCTTCTGATGCAGAAAGCCGGCTTCCCGACTCCACCGCACCGCCCGTTCGTTCTTTCCCTTGTCGTAACAGAGCTCGAATCCGAGGATGCCGTCCCGCTCATCGAGCCAGACCGTAAGGTCCAGTTCCCCGGAGAAGAAAACCCTCCTGCGCGCATCACCGGGGACTTGCCGAACATCAAGGATCTCCTTCAGCATCGCATCCAACCTCGCATGGGGTCTCCACGGCAGCAATACATAAGCACGCTATTCTTCCGGTGCTTCAAAGGCAACCTGTTTATGATTAGCAGGCCGCTGAAAAAGTCGTTTTGCTGTCTTTGCGAGCGAAGCGAAGCAAACTCGTAGTTAATAGTATCAAGCACTACAAGATTGCCGCGTCGCAAAAAGCGCTCCTCGCAATGACAAATTGGGACTTTTTCAGCAAACTGTTAGAGAAAAATTATACCACAGAAAATGTCTAGGGCAGGAACTGTTCTGTTTGCAGAAAGATAAGGTCACTGCACGTGCTATTCACCTGACACACAACTGACCACTGCCTGCCGGGCTCCGGGCGCACATATCCCGGACGGCCCCTGCCGGTCCTTCCCTCATGATCCGTTACGCGGCGCGTTCGACGTGATGCTTCCTGCTCCAGGGAAACCTGATGATGGTGAAATCATCATGGCTGCTCTCCTGCTCGATGCAGCTGAACTGGTCCCGCAGCTCGCGGTACGCCAGAAATAGGCTCAACCGTTTGCCGTCGTCGCCGTCGCGATACTCCTCCAGCACTTTCTCGATGTTCATAGTTACCTCCTTAGTTACGAACGAATGACCGTGCCTTACTTCCCAAGACCGTACAAACCTCAATTCAGTCTGCCTCGTGAGTTCTATCTCCCGATGAACACCCGCTGTGGTGTGGCAGGAGCGCTACAATGAGGCAATATCGACACAAAACGGCGGAGGAAAAACTTACGGAAAAGGCCTATTATCGTGTTATTTGATCGATGTTCAAATGCGCTTTATTCATATATTGCATATTGCGTGCCGATACATATGGATTGAGGATAATTTGCTTAGGAGAGCAGATGGGGGCTACGTTCGCATGGCAAATTGTGGTCTTCCGACGGCCGGCCGGGTCCTTGAATATCTTCTGGCATTGCTTGCCGCGGGTGATGACATTATAAAGAAGCCCCGTCATACTCGATGCGAAGCGGACGGACCATGAAGGGATGTTTGCAGAAGCAGGAGATCGTGTCACTCTGTCAATTTCGAAGCCTGATCCCATGCTGTTTCGATTCTATTACATCTGCTATAGCTGATCTTGGCGACAAAAAAGCGGGACATGAAATCCATGCCCCGCTTTTCTCTTTACGTTCATTGACGTATCCGTGTAAATCCGTGTCCATACGTGGCAAATTGCCATTTCTGGGATCACGTTTTTCCGTTCGTTCAATCCCCCTCGAACTCCGTGAGCGCGTAGACCTTGTAGCCCTTGTCCTTCAGCTTTTTCTTCCCGCCCACGTCCGGCAGATCCACGATGAAGGCCATCTCCACTACTATGCCGCCCAGTTTTTCGATGAGCGCGGCCGCAGCCAGCGCCGTACCGCCGGTGGCGAGCAGGTCGTCGATCAGCAGCACCCGGTCTCCCTTTTTGATCGCGTCCTTGTGGACCTCGATCTTGTCCGTGCCGTACTCCAGCTGGTACTCCTGCGACACGACCTCTGCGGGAAGCTTGCCCTTCTTCCGGATAGGGACGAAACCCTTCCCGAGCGTGTAGGCCAAGGCGCCGCCGATGATGAAGCCCCGGGATTCGATGCCCACGATGACATTGAAGTCATAGTTCTCGTGAATGTATCGCTGGGTGATGGTGTCGATCACCAGCCGGAACCCCACGGGGTCCTTGATGAGCGTGGTGATATCGCGGAACATGATGCCCTTCTTGGGATAATCGGGCACGGTGCGGATTTTGGACTTGATCGTCATGAAAAACCTCCGGATTATTTACCGCAGAGATCGCAGAGCGCGCAGAGATTAATTCTGATTTTTAAACTAAGATCCTTCTCAGCGATCTCAGCGTACTCTGCGGTAAAATAGTTATTTCTTATTTATGTTTCTCTTCCCCGTATTCCGCCACGCCCATCTCGTACAGGTCCCCGCCGTGAACGTCGTTCACCACGAAGACCGGGAAGTCCTCGACCTCGAGCCGCATCACCGCCTCGGTACCGAGCTCGGGATAGGCGATGACCTCCGCCTTTTTAATGGCCTTGGAGATGAGGGCGCCGGCCCCGCCGATGGCGGCGAAATAGACGGCTGTGTTCTTTTTGATGGACCCCTTCACGTCCGTACCTCGCGGCCCTTTCCCGATCATGGCCTTGAGCCCGTGCTCGAGAAGGTACGGCGCGTACTTGTCCATCCGATAGCTCGTGGTCGGCCCGGCTGCTCCGATAGGCCTTCCCGGCGGCGCCGGCGTGGGGCCCGTGTAGTACAGGACCTGGCCCTTGAGGTCGAAGGGAAACGCCTGGCCCTTTTTATGGCCTTCGACCATGTATTTGTGCGCCATGTCCCTGCCGGTGTAGATCACCCCGGTGATCAGGACGCGGTCGCCCGCCTTGAGCTTCATGATGACCTCGTCGGTCAGGGGGGGGGTTATTTTGATGGGAGCAGTCATATAGCACCTCTAGGCACTGCGCAGATCACATAACCGTAGGGGCAACCCTGCGTGGTTGCCCTCATTCGGGCGGCCACACAGGGCCGCCCCTACAAAGGCGATTTATCGATCATTCCGCAATCCGCAATGCGTCTCACAGAATTATCGTCTTGTGCCGTGCCGCGTGGCAGTTGATGTTCACCGCCACCGGGAGGCTCGCGATGTGGCACGGGTGGGTCTCCACATGCACGGCCATTGCCGTCACTTTGCCGCCGAGCCCCTCGGGCCCGATGCCGGTCCGGTTCACTGCCTTGAGCAGTTCCTCTTCGAGCGAGGCGAGCTCCAGCTTCGGATTGGGGCTGCCGATGTGCCGGAGCAATGACTTTTTGGCCATGACCGCCGCTTTCTCGAATGTGCCGCCGATGCCGACGCCGACGACGATGGGCGGACAGGGATTGGCACCCGCATTTCTTACACACTCCAGGACGAACTCCCTGATGCCTTCCATCCCTTCGGTGGGGCGAAGCATCCTGATGGCGCTCATGTTCTCGCTGCCGGCCCCCTTGGGCATGAAAGATATCCTGAGCTTGTCGCCCGGCACAAGCTCCGTATAGATGATGGCCGGCGTATTGTCGCCCGTGTTCTTCCGCGTAAGCGGGTCGACGACCGACTTCCTGAGGTACCCTTCCTTGTAGCCCTTCCGCACTCCCTCGTTGACGGCGTCGATGAGAAAACCGTTCTTGATACGAAGGTCCTGGCCGATCTCTATAAAGAAGACCGCGATGCCCGTGTCCTGGCAGATGGGAATGCGGTCCTCGCGGGCGACCCGCGCGTTCTCCTTGAGCAAGCCGATGACCTCCTTCGCTGCAGGCGAGGTCTCGGCCTCCTGCGCCCGGTCGAAGGCCGTCAGGACGTCCTCGCTGAGATCGTACGCCGCGTCGATGCAGATCTGCGCGACGTTGTCCCGTATCTCGTCTACATGAATTTCGCGCATCCCGATTTTACCGCCTCCACGGACTTCATGAACGCAGCCTTCTCCTCGGCATTGAGCTTCACCTCGACGAACTGTTCGATCCCTTTCGCGCCGAGCTTCACCGGAATGCCGGCGAACACGCTCTTGACCCCGTACTCGCCCTCAAGGAGCACCGAGCAGGGAAGGATCTTCTTCTTGTCCAGCAGGATCGCCACAACCATTTCGAGCGTCGCCGCCGAAGGGGCATAGTACGCGCTCCCGGTCTTGAGCAAGGCGACGATCTCGGCGCCGCCATTCCGCGTCCGGTCCACGATCCGATTGATCTGGTCGGCGCTCAAGAGCTCGGTGATCGGTATCCCGGCCACCGAGGAATAGCGCGGCAGCGGGACCATGGTGTCCCCGTGACCGCCGAGCACAAAGGCATGGGTGTTCTCGACCGAGACCTTCAGCTCCATGGCGATGAACGTCCGGAACCGTGCCGAATCCAGCACCCCGCCCATGCCGAAGACGCGCTCCCGTGGAAATCCCGTCGCTTTCATGGCCACGAACGCCATGACATCCATGGGATTGGTCACGACGATCATGACGGCATTCGGCGAGCGGCGCCCGGATTCCGCCGCGCAGACCTTGACGATGTCTCCGTTCTTGGCGAGGAGGTCGTCCCGGCTCATGCCCGGCTTTCGCGCCAGGCCGGCCGTGATGATGATCACGTCCGAGTCTGCCGTTTCGTCGTACCAGTTCGTGCCGGTCACCCTCGAGTCATAACCGAGGATGGGGCCGCACTCCATGAGGTCCAGGGCCTTTCCCTGGGGCACGCCCTCCGCCACGTCCACCAGCACCACATCCGCAAGGTCCGTCTCCGCGATACGCTGCGCGAGCGTTGCGCCGACATTTCCTGCGCCGATCACCGTTACTTTCTTCCGCACGATATATCCCTCCGGGAGTAATTAAGAATACAGTGATTTAGTGATTAAGGAAATTCCTCAATCTCTAATTACTCAATCACTGTTTACGTTCTGTCAAAGCTTCGTTATTTTTATCTTGTCGATCTTCCTGCCGTCCAGCTCGAGGACCTCGAACTTCACGTCCTTATAGCGGAGCTGTTCCCCTACCCGCGGCATCCTGCCGAACAGGCCGAAGACAAAACCTCCGATGGTGTTGAAGTCCTTCGTCTGCAGATGGATATCCAGGAGCTCGTTCACCTCATCGATCTCGGCCTGTCCGGAGACCATCACGTTCTTCTCGTCGACGATCTCAACGTCCTTCTCCTCGGCGTCCAGCTCATCGTGGATGCTGCCGACGATCTCCTCAATAAGGTCCTCCAGGGTCACCAGGCCGGCGGTGCCGCCGAACTCGTCAATGACGATGGCGATCTGGAACTTGTCCCGCTGCATCTCGGCCAGGAGTTCGCTCACGCGTTTGTTCTCGGGAATGAAGTTCGCCGGACGGATGAACCGCTGGATGGGATCGTCCTGCTTCACATCCCCGGCGGACATGGCGATCAGGATGTCCTTTACGTACAGGATGCCGATGACCGTGTCCACGGTGTTCTCAATGACCGGATACCGGGAATAGCCGAACTCGGAAACGAGCGCGAGCACGTCCTTGATGGCCGCGGCGGCAGGCAGGCTGGTGACCTCTGTCCGCGGACGCATGGCCTCCGATGCCACGGTATCGCCGAACTCGAATACCTTGTGCAGGAGCTCTTTCTCCTCCTCTTTCAACGCCCCTTCCTCCTCACCAAGGTTGATCATCGCCTTGATGTCCTCTTCCGTGACCACCGCGGTGCACGACAGCCCCTTGGGCGACCCGGGGCCGGCAAAGAGATCGGCTGCGGCCGTAACGACACGGGACACCGGGGAGATCAACTTCAGGAGGATGCGCATCGGATACGCGACGATCAGCGCGAGGCGATCAGGGTTCCGCGCGGCAAGGCCCTTGGGCGCGAGCTTGGCGAACAGCACCACCACCACGCTCATGGCGACCGACGTGGCCGCGATCGCCATCAGCGCTTCACCGAAGAGATGGAGGGCGATAACGGTGCTCTGGACGACCGCGAGGACCAGGAAGAAGTTCTCCACCAGCAGCAGACTGCTGTGCAGGCGGTTCCGCTCCAATGCCAGTCCGAGCGCCGCCTCGGCCCGTGCATTACCCGCATCGGCAAGCTGGTGCAGACGCGCCTTGTTCGCGAACAGCATCGCCGTCTCCGAAGCGGCGAAGATCGCAGCGAGCAGGATGCTGGTGAATACGCCGCAGAAGAGCAGCCAGTGGTCTGAAAAGAATGTGGTGAACGTGTCCATGTGTTCAAAAGCGGATCATGGGTCATGGGTCATGGGTCACGAAAGGCAGTACACGTTATTGCCCTTCCTTGACCCTTGCCCCTTGACCCTGGACCCTGTTGTTACACTTTCTCTCCTGTCACGCGGATCACCTCGTCAAAGGTGGTCTCCCCGTTCAACATCTTCCGCACCGCGCCTTCGCGGAGCGTCACCATTCCGTCGGCGATGGCCGTACGTTTGATGAACTCGGAGTCCGCCTTCTCGGTGATTAGCGGCCGGACCTTCTCGCTCACTTCCATGACCTCGAAGATCCCGGTCCTGCCGAGATAGCCGGTACCTCTGCACTGAGCGCAGCCTTCGCCGTACTTGACCATGATCTTCTGGTTCAGATCGGACGAAAGACCGACGGCCGCGGCCTCCTCGGGCAGGAGCTGATACGTCCGCTCACAGTTCTTGCAGACCTTCCGCAGAAGCCGCTGGGCCATGATGCCGACCACGGTCGATGCGATGAGGAACGCGGGAAGCCCCAGATCCAGGAGACGCGTGATAGAGCTCGGCGCGTCGTTGGTATGCAGGGTCGAGAAGACCAGATGGCCGGTCAGGGACGCCTGAACGGCGTTCTCCGCTGTCTCGAGGTCGCGGACCTCGCCCACCATGATGATGTCCGGGTCCTGGCGGAGGATCGTCCGGAGCGTCGTGCCGAACGTGACGCCGACCTGCGGCTGGACCGCCACCTGATTAAAACCGTCATAGACCATTTCGATGGGGTCCTCGACGGTGATCACGTTCACTTCGGGCGTCGCGATGGTCTTGAGCGCCGAATAGAGCGTAGTGGTCTTGCCGCTTCCCGTGGGGCCCGTGACGAGAACGATGCCATGGGGCCGGGCGATGAAGGAACGAAAGAGCTCATACTCCCGCGGTGAGAATCCCAGTTCCTCCAGGTCCTGCAGAATGATGTCTGGATCGAAGATCCTGAGCACCACCTTCTCGCCGAAT
>CAKKRC010000030.1:0-25117 GCA_919902495.1 Nitrospiria bacterium
GGTAGACGGGATTCCGCTGGTCGAGATAGTCCTGGCCCACGAACAGCGTGTCCTTCGCCACGCCGAGCGTCATCTCCTGCCGGATCTCGAACAGCTTTATCAGGACCTCGTAGGCGCGATCGATGCTCTTGGTGATCTGGATATGACCGGGTGGGTAGATGCCGACGTTCTTCCGTGAGATGTTCAGTTCGATGACCGCGTCGGACAGCAGTCTCGTATCGAGGGGGACCTCGCGCTCCGCGGTCTGCGGCGGCTTTTGCGGGTGTCCGGCTTGCGGCTTCTTGTCCTGCTCTTCAGGCATAATGGAGTATATCCGGTTTATCGCTCGATTTCACTATTTACTTATAGCCGCCTGCTTCGCGTCGGACGCCTTTCTCCGGCGGCGTTTGACGATGAGCAGCAGGATCAGGAACACCATGATCAATATCCATGGCAAAGACAGGATATCGGGCTCTCCTGCAGCCGCGGCGGCGACGGCAGCAGGCTGCGAGGGTGGCGCATCCGCTGGACCGTCAGTCGATCTGACCGGTTTATCCTCGGCCGGCGCGGCATCGGGCTTTGGCCTTACCGGTTTCTTCCTCGCCACTTTGACCGCCCTGCCGTCCTTGTCGTGCAGATGGTATTCAGCGTAGTAAAGGTCCCATTCTGCGCATTCTTTATAGCACTTGTGGCCTCCATCCCGGTCCGTCTTGCCGGGATGCCCGTATGCGGGGAGCGCGATGACGATCGCCAGGAAAAAGGTAATAAACACTGTCATTTCGTGAGTTTATCCTATTGCAGGAAGTGTGTCAACAGCCTCGGAATTCCGCATTTTTTCTTGACTTCACCTGGTCGTGATGTTACATTACCCATCGCAGTTGCAGGAAAAACATGGGGCTGTAGCTCAGCTGGGAGAGCACAAGGCTGGCAGTCTTGGGGTCAGGGGTTCGATCCCCCTCAGCTCCACCAAGTCTATCAAGGGGTTAGCGATCTTCGCTAATCCCTTTTCATTTGGATTGTGCTGTAATTGTGCAGTTGAATTTGTCCAGAGTCTTGTGCTCAGGGATCTGAACGATTTTTCGCAGCAAGAATTACAAAGGGTTAGCTTTGAAAGCTAACCCTTTTTGCTTTAGCTGTGTTCATTTTTCCGACCCGGACTCTTGTGCCCACCCCTCTCCACCAATCATGAATCTTTACCCTGACTTCGCCCGCATTTTTGTTTCGGTCCGAGTCTATTTTGGCTGGGGTAAAGACATTGAAGCGAGTGCATAGTGCCGGCGCGAAGCAGGGTATGCGAAAACGGTGAAATAAAAAGGCCTTGGATTGGCTCCAGAGCCTTGTTTCATCGCAACTCGCTCTGCCTACTTCGTGATTTTCATTTGCCGCCGCCGGTCCGAGCGCTTGATTTGATCAGTGCGGTCATCTCCTGCAGTAATAAGCGCTGCCAGGAGTTCCTGCGTTTTCTTCTCTGCGGCTGCGCGCGCCTTCGGGCTCATTTTTTCGCGAAGCAGTTTAAAGGGTTTAGCTTTTGTGGTCATGATTGCCGATTTTCCTTTCTTATCTGTCATGATTCCTTCATAACAGCTCATAAAAGGGAATGAACCTCACCCGCGTCTTTGCCAGCTTCTCCTCTGCATGCGCTCCCAGTGATACGATCCACGCCTCCTTCGGCTTATACTTCGCGATGAAGCCCCGGAGGGAGCGGCCGATCTCCCCGCCTTTCAACTCCCTGCATTTGACTTCAACGGGAATGACGCCGTCGGCGCTGTTGATGATGAAATCCACCTCGGCCTTGTCCTTCGTTCTCCAGAAGTGGACCGTCCCGCCGTCCGCCTGCGTCTTCTCGAAAAGCAGTTGATGGATCAGGTTCTGAAATAGGAACCCCGTCTCATGAAGCGCCGTGTATCTTCCGAAACGGCGCAGCGCGAAGTTCCGGAGTCCAAGGTCGCTGAAGTACATCACCGGCGACTTGCTGATCTCGCTTCTCAGGTTCTTGAACCAGGGCGTGACCCTTCTGATGATGAAGGTCTTTTCCGCGTAGGACAGATAGTTTTTCACGGTCTGCACGGAGATCCCCGCTGTTGAGGAAAGCTCGTTGAGGTTGACCAGGGAGCCGATCTGGTCGGCGAGCATGCGTATCAGATTGCCGAATGCGTCGATCCGCTCCACGCGCAGGAGAAAGGCAATGTCCTTCTCGATGTAGCTCCGGTAGATCTCGTCGATGATCGCCGACTTCTCCTTCGAGGTATCCTCAAGCACCACCCGTGGATACCCGCCGAAATTGAGGTATTCCATCAAAAGACCCTGTGCCTCGGACTTGTTGATCCGGAAATAGTCGGCGAGCCTGTCCTGATACTTGTACGCGGTCCGGTAATTGATGAACTCCGCGAGCGTGACCGTGGAAAGCTCGAACATCCGCTTTCTGCCGGCAAGGGATTCATGCACCTTTTCCTTTAACTCGACGCTGCCGGAGCCGGAGAGGATGAACTTGTACGGCGTCCGCATGTCGTAGAGACCTTTGAGAAAGATACCGGCGTTCTCTTTTCTCTGGATCTCGTCTATGAAAACATAGCCCTTCCTGCTGCCGAACTCCAGACGCAGCCTGGAGAGGAGCGCCTCCTGGTCCGCGAAATGGGGCTGGTCGCGCTCGTAATCAAGGCTCAGGAAAAGCGTCTTATCGCCTTTCTTCTGCAGATCGTCCTGGAGATGCAGCATCAACGTCGTTTTGCCCGCCTGACGTGGGCCGACAAGAAGGGTCATCTCTTTCTTGGGAAGATGAGCCTGGAGCTCTTTCAATAGATTTCTTTTTATAGGCATGCATTATTTTATATACGAGAATTCACAAAGTCAAGTTAATTATTACTCGGAACAGAGACCGTCTTATCCTTGAAATAGTATATTCGATGCGCTAATTTTCCCGCCATAAGGGATATTTAAAGCCTTGGATATACCATGAAGAGAGATTGTCTTGCCCTTATTTTTGCCTGAAAGCATATATTTAAGTGTTTATATTTGCCTTCGGGATATGAATCCAGGAGCGAGCACATTCCCCGTAGCGGCTCGACTGAGCTCGCCGAAGTCTTGCTGCGGGGTTAGCGAGCGATTAGAATAACGAACTTCCCTGAGGATCGAAGCTCCATGCAGTCATCTGTAGGGAGCTTAAATCCAGGAGTGGGCGCATTTTCCAAGGGAGCCCGGCGAGGGCTGATGGGATCGCGGCGAAGTATCCCGATCAACGCGAGGGAGTGTTGGACGCGATCGGGCGGGCGGGAGATTGAGCGAGGGCATGGGTCGTGCCGGAACATGCAGGGCCAATGACTGAGCGGGAAAACGGCTTGGTGCCGGCGCGAAGCAGAGGCACGATGCCCACCGAGGGGTTTTGAGGAAATTAGGTAAGTATAGCGGATTGGTATCTAGGAGACAGGGATCGCTACAGCGCTTCAGGGGTCGCGATCAAGCGGGACTCCGGCCATTGTTCGAATGGATACTTGCGACTGTAATCCGGGACTGTACCAAGAATATGTTATATGAATCCGAATTAACGTCGACGTGCGCTATAAATGGCTCAGCATCGGACTCATGTAGCATGTGGTAACCGGGATGATGTAAATAGGTGGCAGGCCAGATTATGACAAAAGCATCAGGATTGGGGATGGATGCAGACACGGACCGGTTTATCGGAATTAGATCCCGCCGTCGGACAGGGGGTGTATGCTCTTCTCATGTACACAATATGACCCGATGGCCTTGGCATCATCCAGGGAGTCGGCCTCCCAGAAGTTGAGGCCGGCGGGTTGTCCCCAGGCCCCATACGAAGCAAGGAGGTCGCAGGTGAGACCGATGCACCAGCTGCCGCCGTTCGGAGGAGGAGAATTTTCGATGTGCTGGATGATCCCGTGAATTATCGAGTCCTTTACCGCCATGGATCCCTCCTATACCTTACCAGTGTCAAGTGAATTGCCTGACAGGGGCCGCCATCTGTCATGCTCACCGATCGGGCGACGCAACACAGCGCGCTGAGTGCCCGTAAACTGCCGATGCGCGTTTCTGTTCGGACAGTTGAGGATTTAATCATCAATCCGAGTATTTCTTCGCCCCAATTTACTCACTAATTGATAACGTTGCATCAGTGGCAATCTGCTCTTTTGCCGCCGCCCTTGGCGTTGCACGTCCCTGCGTCGCAGCCTGAGCAGTGTCCCTGCTTCTTCCATACCGAACGATAAAGTAGATAGAAAGCACCGGTAATAATCAAGATCATGACAGCAACATCAGCGAATCCCATAGAACCTCCTGTTGAATTTACTTCTCGTACCGCACAGCATCAGATCGTGCGGTCCACTTCTAAATATGAACTGGCCCACGCCCCGTCCGGACCACTATCAGTATTTCACCGATATCCCGGCAAGGTCTTCCTTGGTCATTTCCGGAAAGCGTTTCAATGACCAATTGCCCACCCAGGCCTTGAATAGCTGCAAATTTCTCTGCCGCTCCTCATCGGTTCCTCCCATATGGTGGTACATGTTGCCCGGCTTGCCGTCTTTCGTGTTTTTTCCATCATCCAGGCGGCGCATGAGCGCGCCGCTGTCCGGCCAGCCTGCATAGCCTGCGAGGTGGGCATAGCTGTCCATCTTCGGCCCCAGACCCCGCTTCGAAAATCCCTCCTTGTCCTTCTTGAAATCGCCATGCTCCGGCGCATTATTGCCGTGACAGGAAACACACTGCGCATCGATGATCCGCTTGATGTGCGTCGTATAGGTGATATCCTCCGCATTCGCTACGATAACAAGGGACGCAAATAACCCCATGCCGATCAATAAACCTCTCATCCCTTCTCCTGATTTTATCCGGTCCATGTTCTTCCTCCCTGTTCTGCGGCCCCTCACTTGGACGAGAATCCGCGATTTGGGCTCAACTCAACCCCATCAATCTTCCGCCCTGATATATTGTAAATGCTACGATCCATGCCAGCACCATCTGGTACGCGAAGGCGATGCCGAACCACTTCCACGTCCCGAACTCCTGCTTCATGGCGATGGCCACGACCACACATGGCATGTACAGCAGCACGAACGTTATGAACGCATAGGCGCTGAGCGGGGTAAACTGGTCTTTGATCACCTCCCGTAACGGCGAACGTTCTTCCCGCTCCTCCGATGATTCCTGCGCAGTAATGCTTGAGATGCCGATCCCGGAGACAACGTTGACAGCTGAATCACGCAGAGCACCGACAAAGCTCACGCCAACCTCTTTCAGGTCTTCGGCAAACGTCGGCGCTTCCTGCTTTTCTTTCCCATCTTTCGGCACATAGATCTCTCCCATGGTGCCTACCACGATCTCTTTCGCGATGAGGCCCGATACCAAGGAGGATGCCGCCTCCCAGGAGCCGAATCCAAGCGGTTCCAGCACCGGCGCTATCACCTGCCCCATTCTCCCGAGATAGGAGTCTTTCCTCTGTTCCACTCCCCACGGCAGGTTCAGGAGGAACCAGACGAGGATCGAAACAGCGAGAATATAGGTCCCGGCCTTGATAAGGAAGTGCTTGCCTTTCTCCCAGGTATGTATCATCAGGCTGCGGAAGGACGGCATTCGGTAGGGTGGCAGCTCCATGATGAACATGGGTGCTTCGCCTTTGAACAGCGTCCTCTTGAAAATGATGCCCATCAGCACGGCAAGCGCGATGCCCATGACATAGAGCGACCAGAGGACCGTTCCGGCATAAGCGCTGAAAAAGACGCCGATGAACACGACATACACGGGGAGGCGGGCGCCGCAGGACATGAGCGGTATGAGCAGCGCCGTCAGCGCCTTGTCCCGCTGATTTTCGAGGGTCCGCGTGGCGTACACGGCGGGGACATTGCACCCGAAGCCCAGGAGCATCGGAATGAAGGATTTTCCATGGAGCCCCATGGCATGCATCGCCCGGTCCATCACGAACGCCGCCCGTGCCATGTACCCGCTTCCCTCCAGGAAGGTGATAAAGAACATCATGGCAAATATGACCGGCACGAAGACCAGCACGAATCCGACGCCGGTGATGATACCGTCGGTTGCAAGAGAGACCATCCAATCCGAGGCGCCGGCGAGACCGAGAAGCGCTTCCGTCCACCGTTTGAAGGGTCCTGCGGTCATGGCATCTATCCAGTCGACGAAGGGCGTTGATATGTCGAAGGTCAGCTTGAACATAAGCCACATAGCCGCGAGAAAGATAGGAATCCCGAGAAAACGGTTCAGCACAAAGCGATCGATCTTTTCAGTTATCTCTTTCTTTTTTGCTTCAGGCTTGTGAAGCACCTCCCGGATCAACCCGGCTGCCTGCGCATACCGCGCATCGGCCATCAGCGTCTCCGTATCCGACTCATGTACCTCCGCCAAATGCGCGGTTGCGTGCTTAACAATTGCATCGATACCGTCTAGATTGACTTCGCTCAAGACCCGCTCATCGCCCTCCATGATCTTGAAGGCCAGCCAACGTCTGGGATACCGCTCGGCAAGTCCGTGACGACCGCCGATGACCGCTTTTTCCACAGCCGAAGCCGCCGCTTCGAGGTCTTCACCGTAGCGCAGTTCTTTGGGACGGCGCGCCGGATCAGCAGCCGCTTCCAGCGCCGCATCCAGAAGATCCTGAAGGCCGGCCTTCTTTGTGGCCACGGTCGGGATAATGGTCACCCCGAGCATCTGTCCCATGGTTTTTACATCGATCCGGTAGCCCTTCTGCTCCGCCTCGTCGTAGATGTTCAGAGCCATAACCAAGGGGATTCCCAATTCCATGAGCTGGACTGTGAGGTACAGATTGCGCTCGAGGTTCGTCGCGTCCACGACATTGATGATGACGTCGGGCCGCTCGTGCACCAGATAGTCCCGCGCGATGATCTCTTCCTGTGTATAGGGACTCAAGCTGTAGGTCCCGGGCAGATCCACGAGTTTTATATCCTTTCCTTCGAAGGAAAACAGCGCTTCTTTCTTTTCCACGGTCACGCCCGGCCAATTGCCCACATGCAGCCGCGTTCCCGCAAGCGCATTAATGAGTGTGGATTTCCCCGAATTGGGATTTCCCGCCACCGCAACGGTTACGGACTTTTTCGCACCGTCCCGACCGAGACCCGCGGTTGCTTCAGATTTCAATTCCGTTAATTCAACGTTCATTTCACCACCTCCACCGCGATGCCTTCAGCCTCTTTTTTTCTGAGCGAAAGCTGATAATTCTTGATCGTCACCTCGATGGGGTCTCCCAGCGGCGCAATCTTTTCCACCTGCACCTCTTCGCCGACGAGAACGCCCATGTCCATCAGTCTGCGCTTGAGCGAACCGAGAGCGCCCATTTTCGTGATCTTTCCCTTTTCACCAGGCTTCAGCATTGCCAGATTCATTTCTCCGACCTCCGTACCAGTATTTTCATCGCGATCCCACGTCCCATGGCAATCCGCGACTCGTCCACCTTGAGCAGGAGCGGCCCGCGACCCCCGTTGCTCAAGACCTCCACTATCTTCCCGACGCGAACTCCCATGTCCTCGATGCGGTCGTGACAGCTTCGCTGCGCGCTCTCTGCTTCAGGAACGGAAACACGGCTTGTCTCTCCCCGCACTTCCACGACCTCAGCGCGCTCCTCAACTCCCAATAATCCAAGGGGAATCATATGTATGCCTCCTACAGTCTCCACGTGATCCCCGCAAGGACGGTGGTGTCCGTTTCTGGTTTGTTCAGGGCTTTCTTTATACCAAGATCGATATCAAGATTGTCTGCAATCGAGTAAATGAATCCGGCCAGAGCAAAAGCAGGATCAGTATTTGAAGTTCTATCCGGGTTCCGCTCTATGCCGATATTTGCTACAACATTGAAGTTCCTGGCGACCTCCACCTGCGATGCGATTGAGACATGCCAGATGTCCTGTCTGTTGGCGTTTTCGTCAGCCTGGAGTTTATATTCATTGCGCATGTAACCGACATTCATATGGAACGCCCAAGGCTCCACTTTTTTGGTTGCAATAAGGAACGCGCTGTACGACGTTTTGCCGTTTCCGAGCCCTTTTTCCTCGTTTCCGGTCGGAAGACTTACTCCAGGCTTCACGGCGAAGCTCCATCCGTCCTTTTCATAGACGCGCGCTTTAAGTTCAATGGACATATCTGTGGCCCCCCGCACTGCCGTGGTGGTTCCCGCGTCTTCAACCCTTACAGAGACATAAGGAAGGCCGAACACGAGGTCCATAGTGTCGCTTAGTCCGTAGGACAGAAAAGGAGTGGTCGGTACTTCCAAACCTTTCTCTGTGATTCCGTTTTCTTTCTCAATCCCGTACTCACCAATAAATTCAAGTTGTGTTTTTCCCTTGCCCTGCGTTCCCGTATCGTCAGTAATAAGCGGATGGCCGGCGAAAGCCCTTCCCGCTGCCAAGGGCGACATCATTAACCCGATTAACAAAACCGCTGTCCGAACCGTTCCGTTCATTTACTTCTCCTCCCTTTCATTTATATGTCTATACTGCTGAGTCAATATATTAAGATATGAATTTTGCTAGTTTTTTCTCTCCATTGTAGAAATTCCAGCCGTTATCACTTATGCAGATAATGATTTTCATTTTCATTAAGAGAGCTAATAAAAGGGCCGCGTTTCTGCTCAGCGGCCCTTTTCTGCGTGCTAGAATCATACTGCGGAACGCGGTCTTTTTCTATCTCGCGCCCGAAATCCCTGCCCTTCTGAGTAGTTCACAATTTCTGCTGGCACCCTGCGCACAGTCCATAGAGCTCCAGTTTATGGCTTTGAACTTTGAATCCATTTTTACTGGCCACATCCTGCTGCAGCGCTTCAATGCCCTCATTCTCGAATTCGATGATTGAACCACAACCGGTGCAGATCAGGTGGTCGTGGTGAGCGTTTGGTTTCTTATATTCAAAGCGGGTGAAACCATCTTCAAACCTGCGTTCCTCGGCAAGCCCGGCTTTTGCCAGTAGCTTTAAGGTGCGATATATTGTTGCATATCCAATACTTGGGTGTGTTTTCCTTACGCGGGCGAACAGTTCTTCCGCACTCAGATGCTTTCCGACTTCAATGAATGCCTTAAGTATTGCATCCCGCTGACTCGTGGACCTGAGCCCCTGAGTTGCAAGGTATTCAGACAATTGAAGGCCGGCTGTTTTATTCATGATTGATATTGATTTCCATTTTCAACAGGCATGATATTACCATCCCTGATTATTGCTGTCAAGATGTTTTCTCAATTTCTTCTATTTATTTTATAAACTCTTTGGCTGCCGAAACGCCTTTTGCTCCTCCGCGTGCTTTGCGATATTGATATGACCATGATTTTATTCATAACCATTACCTTCATGAGCTTTACTCTTCATATCTCAAAGTCCCCTGCTGCACAGTTCAATCGCCATGCACCTGATGGCTTTCTTAGATCCCCTCAGCACTGGCGACAATTCAGCAAACGCCCGCTGCAACCACTTCTCCTGCTCTGGATTCGGGAGTGCGTCGAATCGCTCAATCTTTTCGTTAAATGCCTCCTCTTCAGCCTTTCTTTTTGCCGCATCAGCTCTTTGCCTCAGCTCCGCCGCTTCTTTTGCCTTTCGCTCGTTTTCAGCGCGTACGTGATACGGCACGTAGCCAAGCGGCGGAATGACTCCTTTCGAGAGCCCGCTGGCCAGAATCGCAACAGGGTTATTGATCGGCTTTTCGGTCTGCCTGTATGTCGCTATTAGCATATCGAGCGAATCGAAGACGTTATTGCATCCGTATTTCGCAGTGAACCTCCTCAACGACTGTTCATCGGCCCTTTGAAAAGGAGTGCCTCTAACAAGATGTTTAATATTATCAAAAACGACGACCGTAGTTGTTGTATCTTGTCTTTTTATACTTGTATTTGAAGTAGCTCTCTGTGAGCTACCGGGTAGCTCAGGATGAGCCAAGGGGGGTAGCTCCCGGTGAGCTACCCCCCTTGGGATGCCCTTCTCACCGCCAGGTCCGCACAGGTGATAGACATTACAGCCACCGTTCCCCTTCCCTGATTCGACCACTAAGAGCCTTTTTGCCATGAGGCAAGTAAGCGTGCGCTTGACGGTGGCAACAGATACGGATGCTTTCCTGGCTATCGTTTTATGAGACGGCCAGATGCGTTCGCAGTTGGCCCAGGACTTGAGAACGATGTAAATGAGCTTGTCGCCTGCACCGAGATCGCCGCGATCGAACAGCCAGTTCTCGACGACGGTGAACTTATTCGTGTGATCGATGATGAGGCTTTGATTATCCCCCGAAGGTATAGGTGGAGGCTTGTGCTCGACCATCTTCCTCATTGTTTTCAATTTCACCCTCCGGGTGAGGCGTCACGGATCTGATTTCATGAATTGACATGGCGACGATCGCCCGAGCCCAATTGTTCCATTGTGCAGTGATTGTGCAGTAGAGGGCGGGAACAGGCGGTAAAATACGGAAAACCCCTGCTCCACTCCGCATGTTAAGGGTATGAAAAAGAAAATAAAGGGAAGGGCGGGGAACGAATGCGGATTTCAGAGTTTACCCTGGCAGTCTTGGGGTCAGGGGTTCGATCCCCCTCAGCTCCACCAAGAAAAAGAAAAGGGTTGACCAATCGGTCAGCCCTTATTTTTTTCTGCTGCGGGGGATCGAACCAAGGGAGTTTGAGGGAAAGGATTTCCCTCATGTTTCGGGGGAGTTCACGAGGGGGCTGGCCCCTTCGTGGAGCGAGCATGCGAGCGAGTGAGATTCTCCCTCAGCTCCACCAAGAAATAACAAAAGGCTGGTCATCATTGACCGGCCTTTTTTATTTTATTTGAGGGGGGAGCGAACCAAGGGGTATGGGGAAGAGGCTTCCCCTTGCTTCGGGGGAGTGCACGAGGGGGCTGGCCCCTGCCCTCACCCGGTCCCTCTCCCCAGAAGGGAGAGGGGCTCGCGGACAAAGATATATCTATCGAAGCGAAGCGCGTGAGATTCTCCCTCAGCTCCACCAAGAAATAACAAAAGGGTTGACCAACCGGTCAGTCCTTTTTGTTTTCAGATGAGGTGATCGAACGAAGGGGTCTGGGGGAAGGCGCGGGATCTCTTGTTGCTCTCCTCTGTCCACTGTCTTACTTCACCCCTTCATCCTCTCATAGACCTCCTCGAATTGAGAGGCCGTCTCCTTGAACGCCCAAAGCACCTGCGGATCGAAATGATGGGGCAAGGTCCTGCCATCGCCTTCGGTGATAATACTATAGGTCTTTTTATGATCGAAAGCGGGTTTATATACCCGTGCATTTCGCAGGGCATCATACTGGTCCGCGATGTTCAGGATCCTTCCTTCCAGCGGTATCTGCTCCCCTTTCAAGCCATGCGGATAACCTCCGCCATCCCATCGCTCGTGGTGCGAAAGGCACGCTTTTTTCGCCAGGGTCAAGCGCACATGGTCCCCCAGGATCGTCGCCCCGACAAGGGTATGTTTCTTTATCTCCTCATATTCCTCAGTCGTCAGCTTCCCCGGCTTTTTCAGGATGTCCGGATGAACATGCATCTTCCCCACATCATGCAGCGTGGCCTGAATACGAATGATCCCGATGAATTGCTCCGACATGCCGAGTTCTTTCGCCACAAGCGCGCAATACTCCCCAACCCTCAGGATGTGGTTCCCTGTGTCCTCGTCGTTTGCCTCTGCAGCCCGCGCCATGGCATGGACGAGATAATCGAAGGCATTCTCTGTTTCCTTTACCTGGGACGAGAGGGATTTCAAAAAAAGGCTCTGCACCGCTATGCTGTTCAGCACCTGCGCGTCATATTGGGAAACTTTTTTGCTATAATTCAGCGCCAGAACGCAAAATACATTACTCACAAATCCCACTACGTTCGACACCTTGATCTCCTGGGACGCCATCGTCTGAGCGAACACCCGAAGCCTTGATCCCTCAAGGTCCGCTTCATTGTAATGGCAGACCCTGTTGTCCCCCGGATTGTCCTGATTTGTCAGTCCAAGATCGTTGTGCAGGTCCAGTTTCAGCCAGGTCCGCTTGAGATGGGAAGTGATTGATTCAAATTGATACCATTGCCAGTTGTTCTTTTCATCTATATATCCGACGACTACCATCTGCGGTTTGTCCACTATATCTGCGGTCTTCCGGATGATGTGGTTTGCGATGTTGTCGAAGGAGGAGATGAAATTGAAATTCAGCGGGTCGAACGACATCGCCATTCTGGCCCCGAAGCCGGTCAGGTCCGAGATCTTGGCATAGGCGGAATCGAGGCTGTCATGGAGGTCCTTCATTCTGAGCAGCATCTTGATCCGCGTGAGAAGCTCCGTGTGGTCGAAGGGCTTGCTGATGAAATCCTCGGCGCCGGCCTCAATGCTCTTGATGCGCTCCTCCTTCGACGTCAATGCCGTCACCATGACGACAGGGATGTTTTGACAGCGCTCGTCGCCTTTGATCCGCCTGCAAACGTCATAACCGCTCATGCCCGGCATCATCACGTCAAGGAGGATGAGGTCGATCTTCTGTTTACTGATAATTTCCAGCGCTGCCTTGCCGCTTTCCGCCAACAACACCTCGTACCCTCGTGGTACAAGGACAGCCTCAAGTATCTTCAGATTCGAGGGCTCATCATCGACACAGAGAATGATGGATTTTGCGATGATCATTAATTTATCCTTATCCGGCGCGAAGTCTATCCGTTGATTGCTGTAATCCGACCCTGCGGTATCGCGAGCGTAAACGTACTTCCTTTCCCAACGGCGCTATCCACCAGGATAAAGCCGCCGTGGGCCTCCACTGCAAGTTTACAGAAGGTCAGTCCCAGGCCGCGGTCGGTTGAGAGGCCGAGCTTTCTGCCTTCCACTCTTGCGTACTTTTCAAATATTTTCTCACGATATTCCGCGGGTATGCCTTCACCATTGTCCGACACGGCGACCAGCGCCTTTCCGTCGGCTGTCCTGACCGAAAGCGCGACCTCTCCCTCTCCCTGCTTCACATGCTTCAAGGCGTTTGCAACAAGGTTCTGAATGACCCGGTCCAGAAGGTCCTGGTCCGCCTCCACCACGACGTCCATGGGGACGTCCACCAGAAGCTTTTTCCCATAACGCGCGGCCTGGGAGGAGAAGGCGGCCTCGACGCTCCGGACAAGTCTTTCCATGCTCACCGCCCTGCGTTCCAAACGCAGCAGGCCCTCTTCCATTTTGCTGATGTCCAGAAGGTTCGTGATCATGGTCAGCAGCGCGGTCGCTCCCTGCTCGGCCTGCCTCAGGCTGCGGAGCACTCGCTCGCTCAGGCTGCCGGAGTCCGTGATAACGAGATCTATATTGCTCAGAACGTTCGCCAGCGGATTTTTGAGATCATGGACGATCATCTCACTGAGCTCTTCCCGCATCTTCTGCACGGCCTTCATTTCTTCGTTCTTGCGGCGGACTTCGTCTCCGTAGCGTTTCATCTTCGCCAGGTTCCGACACCGCAAAACAAGCTCATGGCTGTCAACAGGCTTGGAAAGGAATTCGTCGGCCCCGGCCTGAAGGCACTGGACCATGTCTTTCCGGGAACGCAGCGCTGTGATCATGACGACCGGAATGTTACAGGTGCCGATGTTTTCCTTGATCCTCCGGCACACCTCGATGCCGTCAGGCTCCGGCATCATGACATCCAGGAGCACGAGATCGAAGCTCTTGACCGCGATCCGCTCAAGCGCTTCGGCGCCGCCCGTAGCGGTCTCGACGTCAAACCCCTGCGGCGCGAGTATCGCTTTAAGCAATTCATAATTCGCGACCTCATCGTCTACACACAGCACCCGCATTTTTTCGGCATCCATGATACCTCCCCTGCCACTGACTCATGACTCCGAACTTTCCCCCTGCCCCACCGGTATCGCGAACGTAAACGTGCTCCCCTTTCCGATAACGCTTTCGACCCATATTCTCCCACCGTGAAGCTCAACGATCTTTTTCGCCAGCATCAGGCCGAGCCCGGTCCCCTTGTATTGTTTGGTATATGGCGATTCAAGCTGCTGGAACGTTTGGAAGAGCCTCGACATATCCTCCTCTTTGATCCCGATGCCGGTGTCAGACACGGAAACTTCGATGAAGTTTCCGTGAAGTGCGGAGTTCGGAGTGTGGAGTTCGGAGTGATTAGCTTCTTTTAATTCCGCATTCCGCATGGAGACCTGTCCCGAGTCTATCGGGAATTCCGCACTCAGGCGTGCGGATACCCGCACATTGCCCCCCGCCGGCGTGAACTTAACGGCGTTATCGAGGAGGTTGAACAGTGCCTGATGTAGTTTTACACGGTCCGCCTCGATCTCGGTCTCCGGCGGCAATCCGGTCTCCAGCGAAAGGTTCACACCCTGCACAGCCGCCTTCTCGTTGAACGCCAGGAGCGAGGATTTCAGGAGGTCCTTGAGGAGGAACCGGTCCGCATGGAGCTGCATCTCGCCCGATTCCAGCCCGGCAAACTGGACGATCTCCTTGAGGGTCTCATGGAGCCGGTTTCCGCCTTGCAGGATCGAGGCCGCATAATCTTTCTGCTGTTCGTTCATCGGTCCGCCGAGGCCGTCGAGCAGGATCTGCGAGAACCCGATTATGGAATTGAGCGGCGTTATCAGCTCATGCGAGATATTGGCCAGAAAAGCGCCCCGGGCCTTGATGCCCGCGTCCGCCAGTATCCTGGCCTCCTCAAGTTCAGCGATATGCTGATTTAGATCATCATTCAGTTTCCTGATCTCTTCCCCCGCCAGTTTATGCTGGGCGACCTCTGTTTCCAACGCTCTGGTCCTCTCCCGCACAAGCTCTTCCAAATGATGCTGATACTGTCGTATTGTCTCTTCACCCTGCTTGCGCACAATAATACCAGCCAGAGTATTTGCAATCGCTGTCAAGAACTCTTCTTCTTTTTGAATGCGCGGATGCCCTTCCTGTAAATACAGATTGAGCACCCCGAGCGTCTTCCCGGCAAAGAGGATTGGGATGCAGTAATGACCATGCGGAATGATGCCTTCATAGTTTACTTCATGCCGCTCGTCAATGCGGGCGGCAAATTGCAGTTTGGAAGTCGCCGCTGCCCGGCCGCAGAGACATCTGCCAAAGGGGACCCGTGAACATATCTTTTGTATTCTTTCGCTCAGGCCGTTGTTGACCTTCATCACCAGTTCGCCCGAATCATCATCGACGAGGAAGATACCCCCCCTTCTCTGCAAAACGAGCCACGAAACAGATAATATATTTTCAAGCGCCCTTTCCAGTATGTTTTCAAGCGAGACATCTTCAAGCGAGAGGGAAAGAAGATAGTTTGTCGCGGTCTGGATGTCATGATTATGCTGAATCTCCGTCTCGGCCTGCTTGCGCCTGGTGATGTCTCTGATGATAGCTGTCGCATGCCACTGCTCTCGTATTTTCATCCCTGAGAGGGAGAATTCAACAGGGAATTCAGCGCCTGCCTTATTCAGGGCTGTGAGTTCGACTGTCTTGCCGATAACAGGGCCTTCGCCTGTCCGCAGAAATGTCTTCAGCCCCTGGGCCATACTCTCACGATATTTCTCGGGGACCAGCAATTGACGGGCGCCCTTGCCTACCGCTTCTGAAGCGGGATAGCCGAACATCTCTTCCGCTTTTTTATTCCAAAGATAGATAATATCATCAGGCTGTATGCAAATTATTGCATCGTTCGCGGTATTCATGATAGCCCGGGTGCGTTCTTCGCTCTGTTTCAGCGCATCTTCAGCCTGCTTTCGTTCGGTGATGTCGGTTATGATCCCGAGAATTGCCGTCTCTCCTCCGATATCTATTAATTTTGAGGTTATGATCACCTCAAGCCTTGCTCCTTGCTTCGTTACGATCGCATATTCAAAGGGAGGAACGTCTTCGCCCTTCATCTGACGGCCGAAAGCATTTCTGACCAATTCCATCGATTCAGGCGCAATAAGCGTCAGGAAGTTAAATTCAGGAGAGAGAAATTCCTCTCTTGTATATCCCATGACCTCTACACACTTCTCATTGGCGTATACGACCCGCCCTCGTTTGTTGATGAAGATCATGTTCGGCGATTTTTCCGCAAGGACCCGGAATTTCTCCTCGCTTTCCCTCAACGCCTTGTCCATCCGGCTGCGCCTGATGGCATTCTCGACGGTCTTCGGCAGGACCGAGAGATATGCGCGGTCCGCGTCCTTCACGAGGTAGTCGAAGGCCCCCGATTTCATCGCCCTGACGGCGATCTCTTCTTCGCCGCTTCCGGTCACGACAATAAAGGGGACCTCCCCGAGCGGGCCGAAAAGGTCGAACGCTGTCCCGTCGCCCAGGCGGTAATCGACGATCGCGACGTCGAACGTCTCCGAGCCAAGCGCCTCTGCCGCCTCCGAAACCGAGCCCGCGATCGTGCAATCGTAGGGAAATCGCTCCCCCGCAACGAACCGCTCAAAGGCCATCCGGTCCACCCGGTCGTCCTCTACGAGGAGAAGCTTTATGCGATTATCTTCAGTCATAAGAATATCACTCCTCATTCCTCGTATTTTTCCACTCCGAACTCACGACTCCGAACTATCGGTTCCTCTCCGCACTCCGCACTCGCCACTCCGCACTTGCTTCACTCCGGCAGCTCGCTGATAGTCCAGTACAGGTCGATCGTACGCATCATCTCGACAAACTGCTGGTAATCCACGGGCTTGATCATGTACCCGGCTACGCCGAGGTTGAAGCTCTCCACCTTCTCCCGCTCCCCCCGGGACGTGGTGAGCACCACGACGGGTATCGTTTTGAGCCCGGTGTCCTGCTTCGCGACCCTCAGGAACTCGATGCCGTTCATCTTCGGCATGTTGAGGTCCAGCAGGATGATGCAGGGCTTTTCGTTCGCGCTGTTCCGCAAATATTCCAGGGCCTCTTCCCCGTTGCCCGCGATTGCTATTGGGTTGGTGACATTGACCTCCTTGAGCGCCCGCCTGACCGTCATAGCGTCCACGGAGTCATCCTCCACGAGCAGAATGGTCTTCTTCGGCTTCATGTTGTTATACCCCGGCACTTTTGACGCAATTCCGCCCCGTGTTCTTCGCCTCGTACAGCGCGCGGTCGGCCGCGGAGATGAGCGCCTCCGAAGCGTCGCCGTCCTGCGGGAACAACGCGACGCCGAGGCTCATCGTGACGCTGATGTCCGTTTCGCTGCCGCGATGGTCCTGGACCTTGAACGGATGGGCCGCGATGTTCCGCCGGAGCCGCTCCGCGACCACCAGCCCTCCGGCCCCGTCCGTCTCGGGAAGGATGACGGCAAACTCCTCGCCCCCGTACCGGGCGGTCTTGTCCTGGGAACGTACGCCGGCATTGATCAGGCTCGCCACGCCCTTCAGGACCTCGTCTCCGGCGGGATGTCCATAAGTGTCGTTCACGTTCTTGAAATGATCGATGTCCAGCAGGATGATGGTGAAGGTCCGGTGGTACCGTCTGCTGCGGCCCACCTCGTCGTTGAGGATGCCGACCAGCGCCCGCTTGTTGTACAATCCCGTGAGCCCGTCAAGGACCGCCTGCTCGCGCAGCACCTTTTCGAGCTCTTTCTGGTCCGTGATGTCCTTGACCGATACGATGAGACGGACGCGGCCGTCGAGCCACATATCGGAGACGGAGCACTCGGCCGGGAACGCGCTCCCGTCCCTCCTGATCCCGAGCACCTCCCGCCGCCTGCCTGCCAGCAGGTCCTCCCGGACAGGCAGCGTCTCCCCCGTGCCGAGGGCGGGGACCATCGGGGTGATGTCCTTTCCCGCCACCTCGGCTGCCGCAAACCCGAAGATCCGTTCAGCCGCCGGATTGAAGGACTCGACGCGGTTCTTCTCATCGACGGTGATGATCGCGTCGGACACCCGTTCGATGATCGCGCGCACATAGAGGTCCTTTTCCAGGGCCTTTTGCTCAGCGCGGAAACGCCTGACCGCGCTCTCGACGGTCGCGGGCAGGACCTTCAGGTAGCTGCGCTGCGGGTCCTTGATAAGGTAGTCCCAGGCGCCGGACCGCATGGCCTCCACGGCCTTTTTCTCGTCTCCGCTTCCGGTGGCGATAATGAAGGGCGTGTCCTTGATGTCCGGGACAAGGTCGAAGGCCGTGCCGTCGCCGAGCAGGAGGTCGAGAATGATCATGTCGAACCGGCCCGTCCGCAGCGTCTCCCGGGCCGCCGCAACCGAGCCGGCAATGGCGTAGTCGTAGGGCAGGTCCCCGCTGTCCACGGCGCGCTCAAACGCCATCTGGTCCACGCGATCATCCTCGACCAGAAGTAATTTGATCTTTTTCTCAGGCATGAACGTCTCCCTCCAGGTCAGAAATAAGCGCCAAACAGCAATCCCAATAATCAAATCTCAAATAAACACCAAATGCCAATGATCAAAATTCCAAACGTTTCGGACATTTGAATTTGACGCTTGGAATTCATTTGCAATTTGCTATTTGTTATTTGTTATTTTCACTCCGATTTCCGTCCTCGGCATGGTGAACCGGAACGTACTCCCTTCGCCGAGCTTCGATTCCACCCATATCTTCCCTCCGTACATCTCCACGATCTTCTTCACGATCGTAAGGCCCACGCCTGTGTTCTCCACCTCGTCCCTGGGCTTGAGCGTCTGGAACATCTGGAAGATCTTGTCGAAATACTGCTCCTCGATGCCCGGTCCGTTGTCGGAGACGTAGAAGGTGTGGAACTCTTCATCCCCCTTTAATTCCCCCCTTGATAAGGGGGGACTAAGGGGGGTGTCTCCCAACTCCGAACTATCTACACAGCCGATTCTGATGATTCCCTCCGGCTTGTCCAGATGCTTCACCGCATTGCTGATCAGGTTCTGGAAGACCTGATGGATGCGGTTCTTCTCGCACAAGAGCGTCGGCAGTTTCGTCTCGATCGTCACCGCGACCCGTTCGGGCGGTGCCACAAGGTCGATCACGTCCTTCACCACCGTGTCCAGGTCCACGAGTTGCATCTCTTCCCTGGTCCTGCCGACGCGTGAATACTGCAGGATGCCGTCGATCAGGCTGTTCATGCGCTTCGCCCGCTGGACGAGCAGGCCCAGGGTCTCCCGTCCCTGCTCATCCAGTTTGTCCGCGTAATCCGTAGCGAGCCAGCTCGAAAGCGAGGTGATCGCCCGCAAAGGGGCCTTCAGGTCGTGGGATACGACGTAGGCGAAGGACTCCAGTTCCCGGTTCACGGCCTCGATCTGGGCGGTGCGTTCCCTCAGCTCTCGTTCCATGTTGTGTCGCTCGCTCGCGTCCCGAACATGGCCAAGGGCGAGCACGGCGCCCCCCTGCGTTACCGGGGAAACCGTAAATTCGCCGACGAAATATTCGCCTGATCTTTTGAGAACTCGCAGCTCGAACACATCTACTGCCTCGCCCCGCAACGTGCTTTGCAGCAGGACCATGGCTTTGGGCAGATCGTCGGGATGGAGAAGATGCGCAAATGATCTGCCCAGCCACTCCTCTTTCGACCAGCCGGTGATCTTGTCAAAAGCAGGGTTCAAGGATATAAAATGTGTATCCCTGCTGATAGTAAATATGATATCCCTGGCCTGTTCATGATTGTTCCGGTATTTTTCCTCGCTTTCCCGGATCGCCGATTCCGCCCGTTTAACAACCCTGACCGGAAAGACATAGGCATAACTGGCGAGTCCGGAGCCAAGGGCCAGAGAAAAGAGAAAGATCAGGAAGGTCGCCCGAAAAATCGAAGTTCTGGAGACATACACGGCAACGGTCCTGACAGTACTGTTGTTAAAGACAATGTGGGATGTTCCATTTAAGTTGCTGAAATGCTGTTTTTCGGTATGCTCCCCTTCATCTGATATATAACATGTTATCCTTCGGCCTTTTTCATCTAATATATGGATGTCCGTCACATCCTTATAGCGTGTAAATTCATAAACAGTCTGCATATACTTCTGTGCCTGGTATTTCCAGAGCGCCGGAGAAGTAATCATGAATTCATAGATCTTCTCCGAGAATTCCTGTGCATAGATCGTCGCGGTCCGCTCGGCCGCCCTGGAAGCGATAGTATAATAGGTCGCCGGAAAGACGAAGCTGATGATCAGTGCAATCGCCAGCGTACTCGGCAGCAGCCGTTTGGCAAGATAACCGCTGAGACTTAAGTTTGCTTCCTGGAATCTCATTTCTTTTCCGCAAGGAGATACCCGTTTGCCTTCAGTATCTTCCGCCCTTCCGTTGACCTGACAAAGTCAATAAAGGCCTTTGCTTCCGGCTGGATATTGTCTCTCCTGAAAACAAAGTACAGGGTCTTGAACAAGGCATACCTGCCTTTCAGCACGTTCTCGGCGGTTGGAGCAATTCCGTCGACCTTCAGCATCTTGATCGCCAGATGCTCTGATGCAATGGTCCCGTAATCGGACATCCCGACGGAATCAGGCATTGTTGTCAGCTTTTTGTTCATGTCCTGATCCGTAAATGCAGTGATCCAGCGTCTTGCCTGGAGGCTTTCAACATGCGCCTCCCTGAATCCGGGGATGAGCTGCTTCATGACATCGATCGTGCTCTCCCCTTCATTCCGGGTAAGCACAATGATGTCCTTTCCATTTTTCCACGTGGTCTTTTTGCCTCTGTATATCTGAATAATTTCTTCATAGGTAATATTGTCATCAGGAACGCCGGGATGGGCTCCCATGATTATGATCGTGCGGGCATACGGCGCGAGCTCAAGCCCCAACTGCTTTTCATTCTCTCTGAACGGCCGTGATGATAGGCCGACGGTGATCGCACCTTCCGATACCGCACTGATCCCTCCGGAGGACCCGATGCTCTCTGGGATCTGGATGGATATGTCCGGATATTTTTTTATAAAGGCATCCGCAAGAATGCGGGTGATCGCCAGATTGCTTCCTGCTCCAGCCAAGATCATTTTATTAGGCTCCGCCCCTGCATGAGAAAGAAACGCAGTAACAGGCATGGCCATTATTGCAGCGATAATAACGACTTTCTGTGTCTTCATGTCGGTCCTCCGATATTTCTTTTTGGTCCTCCTTTAAAAAGGAGGGGGTTGCACGGCCGCTTCTCCCAGGTACTTCTGTATCAACGCCGGAAGCTTTCGGATATCGATCGGTTTGGAGATATAATCATCGAAGCCTGAGTTACGAAATTGTTCGGTGTCCATATCCACGGCGAACGCGGAGAGCGATATGATCTTGATATTCCTCGTCTTCGGATCGGCCTTGAGCAGCTTCATCGCCTCTATACCGTCCATCACGGGCATCTGCACGTCCATCAGGACCAGCGCGGGCATGCGCTCTTTCGTCAATCTCACGGCTTCTGCGCCGTCCTGCGCTTCAATGACCTCGTATCCGTAATGCGTGAGCACGTCCCTCAGCAACGCCCTGTTTTGCCTGGAATCGTCCGCGACCAGTATTTTCGCACTCATAGCTTTTGCCTCCGCCTTCATCACCGCGTTTACTCCAGGTGCTTTTTTATCACTTCCGGCAGCTGCCGCGTATCGATCGGCTTGGCAATATATTCATTAGACCCGCCGATGATGCCTTGCGCCGATCGCATTTTCCGCCGCCGAGTTCAGGTCGACCAGAGGCCCCCGGTCACCACGACGCTTTTTCATCGAGCGGCGCCCACTGCCTTGATAAGCTCCTCCATACTGTTCCCGTCATCAGGATACATCGCTATTGCGAATTCGGCGATGTGATCACTCTTCCGGAAGGCCTCATTGAACCTTTGTATCGCATTTTGCACGCCAGGCCTTTCGAGGGCAAGGAAGATGATGCAGTAGGTGTTGTCACGCTCATCGCGCGCGTATATTTCATGATGGCGGATCGTTTCCTTGATGACGCGGGAGATCTCTGCGTGGTCAGCGACGTTGCGCTTCTCATCAATCTTGATGCGTACCAATCCAAATTGCGCATTCTTTCTCTTGTGGAACGACATGAATCGTTCAACATGTCTTATAAAATGGTCCCATTGCAGCGATTGCATGTCGGCCTGAACAGGCAGCACGGGAGACTGCGGCGCTGCTTTCACCGGCAGAAGAAAATTGAACCTGCACCCCTTTCCATATTCACTTTCCACCCAAATCCTGCCGCCATGCAGCTCGACCAGCCGCTTCGTGAGCGCAAGACCGAGTCCGGTGCCTTCATGATTCTTGGTATATGCTGATTCAAGCTGGGTGAATTCATTGAACAACTTCGGCATATCCTCTAGCTTGATGCCGATGCCGGTGTCGGCGACGCTGATCTCGATGAGATCAGCGTCCGAAGTTAGGAAGGTAGGAAGGTAAGAAGGTAGGAGGTCTGTCGGCTTTTTCTCACCTTCCCAGCTTCCCACCTTCTCAACTTCCGCCTTCCGTGCGGTAACCCGCACGCTCCCCCCCTCCGGCGTGAACTTCACGGCATTTGAGAGCAGGTTGTACATGATCTGCTTCAGCTTTCGTTCGTCCGCCTCGATCTCGATGTCGGCATCCGGCGACAGATCACAAGTGAGTTTGATCCCGCGTTTCATCGCCTTTTCCTTCAGCATCACGACAGAAGCATTCAGACTTCCTCTGACTGTAATACTGCTAAACTCCAGTTCCATCTTGCCCGCTTCCACTTTCGACAGGTCGAGGATGTCGTTGATCAGGCCGAGCAGGTGCTTGCCGCTTCCATGAATATTGTTCACGTATTCCCGCTGTTTTTCGGTGAGCTTCCCGAACATGCCATCCTGCAGTATCTCGGAGAAACCGATGACGGAGTTCAAGGGAGTCCTGAGCTCGTGGGACATATTGGCGAGAAAATCGGACTTCGCCCTGTTCGCGTCTTCCGCCTGCTGATATGCCTTGTTAAGAGCATCATCCGCCTTCTTACGTTCGCTGATATCCGTGAAGGTGACTACGGCGCCGCGGATGCCACCGGCGTCCGAGATTGGATACGATGAATATTCAACGGGAATTACCGTCTCATCCTTCCGCCAGAGTACTTCATTGTCCACCCGAACCCCTTTGCCCGACAGGAAAGCGTTATAGATCGGGCATTCTTCGATCGGATAGCGCGTGCCGTCCTTGCGGGTATGATGAAGGAGTGTATGCATATTCCTGCCGATAGCTTCCTCGATCTGATAGCCAAGCATATGCCCGGCGGCCTTATTGATAAAGGTGCAGAGCCCTTCTTCATCAATGCCGTAGATACCCTGGTCTGTAGTATCCAGCAGCATGTGATACAACTCTTCCGCCTTTTTTCGCTCGTTGATCCCATGGGCGAGCATGGCGTTCGCCTCGCTGAGTTCCTCCCGCTGCGTCTGAAGCCGCCGGTTAACTGACTGGAGATCAAGGTTGGCGTGGTCAATCTGCGCGGTGCGATCCTTGACCTTTTGCTCAAGCTCCGCATTGAGCCTCCGGACTTCTTCATCCGCCCTCATTCGCTCCATGACCGCCGCCCTGCCGCGGCGGGAAACAATCCCGATACCAGTCAGCCCGGTCAGCCACAGGATCCCGTGGGACAGCATCGATGGACCGGTCCTCGTCCGCTCCATGTCCAGATACGGGGACAGCGAAAGTGCAACCCCGACACCTCCACGGACATCTCCCTCCTTATATCCCTGATGGCCGTGGCATTTCAGACACCCTTTTTGCGTGATTAACGGCTGCATGAAGCGGAGAACCGGTTTACCATCCAGTACGGTGAATTCGGTCATTTCCTCAACGCCTTGCTCAAAGGCCAAGAGCGCCTTCCGTTCCCACTCGTCGGGAGCATTCGCGGTATTCAGCGCGTTCAGACTGGTAATATGTCCCTTGGTGCCGTAGAGTCCGGAATAGTCGCGCATCACCTCCTTCAGCATGTATGCGGGATTCATCAGGGTGAGCCGCTTGCCGGAAGGTAGCCGTATGTCCCGTTCCGGGACGTGGCTGAGATAGGGGTTCGGCAGCGTCTCATCTGTTACCGGCACATAAACACCGCCGTGTTTGGTCGCCCATAACCGGAAGGCCCGGTCCTTATCAAAGATCGTCCGCACCTCTTTCAATGCCACTTCAGCCACCTGCCGGCGGTCCTGATAGATAGACCAGCAGAGGGAGGCGGCGATCAAAATCGACCAGACAAACGCGAGGAGTATGGCGTTCCTGTACAGCTTTGCAGTGTTGAATACCTGTTTCATCGTTCCTGCTCTCATCCTTGACAACGTCGCAGTAAAAGACGTCATCCCATGAAACTTGACCCCGATCGTTTCTGCCGGAGAACGATGTTCCTGCTCATGTCAGACTATTCCGAAGCGTCCATGTCCGCTGTTGCGGGTCACACCAGGAGAGCTCCTCGAACCTATTCCCTCAGCGTAAGGACTGTCATATGCCACTCCCAACATATTTCTTCACGATCTCCGGCAGTCGTCGCGTATCGATCGGCTTCGCGATGTAATCATCAAACCCGGCCCGCATGATCTTTTCCCTGTCGCCCTTCATGGCGAATGAGGTAAGGGCGATCAGCTTTATCGCGCTTGTCCCCGGATCGTTCCTGAGCGCCTGTCCTGCGCTCAAACCGTCCATGACGGGCATTTGGATGTCCATCAGGACGAGAGCGGGCATATGCCGTCTGGCCATGCTCAAGCCTTCTTCACCGTCATGCGCCTCGATGACCTCGTAGCCGTGGTATTGCAGGATGTCCCTTACCATGATCCTGTTCTGTTCGTTGTCTTCGACGATGAGAATTTTTCTAAGCATACAATCTCCATTCAGCGGCATGTCTGGATCCTGTATTTTGACCTCTGACTCCTGTTTCCCGATCCCTGCCTCTCAATCAACCTTCCCATGACGGGTCTCCGATACTCTGTGTATCTCGTTCATAAGCGCATGCCGATCCACGGGTTTAGGGATACGATCAGGAGCCTTTTTATTCATATACATCGGCCTCCTCGGAGGACTGTTTCACCGGCATAACAAACGTAAACCTGCTGCCTTTGCCGAATTCACTTTCAACCCATATCCTCCCGTTGTGCAGTTCAACCAGTCTCTTTGTCAAAGCAAGCCCGAGCCCGGTGCCTTCATGCTGCTTGGTATAAGCGGATTCAAGCTGGGTGAATTCATTGAACAGCTTCGGGATGTCTTCGGGCTTGATGCCGATGCCGGTGTCGGCGACGCTGATTTCGATGAAGTCAGCGTCCAGTTCGGAAGCTATCGCCCCCTCACCCTTGCCCTCTCCCTCGCGGGGTAGTGGGTATTCCCCTCCCTTGATGGGTGGGGTTAGGGGAGGGTGAACA
>CAKKRC010000030.1:25127-44761 GCA_919902495.1 Nitrospiria bacterium
GGTGGGGGCCAACACTCCCAACGCCGAACTCCGCACTCCGAACTCTCCGTGCATGGACATGCACGCTTCCCCCCTCCGGCGTAAACTTCACGGCATTCGAGAGCAGGTTGTACATGATCTGCTTGAGCCTTCGATCATCCACCTCGATCTCGATGTCGGCAGCCGGCGACAGTTCACAATCGAGTTTGATCCCGTGCTTCATCGCCTTCTCTTTCAGCATCGAGATCGACGCGTTTAGCTCGTCCTTCAGTAAATACCTGCTAAGCTCCAGTTCCATCTTGCCCGCTTCCACCTTCGACAGGTCGAGAATGTCGTTGATGAGGCTGAGCAGGTGATCGCCGCTTTCATGAATGTTGTTCACATATTCCTGCTGCTTTTCGTTGAGCTTTCCGAATAGCTCGTCCTGCAGTATCTCGGAGAAACCAATGATCGAGTTCATCGGCGTCCTCAGCTCATGGGACATGTTGGCGAGAAAGTCGGACTTTGCCCTATTAGCTGATTCTGCGGCCAATCGTGCAACTTCCATCTCCTGAAGCCGTTTTCGTTCGGTGATGTCCACAACAAGGCCGTCATAGGCGACCAGCTTTCCCCCGACATACCGTGGCACAAGCGTGTCGTTCAGCCATCTGATCGCGCCGTTTTTGTGAGTGATCCGATGCTCAATGGCCTGCGGTTCTTTGCCGGCAAGCAGCGCGTTTATCCTTTCCGTAACAGACTGCCGGTCTTCCCTATGGATCATTCTGTACCAGAGGAACGGATCGGCCTTATACTCTTCCGCTGTGTATCCGGTTGCGGAAACACAGCCTGGACTGTGCATTGTTGATACAGGCTTGCCTTTTTCCATTTTGACGGAGTAAATATAGTTTGTCGCGGTATCAATAAGTTTTTTATACCTCTCCTCGCTTGACCGCAACTCATCTTCCATCCGTCGGCGTTCGGTGATGTCGCGCGCAGTGGACAATGCGCCGGTCACGCTTCCCTGCGCATCTTTTAATACTCTGCTCCACCAGCCAAGAAGTCGTTTCTCTCCATCTTTACGCCGCTGCCATGACTCAACGTAGATCGTGATCTCAGATCCGTTAAAAAGCGGCTGGACCTTGTCGTAAGTATCTTGATCACCCTCAAAATAGAATGACGCTTCTCTTCCGAGCACGTCGTCTCCGAAGAAATCGCAGCCTGACTGGTTGGCCCACCGGTAGACCTTGTTCACATCCGTTTCCATGATGATGTCCGGGACGGCAGCGAGGATGGCCTGATAGCGCGCAGACAGTTTCCGCAGCAGATCTTCCGCCTGCTTGCGCTCGGTGATGTCCGACGTAACGACCACGGCGCCGATGCCGGGAAGCGGGGCCGCGCTCGTCATCGTCCAGACGATCGAATTGTCCTCCTTCACGACGCCAACCTCCACATTCAGCATTTCCCTCTGCTCCTGCATCGCCCGTTGGCTCGGGAATTCCGCCGGGGGCATGGGAGTTCCGTCGCTTCGCAGGTACGTCCTCTGTTGATACCGGCCTTCCAACAGACCTTGCCTGGTAATACCCAGTATTTTTTCAAGGGAGTGATTGATATCGACAATGTGCCGCGACGAATCCATGATCGATGCGCCTGTCGGGAGCAATTCAAAAAGGGTCCTGAACTTTTTCTCTTCCTGCTGAAGCGCGGCTGTCCGCTCGCGCACCTGCTTTTCGAGCTCTTCGTTGAACTGCTTGAGCTTCTTTTCCGCTTCACGCTCCGCTGTCACGTCACGGAATACCAGCACGACCCCCAGAAGCCCGCCACTCTGGCCGTGGATCGGAGCGGCACTGTCGGCTATGGGCCGCTCGGTCCCGTCTCTTGAAATTAATACGCTATGGTTGGCCAGTCCCTTGACAAGCCCCGTTGCAAGGACTTCCTCGACCGGAATTTCCGCCGCCATGCGGGTCGTTCCGTTGATGATCCGGAAGACCTCCTCGACCCCGCGGCCCCGGGCCTCCGCCTCCTTCCAGCCGGTGAGCTGTTCGGCAACGGGGTTGAGACGGACGACCTTCCGATCTACGTCGATGACGAGCACGCCGTCCCCGATCGATCTGAGCGTTACCGCAAGGTTTTCCTCGCTTTTGCGAAGGGCCTTCTCCGCCTGTCTTCGTCTTTTTAAATCCCGGTGTATCACAACGATGGCGCACACATTCACCAGCAGCGCGAAGGCGATGCCTCCGAAAATGGCGTTTTGCAGACGCGCGGAGCTGCGGAGTTCGTCCTTCTTGCGCGCCTTGATGATCAGGACTTCCTCGGAATCCATCAGGCTTACGGTCAAGCGAATATCGTCCATGATCTTCTTGCCTTCGCCGCTTTTGATGATCCTGACCGCCTGACCCCTGCCGCCGGATTTTATCAATGTAATAATGCGCTGCGCATGGCCTATCCGCTTCTGGATGAGGCGGTCGAGCATGTCATGGCGCTTCTTCTGGTCCGGATCATTCATCAGGGCCGAAAGCGCCTGAAAGTGAGACTCGATCTCAGGCAGAGCAGAGTTATATGGCGCAAGGAACCGCGCCTCCCCCGAGATCATGTAACCTCTCTGACCCGTCTCTATGTCCTGCAAAGCGGATAAAAGGCCGGCAAGCTCACTTCGCACCTCTTGACCGCGGTTTACAAGCCGTGAACGCTCCATCGATTCATGCGCACTGAAATACGCCGCCGCCCCGATCATGATCAGGATGAACAGGGACAGAATGAATACCGCGTATATCCGCCGCTCGATTACGGTTATCATTCCCCGCCGGAGGTCCCCGACACTCCCGTGGTCAGGTCGGGAGAGAAGCACCCCGGACGATAGCACACCGAAGATCAGTGTCGTATTCAGGGCCATGCGGGTATATTTCTGAAAACTGAAGAGAACCTCCAGACCGATGAAATATTCGGTCAGGGAAACGAGGCTTATGATCAGAGGCAGAAGGGCGAGCAGTTCTGCGGGCCTGAGAAATTCGCTTCGCAGCTTAACGTCGATGAGCAGCAGCCCCAGACCAAGCAACAGGAAATTCAATGCCGTGTTCGGAGCCATACGGCCGGGAGCGACAGTGCCGAATGCTCCGGGATCGTCTTTGAAAAGAAGCTCGTCGATTCCGGCAGACCATCCGAAGACATATTCCAAGAGGTTCAGCCCCGCGATCAGCATAACAATAAAGGCAAAAGACCTGCCAATACCAACCCTGACGCGGGGACCTTCCGGATTTGCAAGAAGCATGAGCCCTGCGCCGGCAAGCATGAAGGCAATGGCTGTGTTGGCCTTCATGGAGACAAGGTTATAGCCCGGGCTCTTCAGAACGGATACGTCAAAAAGCCATCCCACAAGAACCAGTGCGCCCGCGCCGAACGAGATCGCTCCCGTGACCGATGAAAACGTATTTTTTTTCATGTACATGCCCGCAATAAAGGTCATGAATATACTTAAGTATAGCTCAACAGCTTGACCGTAAATCGGTTGATACGCCTGTATCGTCCCAACCCTGACAAATTCCGCAAACAGGACAAGAGCTGTTTCATATCTTCATCGGAAAATTCCCCTCATCCCAGCCCTCTCCCTCGGAGGGGAGAGGGAGCACGTCGTAGTCACTCCCTTATGATAAAGCCCCCTCACTCCGAACCCAGAACTCCCGGCTCCGAACTACTCCCCTGCTTCACCGGTATCACAAAGCTGAACGTACTCCCTTTCCCGATCTCACTTTCAACCCCTATCCTGCCACCATGGAGTTCGACCAGCCTTTTGGTCAATGCCAGCCCGAGCCCGGTCCCTTCATGCTGCTTGGTATAAGCTGAATCAAGCTGGGTGAATTCAGTGAACAGCTTCGGCAGGTCCTCGGGCTTGATGCCGATGCCGGTATCGGCGACGCTGATCTCGATGAGATCAAGACCCCCCATCTCCCCCCTTGGCAAGGGGGGACTTAAGGGGGGTATGTCCGCACTCCGAACTCTCCGTGCGTGGACCCGCACAGCGCCCCCCTCCTTCGTGAACTTCACCGCATTGGAGAGCAGATTGAACATGATCTGCTTGAACTTCCGTTCATCTGCCTCGATCTCGATGTCGGCATCCGGCTCTACCGCACAATCTAGCCTGATCCCGTGTTTCATGGCCTTTTCCTTAAGCATTGCATGTGATGCATTCAGGGCTTCCTTGAGAGAAACCTTGCACAGATCGAGCTCCATCTTGCCGGCCTCCACCTTTGACAGGTCGAGAATATCGTTGATAAGATCGAGCAGATGCTTGCCGCTGCCGTAGATATTGCTTACATATTCCCGCTGCTTTTCATTCATCTTCCCGAACAGCTCATCCTGCAGGATCTCCGAGAACCCGATGATGGAGTTCATGGGCGTCCTGAGTTCATGGCTCATGTTGGCGAGAAATTCCGACTTGGCCTGGCTCGCGTCGTCTGCCTGTCGCTTTGCCGACTCCGCTTCCTGTCTCCGCATGATCAGTTCATTGTTCACTAGCTGAAGTTCTCGGTTCGCATCCTCCTGCTGTCTTGCAAACCATCCCCGTTCATCGGCCAATAACAAAGCATGTTTCCGGGCAGACTCCAACGACCGGATGAAGAAAAACAGCAGAAGACTTATCGCCAGGCCGGACAGGAGGATCCCCAGCGGGACCTGACGTTCATACAGGTCTTCAAACGGGGGCAACGAGGAAAAACAGAGCGTCCACTGATGGCCGTAGAGGTCCACGACTCTTCTGTCGGTAAACAGTCGCTGGTGGTTCTTCGATAGTTCATACGCCGTGCTTTCCTCATCGCTGTCGTACATCAACCTGTTTTCCGATATGTCCGTCCCATCATATATCTCCAGGTCGATATCCTGCAGGCTGCCGCCTATAATTCCGCCCATGAGGTCCTTGATCCGGAAGGGACTGTATACGTATCCGAGCAGTGCCGCCCTTCTCTCCTGCACTGTGGAGACAGGCATGTCCTTTCTGTAAACAGGAACATACAGAAGGAATCCCGACTGAACATCCTTCTCCGTTTCCTGCATCAATTTCACTTTGCCCGACAGCGTGGTCCTGTCGGCGTCCCGCGCGATCTCCATTGCCGCGCGGCGCACCGGCTCGCTGAACATGTCGTATCCGAAAGCCCTCTGATTGCGTCCATCAAACGGCTCAAGATATATAATGGAGGTATATACCTCACGCCTGCCTTCCGGGCGTACCGTATAGTTCGGAAATCCCTCGGCCCTGATTTGCGCGATATGCGACTTCAATTCAGCGGGTCGTATGACCCTGGAAAATCCGAACCCCTGTATCCCGGGATGAGTTTCCTTGAGCCGGAGGGTTTCCACATAGATGCGCCATTGCTCGCGGCTGACCTCTCCCTGCGCTGCGAACAAGGCGACCCCGCCGCGAAGAACCGTTCTGATGGATTGCATCCTTTTCACGATCTGGTCCGTGATCTCATCCGCGCGCATGGCGAATCGTTCCCCGGCTATCTTTTTCAGGTAATCCGAGGAAAAATTCCATGCATAGACCGTCCCGTACAGGCACAGGAACAATACAATGTAGGGCAACATCTTTCTCTGAACGACCAACTTTTTGTTTAATGATGGCGTGTTCATTTCCGTTCTCAGGGATACCGCGGCTCTCTCCGACTCACACGAACGGATGAAGATCTCGATCAACCTCTATTTTCAACAGAAGGGACAACTATAGCCCGTTCCCAGCATATTTCTTCACGATCTCCGGCAGTTTCCTCGTATCGATCGGCTTCGCGATATAATCGTCAAAACCTGCCCTCATGATCTTTTCCTTGTCGCCTTTCATGGCAAAGGAGGTCAGGGCTATCATCCTGATGGACTTTGTGTCCGGGTCGTTTTTCAGCAGCACTATCGCGGTAAACCCGTCCATGACCGGCATCTGGATGTCCATTAAGATGAGGTCGGGCAGGTGCTGTTTCGCCAGTTCCACCCCGATCTTTCCGTTCTCAGCTTCGATCACCTCATACCCGTGGTACAACAGGATGTCCTTGATCAGCATCCTGTTCTTGCCATTGTCTTCGACGACCAGTATTTTCTTGGACATATGACCCCCTCTTGTAAATCAACATCCAATAATCAAATTCCAAATTTCAAATAAATCACAATATTCAAATCTCAAACAAATATCGAATGCCAATAACCATAATTGAAGTCAGTTTGAACATTAGAATTTGGTACTTGGATATTATTTGTAATTTGCTATTTGGTATTTCCGTATTCTGACTCCTGTCTCCTGACTTCCGCTTCAAGATTTACCCGCCAATCGCTTTCCTTACCAGTGCGGCGAATTTATCTTTCCTGATAGTTCCTTTTTCGAGGATGCATTGGACCCTGCCCTTCAGTCTCTTCCTGTCAGCGGACGAAAGGTCCATGCCCGTGAGAACGATGATCGGGATGGTCGCCGTCTTCGTGTCGGACCTCAACGCATCCACCGCTTCAAAACCGCTCATCCCGGGCATCAGCAGATCAAGTACGATGAAATCCGGCGCCTCTTGTCGCGCTGTCAATGCGCCTGCCGTTCCGTCCGCTGCCGTGAACACGCTGTAGCCATCGAGCATCAAGGCCTCTTTCATGAGACCGAGGGTCTTTGGATCGTCGTCGACAATGAGCGCGCGCTTCCCGTATGCCGGTTTCTTTTTTATTTGACGATCTTCCGCTGCAAGGGGTATCGGCATGCGGGCCTGCCTCACCGGCAGTGTGAAGGTGAACGTGCTGCCCTTTCCCGGCTCGCTTTCCACCCATATCCTTCCGCCATGGAGTTCGACCAGTCTTTTCGTGAGCGCCAGCCCGAGTCCGGTGCCTTCATGCTGCTTGGTATACGCGGATTCAAGCTGGGTGAATTCATTGAACAGCTTTGGGATGTCTTCGGGCTTGATGCCGATACCGGTGTCGGCGACGGTGATCTCGATGAGATCGGCGTCGCGTTCGGCGTGCAGCGATAGGCGTTCGGCGGCTTTTTCTTCTTCTCGCTGAACTCCGTACTCCGAACTCCGAATTCGCCGTGCATTCACCCGCACGGCGCTCCCATCCGGCGAGAACTTCACGGCATTGGAGAGCAGGTTGAACATGATCTGCTTCAACTTACGTTCATCCGCCTCGATCTCGATGTCGGCCTCCGACGACAGCTCACAACCAAGTTTGATACTGTGTTTCATCGCCTTTTCCTTCAGCATCATGATCGATGCATTCAAACTCTCCTTGACCGAAACCTTGCACAGATCGAGGTCCATCTTGCCGGATTCAACCTTCGCCAGGTCGAGAATGTCATCGATGAGATTGAGCAGGTGTTCTCCGCCGCCAAGAATGTTCTTTACATACTCCTGCTGCTTTTCATTGAGCTTTCCGAACAGCTCGTCCTGCAGGATCTCCGAGAACCCGATGACCGCGTTTAAAGGCGTCCTGAGCTCATGGCTCATGTTGGCGAGAAAATCCGACTTGGTCTGCGACGCTTGCTCAAGCCTTTGGTTCGCTTCAGCTATCTCATGCTGCTGCGAAAGAAGCTCCTCGTTCATGGTCTGCTGTTCTTCATTCATTGCCTGAAGTTTTATCGCAAGCAATTCCGTTTCGACGAGGAGGTCCGCCGCCCGGTAGGCGGCATAGCCTCCGAAGAGTAGTATGAGCCCCGTAACCGCGGCGAGCCAGAACGTTATTTTTCTCACTGGCGCAAGAACGACCTCCACTGGTTTGTCCACCACCACGCCCCAACCCCACTCTTTTACCGGGTGATAGGCTGAAAATACAGGCTCGTTATCAACCGGATCGATTATTTCCTCTATCCCGTTCCGGCCCTTCATTACTTTTTGCACGATCGATACGCCGCTGAAATCAATTATTTTATCCATGGCATAGCCTGGGTGATAAATGAGGTGGCCCTTTTTATCCACCGCATACACATGGCCCCTGCCGATCTCGATGCCGCTGAGAATGTCTTTCAACCAATCCACTTTCGGCTGCATCACCAGGATTCCGATTACTTGCTCTCCGGATTTCATCGGTATCGCTATGGCAAATAGGTATCTCTGCGGTTGTGCCGCCCTGCGATAGAACTCCGAGACATAAGGCCGCCAGTTCCTACTGACTCCCTTGTACCATTCCCGGTCGGAGAAGTCCCCGCCATGGACTTTTTGATCAACGGGATAATCCGCCAACAAAATCCCATTAGGAGACGCTATAAATGCCCTGTCCAGTGAAGGCGTGTTCTCGACGAGGATCTTAAGATGCAGGGACATTTCTCGTGAATCCCGGCTTTTAATACCCGCCAGGAGATACGGTCTTGTGACAAACACGCCGCCTAACGTAATAGTGCTTCTTAATCGTTCCTCTATCTGACGGGCGGCGATAACGGCAAACCACCCGGTCTCCTTTATGATCCTCTCCTCGAGGGCGGCGGTAACGGAATAATGCACGAACACTGCAAGGCTGATGAGCGGTATCGCCACCACAAGGATCCCCGCAACGATCGCGCGCCGTTTTTTTTCCAGCAGCCATTTCTTCATGGCGCTCAGTTTCCCTTCCTGTATATTTTCGTACGAGGCATGAATTCCGCGTAACCCTGGTCGGTCATGGTCTCCGCCTCGCCGAGTACCAGATACCCTCCCGCCTGCAATGCTCCTGACACATGCCTCCGCACCCTCTTTTGAAGATCGCGGTTGAAGTAGATGAGCAGGTTCCTGCAAAGAACGAGATGGTATTCGGAGAATATACCCTCTTTTGGCGACGTGCAGCCGGCGACATCGTGGTATGCGAACGTCACCATGGACCGGATATCCTGGTTCACCGAGTACCTGTCATCCTTCCGGGTAAAGTACTTGTCGAGATGCCGCTTTTTCACTTCAAGCAGTGATCCGTTTTTGTACACGGCCCGTTCGGCATCAGCGAGGGCCGGCCGGTCTATGTCCGTGGCAATGATAAAGCTTTTGAAAGACATCGATTCTTTTTCCGCGATCTCCTTCAGGAGGATGGCAATGGAATATGCCTCCTCGCCGCCCGCGCATCCGGCGCACCAGATGCGCAGCGTGTCGTTTTTACAGATACCGATGAGCTCGGGGAGGACGAACGTATGGAGGACCTCAAAGACGAGAGGATTTCTGAAGAAGTGGGTGACGTTGATGAGAAACGTATCGATGAGCGCGTCTATTTCACCGTGGTCTTGTTTGAGTGAACGGAGATAGGGTTCATGGTCCGGCTGACCGAGGGCCTGAAGCCGCGAGGCAAGCCTTCGCTGTATCGTGCTTGCACGATAGGCGCTGAAATCGATACCTCGCTGTTTTCCCGCATAATCGAGTATTTCCCGATAAAGGTCAGGATCGACTTCATTGGAGTTTTTCGGTTTAACTATCAAGGACTTTCACTGATCGCGCATCGTTCGATCGCAACACCACCTACGCTTCGTGGTTATTGATATCCTTTGTTTGAAGGCCCTCAGAACGTCCGGTTTTACAAGTATATCAAACGGTAGGGGGAGAAAGAGGTGTTTTCAGTGTTTTTTCAGGGTATTTTAAGGGTATTGCAACAAATTGCAAATCATGGCCTGTGACATCCGGTGGGTATGGGTGAAGGATTTCCCCCTGTTTTTAGAGAGTCCGCGAGGAGGCAGGCCCCTGTCCTCACCCGGGCACCCTCCCAAGAGGGAGAGGGGTTGGCTGACAAAGTTCTATCGAATCGAAGCGCGTGAGATACCTGCTCAGCGTCACTGAAAAAATATAATAGAAAAGGCTGACCGTAAGGTCAGCCTTTTCTATTTTCAGATGAACCGTTTTCCCGTCTCACTTACTCATCGCTCCCGGGACCAGCTGACCCGCGGCCTGGGGTCCCTGACCTATCGCAAGCAGCTCGATCTCGAAGATCAGGACCGCGTGGGGGCCGATAGGACCGCCAGGCGTGCCGATGGGGCCGTACCCAAGGCTCGGGGGAACGACGATCTGCCATTTGGAGCCTTCGTTCATGAGCGTCAGCGCCTCGGTCCAGCCGGGAACGACCTGGTCCAGCGAGAACGTAGCAGGCTTCCCGCGCCGCTCCGAGCTGTCGAACTCGGTCCCGTCTATGAATGTGCCGCGGTAATTGACCGTGACCGTGTCGGTCTTCTGGGGTATCCTCCCCTTTCCCTGGATCAGGACCTTGTACTGGAGGCCGGTCGCGGTCGTCTTGACGCCCTCTTTCTTCGCGTTCGCCTCCAGGAACACCGGTCCTTCCTTCTTGTTCTTTTCGGCAAGCGCCTTCGTGCGTTCCCTGTTCTTCGCCTGCAGTTCCTCCTGCAGCGCGGTCCTGACCGTCGCAAGCTCATCGTCGGTCAGCAGGACCTTCCCGCCGGACAATGCGTCCCTGACCGCCTTCGCGATGATCGCGGGGTCGTGATCGATCGACTGTTTCTCAAGCTCGGCCTTCATACGCCGCCCCATATCGACGCCGATCATGTAACTTACCTTGTCCTTCCGGGTCTTGAGCCCTCCCTTGTTCTCATCCGTCATCGCCGGCGACGCCAGCGCGATCAGACACACCGCAGTAAGAATCGCTCGTCCTCTCATGATCACACCCTCCCGTAGATTGATTGCACCAGTACACTATCAGTGCGTATGCGATTTGTCAACCATCGTGTACGGGAGGCGGGCATGCGTTCTCGTAATCTCCGTCCGTTCCCCAACAATACAAAAAGGACTGGCGTACTGCCAATCCTTTTACATGTCAGACGCTATCAACGCAGAGGCAGCGGGAGCATCGACCGGGGAGCTGAGCGGGTCCCCTGCATGATCTCTTTACTCCGTCGCCCTCTTTACCATCGATTCATATCTAGTGCTCCTCTCTTCGAGCATCCGGAACAGCAGGTCCGGCTGGTCTGCTGCGAACATGACCGTTCTGTATCGCTCCCAGAGCTTTCGCGCACCTTCGCTATCACGCTGCATCAGATGACCGATCATTCCCGAAGCCACGCAGTACTTCATGACCGTCTGCGGTGTATCGCTCCCGGACCGGAGCACGGCTGTTGCTGTTCGCACGATCTCCTCCGCGTCCCGCCTGCTTACGGCCTTGAACAAGGCAACCCACTCCTTCTCCTGTGCAGTAAGTGACCGGGCATTCGGAGCTGAATCCAGCGCTCTCCAGACAGCCGTCATCTCGCCCTGCGTAAGGTTCGCGGTCATGCGCATGAACACATTGAAGAGGCTGACCTGGCGATCCCTCGTCCCCAGGGAATACTTCCGGTCAGCGTACATCGCTCTCAGCCGGAGCGCCTGCAGCTTTACCTCTGGCGGTATGTCTCCATAGGAGGTCCGGAAGGTGCCCGTCAGGAAGTAATCGCGCAGCACTGCGGCCTGGTAGGCGAACTGCGACTTGGAAAAGTACTGGTTCGGAACAACGTCAGTCCTGCCTGCTTCCGGTCCGCTGCCGAGCAGCATTTCGTAGGTAGGAAGCACCTCACGCGATATCCCGTGCAGGCCGCGGGCATGGGACATCAGGAACTGCGTTCGTGCCGCGTTCTGATCCAGTACCGGGTGGTAATCCGAATTGGGCCGGACCGGCAGCGACTGCATGAGCCCATCAAGAATTTCCCTGCTTCCGATCGTGCGCACATCGATGTCCTGGATGCTTCTGATCTGGATCCTGCTGAGCAACGCAGCGAGGTCCGGAATACGCAGAACATCCGGATGCAGATTGCCGAGACTTCCGTTCTTCTTCGCCACGATCACCATGTTGCTGTCGTCGGTGCCGTAGGCCGCGTAATCGGAAAAGACCGGTGACAGGGCCTTAAACACCGACGCCACCAGGTTGATATCGATCTCATAGAGCTGTACCCACTGTACGAACACGCCGTCATTGTTCAGATGACGCGCAACAAGCCGGTAGAACTCCCCGGAGAAGAGGCCGGCAACTCCGCTCACCCAGGGATTCGAGGGCTCGGATATGATGATGTCATAGCTTTTGTTATTCACCGAGAAGAAGGACTTGGCATCGTCGAAGTACACGTTGCTGCGCGGATCGCGGTATGCGCGCTCCACGAGGGATCCGTAGCTCTTCGCTGCTTCGAACATGCTCCGCTCGATCTCCACGGTGTCCACACTGTGGAGCCGGGGATTGGCGAGCAGCGTATGCGTTGTCAGGCCGGATCCGAAACCTATCACTGCTGCCGTCTCTGCTGCAGGCCGGAAGGCCATCGGCAGGACCCCTGCGAGGATCATCGTATCTTCATCCGCGTTCCTGCCCGTGACCGGCCCCTGGTTTACATTGATCGCGGCATCCACTTTCCCGTTGGTGCTGATCAGCATGTCCCCGCGGGAGTCCAGGAGCACGCTCACCGTCGCGGTCTTTCCATCCTGATAGAAGAACAGCTTGCTGTTCTGCGGGGTGAAGAGGTTCCCGTGGCGATATACGCCTGACGACATACTGTACTTGTCGAGGTCCACGAACAGGACCGCTGCCAGACAAAGAATGGCGCATGCTGCTGTTGTGAACGCGGGGACGCGTCTCTGCGAATACCCTGCCACCCCCCAGAGCAGCATGATCCCGAGCAGGATATCCAGGCCTGCTCCGACGGTGATCAGCCCCTTCAAGCCGAGAAGCGGAAGCCCCAGATGCACCGCGATGAACACGCCTGTGATCGCGCCTACCGTATTGACCGCATAGACCGCACCGATGCTCTTTTCTCCATGACCGCTCTTGAGAAGTCCATAGGTGATGAGCGGCAGGGTCATTCCGGCGCAGAACGTCGTAGGCAGCATGACGGCCATGGCGATGGCATTGCCGGACAGATTGAACAGCAGATACGACTGATCGGTCCTTGCCAGCGACGTGACGAGCCACTGCATCACGCCGAATGCCTGGCCGTACAGCGGCATCGTTGACAGCGCAAGCAGCCCCATGATGACCTGCACGAACGCAAGGGTGCGCTCCGGCGCAGCAAGCGCATCTATCCTTCGACGTATTGCAAGGCCGCCGAGGGCGAGACCGAGGATGAAGGCGCTCAGCATCAGCTCGAACGCATGGGTGGAACTGCCAAGCACCAGGCTGAGCATCCGTATCCATCCGATCTCATAGATGAAGGATGAGGCGCCGGTGACGAAAGACACGAAAAGAAGCAGATGATACCTGCTCCGGTCGGATGCATTCCGTGAGGTCTGCCGGGATGCATCCGGCAGAACGGCCCCGATAGCCTTCTTTCGCATTACGATCCAGACACACGCAGCCAGCGCGGTATTGATCACGCCTGCAGCAGCCATGGTCCCGGGAAGTCCGATAAGCCTGATGAGCAGGAACCCGCTGATGAGGACTCCCCCCGCTGCGCCGATGCTGTTGGCAAAGTACAGTAGGGAAATGGTCCTTCCCGGATCGTCCGGCCGGAAGCGCAGGATGCCCGCGCTCATGAGCGGGAACGTCATGCCGAGCAGAATCGTCTGCGGGAGGATCAGGCATATCGAGAGCGTCCACTTATACAGCTCGGCGGCAACAGCTGAACCAAGATTCGGCAGGATGCCGGCATAGGAGAACTGGACAGCCTGGTCGAATACCTCATGAAAGAAAAGAGCGAACAGTCCTATCAGACCCTCGACCAGGGCATAGCCTGCAAGCAGGTTCGGCCATTTTTTCGAGTATCTGCTGCAGAGTGCCGATCCGATCGCCATACCGCCCATGAAGATCGCCAGCACCAGGGTCTGCGCGTACGCCGCATGGCCGAGGAACAGCTTCAGGTAGTGGCTCCAGAGGGATTCGTAGATCAGTCCCGTGATCCCCGACAGGGTGAACAGGAGCAGCAGGATCCGCAAAGACCTGGCATCCACAGCCGCGGTCCCTTCTCCCGGAACAAGGCAGGAACGGTTCATTTGTTCTCATCCTCCAGCATGAACACCTGCACGCGGTTGTTGCCGCGGTCGGAGATCATGACGTACCCGGCTTCCATAAGACATATGTCCGAGGGATAGCGCAGCTCCCCTTCCTTCCATCCCGTTTTGAGCTTGTGCCCCTGGAATGCACCGTCCCGTCCCAGCACGGCAACGCCTCCGCCGTACTGGTCGACCACGTAAATGCGTTTCTGGTCAACGGCAAGGGACGTCGGAAATCTGCTGAAAGACCTCAGATCTTTCACCAGCAGGGTGAAAACGTCGCTCCCTGCTGCAGCGGAATAAACGGACCCGGTAACACTGTTCAGCAGGAACAGCGTGCCGGACGCATCGACCGCCAGGTCGGAGAAAAACCCGTTCCCCTGCGGGAACGCGATCTGCTTCCGGTATACGTCATCCGGCCCTGCTATGACGACGCGTGATGAGAGGACGTCGAGCACATAGATCGTATCGGCTTTATCGATCGCGAAGGACCTGGGCATCATCGATGGTACAGGCCCGGGAATACCCTTGGCTGCGATGATCGACTTGAACTGCCCTGCGGCATTCAGTCTGATAATGCGGTGCTGTTTTCCATCGAGGACGAAAATATCGCCCTGGGAGTTCAGCCGTACGCGCTGCGGATAGTTTATCTGCGGCACCTTGATCTCCGCGCCCGGCTTTATGCCGTCATCCGCGATCTGGAACTGCTGGAGGCGTCCGTGCCCGGTATCGGCGATGATGAACTGCTGTCCGGTTCCGCAGCCCACTCCTTCGGGCTCGGAGAATCCCGCACCCTTCATATCTCCATAGGCAGACACAACCGGCCTCAGTTTCACGGTATCCGCTCCAGCCTGCAGGACCGGCAGCAGGAGCACGGCTGACAGCACCATCAGTGAAGTTAGCAGGGATCTGTTCATCGTATCACCTCTTGTGTTGGGTATGGCACTGCGTGCACATATCGGTAACCGTCTGGTAGTACAACATGCGCTTGTTCTCCGTGCCGTGCGCGGCATGGCAGCTGTTGCACAGGATCGACAGGTTCTTGTTCCTCGGATCGGTGTACTTCAGGCCAATGGGATGGGTCTGGTGTTTCTGATAGTCGTGGCACGTGCCGCACAGCTCGATCGTCGAGGCCTGTTCGATCAGGAACATATTGTTCGAAGCATGCGCGCTGTGGCAGGCCGTGCAGAACCCGTCCTTGACCGGTGCGTGCTTGGAATCGGCCCGCTGCGTCCGCTCGACGGAGTCGGCATGGCATTCCCCGCAGAGGGCGGACATCGGGGCCTTGAGCATCGCCTTTTCGGCAGATGCGTGGGGCTCGTGGCAGTGGATGCATCCGGTCTTGTCCGTTACGGGCCAGTGGATCCTGTTCTTGTTGTAGGCGTCATTGACCAGGTTGCTATGGCAGCCCTTGCACAGTTCGATCCCCGTCCGTTTTGTGGCAAAAGGATCCTTCGAACCGGGGTCCTCGTGGCATTGGCCGCACATCTTGTTTGCTACGGGCCGATGCACGTTCGCATACAGGATCCCCGGCCGGTCGGAGCCGTGCGGGCTATGGCAGATCGTGCATCGCTTCTTCGCCACGGGATAGTTCATATGCTGCTTCTGGAATGTCGGCGTTCCCGCCTTGTGGCACTTGGTGCAGAGGGACGGCACGTCCTCCTTCAGCAGCGACGCGAACGTTGCCGACGCATGGGGATTGTGGCAGCTGAGGCATCCCTTCTCCACCGGGCCGTGCTTGTATTTTACCTTCTTGAGCGAATCCTCCATGTCCTTGTGGCAGCCGTAGCACAGCGCATTGCCTGCGACCAGGAGATTGTTCCTGTTCGCTGCCGAATGCGGGTCATGGCACTTGCCGCAGTTCCCTTCCAGCACGACCTTATGCGAGCTTGCGGCATTCTTCGGGACCACGTCATCATGGCAGGTGAGACAGATCCTGCCGGACTCGGCGGCAAGCAGCTTGCCGTGGGCCGAAGCATGGGGATTGTGGCAGCCAGAACATTCACCGTTCTTGACCGGCGAATGCACGAACGGCTGCCTGAGCTTTTCCTGGAACGTGACATGACAGGTGAGGCAGATCTTCCCCTGGGCGCCCGGCTTAAGCCGGAACTTGTTCTGCTGGTTCGCCGCTTCCACCGCAGCTCCGGAGCATATTCCTGCGATCAGGAAGAGCAGCAGAATGGAGCTGACCGGTACCCGTGCGTTCTTCATTTTTTATCTCCTAGATGGCAGTCATCGCATGACCGGGCTGCAAAGGGAGGATGGATGTTGTTCTTGAACAGTTTCGGGTCCTTTGACGCATGCAGGTCATGGCATTTCGTGCAGTCGATGTCCGCTGCTGCGATGCCGATGTGCGCTTTTGAGAATGTGTTGCCCTTCAGGTCGTGGCAGTCGCCGCACAAAGCCGGGATCGGCTGGGTGTTCAGGGCGTGTTCCTTCGACGAATGCGGCACATGGCACTGCATACAGTTGCTTGCCGCCGGCGCATGGGTACGCTCCGTTTCCATTTTCGTCTTGAGCGTCTTGTGGCAGGCAAGACACAGGTCGGGCACGTCCGCCACCGCAAGTTTGGCCTTCTGCGACTTATGGGGATTATGGCATTTCGAGCATTCTCCGTTCATGGCCGGTGCATGTCTGCTCGCCGCTGTCTGCAGGTCCTTACGGAGACTGCCATGACACTGGAGACAGAGCGTGTCCTGCTTCGTCTTCAACATCCCGTCGATATCGCTGGCATGACTGTCATGGCACACAAGACACTGTTTCTGCTTGAAGGGACCGTGGTTGGACCCGCCGGCAGCCTCCTTCATGAGGGTTGCGTGGCACTGTTCGCACAAGGCATCGGCAGATGTTTTCAGCAGCTTTTTCTCCGACGAACCGTGCAGGTTGTGACATCGGTGGCAGGCCGCCTGCTGCACCGGCTTGTGGACATGGATCTTCTGGAACCGGCCGGTCTCTTCGGCATGGCAGGCAGAGCAGACCGCGTCCATGCGCGCTTTCAGCATTCCCGGGAAATTCGAGCCGTGCGGATTATGACAGGAGCTGCAGTTGTCCTGGCTGAACGGCTGGTGAACGACCTTGGCGCTTTTCGCATCCTTCGTTTTCTCATGACATGTAAAGCAGACATCCTTCTCCTTCGCAAGCAGCAGGTTTTTGAACTTCGCTGCATGGGGAGCATGGCAGGACAGACATCCCTTCCCCGTGGTCGCGGCAGGATGCCCAAAGGACCTCTTTGCCTCTTTGTCACCGTGGCACCCGAAGCATAGATTGTTTCCCGACTGCGTCAGGAGACGCGGCTGCTCCGATGCGTGGGGGTCGTGGCACGACAGGCACATTCCTTCCTTGAAGGGCGCGTGGTCCACCAGGCCGTTTTTCCTGAGGCCCGGGGTATCGTGGCATGGAGTACAAATCTCCGCCCCCGACTTGACCGTTGCGAAGGGCTTCGGCGCCGTTGCAGGGGCGTGGCACGAATCGCATCCGCTCAGCAGGGCCGCATGCAGGCTCGTTTTAAGGAGCTTTGCTCCCGCCGAAGAATGGGGATCGTGGCAGCGCGAGCAGACAGAGCTCTCGACCGGATACCCGCCGTGCGCCTTTTTGAAGGACGATGAACTGCTGCTGTGACAGTCGAGACAGAGTGCCGGATCCGGTTTTGCAAGCAGGTTCTCGACGTCTGAACTATGGGCGCTATGGCAGGCCTTGCATCCCGTGCTGGCCAACACCTTGTGGACGACCGGCCTTTCGAAGGTCGATCTGGCATGGCACTGTTTGCAGGCCTCGTCACCTTCCTCCTTCATAAGAAACCTTCCGTCTGACGCATGCGGATTGTGACAACTGATGCAGTTCCCCTTCTTCAGGGCCGTATGGACCTTTGACCGGTTCATGCCGATCTTTTCCTTGCTGTGGCACGAATAGCATAGTTCGTTCCCCGGCCGCTTCATGACGCGGTTCGGCACCCTGCCGTGCCGCATATGGCATTCCTCGCACTTCCCTTCCTTTACTATACGATGCACCTGTTTCCTGTTCAGGTACGCTTCGGCGAACTTCTTGTGGCAGTCCAGACATTCCTTGCTCGCCAGCTTGCGCTGGGCATAGGCCCGGTCCACTGCCACTGATACTATCAAACATCCGAGCAGCAGTACCGAAACGGACACCAGAACGCTTTTGTTTGTTTTTCTCAGGATCTCCATGGTTTCCCTCGTGTTGTAGCGCTGCCGGAATCACCGGTTCATATAATCTGCGAGATATACGTTGATCTCAGAGCTTTCGCTCAGCCGTTTCACCCATGCCTCCATGGCCGACTCGAGCTTCTGGCCGAACACTTTGGCCCGGATCGTTGCCTTGACGTTATCGACCGGCAGCGGCTGAGGAGGCACTACTTCCAGTAACTGCAGGATATAGGCGGTGCCGCCGGCGCCGTCGTACAGCCGAAAGTCGCCGGAGCGCCCCCCCTCGATCGCTGTTCTGACATCCTCCGGCAGTGCCTTGGACGCGACCGGCTGCTCCTGCGCGAATGCCAGTTTTTCACCTGCCGGCTCATTACGCAGGCCTTCAGCGTTCGTCCTGATCCACTGGTAATCGGTCCCTTCCTTCAGTTTTCCAAGCGTCAGTGCCGCCGCATCCCTGGTATCGAAGGCCAGCGCTCGCATCCTGACCATTTCTGAGGTCCGGAAATCGGACTCATGGACGCGATAATATGCCTGGATGTCGTCATCGACCACCCGGATCGAGGGCACCACGACCTTCTCAATGAACGTCCCGAAGAGAAAATTCCGGCGGTGCTGCCGATACATGCGCTGATACAGTTCGGTCCGGTCGACCCCCCGCTTGAGCGCTTCCCGGTACAGCAGCCGTTTCTGCAGGATCTCCTCTACCGCTTCCTGCTTCAGCTGTGCAAGCTTTGCCGTGGACGCGTTCTTCGCTCCATGGTAGAGCTTGTCTTCGAGCGCGGCACTGATGTCTCCCACCGTGATCGGCGCCTCGCCGCTGATGACGACAGCCACCCGATCGTCCTGCATCAGCTTCTCCAGCCCGGGGCCCGTCGGCCCGTAGTCCAGGCCTTTGATGATCTTCACATCCGTCTTGATGCCGATCTTGTACAGCGAACGGAGATATGTTCCGAGGAGCGCCTTTTTCCGGTCCGTCAGGAGGATGTTGCGTGCCGCTTCCTTGACCTTGAGGTCCTCGACGATGCGCCCCTCCTCGAGCTGGAACAGCCCGTAGACCGTCTTCTTGTCCTTCTCCATCTTCAGGACGGGACTTACCTCGCCGATCTTCATCCCGGGCAGTTTTTTTGCGATGAGCGGGTCGATTTCGTCCTTCCTAAAGAAGCTGCCTCCTTCGACCCCGATCGCCGTTCCGTCCCGTAATGCGCCGGTCACGACGTCACTGAAGGCAGCGCCCTTCCTGATCCTCGCGGCGGCCTTCCTGGCATCGTTCTTCTTGCCGAACACCACAAGCGTGATCTTCATCTCTTCCTGCGCGGCCTCATAGTATTTAGTAACCTCCGCCTCGCTGACCGTAAGGTCTTTCCAGAGGGACTCGCGCAGGAGGTTCCGCAAGGTGATCTGGGAGAACCTGTCCATCTCCTCCTTGACGCTGGGGACCTCGGCTAATCCCATGGATTCCGCTTCCTGCACGACGAGCGTTGCATTGATCAGCCGTTTCAGGAACCGGTCAACGTTCATGCGCATGCCCTGCTGCTCTTCGGCCTTGTCATCCTTGCGCCGTTGATGGGCATCTGATACCGCTGAACGAAGATCTTCAATTGTTATCGGTTCGGCGTTCACCACTGCCACCGGCCGGTCCCCGTCGACCGACGATATCAGCGGCACC
>CAKKRC010000031.1 GCA_919902495.1 Nitrospiria bacterium
AGGTTCGCGATGAAGACCCCGGCGATCACAATGCTCTCGGGATGGATGCGGCCGGAGAAGGCCGCGAGGAAGAGCGTGCCGAGCGTTCCCACGGTCGCGATGAACAGCAGGAGGCCGGAGCGCAGGCGCGTCACCACCTGGAAGAGGCCGACGTTCACTACGGCGAGGTAAACGAAGAGCCCGATGAGGCTGCCCCGCCCGGTGCTGACCAGGATGGGCGTCAGGTACGCGCCGAGCGCGCCGAGCACCGAGATGGGGATGCCGCGGAAAAAGACGGCAAGCACGAAGGCCGTGGCCGACACGACCGTCAGCAGGCCGAAGCCAACGGGATTGGACAGGTAATGGTAGTAGAGCGTGGCCGCGAACACGACGCTGTACAGTACGCCGATGCCGCCCGCGCCCAAGGTGTGGCGCAGCACGGTGAACCGTTCCCGGTTGATGCGGGCCGACCAGACGATCAGGGCCAGGCCGATGCACGCGCTGATGGCCAGCCTGAGCGCGGGCGGGATGAGGTTCCGGTCGATGGAATACTTGACGAAGAAGCCTGCGCCGATGAAGAGCGCCAGCCCTCCCAGCCAGGCGAAGAGCTTGACGCCCGTGAAGAGCTCCCAGTCCACGTTCGCCTTGAACTGCTCCCAGCGGTCAATCAGGCTCGGACCGGAGGGAGCCGCGCGCTCCGGCGCAGGTGGAGCGGTTACGGCATATGACGCAGCCTGCTGAGGTGCGCGGGAAGGAGGAAGCGTGACCGGCTTCGAAGCGGGGGTTTCTTCTTCCGGCGGAAGAGGAGGATAGGACCCCATGGGCAGACCGGAAGGCGAAAGCGTTATCGGAGGCGGCTCAACCTCTGATCCCTCGGGAACGGTTGACGGGGGCGGAACAGGAGATGCGGGCGGGACCACGGGAGGGGGCGGCATATCGACAGCGCGCGGGACAGGCGCGACAGTTGGTCTCATCGCCTCGACCCGTTCCGATGCGCTTTCCCGCCGCGGCGCAACTGCGGCCGCTCTCAGCTCAGCGATCTCCCGCTTGAGCTTCTCGACATTCGATTCCAGGTCGCGCCGGATGTTGAAGGACCGGACGAACAGGACTATGACGCCGATGACCAACAGGAACTGACAGCCTTCATGACCCACGCTCGTCTCCTCTGCTGCTCCGTTTCACTATGCTCCCACGCGCTGCTTCTCCGCTCCCTACACACACCTCTTCTTCTTCAACACATACCCCGTCAGAAAAAAGAACATCGCCGTCAGCACCACAGCATAGACGATGGCGAGCGCAAGATAGCTCCAGTCGGTTTCTTGGTTGTTTTCTGGGAAATCGTAAATAAGTTCCGAAGCCTGACCCGTATATGTCCCTCTCCTAGTTCGCTTGTTCGGAGCGCTCTTGCACTGCCGACAGAAACGAAGTCCGGTTCAGCGCCAACCGATTGGTTACGAGTTGTCTAAAGTATCGCCCGTCGGCAGTTGGACGTGACATGAAAAACAGCGGAAAGTCTATTGCGTACTTGCCCCCTGCCGAAGCGCATGGACGCACACCATCGACCGTAAGAACACGCAATACAGACCCTCTCGGCGCTTTCAGTCCAAGAACGATTGCGCCCGGATCCGCGCTTGCCAGGTCTTCCAGCTCACGATAGGATCTACCATACACAGGTCTCGCCGCGGTGAGCCGTTCTTCCGAAAGTCCCATATTCTTGAGGAGCACAAGAAACTTGCGTCTCTGCAGATACCCTCCGTTCAGGTAGATACGAATCGATTCGCCAAAGGACACGCCCAAATCGCGCCATTTTCGAACATCTCCTCGCAATACCTCTTTCACACTCTCTAACCGCATGTTTCGAAGTGGATTGCTGTAGAAAACGAAAACTGGGACATGTTCAGTGACAATCTGCCGTGAATGAAATCCATCGATAAGAGCAAATACGCCATGAGCAAGAATTGCGTGACAATCAGATCGTTCGGCAGCTGCATAGATTTCCTGCTCGGAAAATGCATGGATCATCTTAGCACCAGGAGATCCCGATGAATAAGGGGTGGTCTCTACTGCGTCGGGACATCCTCCCGAAAATGGCGCTGCTTCCAGAGCCTCCGGACAACCGCCGGAGAACGGAGCGGTCCCTGACGGGAAAGGACATCCTCCCGAAAACGGCGCTGCTTCCAGCGCGTCCGGACAACCGCCGGAGAACGGGGCGGTCCCTGACGGGAAAGGACATCCTCCCGAAAACGGCGCTGCTTCCAGCACGCGCGGACAACCACCGGAGAACGGAGCGGTCTCGAAACAACCACCACCTTTTCCCAAAAGATCGAATTCTTCTCTGTCCATCTCAACATTGTTGGTCCACGTCATCATAACCTCCACCCCCTCTGCATTTCGTCAATGACAAATTGTCGATACCCCTTTTCATCAAAAGCCGTGCCTGACATCCACCGGTCTGATTGCGATGCTTGCGATAGATCGTTGTTCCTAAATAGCTCATTCAGATCTTTCTTTACTCTGGGGCAACTTGCATAGATCCTATGATATTCCTCGAAATACTGGCCCCAAATCGGATCTAGTTGCTCCCTTCCCCCTGCCATAAAGTAACTCCACAATTGATAGACACGAAGTTTACCGGGAGATCGCCACGTACTTCTCGATTGGTAGGTTTCGCTTTTCAGCCTTAGCTGAAGAACCGTTGCGAAACGCGACACCACGTTTCTCATTGTGTCTTCGTCACATGCATGCGCCCTGGAGACCAATGAAAAGTATCCGATGAGATCGATCGCCTGAACATACTCTTGGGTTGCTGGTGCGTTACCTTCCTTGAGATATCGGGCAGCGGCTTCATTGAGAGACTGTATTACTTCGCTGGGTGTCCGAGGCCAAACCGATCTCCCCTTCGAATCACGGTATGCTGCCAGGTCGTACTCGAGGTACAACATCAATAACGTTGCACGGCTGTTATCTGGACGTTTTTTTCGTAAGAGCTCAACAGCGCGCTTCTCAAATTCGATCTGGTCCCTTGGTTCTGCCTCCGCCATAATATGTGCAACCGCAATGACCGGATCCTGCAGCACCAATCCCTCTTCATCCGAAGGCAGCAATACCCATCTCAGGATCCGGGATGTAATTTCATCCCACTTGCCAGGGTCTATAATGCGCTCCACGCGGTAATCTGTTATAAATCTCTTGGTGAGCGATCTCCACTGCTCCTGGGTCGTTTGACTGGCCTTGAGGGACCTCGACCGCAATTCATACACCAAGAATGAGTCTCGTCTCCAAGGAATGCGCTCAAATGCCGCTACGATATTCGAGAAGTCTTTTTCGTTCGGTGCGAGTGATGACTCAATGAGCGCAATGTATGACAATTTTGTTAACAGCGCGGCCAGCACAACGGCCATGAATGTCAGAACGGACAGAGTAATCAAGGAGGTAAGGGCTGCGATCATTCGCCGGTATTCTACGCGAAGGTTTGCGTGCAACCTGCGAATCAACTCATTGAGTGACCACTGCTTCAAGGAGTCCCGCGGGACCAACGTCGTAACTAAATAATGAAGGAGTGCTGCTGAAAAAGGAACCGCGCCGGCAACCTTGCTATTAGATTGATGAAAACAGTACCAAAGAACAGTTCCTCCGATAACAAGTCCCCAAATCGCGAAACAAAACAGATTTGCAGTCCTGGTGTAGTTGCGATCCGTTATCGTCGATATGCGTGCTCCGTGTGATGCGCTGTCTTTTCCGACTAATAGATAAACGCGGTCGCCTACATTGTTTACCTCGAAAGTAACGACCACATCAATTACCGCATCTGTTTCCACGGCGGTAGTTATTTCATTCGGCTCTGCACCGGCTTGCGGAGCTCCTTTTGGGGTCACGGTAACAAGGGCGATAGCTTTGCCTGACGACGTGGGCAATTGTCCCGATGCAAAGTACCGTTCGTTAACTTGAGCGCGGATCGTTCCCCCTCCAAGGCAGCCCGCAACAAGGATCAGTTGCTGTCTACAACCATACCGGTTTTTGGCAGAGAGTCGAACTTGAAACGTTCTTGAAGGTGCATCTGCTACAAACAGCGAATCATTGTTCGTGATCTCTGACGAAGGGATATCCAGACCGTCAATGCTCAGTGAGGGAACATCTACTTGAGAGAACCTTGCCGGCTCAATATACGATAATTCTAGCGCGATCATGTTTTTTGGTGTCCGCATTGCCATTTAATCCCCTTGGGCTGTACGGTCAGGCCTGGAAAGCTGGAAAGTTTTCCCTTTCCCTCTTCCCTGGCAATATCCTCAGCCTACGCATATCTCTTCTTCTTGAGCACATACCCCGTCAGAAAGTACCTGACCGCACTCGGACCCTGTTGACCAGATCGGTAGTCTCGATCACCTGTTCCTTGCCTTCCCGGTCCAGCCTGATCAGGTATTTTCCGTTCGAGTAAACGATCCCGCCGTTCTCCGTCAGATCGAAGTCGAGCACTCCTTTTTTGAGGCAGGTGAAGCTCCCGTCTTTCTCCCTCCGGGTCAGCTCCCAATCACGGGGCGCAATACCGGGGAATGCACCGCCTTTCGCGCGGTTCTCCTTGAGCGTCTGTTCCGCGTTGATCAGGTTGCCGTTGATGAAGATTTCCTTGGGGTCCTTGTTCTGCGCCTTCATGGGATTCGGCCCGGCCGTGGAAAGGGGCTCGCCGGTATAGCGCATGCTGAAGAACTGCAGGAACGAGTAGATGGCGCGAATCAGGCGCCAGGGAATGAGCAAGAAATCCTTGAAACTCATCTTTTCCGAACCGGGTTTTTTGTGGGGCCGTTTGATGAAAGAGAGCGTGTCTTCGCAGTCCAGGCGCGGCAGGAAGCAATCATGCTTGGCCAGAGAGACCAGTTCGGTGATCGTTCCGGAATCGAGGTCGAGCCGGTTGATCGTCCGCTCGCCCACCCCGATGAACCGCCCGTCACCTGACTTGCCGACGCCGGCAGAATCATAGTAGATGGATCGGCCGGTCCTTTTTCCCCAGACCGGATTTTCGTCCACACAGTCGCCCTCGGTCACTTTCCGGTATCGGGAGCTCTTCGGCTCGAATAGGGCAAGATGCCGCCCCCAGGCGGAATCCTGGACGGAGACGACAATCTCCTCGGTTTGCGGGTGGTAATCGAGGTTCAGGAACGCGATCTTGTGATCATGGATGATGTGGCCTTCGGTTGCAGCGTCATCTGCCGGATTCTTCAGGAATATCCCCGAATAGTCCTCCACGGACAAGGAATAAAGGATCTTATTGTCCTTCGCGAAAGCGAGTCCATTCACCGTAGCACGTGCGTCGATTGCCTCGGCATCATGCCCGGGCTGCAGTTGATGCCCGCGAAAAGCTGCGCCCATACCTTCTGTCTTCCATGCGTTCTTCTTCTGTATCGTCTCCCGGTTCTGCTTGTATTTTTCCAGGTAATGGCAGGTCGCCAGGGAAGAGGAATTTCCGGTACAACAGCCTAGTTTGTTTCTTGCGGCAAATACGATCAAGTCATCCATTGCTCATCCCGTTCCTTTCTGCCGATTCAGGGGTCGTCCCGGGTCGGGCTTTGAAATTGACATTCTTAGCCTAAGCACCTTGGGGTCACCCATTCACCGCTTTCGGGTCGCCCGATATACTGCCTGGCGTTCCCGCGCTATGAAGCCAATCTTTCTCTTCGGCTTTTCCTCAACCTCAATGATCTGTCTTATCGCCTCAAAGACGATCTGGAATTGTCCATCGTATTTCTTTTCGAGATCGCTCAACTTTCGCGCCAGGTCTTTATGTGTTGTCATCAACTCCCGCAGTTTTACAAAAGTCCTCATTATCTGAATGTTTACTTCAATGGCTCGATCGCTGTTTAAAACACCGGACAGCATGGCTATGCCTTGTTCGGTAAAGACATAAGGCATATATTTACGGTGTTTCCCTCGACCAGCCTTTAAGGTCGCAAAATGCGACCTTAAAGATTCAAGCTCTTCTTCGGACAGCTGGTACATAAAATCCGTGGGGAAACGCTTCACATTGCGGCGAACCTGCTCGTTCAGCCGCTTGGTAGTCACGTTGTAAAGAGCCGCCAGGTCGCTGTCAAGCATGACCTTTTTGCCGCTGATCAACAATATCTTTTTCTCGATTACCTCAATCGGTACGAGCGATTTCATGGATTCTCCTGTTTTCTGTTAACGCGTCAGATGTTGCCCGGCGCCGGCAGCACCAACTTGAAGTCATAATTTGTGATTTCAAGTCCAGAAACTCCCTATCCGTTACACATACCTCTTCTTCTTCAATACATACCCCGTCAGAAAATAGAACATCGCCGTCAGCACGACAGCATATCCGATGGCGAGCGCAAGATAGCTCCAGTCGGCATCAGAACCGCGGAGGGTCGAGCTGACCTGGGACATCTTCGTTCCATAAGGGCTGAAGGTGGGCCAGAGCATGTACAGCGCGTCCACGACGAGCTTGAGGAGCTTCAGCAGCGGCAGGAATGCGCTCTCGCCCGCAGCCTTGATGCCCGCGACAAGCATCACCTTGAGGCAGTAAAACAACCCTTCCTGCACCACGAGCAGGACGAAGAGCGCCATGACGGGATGGAAGATAACGGAGAGGAAGGTCGCGAAGGCCATGAGGCTCATGGCCTGGAAATAGCCGTTCAGGAGGATGTATACGATGCCGGACTGGAACGGGATGCTCCAGATCATACCGAGAATCGACGTGATGAGCAGCGCGACAGCGAAGAGCACACCGGCAACGAGCCCGGCGGAGAGGAAGCTCGACAGGAGCCAGACCTCGGGCAGGCAGGGCTTGGTGAAGACCATCTTGACCGACCGATCGCGGATGTGCTGCGAGATGAGCATCAGGCCCAGGCCCACGGTCACGACCGTGGCGAAGCCGGTCACGAGGTGCATCGCGGTCTTGATGAGTTCCAGGTGCTGGGACTTGGAGGTGAAAAGGAGCGCGGGGATGGACGTGAGGCCCATGATGACGACGATGAAGATCGCAGCGGCGACCAGCAGGCGATTTCTTCTGTAGAAGATGAGGTTCGTTTCGATATTCGCCCGGATCTGCGCGTACACGTCAGGCCCCTCCTTTCAGGATGGAAAAGAAGGAATCCTCCAGCGACGCGCGCTTGAGCGTGCATTCAATGAGCTTGCGGCCCGGGATGGTCATGAGCTTCATGAAGTCGTCCAGACGCTCCGCGGGGATCTCGCCCTTGACGCTCGTGGGCGTGCGAACGAGGACCTTCAGAAAATCGGGCAGCGGATCGAAGGGCTCGCACTCGACGTGGTAGGTCTCGAGACTCGTGCCGCGAAGGCGCGCCATCTCGTCCTGCACGATCACCTTTCCCCTGTTCATGATGGCGGCGCGGTTGCAGATCATCTCGATCTCCGACAGGACGTGGGAGTTCAGCACGATCGTGGCGCCGTTCTTATTCAGCTCCAGCAGCACGTCGCGGAACTCCTTGACCGCCAGGGGGTCGAGTCCCCGTGTGGGCTCGTCGAGGAACACGAGCTTCGGGTTGTTGATGAGGCACTGCGCGATGCCGACCTTCTGCTTCATGCCCTTGGAGCACTTCGAGACCCGGAGGTCCTTGAACTCACCCAGACCCACGCGGTCGATGGCGCGCGTGACGGTGAGGCCGCTGTCGATGCCCTGCAGCCGGGCGTAGTAGCGGATGGCCTCCTGCACGGTGAGGTACTGGTGATAGTGCGGCTCTTCGGGGAGGTAGGCGATGTCGCGGAAGAGGCTGTTCCCCGGCTCGGGCGTGCGGCCGCAGACGGAGACCGTCCCCGAGTCGGGCCGGACCAGGCCGAGGAAGCAGTACATGGCCGTGGACTTGCCCGCGCCGTTCGGACCCAGGAGGGCGAAGATGTCCCCTTCCTGCACGGTGAGCGTGAAGGAATCGAGCGCCCGGATGGTACCCCTAAAGAGGCCCTTCCGGAAACCAACGGAGACGTTCTCGGCAGAGACCATCATTTCATGCAGAACTCCTTGTTGAGCGCCGTGATGACCTCAGCGTCCGTCTTCCCCGCGAGGTCCATGGTCTTGAGCTTCGCCTTGATGTCCTTCGAGGTCTTGCAGGTGCATTCCATCAGCTTGTGGGTGCACCCGCAGGGGCAGTTCATCTTCTCCGCGATCTCCCGGGCGCGGCCGGGAGGCACATCGTCCTCGGGGTCGGTCTTCTTCTCCTCCGTCATTGTCGCGGCCGAGGCGACCTGCGGCCCGGTCGTCCGCTGCAGGCGGAGGAAGGCTTCTTTAGTGATGCCCGTTCCAGCGCTGATCGCCGCGAGCGCGGCCCGAAAGGGTGCCTCGAAGGCGACGTCGGCGTTCTGGATCGGCCCCACTTCGTAGAGCTGGACGGTCCCATCAGCGCCGATGAAGACCGTGGTGGGGAATGCGCGGACCGCCAAGGCCTTCTGCGCGGCGCCCTTGTCGATCGCCACGGGATAAGTGACGCCGTAGTACTTCAAGAAGTCCCGCACCGCGTCGGCGCTCTCGTTCGCGTCGATGCCGATCATCACGAAGGGCTCGTCCTTATGCTTCTCCGCGAACCGGACGAGCTCCGGCATCTCTTCCTTGCAGGGCCCGCACCAGGTGGCGAAGAAGTTCAGGACGATGGCCTTCTTGCCCACGTGCTCGGAGAGGACGAACTTCTCGCCGTTCAGCAGATCGAGCGTCAGTTCGGGTGCAGGTCTCCCCTGCCACGCGGCCGGCTGGCGGAGGAAGTCGAACTGCTGCTTCTCCTCCTCGGTGGGCTGTCTCTTTGCCGAGAAATGGAACAGGAAGGCGGTGCAGAAAAGGATCAAAGCGATGATGCCTGCGGTTCTGGTGCGCAAGATCCCTCCCTCGCATGCTTGGTGCTGATCGTAAACGTACGACGGGTAATGATAAAGCGGTCTTGCGCCGGGAGACAGGAGAAGTGCGGGAACAGCCGCTCGCAGAAGGGTGTCTCCGGTGGAATGAGAATAGTACAGACCATAAGAAAATGCAAGGATTACGGCGGGGTATTTTAGGGGTATTCGATGACGAAGAAGGCCGGAGAAAATAGATCTCCGGCCTTCAATGTTCATTCTTTCGATACTATTCACACCGCATCTTATCCCTTCGCACTCCCCGTCATCAACTTCGCCGCAGCCCGTGCAAAGACCACCCGGTCCTTGAACTTCGAGCCATCGAGCGGCAGCGATTTATTGTACAGCAGATCGATATGCTCCTGCTCCTGCCTGCTATTTGCACGCATCATAGAGCTCCAGACGATCAAGATCATACTTCTTCGGGTCCAGCAGGATGGGACCGTCGACCGCGGGCGTACAGCTGTAATCAAACAGGATGAGCTCCGAACGGTCATAGACCTGAAGAAAGTAATACGACCTCATCGGCGTAACATGCAGCCGGGAGGTCTCCAGCGCATGGTAATAATCGGCAGGGACCCTGTCCTTGATCACGCTCAGGAACTTATTCGCGTCGAAATCATCCGGGATCCTGTTCCCGTACTCGCCAATGACCTTGTCCGACGCAAAGGTCACCGCTGATTCCATCACACCGTAGTCGCTCTTCCGGGACTCGGAGAGCATGAGACAGGACGATACCAGCAGAAGCACGACCGCGCCGCAGACAGCACGAAGATATTTCACGTTCATCCTCACCCCCAGTAGGTCACCGGCTGCCCGGCAGCGGCCATGTCGACGCCGGTATCGAGGTTCCAGTTCCGCACCAGGCGCGCCACGTCGACGTCGGACCTCAGGCCGCGATGCATGGCGTTCCACGCGTTGACGACATTCCCGACGGTGCGATCGAGGCCATCGCGGGAAAACAGGCCCTGTCCCCCGGTCGGCAGGTTCACCCGGGTGTAGTACTTCTCCACCATCTGCGGGCTGTCACGCCTGAGCTCCGACGACGTCCGGTAGATGAGCCCTGAACCGATCCCGATATGGCGGAAGAGCGCCACCATCCCCGATCCGCCTTCAGCCGCGTCGATCGCTTTCGAGTAGGTCGAGAACCAGAGGTTCGGATCAGGCGTATCGTTCTTTTCAGCGTGCGCTCTGCCCGCAAGCTGTGACCAGAACTCCATCACGGCGCGGTGATACGGGGACCGTCCGCAGAACTTGACGGCAGAGGAGAATTCAGCATACCTGATCTCCGCCCCTTTTCGCTCGCGATAGAGCAGCGAATCCTGCGTCATTTCGCACAGCCGATGCTCTTCTTTGTTCTGCTCATAGGGCCCCACGATGGCCTGCACGATCGGATGAATGGTCGCATCCGCGATCAGGTGCGACGTCAGGCCCAGGAGCCATGCGTATTTCACTTCGTCGGCCTCGGTCCGTTTCGACCATACGCGCTTCAATACCGCATGTCCGCCGAGGGCGATGGCATTGGTCTTCTCGTAGTGCATCACATCGGCCCAGTTGAATTGTCCCGTTTTGAAGCAGAGGTACGGAAGGTCCGGGCTCACGGCGCCCAGGAAGAGGAACTCGGCATGCCGGTTCAGAAGCTTGAACAGGTCCTGGTCCTCGATGGCCTTGGACCGCTTTGCGATATCGCAGACAAGGAAATGCGTGAATGCTCCCGCCATATCAGCCTCGCGCCTTCGTTAAGTGAAATTGATCCGACCTTACCCCGCGTGGATCACGGCTTTTCCGCTCCGGCGGCTGTCAGCATCTGAACGATCTGAATGCCCTGCGTGTCCTTATTCCCCCGCGCCAGCGCATACTCGAGCGCCGACTTTTGCCTGCTGTCCTGTTCTTTCACCGCAGCGCCCCGTTCGATCAACACACGCGCGGCCTCGGGCTTGCCCTCTTGCGCGGCAACCATGAGCGCGGTCATGCCCTGCGCGTTCCTCATGTTCACATCAGCGCCCTTGGAGAGCAGGGCGGTCAATACATCCTGGGTTCCGCGCTTTGCCGCAATATGCACCGCCGCATCGCCCATGGCGTTCTTGCTATTCACATCCGCCCCTCTATCCAGCAGTTGGTTGACGATCCTTTTTTTCTCTTGATTCACGGCAATGAGCAAGGCAGTCCAACCGCCGTTAATATAATTTGGACATTCGCATTGCGAATTGACCGCCGCTCCCCGGTCCAGAAGGGTCTGCACGATGGTTGTCCGCCCGCTCGTGCAGGCCAGCATCATCAGCGTCAACCCGGTGTCGTCCTTCGTTTCAATATCGACCTTCTGGTCGAGCAGTATCTTGACGATCTCATTCAAGGCCTGCTCATCCGCGCTTGCCACATGCGAAGATGCTGCTGCCAATAGCGCCTGGGAGCCGGAACTGCTGTCTGCGACGCCGTGCTTGGCCAACACCTTGAAGGCTTCGACTTTCCCTGCCTTTGCTGCCGCCAGATAGGCCTCCTTTACGATAGCGTCGCCGGGCTCATGCTTCAGCAGCTGCTGCAGCGCCTCGATGCTACCCGAGCGCACCGCGTGGGTCAGCGCAGTCCAATTGTAATAGTCCTTTCTGCTGATGTTTGCCTTCGCTCCAAGCAGCGCCTCGATGTTCTCCATGTTGCCTGTGCTGACGGCGTGCATCAACGGTGTCTTTCCGTCGTTATCTAAGACGTCCGGCTTCATGCCCGCAGCAAGGAACAGCTTCACGGCATACGTGTCCTGCTCCCTGACCCGGTCAATGAGCGCCTGTCCGGTATACGGCAGCGACATCCTGCTGATCTCAAGACGCGCCTCTTCCTTCTCTAGTTTTTTTTTACGGGAGCATTCAGTATCGAACGCTGCAGTTCGATGTTGTAGGTCCGGATCCGCTCGGCCTTTTCATCCTCGGACATCGTCTTGTTGTCACGGAGACCGGAGCAGTAGGAGGCGTACATCATCTGGGTAAGGTAGATCTTGTCGGCCTGCGGCAGTTTTCCCATGAGGTCCTGGACCACGGACTTGGTCTTTGTCTCCAGTTCCGCGCCCTTCACCGGTCCGATCTTTCCGACCGCCGTCTTGACCTGCACATCCCATTCCTTGTTCGACTGTTCGGGCTGCTTCGGACAGTCGAGTGCGGCAGCTGCGAACGGCATAAGCACAACAACAGCGGTCGCAACGAACCTCATTGCGGTCATCATAAAGAACACCTCCCTCGCAGAATGCGATTCAGAATATGCTGTCGGTGACCGTATCGCCGCGCAGATCACCGTATCAGGATCGACAAAAGGATGCTCGATACGTATATCGTAATGCACTGCTCAACTCATGGGAACTACGGGGAAGACACTCTGGCGAGGAGAAAAGAGAGCTCGTTGATGCACTGCTGTCACGGAGAATAGTATAAATGCAATGAACAGTCAAGAGGCTATCGGCTGCTGAGCGAACTTGCCGAGGTGCAGCCAAGTATAAGCAGAAAGTCGTCATAACAGGCATACAGGAGATCGAAATACCGATCAGGGCCGGACCCGACCCTTGAGCTCCGCTACCTCACCTTTGCGATCCGGAAAGACCTTGGGTTCTTCTGTTGTTTCAATGAACTGCTTGTCCATATCACCTTCAGCTTCTTCTGGCTATCCGCTGCGTCATAGATATCAGCGGGGGTAATGGTATTGCGGCGGAAGAAGAACTTAAGAAATGCATGTATCTTCGGCTCCAGGCCGAAATAGCAGTGGACGCTCTTGAAGCAGTAATAGACGAACTCGGAGCAGCTGAATCGATTCGCCATCTTGATGGAGTTGAACTGGAAGTCATAGCACGAGCCTATTTTTCCCAATGCCGAGGTCCGGACGATCTTGATGACGTCGGTCCTGCTGACGCTTTCACCCCTCATCAGGCGGACATGAATCGCTTCAGCCTCGTCCTGAAGGTCCTTGATCAGGGACCTGTCGATACGAAGGTCTTCCGGTCCAAGCCTGACCTGGTCATGGAGGCGAAGGACGACCAGATAATCACAGCGCAGAAAGGTCAGGATGTCCTCCACGAAGACGCCCCGGGTCATGGCATGGACGACCATCTGTCTGCCCTCTTCGTAGTAGCGCGGATCATTGCGGATCTTGTTCTTTTCAGCTTCCGAGGCAGGGACCCAGACGCCCGAATCATTCAAGGTCTGCAGTCTGCGCGCGGCGATCGCCTTGTCCTGCGGGCCCTCCATCTTTCCCAGATACAACGCCGCATGGGAGAAGTATGTTCCCATGCCCTGCCCGCCGCCGGACAACCGGATCATGATGCCGTCCAGGTAGCCGTCATACCCGCGCAGCAGAATGTCTCCGGCCTGGAGCTGGCCATCGATCAGTTCGCGGATCTCGGCGCCCGTGATCTTGTAGGAGCCCGGATCCTCCGTCAGGCTGACCGGCGAGGTGAAGTATTTCATCCTGCCGATCCAGGCGATGAATGAATCGATGCAGAATTCGATCTTGCCTGCCCATCCGATGTATTTGCGAAAGGGGTTGTCCTTCTCCGGCCGGGGCCGGGAAAGGGTATACAGCACGCTGAACGCCACGGCGAACACGACGGGACACATCCAGAACAGGCGCAGCGCCGGTCTTGTGGAGAGTACATAGGCCGCCCCGCCGAACAGGGGGGTGAGGACGACAAGGGTGATGATCACACTGTAGGCAAAGAACAGGAGCTTGGAGATCAATGAAACAGCGGCAAAGACCAGATCTTCCGTCGTTATTTTCAACGTTCCCCCCTTCGATGACCCTACCTGGTCCTGATCATCCGTACCGTATGGGTCATCGCGGCAAGATCAATGACGCGATAGCGCAGCCGGTCATGGCCGTTGTCGGTGTCTGTCGTGGAGTTGCCGTCCAGCGCAAGCCGAATGCCGTATTTGCCGCTTTCGCCGCTGCAGTCAAGACCTTCATGCTTATGCCCGAACAATACGACCTGCACCCGATCGCGTATGATCTGGCAGAGCGAATAGGCATCCTTCATGCGGCGAAAGGGGCGCGTCAAACGGGCGACCAGATGCTTGAGCGGATGGCCGTCGCCGACATCGGGCATGACGCTGTAGCCGTAATAGAAAGGATGATGATGCAGATACAGGACGATCTTCTTTCCGGCCAGGGCATCCGCATCCAATAAGCGATTCAGCCTGTCCAATTGCGGTGCGCCGAGATGGCCTTCGGCAAAGAATCCCTGGAGGAATCTCAGTTCGGCGGCATTGGAGTCGAGCCCGATCAGCGCCGTGTCGTCGTTCATGTGGTGCAGGACGGGGAATTCGTGCGGTTGGCCGTGAAAGAGGTACGGCGCGAACTCCTCTTTGAAGACCCTGGCTGCTTCGTTGTTCACCTCGTACGCGTCGCCATAATCGTGGTTGCCCGGACACACCAGGACCCGGTAGCCGGCCTTGTTCAGACGGTCCAGCATGCTCTTTGCGATCTGTCTGTTCTTAGGCGTTGCCGCGTCGATGAGATCGCCGGTATGGACGACCGCGCAGCGGGACAATTCGTCCGGCGGATGCCGGATCAGGTCGTCCACCACCAGCTCTGATCGCGCTGCATTTGCACCTGTACCGATATGCGTGTCGCTTAAGTGAATGATCTTCATAAGAGAATCGGGGGTTACGTTAACTATTGAGATATTTACGTCTCTGAGGGAGGATGGTTAACGACAAGATGGGAATACCAGGATGCAAAGGCCCCCCACTGGCGACGAGAGTACTATAAATATATTAAAATGGCAATCGAAGAAACACATCGAAGAAACACAAAGGCCCGGGCCTTTGTTATTTCATTGGTGGACGTACTACTAACATATGCACTGTCGGATGCCCCCCATGTTGTCCCGTTAGCTACATGATCAAGTCTCTGACCCGAACGGTCCTAGCTGCGCCACCCTGCAAGCGCCCTCTCCACTTTCCTTGCGAACCGCTGAACTTCACCGGCATCCAGCTTCTCCGCCTTGTACAGCGACAGCATCTCGAGCTCAGCGGCCGGAGCGCACGCGCCGAGGATCGCCCGCTTCAGCACTCGCTTCACCGGCTGGCGCATTACGATCCGGTCCACCCACCAGGGCGCGCCCAGCGATGTTACGGCGAGCACCTTCCGCAGCCCGACCAGCCGGGCCATGATCGGTCCGAGATCATCGGCATGGGCGTAGGCCACGCCCGGCGCCCAGACCCGGTCGAACCAGCCCTTCAGGACCGCGGGAAACCCGAACCACCACGTGGGAAAACAGAGCACCAGCCCTTCGGCTTCCTGCAACCGACCGATCTCGGCCTTGACAGCGGACGTGTCATGGACCGTTTCGTAATAGCTCGCCCGTTCCCGGGCCGTGAGCGCCGGCGCAAACGCATTGCCGCAGAGGTCCTCGACAACGACCTCATGCCCCGCAGCCCGCAGCGATCGGATGGCCTTCTCGGCCACGGTCCTGCAGAGACTCTCCGGCGACGGATGAGCGATCACAACAAGGCAATTCATAGCGCTAGAATATAGCAATCAACCCGATGCGTCAAGCAGCCGATGTTACGAAAAAAGGCTGGAGAGAATTTCTCTCCGGCCTTTGACTTTGCTAATGGTCTCCACTTTCCAGCGGGCATGTACAATAACTACAGGATCCTGTCTGACCCGGGACGTCAAAAGAGAAGAATGTTAATTCTGAATTCTGACCCCAATCGGTCCCAAAAACGACTACAGGATAAAGCCCCTGACCGCGAAAGGTCATTTCTTCTTCTTTTGCAGGATCCCCGCGACGAAAAGTCCAACCCCGGCCAGGAACGCGATCCCGAAACCCTTCATCTCGTACTCGATGACAACGGTCCTGTTCCCTTTCCGCTCCACCATATCGCCCGATACCCACCCCGTTCCGCCTGTTGCGCGCACGTTGTACCAACCTTCAGCGGATGATATATAGGACAGGGTCTCGCCCTGTTCGGCCTTTGCCACCACCTTGCCCTTTGCGGACGCCCGGTCCCGGATGTTCACGACCTTCTTCGACACCGTGAGTACGCCTTTCTTTACTTCCGTGCGGAACGACAGGGCAAACACGGCAATAAGGACCAGGCTGACCACGACCGTCGCGATGCCGACCAGTGCCATGATCCTGCCGGTCTGGGTTGACTCGGATATCTTCCTGCCCAGAGGCCCCAGGAAACGGATCAGGTAGCGTTCCAGAACGCTCCCCGCGGCCTCCATCCCCTTCTTGATCTCCCGCACCTGAACCTTCGTTTCGTCGCCCATGCATGTTCCTCCTTCTGTTTGGAATGGTCGTACCTTTGGACAGAATGGTCAAGCTGTTCTTTTGTTACAGAGAGAAAAGGTCGGAAAGGTCGGCTTTCCAGCCATCGATTTGATCGTTCAAATGCTTCGCAACGGGTGCAGCTGCTACCCGGTTTCTATGACGCGGAATCCCGCTTTTTTCCATCCTTCGACACCGCCGTCCAGAATGTTCGCGTGCGAAAATCCCTGAGCCATATATTCCGCTGCCCGACCGGCAGCGCTTGCGTCTTTCTGTCAGACTCAGTAAAAGATGACCTCCTGTTCCCTGGACAGGGCGGGCAACCGGGTCTTGAAGTCTTGCAGCGAAATGGCGTCCTGCAGGTGCGATCTCCTGAACTTTTCCACGTCCTCGTACGCGCACACGAGAAGGGCCTCTCCGGATGTCACCTTGTTGCGCGCCTCTTCTGCAGAAATTCGTATTGGTTCGGTCATGGCAGACCTCCGACTGACGAATAGGGAGCGTATCGTTAAGTATAGCATAGACGGAGAGTGTTCATGCTTTGATTAGATCACCCGTCGGAGGGTGCCACGCGGATTGGAGGGTAAGATGTGGCTGCGAGGAGGGAACCGATCGAATGGTCAGCTGCGAAATCAAAAAGACCGGATTGGGTATCCTCCAGCCCTTGCGCCAAACTATTTCTTTGCTTAGAACATCCCTCAGGTGTCCTGAGAGGTGTCCTGATGATTATCAAGTCTTTCTCCGTGCATTTTAGTTTTCGGGGGTAGTCGCCAAGGTCATACCGATGCGGGTCAGACATGACTTCCTGACTTTATTGACTCCCCAAAGGCTACCGTTCATCGCCAATAAGCGCCAGGAACTCCTCGGGAGTCATGACGGGGATCCGGTCCGTACGGTAATCGGCCTTGTTCCTGGTGATCAGGCAGTCTGCTTTTACGTGGAGCGCTGAATAATACTGCACGGCGTCCTCGAAATCCTTGAAGGTCGAGACAAGCGAGAGATCGATCACCTTTTCATCGACTGCCGCGACCCGAAAGACGATCCTGAGCTTTTCCAGGACCCGCATCGCCTTGTCCCGTTTCAGTTCCTTCGACAGGAGATAGAACATCGTCGGGAAGCTCTGCGCTGAGAGATAACCCTGGAGCTTCTTTTCCTCGATCAGGGAGAACAGCCTGGCGGCAGCAGCATAATGGGGGTCCCTCTTCAGGAAGATGTCGAGAATGACATTGATATCGCAGAGGACACTCTTCACCGGTACTTCTCCGCAAGATGCTTCCGGTATCCCGCGCGCAGCTGCTCAGCATCCTGCTTGCCCGAAAGCACACCTGACACCTCGTACAGGACCGGCGATTCCCGCACCTCCTGCGCGCCCTGGTCCGCAACGGCCTTAAAATAGTCCTCGACCATGCGCGACAGGCTGACACCTTTCCTGCTCGCTGTCTTTTTTGCCTTCCGGATGACAGTGTCGTTCAGCCGCAGGGTCAGCTTCGTGGTCATGAGCGCGTCCTCCTTATGAGACGTACATATATTATAGTATTGTACGTCACCTGTCAAGTGCCTGCACTGCCATAAACACCAAGGGCCGGAGAGGTTGCTCTCTCCGGCCCTTGGTGACCCATATCTTACCTCCGTCATTCCCGACAGGCGGGAATCAACGTCTATAGACCGTCGCTGGATCCACTTTTTCGCGGGGATGACGAGTCAGGCTGAAACAGAAACCTTATCCCCCTCATGCCGCATCCTTGCCCTTCGCTTTCCCCGTCATCAACTTCGCCACTGACCGCGCGAACGCCGCCGGGTCCTTTATCTTCGAGCCCTCAAGCAGCAGTGACTGGTTGTACAGGAGATCGATATACTCCTGCACCTGCTCATCCGCCCCGCTGCTAATCATCCCGTTCATGGTCTCGAACACCGGATGACCCGGGTTGATCTCCAGGATCCGCTTCTGTGCCGGGACATCCTGCCCCATGGACTTGAGCAGTTTCTCCATCTGCGGGTCCATCCCGCCTTCTTCCGACACGAGACAACTTGCCGAATCCGTGAGCCGGCCTGACAAGCGCACGTCCTTCACCTCGTCCTTCAGCCGTTCTTTAAATTTCGCAAGCAGCTTCTCGAACTTGCCCTTCTGCGCTTCCTTCTCCGACTCCGTTGTCTTGTCCAGGCTCACATCACCCTTGACCACGTTCTTGATCTTTTTGCCCTTGTACTCTGACAAATCAAGCATGATCAGATCGTCGATGTCGTCGGTCAGGCAGAGGACCTCGCACCCTTTCGTGCGGAAGGCCTCGAGGTAGGGCGATTGCAGGATGTTCTCGTCAGGCCTGCCGGTGATGTAGTAGATCGCATCCTGGGCGATCGGCATATCCCGGACATAGTCGGACAGGGTCGTGTACTTACCGGCTTCGGTCTTGGTGGAGGAGAACAGCAGGAGATCGGCGATCTCTTCCTTCTTGCTGTGGTCGAAGTGGATGCCTTCCTTCAGCACCCTGCCGAACTCCTTATGCAGTTTCTCGTAGGCCGGCGCATCGTTCTTCTTCATATCGGCGAGAGCGTCGAGCACCTTCTTGGTGATGTTCTTCTTGATCACCCCGATCTGCCGGTTGTTCTGCAGTATCTCGCGCGACACGTTCAGCGGCAGGTCGGACGAATCCACCACGCCGCGCACGAAGCGCAGGTACTCAGGGATAAGCTCGCTGCAGTGGTCCATGATCTGGACGCGCTTAACATAGAGCATCGGCCCGATCTTGAAATCACGATAGAGGATGCCGTAGGGCGCGTGCTGGGGGAAATAGAGCAGGGCCGTGAACTCAGACGTGCCTTCGGCCTTGTAGTGGATCACCTTCGCGGGGTCGGTATAGTCGTTGGACACATGCTTGTAGAAGTCGTTGTATTCTTCCGGCTTGATCTCCGACGGGTCCTTCAGCCAGATGGCCTTGCGGGCGTTCAGGGTCTCCTCTTCCGTGACCTTGATCTTCTTTTCCTTGTCGGCCGGATCTTCCTTGTCCCGCGTAACGTCCATCACAACGGGATGTTCTATATAATCCGAATACTTCTTCACGACATCGCGGAGCTCCCATTCTTCAAGATACTTCTTGTCCTCATCCCTGAGATGGAGCACCACGTCCGTCCCCGGCTTCTCCCTCGTCGCGTCATCGATGGTATAAGTTCCGTCTGCGGTGGACTCCCACTTGACCGCCTTGTTCGTCTTCTCCGTAGCCTTGCGCGTGATGACCGTCACCCGGTCGGCAACCATGTAGGCTGAATAGAAGCCCACGCCGAACTGGCCGATGAGCCCCGGCTTGTCCTTCTGGGAAGCATCTTTAAGCGCCTGCATGAACTCCCTCGTGCCGGAGTGGGCGATGGTCCCGAGCTCAGCTACGACCTCTTCCCTCGTCATGCCGATGCCATTGTCGCTGATCGTCAAGGTGCCGGCCTTCTGGTCCTGGATGATCTTGATCTTCCACTCACCGCAGGCGTCAGATATCTCCCTGTTCGTCAAGGACTCGTGGCGCGCCTTGTCGATCGCGTCCGAGGCGTTCGAGATCAGCTCCCGCAGGAAGATCTCCTTGTGGGAATAAAGGGAGTGGATCATCAGGTTCAACAGCTCTTTTACTTCTGTCTTGAACTCCATTTTCTCAACTGCCATGGGTCACCTCGCAAAAAATTCAAAAGATCAGAATATAACCTTTGACACGGAAGGATCGGATCAACACCCTGATAAAGGCGGATAGAGCCAACATCAAAAGAACTTAGATCTTATTCGCCTTGCTTCGTTTCCAGACTCTAGCGACCCTGCAGTCCCGTTGCGAAAATCTAGGCAGGCGACCGAGGACGAGGGTATATAACCTCCCCTCACCCCCGCCCCTCTCCCTCGAGGGGAGAGGGAAAAAGGGAGAGGGTGCTTATCTATCGACGACCGAGCATGCCGTTAAGGATTTTCGCTGGGTGCCCTTCTTTGGGTCACCTTTCTTGGGCACGCAAGAAAGGTGACGAAAATAGATGCCTTGTTCTTTAGAGAAAAATGATAAAAAGGCCGGAGAGATTGCTCTCTCCGGCCTGGTTCATTCAGTTCTGGATTTACTTCTTAGTACATCCCGCCGCCCATGCCGCCCATGCCGCCGCCCATACCGCCCATACCACCGGGCATTCCGCCGCCCTTCTCTTCCGGCAGGTCGGTGATCATCACTTCCGTCGTGAGCATGAGGCTCGCCACGGAGGAGGCATTCTGGAGCGCCGAGCGCGTGACCTTGGTCGGGTCGATGATGCCCGCCGCCAGCATGTCAACGTACTCTTCCTTCTGCGCGTCAAACCCGTAATTGGGCTTGTCCGACGCCTTCACCTTGTCCACGATGACCGAGGCTTCGAGGCCGGCGTTGTTCACGATCTGGCGCATCGGCTCTTCGAGGGACTTCCTCACGATGTTGACGCCGATCTGCTCATCGCCGAAAAGCTTCATCTTGTCCAGCACCGGGATGCAGCGGAGCAGCGCAACGCCGCCGCCGGCAACAATGCCTTCTTCCATGGCCGCGCGGGTCGCATGGAGCGCGTCCTCGACACGTGCCTTCTTTTCCTTCATTTCCGTCTCGGTGGCCGCGCCGACGTTGATGACGGCCACGCCGCCCACGATCTTGGCGAGCCGCTCCTGGAGCTTCTCTTTGTCGTAGTCCGAGGTGGAATCGGCGATCTGCGCCTTGATCTGCTTCACCCGTCCCTGGATCGCTTCGGTCTTGCCCGCGCCCTCGACGATGGTGGTGTTGTCCTTATCCACGGTGATCTTCTTGGCGCGGCCGAGGTCCGTGATCTTCACGTTCTCGAGCTTGATGCCGAGGTCTTCGGAGATCACCGAGCCGCCGGTCAGGATCGCGAGATCTTCGAGCATCGCCTTGCGGCGGTCGCCGAAGCCCGGGGCCTTGATCGCGCAGATCTGGAGCGTGCCGCGCAGCTTGTTCACCACCAGGGTCGCCAGGGCCTCGCCCTCGACGTCCTCGGCGATGATCACCATGGGCGCGCCCATCTTTGCGGTCTGCTCCAGGATCGGGAGCAGGTCCTTCATGCTCGTGATCTTCTTCTCCGAGAGGAGGATGAAGGCGTTCTCGAGGACCGCTTCCATCTTCTCGGCGTTGGTCACGAAATAGGGGGAGATGTAGCCGCGGTCGAACTGCATGCCCTCGACCACGTCGAGGCTGGTGACCATGCTCTTCGCCTCTTCCACGGTGATGACGCCGTCCTTGCCGACCTTGTCAACGGCCTCGGCGATCAGCTTGCCGATGGTCTCGTCGCTGTTGGCGGAGATGCTGCCGACCTGGGAGATCTCCTTCTTCTCATTGACGGGCTTGGACATCTTCTTGAGGTTCTCGATGACCGCGGTGACGGCCTTCTCGATGCCGCGCTTCAAGTCCATGGGGTTCGCGCCGGCGGTCACGTTCTTCATTCCTTCGCGGTAGATGGCCTGGGCCAGGACCGTCGCGGTCGTGGTGCCGTCGCCGGCCACGTCCGAGGTCTTGCTTGCCACTTCGCGCACGAGCTGGGCGCCCATGTTCTCATAGGGGTCCTTCAGCTCGATCTCCTTGGCCACGGTCACGCCGTCCTTGGTGATCGTCGGCGCGCCGAACTTCTTGTCGATCATCACGTTGCGGCCCTTGGGCCCCAGCGTTGCCTTCACGGCGTCGGTCAGGACGTTCACGCCCTTCAGGATCGCCGCACGTGCATCTTGGTCGAACATCAACTGCTTTGCCATATTCATTTCCTCCTTGGAAAATCTTTGAAATTCAATTTTATATTTTCGCCACTAAGACTCGAAGACACGAAGTAATCTCGCGGATCGCATCCAGAATTCTTAGTGCCTTAGTGCCTTAGTGCCTTAGTGCCTTCGTGGCAAAATCATGCCTCTTGTTTCTACGACAGGATTCCGAGGACATCCTCTTCCTTGATGATAAGGTAATCAACATTGTCGATGCTGATCTTGGAGCCGGAATACCGGTCGAAGAGGATCTTGTCGCCGATCTTCAGGGACTTCACGTCGTCGCCCACCGCCTCCACCTTGCCGCTCTGCGGCTTTTCCTTGGCGCTGTCCGGGATATACAGCCCGCCTGCGGTCTTCTCCAACTCCTCCGTGTAGCTTACGAACACCCGGTCCTTCAACGGCTTAAATTTGACTCCCATGTGTACAACTCCTTTCTGAAATAGTAATAAGTTTAAGTGATTAGCACTCAGCTTTGAGGAGTGCTAATATATTACGTTGCGCTTAAAAAATCAAGAAAAATTTTATCATTCTGGAGGCTTGATTGCTAAATAGCAGCATATTCAACAAGTTATTGATTTTTAAACAAAAAAGGCAGGGCCATAAGCCCTGCCTTTTCATTGCAATGTATCAGTGTACGTCCTGGTAGCTACTTCGCCGTTTCGTTCTTTTCCTTCTTTTCCACGACCTGCTCTTTGACCGGAAGGTTCTTGAAGATGTCCCCGGTCTTCAGGAGTTCGATGGCCTTCTGGAGCTGTATGTCGTCCTTGTCGTCCTTCGGCACCGCCTCCATGACGAAATCATCCTCGGCGGAGCCTTCTTCCTTCTTCTTTTTTATGTCCTTTGCCGGCTCTTTGACCGTCTCGTTCTTGAGATGCCGGTCCAGGTCCTTCTCGCGCACGATCAGGTGGGCCGCTTCGCCGTTCTTGGGTTCCTTGATCTTGGGAAGCTTTACCTCGATGTCCGGCGCGATCCCCACGTTCTGGATGGACCGCCCGCTGGGCGTGTAGTATTTCGCCGTGGTGAGCCGCATGCCGGTGTTTCCGTCCAGGGGGAAGACGGTCTGGACCGAGCCCTTGCCGAAGGTCTGGGTCCCGATAATGACCGCGCGCTTCGAGTCCTGCAGGGCGCCCGCCACGATCTCCGAAGCGCTGGCTGACCCGGTGTTCACGAGCACGACGACCGGGTAGTCGCGGACAGCGGTGACCCCGGCGGACAGGAAGTCCTTGCGATCGTCCTTCCTCCTGCCCTGGATGTAGACGACAAGCTTGTCCTTGGGCATGAACAGGCTGCTCACATCGACCGACGAGTCGAGGAGCCCGCCCGGGTTGTTCCGCATATCGAGCACCAGCCGCTTCATGCCCTTGTCCTCGAGCTTCCGCAGGGCAGCGTCAACGTCCTTGGCCGTCTTGCCCTGGAACTGGATGATCTTCACGTAGCCGATGTCCCCGTCGAGCATCCGGGACTTCACGCTCTGGACCTTGATCACGTCCCGGGTGATGGTGAACTCCTTCGGCTTGTCCCAGCCCTCGCGGTGGAGCATGAGCCGCACCTGGGTGTTCTTGGGACCGCGCATCCGGTCCACGGCGTCCTCGATGCTCATGTCCTTCGTCCACTCGTCGTTGATCTTCAGGATCTTGTCGCCCGCCGCGATCCCCGCCCGGTCGGCCGGGGTGTCCTCGATGGGGGAGATGACCGTAAGCTGCTGGTTCTTGATGCCGATCTGGATGCCGACGCCCTGGAACTCGCCCCGGATGTCCATGTTGATCTCTTTGAACGCCCGCTCGGACATGTAGGACGAGTGGGGATCAAGGCTGGAGATCATCCCGCGGATGGCCCCCTGGATAAGCTCCTTGTTGGTGGGGTCCTCTACATAATTGCTCTTGATGAGCTCGAGGGCCCGCGTGAAGGCCCGGAGGTCGTCATAGGTGTCGGTCTTGGCGTGCGCCGCCTTGTGCCCGATCACGAACCCGGTCGTGAACAGCGTGATCGTGCCGATGACCAGCAGGATCAGCAGGGTGACCAGGAAACGTTTTTTGTTGATCTTGATCATTTCATTTTCCTCCGAATACATCTTCATACGATATCTCCTTCGCATCCAGGAGCGAGCTCAGAGACAGGTCGTTGACAGGATACCGGGATCGACAGGATCCATTGAAACCTTTCATCCTGTAAATCCGTTTGCATCCTGTGATCCTGTCAAAAGAACTCTTCCAGTCCGGTTGTTCCGGGTCAGGACGGACATAATACCACAGTCGCCTATCGTTTCGCCAGCCAAAGCAGAGGGTCCTCGGCCTCGCCGTTCCGCCTGACCTCGAAATAGAGCTTCGAGCCCTTGAGGCTCCCCGTGTCTCCGGCCAGGCCGACCACCTGGCGGCCGCTGACCCGGTCTCCGCCGCCCACCATCAGCTGGGAGAGATGGCCATAGAGCGAGTAGAGCCCCTCGCCGTGGTCGACGATGACGAGCCTGCCGTATCCTTTGTACCAGTCGGCGTACACCACCTGGCCGTCGTGCACAACCCGGACCTCGTCGCCGACGCCGGCAGCGATATCGATGCCCCGGCGATAGACGACGGTGCCGAACTGCGGATGGCGCTGTACGCCGAACCGCGTCAGCAGCTGGCCGCTGACCGGCCAGGGGAACCGGTTCCGGTCGGTACCCGCCGAAGAAGCTTCCCGCGGCGGCGTTATCTTCTTCGCGGCCTTCTTCTCCCGCTCGGACAGCCTGATCATGGCCCAGAGGTTCGTCGATGACTCTTCGAGGTCCTTCAGGGTCGCCTCGTAAACGTTCTTTTCCTGTTTCACCGAGCCGAGGATCTCGGATTTCTTCCTGCGCCGCACCTCGAGGGAGGCGCGCTTGGACTCGACGGCCGTCCGGCGGGCAAGGATATCGCTCGTGCGCTCCCGCACGTCCCGCTCCCGGCTGGCAAGCTGTTCCAGGGTGGCGCTGTACTCACGCATCATCCGCTGGTCTCGCTCGGCGATGATGCCCAGATACCGCATCCGCTTGTACGCCGTGGTGAAACTGTCCGACGAGAGGACGGCCAGGGCGTAGCCCCCGGTCCTGCTCATCTTGTACAGCGCCCGGAGACGGGCCCCGTAGAACTGCTTCAGGCGGGCAAGCTCCCGCGAGGCCGTCGTGTTGCTCTGTTCGATCTCGGTGATCGCCGCTTCGGCCTCCCGCAGCTTTCTCCGCTGGTCCGCGAGCTCCGCGCTCCCCGCCTGGATCTCACGGTCCATCTTCTCCAGCTCCGACAGGATCGAGCGCTCCCTGCGGTCGGCGCGCTTGAGCTTCAGCTTCTTCTCCTGCATCTCCTGCTTGATGCGCTGGAGCTCCTGCTTCTTCTCCTCGCTGTCCTCGGCGCGCACGGACGACGACGCGGCAAGCAGCGCGAGAAGCACGGGGACGGCTATGAGGAGGCGTCGTTTCATGAGCGGAAGGCAACTGAACTACTTCACCACAGAGGACACAGAGGTCACTGAGAAAAACGTGGGGCTTTTATCATTACAACAAGAAAAGCTCTGCATTTATCTGTGTCGCCTGGAGGTGCCTACTTCTGGTCATCTGTGGTTAATTCCCGGTCTTGTCCTTCTCTGTGTTCTCTGTGCCTCTGTGGTTACAATGGTCTCGCCGGTTCTACTCCAGGAACTTGTTCACCGACACGAGTCCGCCCACGAAGCCGAGGGCCCCTCCCCCGCCGATCATATAGGCGATCACCGGGGTCGGAAGGAAGTCCAGACCGGCCGGGCCCGAGAGAAACAGCACGACCTCCTGGGGCAGTGCATGGAACAGGACCGCCAGGATGCCGACGGAGAGGGAGGTCCCCAGGACCACCACCAGCATCCCTTCCACGAGGAACGGCCCCATGATGAACCAGCGGGTGGCGCCGATCCATTGCATCAGCTCGATCTCCTGCCCCCGGGAATAGAGGGCGAGGCGGACCGAGTTCGATATGATGAAGACCACCGTAACGCCAAGGAGGACCGCCAGGGCAATGCCGCCGTAGGTCACCAGCTTGAGCATCCGCTCCAGGACGGCCACTCCCTGCCTGCCGTAGGACACGTCCTCGACGCCGAAATACTTCGAGAACTTCTTCGTCAGCGCCTCCATCTTCGCGGCATCGGCATACTTCGCGTCGACGGTCACTTCGTAGGAATCGGGGAGCGGGTTCTCTCCCAGCCCCTCCATGAGCGCCTCCTGCCCCTTGAGCTCCTTCTTGAGCATGGCCAGCGCCTCGGCCTTCGGCAGAAAGACCGCCTTCTTCACGCCGGGCTCGGCCTTCAGCCGGGTGAAGATGAAATCCTTTTCCTGATCGGTCAGTCCGTCCTTCAGGTACACCGATACTTCGAGCCGCTCGCCCATGGCGCCGACCGCGGACTGGAGGTTCAGAAAGACGACCAGGAAGAACCCGACGATGAGCATGGCCATGCTGATGGTGCCCGTGGCCAGGAGGTTCACCAGGCTGTTGGCCCGGAGCCCGTGATACGCTTCGATGACGGTATAGATCGGTCCGTATCCTCTCATCGCGAAGATGGCTCCTGCTTGAATTTGGCGGCGGCCTTGTCCAGCACGGGGTCCTTTGTATCGCTCATGATCTTCCCGCGCTCCATGGCGACGATCCGGCGCTGCATCTTCTGCACCGTCTCCCAGTCGTGGGTGGCCACGATCACCGTTGTGCCTTTCATGTTGATGTCCTTGAACAGACGGAAGACATCCTGGCCGCTCTGGGGGTCCAGGTTGCCCGTGGGCTCGTCGGCCAGCAGGATCTGGGGCTCGTTGACCAGTGCGCGGGCGATGGCCACCCGCTGCTGTTCGCCGCCCGACAGCTTGAGCGGCGTGAGGTGCTCCTTCTTCTCCATGCCCACTTTCTTCAGGGACAGCAAGGCGCGGCGCTCGATGTCGCCGTGCGGCGCGCCGATGACCTTGAGGGCCAGCGCGATGTTCTCGAACACGGTCTTGTGCGGAAGCAGCTTGTAATCCTGGAAGACGAAGCCCATGTTGCGGCGAAGATAGGGGATGCTGGAGGAGTTGAGCCGGAAGGTGTTCATCCCCTGGATGATGATCTGTCCCTCGTCCGCGTGCTCGGCGCAGAAAAGGACCTTCAGGAGCGTGGTCTTTCCGGCGCCGCTGGGACCGGTGACGAAAACGAACTCGCCCTTGTCCACGCTGACGGTTATTTCACGCAGTGCCGGGATGCCTTCGAATATTTTGCTGACCCGATAGAGATGGATCATGAGGAAAATCTCAAATTACATGTTCCAAATCCCAAACAAATTCCAAATACGAAGCTCCAAGCACCGAAACGTTTGGACATTGAAGTTTGGTCATTGGAGCTTATTTGTATTTTGGAGCTTGTTATTTGGAATTTCAATCCAGTGCCTTATCGTTTCTTTTTCTTAATTGCCTCTTTCACGCCGTCGCAGATGTCCGCCGCCGACAGCTTGTAATGCTTCAGCAGGCTGTCCGATTCGCCGGAGGTGCCGAACTGGTCCTTGACCCCGATGCGCACGAGCGGCGCCGGTGACGATTCGGCCAGGACCTCGGCCACGGCGCTGCCCAGGCCGCCGATGATGGAATGCTCTTCCGCGGTGACGATGGCGCCGCAGCGCTTTGCCGCGGCCTTTACCGCTTCGTCGTCCAGCGGCTTGATGGTGGACATGTTGATGACGCCCGCGTCGATGCCCTCGCCCAAGAGCGTCTCCCGCGCCTTCAAGGCCTCGGCGACCAGGATGCCTGTTGCGATGATGGCAACGTCCTTTCCTGCATGGAACACGTGGGCCTTGCCGATCCGGAACCGGTAGTCCGGGCCGAAGAGGACCGGCACCTTGTTCCGTCCGGTGCGCACGTAGCAGGGTCCCTTGTGTTCGGCAACTGCCTCGATGGCCAGCGTCGTCTCCACGCCGTCCGCGGGGACGATGACGGTCATGTTGGGAAGCACCCGCATCACCGCGATGTCTTCGAGCGACTGGTGCGACCCGCCGTCCTCGCCCACCGTCACGCCGGCGTGACTGGCCACGATCTTCACGCTCAGGTTCGGATAGCAGATGGACTGCCGGATCTGCTCCCAGGCCCGGCCCGTCGCGAACACCGCGAACGTGCTCGCGAACGGCAGCTTCCCGCCGATGGCAAGGCCGGCGGCAGTGCCCATCATATCCTGCTCGGCGATGCCGATGTTGAAGAACCGCTCGGGGAAGGCCTTGGCGAACTTGGAGGTCTTCGTCGATCCCGACAGGTCGGCGTCCAGCACCACCACGTCGTCCCGTTTCTTTCCGAGGGCGACCAGCGCGTCCCCGTATGCATCTCTCGTCGCTATCTTCTGTTGTGCCTGGCTCACATTTCCTCCCGCGCGATTCCGGATTTATGCCCTGCTGTTCAAATCCGCAATCCGCAATTCGCAATCCGCAATAAAAGTTATTTACACACCGCCTCATCCAGTTCCTTCAGCGCCATCTCGAGCTCTTCCTTCGACGGCGTCGTTCCGTGGAACTCGACCTTCCCTTCGAAGCACTTCGAGCCCTTGCCCTTCACCGTGCGGCACACAATGGCCGAGGGTTTCCCCTTCACGGTCTCGGCCTTGTCCAGCGCCGCAACGATCTGCGCCATGTCATGGCCGTCGATGTCCTGGACGTCCCAGCCGAAGGCGCGCCATTTGTCCGCGATGGGCTCCACGCCCATGACCTTCGCCACCGGCCCGTCGATCTGGAGACCGTTGTTGTCCACGAGGATGCAGAGGTTGTCCAGCTTGTAGTGGGCGCCGGTCATGGCCGCCTCCCAGATCTGGCCCTCCTGCAGTTCGCCGTCGCCGAGCACCGCGTACACCCGGTTGGTCGCCTTGTTCAGCTTGTGCGCCAGCGCGACGCCGCAGGCAACGGACAGTCCCTGGCCCAGTGACCCCGTGGAGATCTCCACGCCCGGCAGGTACTTGCTGTCCGGATGGCCCTGGAGCCGCGAGCCCAGCTTGCGAAGCGTGCAGAGCTCGGAAGTCTCGATGAATCCCGCGTGCGCCAGGGTCGTGTACAGGACCGGCGCCGCGTGGCCCTTTGACAGGATGAAGAAGTCGCGCCCCTTCCAGTCCGGCTTCTTGGGATCGTACTTCATCTTGGCGAAATAGAGCGCGGTCATGATGTCCGTGGCGGACAGGCTGCCGCCGGTGTGGCCCGAGCCGCAGCCGTGCAGCGTCTTCACGATGTCGATGCGTATCCGCCGCGCGCGGTCCTTCAGGGCCGCCATTTGTGCTTCGTTCACTGCCATGGATCGTTCCTCCCCGGAAAATGGGTTCTGTGCCTGCAATAAAAGAACACGAGTGAGACCTCAGCCCGTGTTCGAATGTAGTGCTTGATGCCTCGCCAGGAAGGTGTTGTTCCTGACTCCTGACATTATCTACTTGTTCTTCGCCTTGTCATCCTGCACCAGGAACTCAAGGATGATATCGTCAAGGCTCTTTTCTTTGATCTCCTCAGGCTTGGGCGGAGGAGGAGGCGCCTTTTTCACTTCCGGCGCGGGCTGGGCCGGGGCAGCGGCTTTCGGGGCTGGTTCTTCATGGTGCGGGGCATTGACATTGACCTCGAGCTTGTTCTGCATGAGGTCGCGGATCATCTGCTTGTGCTGCTCCATCATCAGCTCGCGCACGACGTCATCGAGGCAGTCGGCCTTGAGTATGTCGGCGTAACTGGTCTTGCGCGAGGCGAGAATGGCCCCCTGGTGGTACATCAGCGAGGTGATGAACGGGCTGTGGACGCCGCCGTCCTCGGTCTGGCAATGGTAGATCTTGCCGTCGAACTTGAAGTCCGTATTGTATCCTGTCAGCATAGCCGTGGTATTATACTGGTACCCCCTTGAAGTTGCAAGGGCTTTTCGCTTGACAGGACCGGTGCTTGGTGTTAATTTGTGCCCGTGCCGGCGTGGTGAAACTGGTAGACGCAGAGGACTCAAAATCCTCCGGGGGCAACTCCATGTCGGTTCGATTCCGACCGCCGGCACCAAATAATGCATCTCAATGATCGGCTACTATGCCGATCATTTTTATTTCAGGCGGTCAGAATCAAACAAGTATCATGAAAGAAAGAAAAAGCCGCTGAGCTGGCCAGCGGCTTTTTTCTTCATACAGGATATTTCCTATGCACGACTAAATATTTCTCTCAACTTGCCTTCTTGAGCGCCGTAACGGGTTTGTGCTTCTTCTGGGCGTGCCACAGGTCCCAGTCCCGCTGCAGGTTCAGCCAGAACTCCGGGCCGGTTCCGAATGTTTCTCCCAGCGCAAGGGCGGAACTCGCTGAGATTCCCCGCCTGCCGTTCACGATCTCGTTCAACCGCGCCCAGGTCCAGCCGAGGTGCCTGGCAAGAGCAGCCTGTTTCAAGCCCATGGGCTCAAGGAACTCCTTGAGCAACATCTCACAGGGGATCGTGGGCGGTCTTTTCTTCGGCAGCATCTCCATCCACTCCGGCTTCAATACAAGATTTAAGCTGTCTTCCTTGCCTTCAGCGTGATGATCAGCTCGGCGTCCAGGGCTTTTGCTATCTTCTTGAGCGTTGCTAGGTTCGGCAGACCATGCGTCAGCCCTTCAATGCGGGCGATCGTGGGCTGGGGCATGCCTGTCCTTTTAGCGACATCCTGCTGCGTCATTTTCTTTTTAAGCCGCTGGTTGATGATGCTCCGCGCAAGTTCATACTCGGGCAGCAGTTTTTCATGAGCGACCTTGACCGCCTTGTCCTTGAGAAGTTCTTTTTTGTGCGTTTTGTAATTCATGTTTTTGCCTATCCCCTTCCGGAAAGATATTCCTTCATCCGTTTCTTCGCTATCTCGATCTCACGGTGAGGCGTCTTGTCGGTCTTTTTTGTGAATCCGTGCAGGAGAATCAGTTTCCTGCCGGTAAATGCAAAATAGAAGATGCGATGTATGTTCTGTTTGTCCTTGATCCGTATCTCGAAAAGCTTTCGCGTGCCGGTAATGGGCTTCACATAGGGCTCCCGCACGTTCAGCCCGTACTCTGTGAGAAGGTCCGCAATGAAGATAAACTTCGCTTTGCTGTCCGGCGAAAGAGTGTCGATGAACTCCTTGATCAGAGACCTGCCACCATCGGAAACGAAATACTCTATCGCCCATTCCATGATTCAGTTTATAGCATTAATGCTATAAACGCAAGCAAAAAGCAGGAAGAAGATACGGTAATTGGCAGGATCTCAAGACTTAAAGAAAAGGCCCCCGGAGAATACCCGAGGGCCTTGATGATTTCGCTGCCTGTCCTAGCATTATTCCCTATCAGGCTGTCATATTATGTGGGACCGGCACATCCACCTTGATAGATATTTTCAACGAAGTCAGCAACTGTGAGATCGGCGCCGCTGACCGTGATCGCCTGAGTTAGAGGACTGAATGCGTACTCTGTGGGACGAGGACAGCTCCCTGTACTGAAGTGGTTCGGCCCAACGGTATAGGTTCCGTTTGGAATACCGCTAAAGGCATAATTGCCGCCTGCGTCGGTGGTTACGCTGATCCAAATTGTATAGCCTGGATTATTCAATCATACGGTAACGCCCTGGAGAATAAACGGGGCCGTAGTAACAAATGCACCGGCAGTTCCCTGTATGATTTTTCCTGAGACATTGTACGCATTCGTTGTCGTAACGGTCGTCACAAAATTGACTCCGGTGATATCCGCGCTGCTGATCGTGACCGGCCGGCTCGAAGGAGCAAAACTGTAGGTCGTGAGCGTATGGAGGACGGCGTCATAGATTGAATTCTTGCCGGGTGTCACCGTGTAATCCCCGGGCACAGCACTGTAGGTGTAGTTGCCGCTCCCATCGGTCGTTGCCGTAAGGGAAGAGGCAAGACCCGGCCCGGACAGCGTCATGGTCACCCCGGCGGTCCCAACGGCGGACCCGTCTGCAACGTTGCCTGAAAGACCGTAGGCATTCTCACTGACGACATTGGCTGCCACGGCATTGGCGTAATTGATCGCAATATTCTGGCTTGCCGGGGTGAATCTATAATTCGCCCGCGATGCCGTGACCATATAGTACCCATTCGCCAGGCCGGAAAAACCGTACGCTCCGCCGGCACCCGTTGTCGTGGTCCTTGTTCCGCCGCCGGACAAGGTGATCAAGATCCCCTGCGGGTCGGTTCCGGTTACCGTGCCGGACAGCGTATAGGTAGGATTGGCAGAACTGCTTCCGCCGCCGGCCCCTCCCCCGCACGACATTACAACTCCTGCCAATATCAGCACGGCGAGACCATGGTGCAGACCGACAGACATCTTTCTCAACATTTCATCCTCCCCGGGAACACTGCTTCGCGTCAGGCCATGGCAGCGCCTGTATGCAGATTATTATTGTTCTTGATTATCCACCCGGGGACAGTTGCAGGTCAACAATAATAGAAGGTTGTTCGAAGATTAATGGCAGGAGCTGCACAAAAATACTGTTGTGCGTTACGGTCACACCGCGATCTTACCCGCTCTGGCAGGCGCGTTTCTCCGCGTGCGACCACATCGCCCGACGGAACTGATATTCACGCTCCGCTACTGCCCGCTAAACCACTTGACCGCATCGCGCGCCGAGGCCTGGTCGAACTTGAAGCGGAACTTGATGAACGGCCCTTCACTGGTGAAGTCCGCGCGGGAGAAGTCGCGGTCCCTGAAGCCGGTGATGTTGTAGCCCACGCTGATCCAGAAGTTCTTGCCCAGGTTGAAGCCCGTGGACACGCTGGTCAAGTAGTCGGTCATGCCGATGGCCCAGGAATGGAGCATGCTGCCCCGGACGCCGATGTCCCACCGCTTGGTGAGGTCGTACCGGAGTTCGAGGCCCGTGAGGTCCGTATATCCGCTGTAGTCCGTGCTGTCGATGGTCTCGAGGACGTACTTGGCGCCGTACTGCAGGGAGACCTGCACGCGGTTGCCGCTGGTGTAGTTGGCGACGAAATTGTTCACGAACCGCTTGCTGTTGTAATTAGTGCCGCCGCCCTGCTGTTCGTTGAAGAGATAGTCGAGGCGGTCGAGGATGATCCAGCGCGTCTCGCGCGGCCGATAGGCCAGGCCGAACCGCAGGTCGCCGGACTGCCGCTCTGCGCCGGAAACATAGTCGCTCTTGAAGTACTGAAGCCCGGCGGCAAGGCCGATGCCGGGACGCGGCTCGCCGTTGGCGCCCATCAGGAGTCCGGTCTTCTCTTCGCTGTCGGAGAAGCGGCGCTCGACCCGTCCGTTCCAGGACCACTTCTCCTCCCGGTACCCGGCCCCGAGGGAGACGGCCGTGAAGTCCTCGGTGCCGCCCGAGGCGGGCGGTACGTTCACGTTGAGCGGCGTGTTCCCGGGATGCCGGAAGGTCGTGCTGCGGTCCAGTCCCGCGTCGAAGGACCACTTCTTGTTCAGCTGCCAGCCCTGCTTCAGGCCCGTGGTGGAGAAGAGCCGGACGCCGTTCTCGGTCACCTGCTGCTCCATCGTCGTGCTGATCTGCCCGCCGGTCCAGGGCGAAGCGCGCAGGCCGACGCGCGAGGTGGTGGAATCCTGATCGCTGCCATGGGTCCATTCCTGGTCGGCGAAGAGCGTCGCCGTGCTGTTGAGCTTGTGGTCCACCCCGACGGTCGTCCGCGTCGGATAATCGCCGTTGGCATTGTAGCCTCCCACCGACTGCTCATGCTTGAACCGCAGCGACGTTCTGTCCGTCACCTTGTAGTTGGCGCCGAAATAGACCTGTTCGGAACGCTGCGCTTCGCTGCCGGGGAAGGAATCCTCGGCGTGGCGCAGGCCCGCCGTAAGCGCATACTGGGCCGCGGTGTACCGGCCCCGCACCTCGGCCACGTCGCGGACGGCGCCCGTGCCCAGGTTCTCCGACCGGAAGGCCTCGCCGCCCGCTGCCACGGACGAAGTCAGCCGGTAGTCAAGGTCCACGCCCATCTTGCGGGTCCCGGTCTCGCTCCCGTTCTGCTGGCCCAGGCCGAAGCCCGCCGCCTGTTCCCGCACGTAGGCGCGGCTGTCCAGCTTCGGCGACCGGTGCGTCGCCTCGGCCAGATAGGCAGTGCCGTCCGTTTTGGCCGATGTGCCGGCCTGCTCGGTCTTGGTGGCAGCGACCTCGCCTCGCAGCTTCGTGCCTCCGCCCAGGTCCACCGTGGCGTCTACTCCGTCGAGGTCACCCGATCCGCCGACGCGGCCCTCATGGACATGCGTGGCGCCGATCTCCACCTTGTTCTCCAGAAGCTTCACGGCGCCGCGTCCGCCGTAGGTCAGGGAGTTGTCCACGGAATCGAAGGACTCGTACTCCACGACGATAAAGATGGGATTGAAGTTCCCGTCGCGGCTGAAGACCGGCTGTTTGAAGAAGATGGAGCCCGATTCGTAGTCAATGGTGTAGTCGAGGTGGCGGCTCAGCGGCTGCGATGAGACCACGACCTCGCTGTGAAACCGGTCGCGGGCCTCGATGGTCACCCGCTCGGAATTGAGCGCGATGTACTTGCGCGACAAATGGTAGAGGCCCGAGGTGCCGTCGCCCGGGATCTCGTCCCGGATAAAGGCCTGGTTGGTCTCGGCGGCGAAGACATTGTACTGGAACCGCTCGCCCTTCATCTCCGACTTGAAGCCGGTAAAGGTCCGGCTGTACCGGGAAAGCTCGGAGACCGTGAGGCCGGTCGCGTAATCGCCGAAGAGGGCGTAGAACTGGCCGCGCTCCAGCTTGACGTAGAGGCTCTTGGCGCTCGACGCGTCGTACCGCTGCTCGGTCCCGTCCCCGTACAGGAGATAGTACTTGTTCGGATCGATGGCCTGGTGGAGGTTCTGGGGGTCCCGCCCCTGGTGCCGCGCGCTGTCGTAGGCGAGGGTGAGGAGCCACTCGCCCTTGATCCGGCCCTTGGCATAGAAGGCGACCCTGCCGTCCTCGGTGAAGTTCTCCTCGCCGCCGCCGCCCGCGCCGAAGCTCTCCATGTTGCCCTTGACCGTGTTGTATCCCACCGTACCCTCGCCCAGGCCGACGAGGATCCAGTCGCGGTCCTCCGGTGCAAGCCAGACCCGGATGTCCCTGGTCTCGTTCGTCATCGGTATCCGGACGACCGCTTCGCCGGACTGCGTGGTAGGCTCAAGCTCGATGAGCGCGATGCCGTCGTCGCCGACATGGTACTGCAGACGGTCGCTCGTCGACGCCGTGAGCGGCGCATTCTTCAGATCTTCGACGCGCTTCCGGGGCAGGTGGGGCGGGTCGACGGAATATTCGCCGAGGACGCCCTCCCGGGCGGGAGGGCCGTCCTTGTCCAGTACCCGGACCGCCACGACCGGGGGGGTCTTGCCGTCCGCGAACAGGCTGGACCGCTCGGGAACGAAGATCGCCTGCACCGGGTTCCCCGAATAATGGACGATGCGGGTCATGCGCTCGACCACCAGCCCGGCCTCGTCGGTAACGACGGCCTCGAAGCGGTTGTCGCCCTCCACAAGATGAAGCCGGCTCCAGGTGCTCACCGCCACACTGCCGTCCTCGCGCTTCGCTGTGCCTTCGAACGAGATGGGGTCCACCGCTGCGCCGTTCAGGGAAAGGGCGAGCGAGTGGCCAGGGCCATGTTTGATCGCCGCCCCGGTGATCGGAGCGGAGGGGTTGAGGTTCTCGGGCGGCCAGAGCCATGCGAGGCCGGCCGTCGTGGTCTGGAGCCATACAGCGTTATAGTCGGGCATCTTCTTCCTGTCGGCGGCGTCCTTCGCCGGCTTTTCCGCGGGCCATTCTTCCCCGGGCCGGAGGCCCAGCGTGGCCACGGCCTTCATCCCGCTCGATGCCTTCTCGCTCTTCAGCACCGAGACGGCCACGACCTGCAGGGTCTGGACCCTCAGCTCCACGCGGCGGTTCCTGGCCCGTCCCGCCGCTGTCTTGTTGCTCGCCACGGGCTCGTCGGGCCCCTTTCCCTCATAGGTCACCTGTTCGGGCTTCAGCTTCAACGCTTCCGCGAGATACGCGCCGACCGCAGCCGCGCGCGCGAAGGACAGGGCATGGTTGTCCGGGTACTTCTTCTTCAGCCTGCCGCTGATCTTCTGGGGATCTGTATGGCCGGTGACAACGATATGCTTCACGCGCACCTTTTTGATCCTGGCGACCAGACGGTCCAATTCCCGCTTGTCCTGCTTTGAAAGGTCCGCGCTCCCGCTCTGAAACTTGGGATGAAGAACGATGTCGGGTGCGGTCCGGAGGTCCTGCCGGACGCTGCGGACGACCGCGGTCTTTACGACGGGGGTCCGCTCGTTCTTTCCCCCGGGTGTGTCGACCGTGAGCAGGGCGCTGGTGGAGAGCTCGCCCAGAGGACCGTCGAGCGGGACCGCGGCGTCGAACTGGAGCGTTCCCTCCCAGTCCGCCGGGATCTCCGCGAAGCGGAACGTGACCGCGCCCTCCGCCTCCTGCGGCTCGTCGATGAGGATGACGGCCGCGGCGCTCCCGGTCGGCCGGCTGACCGCTCCGTCAGCTCCGTCCGGCTGCGTCGTCTTCTTGCCGGTGAAGATGGTGCTGCCCGTCTGGTAGGTCGCGCCCGGGGGGAGCATGATGGACAGTTTGAGGTTCCGCGCGGGCACCGCGCCTACGCGCATGGGCACGTTGTATTCGATGAGGTCCGTTCCCTGGTCCATTCGTGGTCCGCCGTCCCCGGCCTTCTTCAGGGACGTGGTGATCTCGATGCCCACCTCGCCGATGATCTTCGGTTTGAGGCCCGCGTGGAAGTCCGCGCGCCAGAGCGTGCCGCCCTGGACGTCGACGAACTGGGAGAAGGCGCTGCCGGCGAACCGGGTGTTCTCCTCGCAGGCCATGATCTCGTATTTCCGGGGAACCGTGGCCAGGTCGATCTGGACCACGTGCGTCCCGGGCTCGACCGCCGCGAAGTGGTACATGCCGTCCTTGTCCGTTACCACGAAGGTGCCGTCCTCGCGGAAGATCCGGATGCCGGCAAGGCCGGTCTCCTCGCTCCGCTCCTTGTCACCGCAGCCATCGACGATGACCCGTCCGACGATGGTCGCCTTGCTGCGGAACAGGTCCTCGGTGACCATCACCGTTGCCGAGGCGACATTGGAGGACGCGCCGAGCAGGCTCGTGGCGACCGCGCTGTTGACCGCCTTCCCGGGTTTGGCACCTGCTCCCACTTCCGCGACATACGTGATGACGCCGCGGCCGCTTGCAGCGAGGGAGCCCACGGCGAACGTGAGGCCGCGCCCGTCCGGGGACACGACCGGGTCGGCAAGCACAACGCCGTTCAGACGGCCGGAGCCCTTCCGATAGCGGAAGCCGTGCGGCAGCCGGTCATTGACGATCACGCCGGGCGCAAGCGCGATGGTCGACGTATTCTCTACGGTCAGACCGTAGGGCACGAAGTCGCCGACGGACGCGGTCTCCTTCCCGGCTGTCTTGATGAGCCAGAGGCCCAAGCCCACCGGATCGACGGGGATGTCGATGTGGAGCGCCGGACCGGGATTCACGATGAACTGCTCGCCGCGCGAGCCGGGCACGACGATGGCGAACGGTCCGCCGGGAAGGGCCTGGAGCACCGACGTCGGCACGACCGACGGCGCCCGGTAGCCGGCCGGGGGGACGATGAGGAACCGGTAGGTGCCGGGCGTGATGAAGGGGAACCGGAACCCGCCCGCCGGCATGACGTAGACCTTGCCGCCGCTATCGGTCACGGTCCCGCCGGTGACCACCGTCGCGGGGAAGATACTGGTGCCGTTGTCGCCGTAGACCGTTGCCGGGGCGCCGGCCCCGTCGACCAGGGAAACCGACACGCCGTTCACCGGAAGGCCCGTGGTGCTGTCGAAGACGATGCCGTAGGGATCGACCAGGACCGATGCGGCGCGCGTGTCCGTGCCGTCGGCGACGTCGACATAGGACCCGTCGATCCGGGAGCTGACCGCGACGCTCAGGGTCCCGTTCCCGTTCACGGCAGGGCCGGGGCCGGTCTGGATGTAGCCGGTGAAGATCCCGGTGTTCGGGCCGGTCTCGTACAGCCGGACGACCTCCGCGTCGCCGGTGGCGCTGACACCGAGCGTCACCAGGACCGTCTCGATCGCGGTTGTATTGATGTTCTGGTCAATGTCCGTCAGGCGGATGAACAAAGGATCGCCTTCGTGGTAAAGGCCGCCGGGCACCAGCGGCACCGCTGCGAGCGGGATGGCCGTGCCGGACGGGAACTGGACCGGCTGCGGCATGGGGAGGAACGGCCCTCCGCTCGTCGCGGTCGTGCTGCGGTCCGTCGTGGAGACGAACGTCGGAACCGCCGACGGCGCGGTCGGCGCGTACTGCAGAAGCTCGAGCGTCGACGGCGTGCGCCAGGCCGTGGTGATCAGCGAAACGGTATTGGATGATACGATCACCGGGCCTCCGGAACCGGGAACGAACTGGACGGTCGCGGTATTGCTGATGACCGTGCCGGAAGGCGTTGCGGCCCATCCGGCGGAAGCGAACAACAGGATAAAGATGAATGAGAACGATAGAGCGTGCAATAAGGTCGTGCGTTGGATCGTCTGCCCGCGGTCGCAGGGCGGCGGCGTGTACATTCCCGCAAAAAAGCGCAGCACGGCGCAGAGCCGGGCAAGGATGCCCGGACCGCTGCGCCGCGTTGCGGCTGCTCTATGGGAATGACGTTCTATCATGCTTTCCTTCTGTAGCTCGGGTACGTCTGATCAGGGTCCGCAGGGGCGGGCCAACCCGCCCCTGCGTTTCCGGTCACTGGATCGCGACCCGGAACTTTATCTCGCAGTAGTCGCCTGCTTCGTCGAGAACGAATGCTCCGCAGGCGGCCGTTATGGTCGATCCCGCCGCGGTGTTCCAGCTGGACAGGTCCGCGTCCACGCCGAACGCCAGGTCCGTGGTGGTCGTGACCGATCCTGTCGCGTTAAAGGTGACCCGCTGGACCTCTCCCGTACCGCCGTACTGATCGGCCACCGGCGCCGTGGTTGCCGGGACCGTGTCCGTGATCACGATTCCCGTTGCACTCCCCGCTCCGCCGGTACGGGTCACCCGAACTGCATATTCGATGACCGCGCCGGGGACCTTGGCCGTGCCGAAGACGGGATCGGTTATGGTTGCCGACGACTTCAGGACGGTCAGCACGACCGCCTGGACCTGGTAGGCGTCCTTGGCCAGATACGCGCCGTCGTACTGGGCATCATTCGCCTGGCCGGCGTCGGAGTCGATGTCCGCCAGGACGATATCGATCCCCGCGCAGACCACGCCGCCGCCCGCGTTGAACACGGTGCCGGTCCCGGTGCTGACAGAAACGATGGAGTTGTCCGTATTGATCGTCTGCGCCTTGAGGGCGACAACAGCGATGTCGCCATTCGGCTGTGCCAGCGGTATGGTGTTGGCGCGGATCTGGACCGTCGCGGTTGCGCCGGTAGCGAGGCTGGGGATCGTGGTGGTATTCCCGCCGTATCCGCCGCCCGTGTCGACATGGATATCGTAGCCGACGGTGGCATCAAACGCATCCGGTGCGCCGCCTCCGAAGGGATTGGTCTCCGTGGGACCATAGTTGAGCGCCGAAAGGGTGTAACGCTGGGTCGCGTTGCCCGCGTTCGTGACCCAGAAGGTCAGCGGCGCGCCCGTGCCGGATGCGCCCGTCACGACCGTTACGATGGAGCCATCCTGCCGCGTCACGGTCAGGTCGACCTTGTTCCCCACGGTGAAGGTTGCCGATGCGCCGGTGGACAGCTGGGTCTGCGGCACCCCGCCCACCTGGTAATCGATGGTGGCCATGTTGCCGATCGAGGTGCAGGCTGCCGTCGCCGCCACGGCCCCGTCCGGCGACACTGCCGCGAGTGCCCCGATGAGGAGCACTGCGAAAATCATATGTCTGCTTCTTCTACTCATAATATCCTCCTTGTTCAGATCGTTCTGATCGCTCTATTGTTTGTGTCATGGATTTGCATGGTTCTGTTCCTTCTCTCTCTGTGCCTCGGCATCCGCCTCCTTTCAGTATTCACATGATCTGGCCTCCTTTATCGTCTTGTCGTATGTTCGAACCGTAACCCGCGCCCGACCGGGGCGGGGGATCTGTTGCCACTATGCCTATTTCACCTTTGCCTTGAACGAAACGCTCCCCTTGCCGCCCGGCGCCAGGGGCTTCGTGACGATCCAGCGGATGTGGGTATAGTCCGAGGCAAGCGCCCTGCGCGTCTTCCCCTGGCCATCGGTGACCATCAGTGTATCGGGCGCGTTATAGGTCTTGCCGTTATCGATCGAGAATTCGATCTTCGTTCCCTCGCCCTCGGCGCTCTTGTCCACGTAGGTCATGTTCGGGGGAACGGGATTCTTGATCGCCACGCGCTCCGCGAGTTTGCTTCCCTTGTTGCTGAAGGTCGTGGTGAAGATGACCACGCCGCCGGGCACCACACTGATCTTTCCGGCGTCAACACGCTTCACCTCCCTTTCTCCCTGCGCGTTCTTCCCGACGACGTCCACCTCCGAGACCGTCTTCAGTTCAATACCGCCCTTCTGCTGCGCCCCCGCCGCTGCCGGAAGCGTCAGGAACAGCAGAAGAAGTCCTACAACCGTTCGTTTCCTCATAGGTACCTCCTTGTCAGCTGGTCTTCGTTTGAGAATAGTAAGACCCTGTATGATCACGCTTAATTCACCCTCATCCGGAAGAACACGTTGAATGACGGGTTGCCGCCGCCCGCCCCGTTGAATATCCCCGACGGATTGATGCATACGCCTCTCACATTGGCATCATAGCTGCCGCTGGGAGCATAGCTAAAATTGCCGCAGACATTCGGCGGTGCGAGAAGCGCCGGCAGGGGGAACGTGTTCGTGTATCTGACGTTCGCCCCGTAATTGAAGGTGAGTCCGCAGGCTGCAGGGAACGCGCTGCACGAGAAGGTCACGGGATCGCCCGACCCGGTGTCGACATACATGGTCGTGTTCGCCGGTACGGCGTCGGTAAGCACCGTCGAGTTGGCGTCGGCGGCCCCCGGTCCGCTGTTGACCGCCGTGATGGTGTACAGTATCTCCGAGCCGGGGATGATCTTCGGGCTGGTGGTGCCGTTGATCGGGTCCGAATAGATCGAAAAGGATTTCACGATCGTGATGCTGGGGAACAGCACCACGTTGAACGTTCCGATGCCGCTGTCCGAGACCGCGCCTTCAGTTCCTTCCGGGGCAGTGACCGTCACGGTCCACCAGCCCGCGGGTCCCGTTGCGGGAACCGGCGTGTAGGCGTACTCGAACGTTTTGGTCGCAGCGCCTGAGTCAGCCACCTGGGTCATGGCGGCGTTGCTCACTACAGTAGTACTGTTCGAGTCCTGGATCGTGATCGTCGGCCGCGTTGCATGCGGGTTTGCGTTGATGTCAAAGCTCCCAAAGGGGTCGCTCACCACGGCCCGCAGGTAGACCGTGTTCCCGCTGGTAAAATAGGCGGGTATCGTCACACCGGGATAGGCCGTGCTGTAGGCGGTGACGCTGTTCACGTCGATAACGTTGCTGGAGGTTAAGTTTACAACCGAACGGTTCGCGCCGCTTACCGGCACCACGGTAATTGTGCGGCCGACTATGCCGGTCCTGTTGAATACCTGAAGCACCCAGAAATTCGGCGTGTTGCAGGTCGCGGGAAACGCGAAGCCGCCCGCGACAAGCGTCAGGTTGAAATTGTACGCCGTCGGGAGCGCGGGCGGAACAGGAGGGTTCGTGGGAAGGTTCGCCGGTCCCCAATAGGCATAGGCCGCGGCGTTCGAGGAGCAGTACAGGCGCACCTCGACGTTGCGCGCGTTGTTCGAACTTCCGTTGATATAGAGGATTGCGTTGGCTGCGGTTATCGTATCGTTAAGCTGCAGAGGCACCGGGTTGTTCCCATTCCAGAGCGCGACCCCTCCTCCGCCGGCGATGGCAGCCGTGGTGGGAGCGCCCGGCGTCGGGGTGCGCGACATCGTATAGGGTGATGCGGCCCCTCCGTAGAGATAGAGCGGCTTGTTCCCGGTCTGAGGGATGGAGGACTGGGACACGATAACCGTGACGGCTACCGGCGCAGCACCCGGTCCCAGCGGATTCGCGACCGAGGCGGTATTGTTGATCGGCGTGCCCGGCGCGACTGCGCCCACGGTCACGTCGAACGTGATGGCAACCGATCCGCCTGCCGGGACCGAGATGTTCGCGATGTTAAGATAGCCGGTTCCGTTCGCGCCGGTCCCGGCGCCGGTGGAACTGTTCGTCGAGCCCGCCGGAATGCCTGTGACGGTAAAGCCCGTCACGTTTGCCGGGATGTCGTCTGTCACCGTTACGCCGGTGGCGTTTACACCGCCGGTCTCAATGAGCGTGATCGTATACTGTATCACATCACCGGGATTCGCGTCGCCCGCATTGAGGTCCTGCCACGTCTTTGTGGACGTCGATAGGTCCGGCGCGAGCACCGTAGTGGGATCGCCGACGTTCGTGCTGTTCCCTGCAACGTTGTCGAAATCGCCGCTCGTAACGGATACGGTGTTGGTCACGCTCGGGTATGCGGCTGCGCCGACCGACACCGTGAGCGTGATGGAAGGCGCGCTTGCGAGCGGCGCAAGCGGTCCAGGACGGGTGCAGGTCACGATCTGCCCTGCGGCGCCGCAGGCCCAGCCCGTTCCCACAGCGCTCACGTAGGTGAGCCCCGCGGGCAGCGTGTCCGTCACGGTGATCGTGCCGGTGGCGTCGCTCGGTCCGTTGTTCGTGATGCCGCCCAGCGTATAAACGCCGTTTACGCCCACCGTAAAATTCCCCACATGGCTCTTGGTGATCGCGAGGTCGGCGACCGGCACGTTCACGATGGACATCGTCTGGTTCATCAGAATGACGCGATCGCCGCCGGAACTGTAGACGGACTGAGCGCTCGCGGCTGCCGCGGGGATCATGGCGGTGATGTCGTACATGTCGAGGTCGTTGCCCCAGATCGTGTTGATGCCCGAGAAGGGACCGCTGGGCGGGATGTCGATTGTTGAATTGAACTGGTTGTTCACCGGGTTGTACGCGTCCGTGAGAGCGGACCCTCCGCAGGGGGTCGGCGAGCAGAAGGTGAGGTTCTCGTTAAATCCTCCCAGGGGCGCTGAATTCCCGCTGTCGCCTTCCCAGGTCAGGACCATGATTCTGCTGCTGAGCGGCGTGACCGGGGCAGGAGTGGGGGCGATGAAATTTGTCGGCGTGAGCGTGATGGACGAACCGTAGTAGACCTGGAATCCTTCCCAGATGTTGACGACGTGGAGGATTTCGGCAGGGTCATCGTAAACGACCACGAGCGAAAATGCGCTCAATACCACCGCAACGCTGCAATACGGCCCACCTCCCGGAACATCGGCCGTCTGAACAGTGAGGTCCGCAAAGGTATAGACGCCGTTCCCTGTCACTTGCGAGGTGACGTCCTTGACGCCCCCGAAGAAATATCTCGTGGAACCGCCGTTGGCCGTAAAGGTCCGGTCCGCGGTAACCGGGGTTCCATTAAAGGTGACGTTGTAGTCGGCGGGAACGCCGCCCACAGGGTCGCCGCCCGATCCGGCCCAGTAGAGGTACGCTTTTCTGACCGTTGCTCCGGCAGGAATGCCTGACAACGTCATGGTCCCGTTGTTCGTGACTGAACAGGAATTTACGCCGTCGGGATTTGTGCGCAGCGTGCCTCCCGTTCCGGTTATGTTTATGTTCCCGGCAAGACTCTCGTACAGGGAGACCGGCGTGTCGGCGCTGGCGGGAACGGAAGCCAGGAGAAGGCCGAAAAGGGCGAACACGGACAGCAAGATCCGGCGGCGCCGGTTCGGCGAGGCGAGCAAACCGCCCAGCTGCCAGCGTGAACCGGCATGGATAAGACAGCCTGTAATGAAGAAGGTCATCTCTTGCATAGTCATAGAATTATATCATAAAAACAATATGTTGCGGATATTATCGAGATTCCGGAACTCATTATTAAGATTTTATAGGTGGATTTGGTATATATTGTAAAGCATCACTTAAAAAGTGTCAATACAAAAAAAAATAAGTATTTCGGTAAAATTACCGTATTTTAAAACACTTAGGTGCTGTCTTTTCCGTCTGTAACGCCCTTCAACGAGGGTGCGTTCCTTCTTCGGGCAGGTGAATGCCGCGCTCCTGATTTTTCTTCGTCCGGAAAAAGAGCGTCATTACCCGTAAGGAAGACGAGGCCGCGCCGTGACACTTGATGATTCGAGAGGGCTGTCGTTCACCGTGACCTCCGCGTGTCATTCCCGACCATAAGGCTGCGATGGCTGCGAACGACGCGTGTGCATGCGGGCCTCAAAAAAAATAGCCCGGTCATGTTTTTATCGCTGCGGATAAAAATAATATGATAATATTAAGTCGATTCGACCGGTCACCGCAGCGCATCATGCGGATGACGCCCGGAGAGGCCGCAAACGACCGGCAGGTTCATACCGACAAAGGAGGTTCGTAATGCTCAGGAAACAGAGAGGTTTCACGCTGGTGGAGGTGATCGTTGTTGCGGGCATCATAGCCATATTGGCGGGAATTCTTGTGCCGCTGATCCTGAAGGAGATCGACGAAGCCCGGATCACACGGTCCTATGCCGATGTCCGGTCCATGTCGACCAGCATCGTGGTATTCAGGAAGGACACAGGCAAATGGCCCAACCTGAACGGTGGCTGCACTGCGACAGTGTCCTTTGTCTTCGGTGAGGGCGCCCTTCCGTCCGGTCTCGCCGCGCAGGGGTATGATCAGACCACGTCGGTTTCTCTCGACGATTACTTGGCGATCGATGGCACAGGGTGCTATGGCGCGCGATGGAAAGGCCCCTACCTGGCGCATACGTCCGCGGACCCCTGGGGGAACGCCTATTTCATCAATGCGGGAAACTTCGCAGGCGGGGCTGTATGGATTCTGTCTGCAGGGCCCAACGGGACCATCGAAACGCCCGCGGGCGCGCCTGTGCTCCAAGGGGATGATGTCGGCATCATGGTGTTCAGGAGCACCGTCATATTGGAGTAAAACCCGCCTTCGGAGAATGTCCGGATCTCCCCGGCCGCCTTCGGAACGGCGGCCGGGCACGACTGTTATGAATGCCCGGAAGCCTGTCATCCTGATCCCGCCTGTGGTCAGCCGCCCTTCCCGTCGTCATCAAATCGACCCTACATGAAAAATCAGGCAACCTGCCTGTGCAGGACGCGGCGACCACGACCTTTTTCCCGATGAATGCGGGAACTCGCGTGGTATCTTGCATTCAATCGTGGTATCGTTTATAGTCCGTCCGTTTCCAAGACAAGAACGACCAGCGAAGGGGGCAGGGTTTAGCAGCGACCTATACGGCAAAGGACATCACCGTTTTTGAAGGACTGGAGCCGGTCCGGAAACGTCCGGCCATGTACATCGGCTCGGCCCACATCCAGGGTCTCGGATAGCACGCTGCCTTTCCTGTCAAACGCCCCGCCGATGATCACAGCCACCGCTTGGTCCAGCACGTCCCCCCGCAGGACGAGCGTTTTGACCTCTTTCAGCAGGATCCGCATCCGCCAGATAGACAAAACCAAGCAACCCGGCAGGCCGACCGGTGTCACAACCCGTTTACAGCGTCCATGCGTCCTTCGCGTGCTGGTCCCTGAGCAGCAGGAAGATATGGTCGAGAAGCTCCCGCCTCTTTTCCAAAAGAAGCTCCTCGTGCTGGCCGGATCCGCCGGGCGGATCGGCAGGCTTCGCGTTGACGCGGAACTCAGAAATGAGCGAGACCAGCACTTCCTCGATCCGGGAGAACAGCAGGTCTTCATCGCTGCCGTCCTTCTTCCGCACCCGGTCGGCCCATCCAAGCAGGTCCTCAAGCCGTCCCGCGCAGTTCCTCGTATGCTCGTAAAAGCCTTCGTAGATCCTTGTCACGAAATAGATGTCCTCCAGCACGCTCTTGGCCAGCCGCTGGGACAGCTGCGCCACCTCGGCCTTCACCGATTCAAGGTACTCCGGCGTGATGGACCCCATCTGACGGTGCTCGCGCACCTGGGCCTTGAACTGCTCCTTGAGGTCCTCGATCATCTGGCCCGTCTTCTTCCCCCCGACCTGCAGTTCAGCAAGACGGGCAACAGCGCCCTCGCACAGCCGCTGCACGAGCACGATGTTGTCCCGAACATAGACCGCGATATGGTACAACTCCCCGGCGATCCTGCGCCGGCGTTTTGAGAGAACCTCCAGGTCCTTCCTTCGCTGCTTGATCATGTCCTGCAGCCGGGCTATTTTCTGCTGGTCGTCCCGCTTTTTCGGATTGAGCTTCCCGATCTCCGCCTCGGCGGACCGGATGAACGCCTCGGGCTTATTGAAATCGAGCAGTACAAGCTGATGATTGTGGTACTTGTATTCCTCGATGGCGACCCGGAAGGCGGGTTTGAAGAAGCCGGTGTGGGACAGCACACCCAGCAGCCTCCGGTCGCCGAATTCCAGTTGGCCAAAGCCCTGCTTCTGCTCCCGTTCGTAGGTCTCGACAAGCTCCAAATACTGGATGAAGGCCGCGAGATCGTCCTCGTGCCTCCCCGGGGAACCGGACGCGCGCGGGGACGCGAGAAAGGCCGCAAGGTCGGCAGGGCTCGGCTGGAGCTCCTCGTTCGATTTTATCCGTAGTCCGAATATGGATGTGTTCACAGGCAATGTCATTTCTCAATACACCTGACCCGGAAAACCGGAACCAAAGAGTCATACTGACAGGATCACAGGATAAAATCGGGCAAGATCAATAAAACATTCAACGCTGAAAAGGATATGAAAAAAAACTATGATTGGCGCTGTAAAGACCAAAGAACTAACATTTTTTTCATAGGAATTTCAGCGAAAATCTGCGTTGAATTCTTGGCTCTTCTTTGCCTGTCATTTTGTGAGTGTTCTTCTAGTGCTCACGGTCACGTCAGTTTTTCAAATTCCTTATCAAAATAGCCAAAAGCTTCCTTGTCGAAGATGCAGAACTCCACAAGATGGAGCGCGACGTTCGGCCGCTTCTTAAGAAACGCCGCTGTCTCGCCCACCAGGATCTTCGCGCACCGGTCCTTGGGGAAACCGAAGATGCCGGCGCTGATGGCGGGAACGGAGATGCTGGCAAGGCCCTTTTCCACCGCGAGTGCGAGCACGCTGTTGACGGCCTTTCTGAGCTTGGCGTCCTCGTCCCCTTCGCCCATCCGCGGCCCGACGGCATGGATGACATGCCGGGCACGAAGCGTCCCGCCGGAGGTCATGGCAGCGCCGCCGACCGGCACAAAGCCGATGCGGTCGCTCTCCTCCTGGATGATCCGGCCGCCCTTCCGTACGATGGCGCCTGCCACGCCGCCGCCGTGCTGGAGACGGCTGTTCGCGGCATTTACGATGGCATCGACATCGCGCTCGGTCAGGTCCTCCGACACGAGGCGAAGGATGGCTCCGCCGATCTTTGTTTCCACCGTTCCCATTGCCGGACCTCCGGGATCGTCCTAGTTCCCCTTGCTCTTGAAGCTGGTCTTCGTCCGCGTCATTTCAACGACAGGGACGGCCGTCATGGAACTGATGCCGTAGATGTTCTCAAGGCTGATGTCCTCGGGGACCTCACGCAGCAGCTTCCGGGCGACTTTCTGGTCGGCCTGGCGGTACAGAAGCCGCGCGTCCACGGTGACGTTTCCCGGCTTCTTGACCGGCGAAACGCCGAAATAGGCGTCCTTGTACCCTCGCGGCGGAATGGTGTCATGCCGCGAGAACGCGGTCACCACCCACGGATCAATGGCAAAATGAAAGTCCTTGCCCATGCCCTCGGAGTTGAACATGCGCGTCCCGGGCTCCAGGGAGCCGGGGCCGTCGAACACGCCGCTCGTCAGGACAACGTTCCCGCCCGCGTCCTTCGCCGTGACCTCGAGCCACATCTCGCGCACGTTCGTGAGCGACGTGGGCAGATTGTGGCCGGCGCGGATGTTCTTCACGCGGACCTTCACTTCGGCAAGGGCGCCGTTCCGGTAGACCGGCTGGACCTCAAGCTGTGCCGCGGACTTCAGCTTCGCGACGGCCATCTGGTACTTCTTTTCGAGAGCGGATGCGAGCTTCGCGTCGCCTGCCTTCTTCGCGGCCTCGCCTGCCAGGAAATAGAGGAGATAGTTCGCGCCGCTGAAATAATGCCGGTACTCGGACCGCTCCGGTTTCCGGAAGGAATCGGCGGTTTGTATGAACGTGTCGGTCTCGACCATGTGGCAATCCTGGCAGTGGATGTTCTTCTGGGCATAGGGCCCGTGCTTCCATTCGAGATAGGTCGACTCGAGCGGGAAGTGGCTTTCGTGGTGATAGACCTGATGGCAGGAAGCGCAGAGGTCCGCCTGTGCGTGGAGCGGCGACTCGGCGCATTCGTGGAAGCCGCCGCCGCACTCCTTCGACGGTTTGAAGGGACCGCGCTTCACGAGCTTCGCTCCCTCCCTGGTGTCCACGCCGGGAGACAGGATGAAGGAGCCGTTCTCGGGCTCCCGGCTCGGCGTCCGCAGGTGGGTCACGCCGCTGATGGAGTGGCAGATATCGCAGGACACGCCGGCCTGCGCCATCCTTCCCAGGCCCTTGAGCCCGGGCCCCTTGATCTCGCCGGTCACCATTCCCGCCGGCGAGTGGCATCCCTCGCACTGCCGCGTGACCTCATGACCCACTGCCTTGAATCCCTTGTTCAGCTCGCCCTGGTAGATGGGGTCCTGGAGCGCCAGGGCGTGCACGGAGCCGTTCCACTCATCATACTGCTGCGGGTGGCACCCGGCGCAGACCTCGGGCTCCGTGAATTCCGCCTTCGACCGGTCCCACTTGATGAGCGACGGGTAGTAGGGATAGAACTCGCGGTCAACAGGAAAATAATCCGCGGCGAACGCAGCGAATGCCGGAGCGGTGAGCAGCAGCAGCGACAGGGTTATTTTCGTACCTCGGTTCATGGACGGCTCCTTTTCCGGGACAGGCGTGCGGAGGGACGCTGCTTTCTATTATATAGGCAGAAGGGGCAGATATTCAAGGCGGGAAATTTTTTTCTGCTTACGGCAAGCTCACCTGCGGTCGGACCTCGGGGAGTTGCGCAGCGACCGTTCCTATGCTACTATTCCCATTATATTTGATCCGGTCGTTCCCGGCACCGCAGTGCAGCGACCGACCTTTCGGGGGGGGGGGGG
>CAKKRC010000032.1 GCA_919902495.1 Nitrospiria bacterium
ATCGGCACGAACGGCGAACTGCTCATGGGAAACCGGAACAAGGTCTGCTCCACGTCCTGCGCGACCGGGCCGGCCTTCGAAGGAGCCCAGATCAAGTTCGGCATGCGCGCCGCGCCCGGCGCCATCGAGACCGTGGAGATCGATCCCGCGACGAAAGAGCCGCGATATAAAGTGATCGGGAAGGCGGACTGGCACACGCATATCGAGAAGGTTAACGCCAAGGGCCTCTGCGGCTCCGGCATCATCGGCGTTGTTGCAGAGATGTTCAAGGCGGGCGTCATTGATAAAAGCGGAAGGTTCGTCATGGACCTGGGCACCAACCGGGTGCGAAAGGACGCTGACGGCAAGCCCGAGTATGTTCTCGCCTGGGCCTCGGAGACCTCCATCGGACAGGACATCACCATCACCCAGGGAGACGTGCGCGCGCTCCAGCTGGCTAAGGGGGCGCTCTACGCCGGCGCGAAACTGATGATGAAGCGGCTGGGTATCGCAAAGCTCGACCGGGTCATCCTGGCGGGCGCATTCGGAAGTCACATCGACAAGGTGGCCTCGCTCACGCTGGGGATGTTCCCGGACTGCCCCATCGACATGGTCTATGCCGTGGGGAACGCCGCCGGCGACGGTTCGCGCATAGCGCTCCTGAACCGCGGCAAGCGGATCGAGGCGAACGAACGGGCGCGCTGGGTAGAGTTCGTCGAGATCGCCACGGACCCGGCCTTCGAGAAGGAGTTCATGCAGGCCATGCACATCCCGCACATGAAGGACAAGTTCCCGAACCTCAAGGAACTCCTGACGAAGCAGGGGCACACCGTGGAGATCAAGGGATGATTCGATTGCGGATTTCGGATTTCGGATTGCGGAATAAATAAGATATCAAGACAAGGCGATTTTACCGCAGAGAACGCTGAGTACGCAGAGGTAATACATAACAAAAGACTGTTGTTGAAATTCCTTATTCTCCGCGATCTCTGCGACCTCGACTAGAGTCGCCTGCTTTTGGCTGCGGTGAACAAGGTTATTAATAACGTTATGGTTTCAGGATTATCACCGCGGACTCCCTCCCGGTGATGATTGAGGCGGCAGGGGCGGGAAGGCGTTCCCCCGGACGCTGTTCCTTCCCGCCCTTCTTCCTTCAGGGAAATCGGTCAGGCGTAAGGACTAATATGACTACGGTTGTCGTCAATTCGGGCGCATGCGGCTTCACTGTCACCATAACGGCGGAGAAGGGGAAGGACAAGAAGGTCATCATTGCCCTGGACACGGCCTGCGAGATGGTGCAGAAGATGCTTGCCGATATCGCGCTCGTGGACCAGAGGGTGACGCTCACGGGTTTCCGCGATAATCCTGTCTACCTGTCCGCGGCGAAGCACCTCAAACACGTCGCCTGCCCGGTGCCTTCCGCCATCCTGAAGGCCATTGAAACAGAGACGGGCATGAACGTACCGAAGGACGTGCGGATCGAGTTCATCCGGGAGAAATGACGGCGGCATTCCCCTTATCCCGTGCGAGGCCGATGTGTTATGATGTGTTATACTGAGGACATCTTATCGGGAACGGACGGCCATGGGCACAATCATCATCATTGCGGCGTACGGTGTATATGCCGCGTTCTGGATACGGTTCTTCCTGCACACGCTGGCCTGGTGGCGCGGCCGGAGGGAGGATCCGGTGGTCTTCCTGCCGCGGAGACCTTCAACGATCACCACCTGGGTGCTGACGGTGCGGGACGTGGTCCTGTTCTGGCGGCTTTTAAAAGTAAACCCCACGCTCTGGATCGGCGAGTACGTGTTCCATGCGACCTTCCTGCTCGTCATGTTGCGTCACCTGAGGTACTTCCTGGATCCCGTACCCGCATGGGTCTGGGACCTGCAGCTCCCGGGCCTGATCGCCGGCTATGCGCTCCCTGTCTCGCTGGTGTACATCCTGATCGTCCGTTCCTGCAGCGAGCGGGAAAAGTATTCCTCGCCGGCAAACATGCTTCTCCTTTTGCTGCTGTTGGCGGTCAGCGGCACAGGGGTGCTGATGCACGCGCTATTCAAACCCGACCTTATCGGCGTGAAGCTGTTCTCGCTGGGCGTACTGTCCTTAACGCCTGCGCCGTTGCCGGGCGGCGCGTTGTTCCCGATGCATGCAGTTCTGGTCCTGGTCGTCGTCGCCCTGCTGCCTACCCATATCGTCACCGCTCCGCTGGTGATTCTGGAGGCAAGGAGGCGGGACCTGGGCCTGCCGCAGGTGATGCATGAAATGGATAAATGAACTCCGCGGCAAACTGATCGGAACTCGCTAATAAGTCTCCCCTCCCTGCGATGGGAGGGGATTAAGGGGAGGGTGAGAAGTCCGGTGCGTGTGCTCATCACCCCCACCCAACCTCCCCCATCAAGGGGGAGGCTTCATAAGTGATCGGTAACAAACTAAAAGGGATTTAGCATTTAATGAAGAATGACCGTTCCTTCACCGCAGAACTTTCATCCCGGCAGCTGCTGGAGATCGACGCCTGCACGCAGTGCGGTGAGTGCCTCAAACACTGCCCGGTCCAGGACGTGACCGGAAATGCCTCGGTCTCTCCGCCCGAGAAGATACGGATGTTCCGCGAGCTCATCCGGTCGACGGACGGGCTCAAGGCCAGGCTCTTCGGGACCGGCGAGGCCGGCCGCATGCTCCTCGACGACTTCACGAAGGCCGTGTTCGAGTGCACGACCTGCGGCGCATGCGGCCAGAACTGCCCGGTCGGCATCTTCACGCAGCGGCTCTGGCCGACGCTCCGGAAGGAGATGGTGAAGCGAGGGCTCGGCCCCGTCGGCGTACAGGCGAACCTGCCGAAAGCCATTACGATAAGCGGTAATCCCTACGATAAGCCGTCTGCTGATCGATACCGGCCTTGGTTCCCGGAACAAGTGCGTGTCGCCGAGCGGGCCGACGTTGCTTATTATGCCGGTTGCACCGGCGCGTACGAGGCGCAGCCCATGGTGCGGGGCGACGTGCTCGTCCTGAACGCGATCGGAACACCCTTCACCATGCTGCCGCCTGAGGAAGAGGTGTGCTGCGGCTTTCCGCTCTTCATCACGGGCCAGCACGACCTGCTCGAAGACCTGGTCAAACGGCTGGTGGCGGGCTACGAGGCGAGGGGCGTGAAGACGCTGGTCTGCTCCTGCCCCTGCTGCGTGAACATCATGTCGCGCGACTGGCCCGCGTACTATGGGCGGGAGCTTCCCTTTGTGATCCGGCATATCACGCAGTTCGTTGCCGGCGCGATCAAGGAGGGAACGCTCCGCATCACGAAAAAGCTTAAGGAGACCGTGATCTATCACGATCCCTGTTATCTCACGCGGGGAGTGGGGGTCATCGAAGAACCGCGCGAAGTTCTCAGGAGCATTCCCGGCATAACGGTTCTCGAGTTCGAGCGCCACGGCCTGAACTCGCGGTGCTGCGGATCGGGCGGCGCGGCGCGCAAGATATTCCATGAGAACGCCATCAAAATGGGAAGGCTGACCATCGACGAAGCCGTGGCGAAGAAGGCCGACCGGCTGATCTTGAGCTGCCCGGCATGCTACGCCAAGGTGAACGAGGCGATGCAGGGGCACGACAAGCAGATCCGGATCACGGACATCATGGAGCTGGTGAGCGGGTTGATCTAATAGAACGAGTGTAACCACGGGAGCTTCGCTCACACGGGGCTACGCCACACGGATAAAACCAGGTCGCGGGTTTTAAACAGCTCAAGCTTTTCCGTGCGTGCGGTACGCCGCACCCGTGTCGCTTAGAAGTACCTACTGTTGGAATCTGCGGACGGCTTTTGCCTTTATCCGTGTTCATCCGTGTTCATCTGTGGTTACAAGTCTAATTTTGTTGTAAGGTGCATTCATGAGCCATTTTTCCATCAAATGCAGGAAGTGCGGCAAGGTCCTCGAGAACTCCTACTGCGCCTTCTGCGAACATTGCGCCGACGCGCTGCTCGTGACCGATTACCAGGCGCGGTTCTCCGAGCAGGGCGGTGAGGGCGTCTGGCGCTTCAACTGGCTGCCCGTGCACAGCCCCGATCTGGTTCAGCCCGGCCCGGTCGTGTACCATTCCCGCGGACTGGCGGTCCATCTCGGTCTCGAGAACCTGTACATCGCCTTCAACGGGTACTGGCCCGAGAAGGGCGCGCTGCTCGAAACCTGCACCTTCAAGGAGTTCGAGGCCGCTGTCGTGCTCCAGAACGCCCGGGAGAACGGGATCGAAGGCCTGATCGTGGCCTCGGCAGGGAACACGGCCCGCGCCTTCGCCCATCTCTCCGCGATCACGGGGTTTCCCGCGATCATCATCGTTCCGCGCATGTGCCTGTCCGAGATGTGGTATCTCAAGCATTCAACGGGCGTGCCCACGGTTGCCGTGGCAGATGGGGATTATGCGGATTCGATCGACGTCGCGCGCCGGATCGCGAGGGTGACGGGGTTCCCCTTTGAGGGCGGTGTGAAGAACGTGGCAAAGCGCGACGGCCTGGGCCTGGTGCTGCTTGAGGCCGTTTCGGTCATGAAGCGGCTGCCGGACCGCTATTTCCAGGCTGTGGGCAGCGGCGCCGGGGCCGTTGGTGTGTGGGAGATGGCAGAGCGGTTCCTCGAGGACGGTCGGTTCGGGTCGCGCCTGCCGGTCCTGCACCTGGGCCAGAATGAACCCTTTGCGCCGATGGCGAGGGCCTGGGCGCGGAAGGAACGGACGCTCGCGAAGGAAGACCTTTCGCCCGACCTGATACCCTTGATCACGACGCGTGTGCTGTCGACGCGCTATCCGGCCTACAGCATCGGAGGCGGGGTGTTCGACGCGCTCACCGCCACGAAGGGCAGCATGCATGGAGTAACGAATGATGAGGTGTATGCCGCCATGGACCTGTTCCAGCGCACCGAGGGCGTGGACATCGTGCCGGCCGCGGGCGTGTCGGTCGCCGCGCTGCAGCAGGCCGTGAGGTCAGGCGTGGTGAAGCCCGATGAACTGGTGCTCTTGAACATCACCGGCGGCGGCGAAAAGCTGCTGGACAAGGACAAGAAGGTGCCGTGCCTCGAGACGAGGCTGGTCTCCAAACACATCACGGAAAAAGAGATCGAGGAGCTGCTGTGCCACGACAAGAAGAAGACCTGATAGCAATCCTGAAAAAGAACGGGGTGGACCTCACCGCGTCGCTTCCCTGTGAGAAGATCAAGACCCTGCTCGAAATGGTCGGCAGGACCTTCCACCATCTTCCGCTGACGAGGGAAGAGGAGGGGGTGGGGATCTGTGCCGGCGCCGCGCTGGCAGGAAAAAGGCCGGCGCTGTTCGTCCAGAGCTCCGGCATCGGGAACATGATCAATGCCCTGCTTTCTCTCACGCAGTTCTATGAGTTGCCGCTCGCGATCTTTGTGAGCCGGAGGGGCGTGTACCAGGAGAAGATCGAAGCGCAGTTCCCCATGGGCCGCCGTCTTCCGGGAATGCTCGCGGGCGCGGGCATCGCGTTCTCGGAGATCAATGCACGGGAGGAGCTTGCCCTTGTTGACCGGGGGCTGGAGCGGGCCTACAGCACGAACAGCATCCACGCGTTCCTGATGAGCCCGGCAGTGTGGGAAGGGTCTGATTGCGGATTGCGGATTGCGGATTGCGGAGCGGAGAGCCCTGATTGCGGATTGCGGATTGCGGATTGCGGATTGAAGGGACAGGCCCAGGGAACGGCTATGCCACCTCCGGTCCTGACACGGTACGAAATCATAAAGCTCCTCGCGCCGTACCTGGAAGGGAAGGCCGTGGTGAGCAATCTCGGCTGGCCGTCCAAGGAACTGTACGCGGTCAAGCACCAGCCGTCGAACTTCTACATGCTCGGCAGCATGGGCATGGTCACCCCCATCGGCCTAGGCATCGCCCTCTCCTCAAAGAAAGAAGTGGTCGTCATCGACGGCGACGGCAGCCTGCTCATGAATCCCGGCACGCTCGCGACGGCCGCCTTCGCAGCTCCCGCGAACCTCACGATCGTCGCCATCGACAACGGCGCCTACGGGTCAACGGGCAATCAGCCGACGCTCGCGGGGTCCTGCGTGGACCTTGAGCAGGTCGCGAGGGGATTCGGTTTCAGGAACACGGTGAAGATTGTAGGGGAAAAGGAATTGGTCGAGGCGATGAACGAGAAGCGGAAGGGACCGGCGTTCTTCCACGTCCTGGCGATACCCGGGAACAAGGACGTGCCGAATATCCCGGTCCATCATCTGGAGATCAAGAAACAGGTGCAGGAGTATTTAAGAAAAAAATAACGCGCGCCTGACGCGCTGCCTCTTGGCGCGTCGCTGTCGAGGCGCAGGTTGGAACTCGTTTTGATATGAGAATTATACGATTGATCGCTACATCTGATACTCAATAATTTTACCTTCGCATCCAAGTTCAAGACTTGGCGAAGTTTTCTTACTGACGGGCAAAAATGCTATCGTCGGACATGATTCTGATAGAATTTCGTGGTAAACGAGCTGACCTGACAAATTATGCACATATAGAATTGACCGATGCCAGTTCTCATAATCTACGATGGTCGCTAAAAAAGGTTTATTGTCTATCTGGAAGAGAACACCCTTTGTATCTCCAAGATCGCCAGAGAACGGTGCGCTGAATTCTGCCAATGGAGTTGCCTGCTCATCAAATATCCAGATTTTGTTTTTACCTGCCAGTAGAAGCCGATCAGGCGAACTCTCATTCGGCCACTGGATTAGCGAAAAATGAGAAAAATACGGCTTTGGTTTATGTTTTGAAATAATTTTACCGGCATTGTCACGAACTGTAATCTCGCCGCCTGCATTACTATGAATAATCTTCTTGTGACCGCTTCCATCAATATCAGCTATTTCCACATGCCAGACATTACCATCAGGAAATTCCCATATTTTTTTCCCGTGACTGTTCAAAAGGTGGATTCCGCCTCCGCCGTTAAACCCGACAACGTATTCAGGATTCCCGTCACCATTAAGGTCTCCGGATGCCATATCATCGACCCCGCTTTCTCCCCGGCCATAGCTCCATAGAACATGACCAGAATCATCCATCACACGAGCGTCACAACACCATGATCCTCTGTTCATGAAGCCGTAGGCATTTTGAGAGTCGATCTTTATAAAATTTACGTTGTCTTGTTTTTTATCAAATGATACAAACTTTGCCGGAAGCCCCCGGCTACTGAAAAGCGCGCCCTTTGTTCCCACAAGAATAGTTTCCCGCGTTTTACTGTCCTCGCTGCGTCTAACAACAATGTCTGTAACAGAACCAATTCTTCCATCTTCGACGAGTATTTTCTTTGTCAACCCGCACGAATTCGTAATTACTCGTGGCGAATTTAATTCCGATGGCATTTTTAGAGGCTCATAAGAACCTCCTGGAGTTCGTATCGCTACCATAATAGAAATTACAAACAAGAAAAAAGATGGTCCAAATATCCAAAATCCTTTTTTCAGTGCTTTTTTTCGATGCTCTTGCTGAAGAGCATGTATTGCTTGAACTTCGGGCATATGAAACCCATCTGGTAATGCTTTAATGATGTGCGGAGACAGGTAGTAAAACTTAATATTCTGTCCCAGGCTCATTAACAGGAAGAGCAGAACAATCGACAGGAGCGCCGAGAGAGCCATGAACTGCTGACTGAATAATCTAAGATAAATATTGAAACACCAAAAGGCAACGACACTTGAGAGGATCATTGAAGAAAGAAAAATTGCAAACAAAGCAATCCAATATTGCCAGTGTCGGAAGATTTTCCATCGAGTTGCGGACAAGACACGCTTTTTATCGTCTTTTTCTAAATTACTTAATTCGGGTAGCCGTGAAACCCGCAAGTAGAATCTATCGAGAAGATTCATATCGATGTCAACTCCAATCTCTCACGCGACGTAATAATGTCTATTTTGCTGGACCAACGCTGAGTTGAGGCGTTCATCGCCTCGAACGATTGGTTATCGTTCGGGGCTGAAAGGTGAAAAGTGGATATTGAAAATTTCATCGTCAACATAATACAACTGATAATCAAATTCTTTTCTTTTCTATGGAACAACATTCCCCGACAATGGTGGGTTTTTGAGGGGCATTGGTGCAAAACAACATGGAAACGCGCTTTCATCGGCGTTACATCGAAACATGGGATATACCGGCTGGGAAGGCCGTAAGACGATAACCAGTGTATGATGGGACGGAAACCGCCCCGTAAAGTCCGAAAATCCGGTTTTATCGAGTTTTGCAAAGCACATGCCAGATCACTTACAGTTAGTAGCTGGCAGTTCTGCTCTGCTCAACAGATCCTACTGTAACCGTTAGGCAAGTTGAAACGTATTTCCCAACCTATGACCTTGAGGGCAGTTCTATTACGCTGACTTAAGGGCAATCGCGCCCTTCACCATGATCGCAGCGGAGATCAATAAGCAGAGAGCTCCTATCAAGACAACCGGAGCAAAGGTCATCGCCCCATCCGTCGCACCCCTCAGGATCAAACCGAACGGCATAATGAACGAACCTAATGCGGCGAACGAGCATGCTCTCTTCCCTTTTGCAGTCAGTGCCAGCCGGTCGACCAAAGAACCGACAAGGATGTTGTAAAGAGACAGCGGCATGCCGTGAGTGTGGCCCGCTTTCAAAAGAAGCATCCCCAACGGGAGCGCGTAGAAGCCTTTTTCAAAATATGCATCCATGGTGAATCCCAGGGCGAACCCTCCCAGCCCGGCCAGGATAAGAACGATACCTCCAACGATGATGTTCAGCCGTCCCGAGTTCATGGCTTTACCACCTGAATCACTCGCAGAGCAAGAGCTTTAACATTGGCGATGGCATCTTCACGTGTCTTTCCGTAAGCTAAGACGCCCGGGAGATCGGAAACTTCGGCGATCCAGCGCCCGTCCTCTTCTTTTTCTATATCTATCTTCATTCGATCCTGCTTCTCCGGTGTTTTATTACAACTTCCCCGTCTTCCTATACTCTTCAACATAGACCTTGATGGCCCTGAGGATCATCCAGTCCATGGTAACGCTGTTTTCCTTCGCTATTTCGATCATCGCATCGATCAACTCCTTGTCGATCACGGGCATACCGGATGCCTGAGGTGGCGGTGGCGCGGCGGCTTCTTCGCCGGTATCGAACGTTGCACCGGGCGTCCGCTTGAGATATTCACGCCGAAGCAGTTCCTTGAGACCCTTTACATCTCCGCTCTCTATGGCCTTTCTCACATCCTCAGGCACTTCTCCCGGAGGAGCCATCTGATCTGCCGCGTTCGTTTCGGGTGAAGATGAGGGTTGCTCCTGTGCAGGAGAGGCCGCCGCCATCGGCGGGCCTCCCATCGACATCATCCCCGTCATTCCCATCATCATGGTGGCCATTTTTCGGGCAGCCTCATTGTCGGGCATTTCCTTCTGGAGGAACTCATCGAGTTTGCCTTCCGCCATGGCCTGTGCCATTCGGTCTGCCGTGAGCGGCTCCTGCTCATCGTTGTGCTGGCCGGCCCTCTTGCGGGTGAAGGGTGTGGACGGCGGTTTGGGAAGGGGCTTTTCGTTCTGTGACATGGGTTACACCTCGCTTGATATTGACTACCTTACTATACAACTATTCGCCTGAGACGGACAAGCCTGAACCTGAATTTCTTTGACAGGATTACAGGATATGATCGGATTACTAACAAGACACAATAAAACGTTTAGCCACCGAGGTTTTCGAGGACACCGAGGAAGGCTAAAGGCTTCTTAATCTGGTATTTCTCTGTGACCTCTGTGTCCTCTGTGGCAAAATGCCGTGAGTTCATATATTTCTGGACGGACAGATGTCGAAGAGCACGCATTTATCGTGCTGCGGCTTCCGGGCCTGGCAGACGGCCCTGCCATGGTAGATCAGCAGGTGGGAGAAGCTTGCCCATTCCTTCTGTGGAACGGCGGCCATCAGGTCCTTTTCGATCTTGACGGGATCGGTGTGCTTTGTAAGGCCGAGGAGAAAGGACAGCCGCTTCACGTGGGTGTCGACGGCGATGCCCTCGTTGATGCCGAAGGCGCTGGAGAGGACGATGTTCGCGGTCTTGCGCGCGACGCCGGGGAGGGTGATGAGCTCTTCCATGGTGCGGGGGACAATGCCGCCGAACGTGTCCAGGAGCATGACGGCGGCTTTGTGGATGTTCTTTGCCTTATTGTTGAAGAAATTGACGGAGTTGATGTCCTTCGCGATCTGCTCCGGCTTCGCCTTCGCGAAGGCCTCCATGCCCGTGTATCTCTTGAAAAGGCCCGGCGTGATCTTATTCACCTGGACATCGGTGGTCTGCGCGGAAAGGATCGTGGCCACCATCAGCTCGAAGGGCGTTTGGAACCGCAGGGCGGTCAGGGGCGTGCCCGAATATTCCTTCTTAAGACGACGGGTAATGACACTGACTTTTTCTCTAGTGGTCATGAAAAGATGTTCCGCCCGGTCTGGCCGCGCTATCAGTACTTGTGACAGTTCGAGCAAAGTTCCATGGCCTTTTTTGCCGGATACCGGAAGAGCTTGACGTTGTCCGAACTGTGCGGGTTGTGACAGCTTGCGCAGGAAAACAGCTTGCCCTCACGCTTCGGGTCTTTTACGTCTGCCAACGTTTCCTTTTTTCCTTTTCGTTCCTTCTTGGGCAGTCCAATGGGGTGGCCCTTCTGGGAAAAACCGGCAATGGCGTGGGGCTGCTTGCTCACTCCGTCGTGACAATCGAAGCAGACATTATACTGCACCTTGGCGAGCAGACCCGGATCGTCGGAAGAATGAGGGTTGTGGCAGGTCAGGCAGCCCATCTGGACCGCGGCATGGACGTTCTTGCGGGAGAATTCCGCCTTATCATGACAGTTGAAGCAGAGGTCGGGAACCGCGGCCACGAGGAGTTTTTCGTTATTCGATGCGTGGGGATTGTGACACCCCGTACAGCCCATACCGACGGCGGCGTGAACCGTCTTCTTCGTGAACTTGGCCTTATCATGGCAACCGTAGCAAAGCTCGGGTTGTTCCGCCGACAGGCCCTTCGTGATCGTATTGGTCTTCTTGTGCGGCACCTTGAGGGCCTCCGCGATCCCGCTATGGCATGACGGGCAGCCCATGGGGACGGCGGCATGCACGACCTTGATCCTGACCGTGAGCGCCGCGTGGCATTTATTGCAGTCGACCTCCGCCGGCTGCGCGGCAGGTTCGGCCGCAGCCGCCGGGGCCATGGAGGGAATGGACAGCATCGCGGCAATGACAGCGAGCAAACCGAAGGACCTCAACATACAGAACCTCCTCAGACGATCGGCAGGGTAGGCATTTCGGTAAAACAGTGTTTCGATTGTAGCCGATTTTTCCTGCCGGTGCAACCACCTTCTAAGTGGCGTCCGAAAGAACCAAAAGTACCCGTTGAGAAGCCCTGCGGACATCTTTTTGTTTGACAGTCCGATGCCACTTCTTTAATATCCATGACATGGTGGAACGTGCAAAGAATGGCGACGACATCGACTGGGAATACGGCGATGCCTGGAAGACAGGGTCGCCTGATGATCCGGTTCCCGGGGATGCTACCGAGTATGTTGAGATCCTCCGCGGGGACACCGGTATGGGGCTCAGCGATACCGTCATGATGGAGTATGTTCTCTTTCTAGGGGAACACGACATTCGAGCCACGTTCGAATCCTATCCCCTGGAGCAGATAAAGATTTATGTGCTGAAGGCGGAGGAGGGGAAGGAAGAAGATGCGATAAGACTTCTGCAAAAGAAGGTGTCAAGCGGCAAGTAACATGGGTCAGAAAGGCAAGCGCCCAATCCTTTTTGTAACTGTGCCACTTGAAACTTGACCATTGACCCTATTGTTATGGAGGCATCATGTCAGAAGAAAAGGAAATCAAGGAGCTCGATACCGATCTGAACGCATACAAATCCAAGGTCTCCCAGGTCAACAAGGCGACGCTCACCTGGGACAAGGAGCTTATCTTCGTCGGGCGCACGAACCGCGGATACGAGGTTGAATATGACGCCCAGCAGCAATGGGGCTGCTCGCCGACGGAGACGCTGCTCTTGTCTGTGGCCGGCTGCATGGGGATCGACATGGTCTCGTTCCTGAAAAAGATGAAATGCGAGATCAAGTCCTACAAGATGGACATCATGGGAGAGCGGAACCCCACGCCGCCCCAGTACTA
>CAKKRC010000033.1 GCA_919902495.1 Nitrospiria bacterium
CCCTGTCCCGATCCTCGGCATCGGCCAGTCCATTCCCGACCTGGTGAAACGGCTGGACGGGTTCCTTTTTACCGGTGGTGATGATATCCATCCACGTCATTACAAGGAAAAGCCCCTCTCCGGCGCACAGATACGGCTTGCGTCGGACAGCCGCGTAAAGTTCGAGACCAAACTCTTCAAAGCTGCTGCCAAGGCAAAGAAACCGGTCCTTGCCGTTTGCTACGGCACCCAGCTCGTCAATGTGGCGCTCGGCGGCACGCTCTACCAGGACATCGCGCTCCAGATCCCCAAGACCATAAAACACGGCCCGACGATAGCTGGGGAAAAGGTATTTCATGCGGTCAGCGTCTTTGAGGGGACCAGGCTTTGCCAGATCATGGGCAACTGCAGCACCGGCGACTGCAATATCCGGGTCCGGAGCGCACATCACCAGAGCATCAAGAATCCCGGCAAGGGCCTCAGGCTCTCGGCCGTATCACCGGACGGCGTCTTCGAAGCGCTGGAGTCCCGCGGCAAGAGCTTCCTCGTGGCCGTCCAGTGGCATCCCGAGAAGACCCTGGGGGACCGCGCATCCGCATCGCTCTTTAAGGCGCTCATCCAGGCGTCCCGGGGATAGCTCCAACCGATGAACCTACGGAACCGTCAGCTCGTCCTGTTCCTCGTCATCGTTCTTGTTCTTGCGTTTTCTCCCGGCTGCCAGCGCGCACCGGAAAGCAAGCTCGCCGGCTGCCTGTACCTCCGGCTTTCCACCAACCCAACCACCCTCGACCCCGCGCTCATCACCGACGTGATGGGCGGGGGGATCGCCGCCAAGATATTCAACGGCCTCGTCAGGTTCAATGACAACCTTGACATCGTTCCCGACGTCGCCGAATCCTGGAAGATCTCGAACGACCACCGCACCTATACGTTCACGCTCAGGAACAACGTCGCCTTCAGCAACGGCAGGCGTGTGACGGCCCATGATTTTCAGTACTCCTTTGAGCGTGTCCTGTCACCGGGAACGAAAGCGCCGATCACCTGGGTCCTGGACCGGATCATAGGGGCCAGGGACGTCCTTGCCGCCAGGACGCCGCATGCGTCGGGCATCCGGGTCATTGATGACCGCACCCTCGAACTGACCCTCGAAAAGCCCTTCGGTCCCTTCCTCTCGCTCCTCGGCATGTCGGCAGCCTACGTGGTGCCCCGCGAGGCGGTAGCACAGTTCGGACAGGATTTCGGGAGCCACCCCGTCGGGTCAGGACCCTATGTGCTCTCCGAATGGCTGCACGGCCAGAGCCTTACCCTCTCCAGCCGGGACGACTATTTTGAAGGCCGCCCCCGCCTGCAGGGGATCGTCTACCGCGTCATCCCCGAAGACCTCACGGCGGTCATGGAGTTCGAGACCGGCGGCCTCGACGCGCTCCAGATCCCGGCATCGGAGTATCGCCGCTATAGGACCGAACCGAAATGGCGCGGCCAGGTCGTCGGCAGGCCCGGACTCAACTGCTATTACCTCGGCCTGAACAACCGACGGGCGCCGTTCCAGGACATACGGGTCCGGCAGGCCGTGAACATGGCCATTGACCGGCGCCGCCTGCTGGAGACGGTTTTCGAAAAACGGGGCGTCCTTGCCGCCGGACCGGTCCCTCCGCCGTTGTGGAAATTCGGCATGGGACCGAAGGATACTGACGGATACGGCTATGAGCCGGAGCGGGCGAAACGAATGATCCGCGAAGCGGGAATGGAAGGAAAGCGCATCAAGATATACATCTCCGCCGATCCCGAGGTCCTTGACATCCTGGAGGTCATCCAGCAGTATCTTTCCCGTGCGGGGCTCATCGCCGAGATCGTCCAACTGGACTGGAGCGCCTACAAGGAGGCGTTGAACAAAGGCGAGGCAGACGCGTTCTGGCTCTCCTGGTGGGCGGACTACCCTGACCCTGAGAATTTTTTCTATCCCATGTTCCATTCGTCCAATGCGGGGCCCGCGGGGAACAGGACCTGGTACAATGACCCTGCGTTCGACCGTCTTATCGAACAGGCCCAGTCCACCGCGGACGAGAGGACACGGTTCTCACTGTACCGGCGGGCCAACGGACACATCGTCAAGAACGCCCCCTGGGTCTTCATGTGGCACCGTTCCGACTTTTACGTTATCCAACAGCGGGTCAGGGATTTCAGGATATATCCCATCTATTCCGTGGACAAGGGAATGGACGTCTCCCTGAAATAGAAAAGCCGGTCACCGCGGTTCTAGATCCGCGGCTCCGGCTCTCAGATGTTGATCTGACTCCTGACTCCTGACTCCAGTCTCTCCCCTACCCCTTCCAAGGAAGCAGGGCTTTTTCCACCTTCACCTTCATCTCGTGGCTGAATTCCTTGATTCCGTGCTTTTCCCGGGCATGGACAGCAACCCCGTCGACAATGAGTTCCTCGGTCTGGGCAATGTATTTAAAGGAACAGCCCTTTTCCAGTTCACAGTGGTACACCTTGAGCCCCAGCGTCTCCGCCTCCCGAGCTTCCACCGGCGAAGGATTACTGAAAGATTGCTTAATCTTTGCCACCATGTCGCTTCCGAGAGACTGTTGGCCATGAACGTCACGAAGATGGACCGCAACCAGATCGGCGAGCAGTTCCTCGGTCTTCGCGATATGCTTCCATGTACACTTATTCCCCAGACTGCTGCATTTGAATTCTCTCATGATACATCCTCCTTTCCCGGTCGCTCTAAGCCACGCGTCACTAGCTTACTCGTCCATATAATATACAGTATAGCACTTTTTTCGAAACAGGAGGTTGCTTGTCCAGGATTAACAAGGGACGGGGTTCAGGACGAGCGGCAGAGCGCCGTGATTACCGGTTCGACTTTTTGATGATCCGTGAGCCGAGATAGTCACCCCAATCCTCCTGCAGCTTTTTCGCGTCAAGCTCGCTGAGGACCTTGCCCGAGGGGACCTCGACGATATATCCCCAACGGGCATTCTTATCGCTGCAGGAGGCGCGGGCGGGCGTCTCCGCCACAAGGAGCAGGTTCTTTGATTCTTTCAGCCACTTGATTGCGCCGAAGTTCGGCTCATCGGCGCCGAGGCACTTGACCGACTCCCTGAACCGGACGGCTGCCTCCGCGGTAACGTCATAATAATTCACCCGGTCGTACTCGAGCATGTAGACGGTGACATACCATCCTTCGTCCTGTCCCCCCTCGTTCGCAGTGAGGACAAAGGCCTTTGAATCGGGCGCCCAGGCGATCTCCGCGGGAAGCACGATCGTGTATCCCTCGATCCCCGGGACCGGCATTCCTGCGTCGGTCACGGCAAGCATCAGTTCCTGGACCAGCACGGTCTTTTTCCGGTCCGGAGAAGGGACCTTGAACGCCCGCTGGCGGGGAACGGAGAAGGCATGTTTGGACCAGGTCCCCTCTTCAGCAGAGACCTGGTTTCCGGACCCGGCCATGAGGGAAAAAAGGATGAGCGTGGTCAACAGGACCCGCCGCGCGGCGTCCAGACACAGGAACATGGATACCTCCGGTATACTGAAACAAAAAGCCGGAGCAGTATTCCGCCCCGGCTTCAATAGCATTGCTCTACCGATCGCTCACGTCCCGTCAGTTCATCCCGCCGTAGGAATGGAGGCCTGACAGGACCAGGTTCACGCCGAGGTAGGTGAAGATCACCGACAGGAAACCGATCAATGAGATGATCGTCGTCTGGGTGCCCCTCCAACCGCGAACGTACCGTCCATGCAGGTAGATAGAATAGATGAACCAGGTGATGAGCGACCAGGTCTCTTTCGGGTCCCAGCCCCAGTAGGTGCCCCAGGCGCTGTTCGCCCAAATAGCACCCATGACCAGCCCGCCCGCGGTGAACAGCGGCCAGCCGAACGCGATCAGCCGGTAGGTCAGGTCGTCAAGGATGTCCTGCGCCGGCATGAACTGTTTCAGCAGGGCCTTGATGCGAAGCCCCTGGGACCAGATCAGGGCGAACAGAGAAAAGAGCGCGGCCCAGGAGACCGCGACGACCGGGATCGACCTGCTGATAAAGGTCGACTCGAACATGTGTTTCCGGAAGCCTTCACCGGCCGGCTGGCCCTGCATGCTGAACACGAGGTAATCGATCCCCATGAAGACCAGCAGACCCAGCGCCAGCGTCGAGCAGAGCGTGATGAACAGATAGACCAGCGGCTTGTTCAGCGCTCCCTTCATGACCAGGTAGGTGAACCATGCCACCGCCAGTACGCCCAGCCCGATCCAGAACGGCACTTTCATGCCGCTGGCGGTAAGCACATACCCCAGGACGACGAGCAGCGCGAAGATGCCGAGAGCGGCGAACAGGTTGACGGATGATCCGCGCTCATCAGTGTCCTGCAGCAGGTAGATGAGGCTCACGGCGAACGCGACGCCGAATGTGGCGTAACTGATGAAGCTGAGCAACACATGGTAGAAGAGCCAGTTGCTCTTGAGCGCCGGCACGAGCGGCGAAATATCGGTGCTGATGCCCGCCACGTTGATGAACGCAAGCGCGAGGAAGGCAACCGGCATCACAAAGGCCCCAAAAGCGCGTATTTTATACTTCCACTCGACGATCACGTAGATCAGCACCGTACACCAGGTGAAGAAGACCAGGGACTCATACAGGTTCGACAGAGGGGCCCGGCCGATCCCCATCTGATAGGACTCGATCCAGCGCATGGCGAGAGCGACCGTCTGCAGGGCAAGACCGGCATAGGTTGTGAACGATGCGGCTTTGCCGACGCCCTCCTTCCTGAATACGAGGTAGCTGATATACAGGACCATGGCGGCGAGGTACGCGATCGTTGCAAAGGTAAAAAGCTGGGCACTATCCATCATATTCCTCCGTGGTAATTACTTCGCGATCGTTTCTACGATACTGTTGAACTCCCGCTCGAAGGCGATCCGGTTCCGGTTCGAAGACCCGCCCACCAGGACCGCGGCCTGTCCCTTCCGCTCCTGGATGCGCACCCAGAGCTTGCGGTGCGAACCGAAAAAGGCGACGAGCGGCCCGACACAGAGCAGGATGAACCCGGCATACACGATCCACACACCCGGGTCCTTCGTGACCTGCAGCCCCGTGTACCGCGCGCCCCAATAATCGATATAGCTGATCCGGTAGTTTTCCGGCATTGACGGTTCGCCGGAATCGACCTTCATCACCTGCGTCCGGTAGGCGAGCGACTTCCCGCGGTATACCTCAAGCTCCACCGTGGGATTGATCAATTCCTCGTTCCGGGCCTGATAATACTGGACCTGTCCCGTCGCGGGGTCACGCATGCCGAACGGCGCCATGCCGACCGCCTTGATGGTCCGGTCGATCGACTTGACATAGACCGATGAACCCGGCATCACGACGATGGTTTCGCCCGGTCCCGGGGAATTCTTCTGATTGACATTCAGCACGATCTTCCCGACGGCGTTCGGGATCGTCCCGTAGCTCGACTGGTAGAAAGTGATGCCGTTACGGGTCAGCGGGTCGTTCACGCGGATGCGTTTTTCCAGGACCTTCTGCTGCCGCAGGTCATAAACGGAGAGAAGGCTCCAGAACTCCGACGGCATTCCGGTCGGACGGCCGGCGTTCGCATAATAATCCACTTCGAAGTCATCGGTGCGAACATAGAAGCCCAGAGGCATGGCGGGCACGCCGCCCCGCGGGTCATGGATCACCGGGCTCTTGCTTATCCCGAACCCGTCCATGATCTGGTCCCACAGGGGCTCGTTCCGCAGGTAGACGACGGACGAGGCCTCTCCTTCAGGCAGGTTCAGAAAGCCCTTGAACCCGAAAAAGGCCCCGATGAGCGCCCCGACGAATATGAGTATGATGCTGAGATGGGTCACATAGACGCCCATGCGGCTGTAGGCGCCCTTCTGAGCGGCCAGGTGTGTCATCCCCTGCTCTTTCGTCAACTGGTGCGAATACCTCTTTCCATGAAGGGCCTTGAGCGCCGTGGTCTCCGCCGCTTCCATCCCTCCCTTGACCACGATCTCTTTTTTGAACGGGACCGCCTTGAAACCGTCATCCTCAAGGGGTTTCAGCGGGGCCCGCATGGCCTTCCAGGCATACGGGAAACGTTCGAGCGTGCAGATGGTAAGGTTTGCAGTGAACAAAAGCAGGAGAAGAACGAACCACCAGGTGTGGTAAAGATCGAAGAACCCGAGGTTCTCGAACAATTGGATGGTGGTCAGGCTGTACTCCTTAAGATATTCCTCGGGCGCCTGGTTCTGCTGGATCACCGTGCCGATGACCGATACCACCGCCAGGATGATAAGAAGCACCACGGCAAGTTTTACCGAGGAGAAGAACTTCCATATTTTGTCAGCGACCACCTCTACCATGCCCTGCTGTTCCTGTTTTTCCAACGTTCAAGCCCTCCGCTCTGTGCGAACAATTGACCCGGTAAAATAACATACCGGTATAAACACTGTCAAGGATATTTGGCAAAATGCTCATTAACAAAAAGGCCCGGGGGCATCCCCCGAGCCTCAGATATATAGAGCATGTATTGATCCGGCCGACCATCAGGACCAGCAGGACCGCGGTCCTCCGGCCGGGGCGCGTCCGTACCGGTCATCAATCCTTCTTCGTCGTGACGGTTATGCCGTTCTCATTGAACTCGGACACTCCCGGGCCCGACCCTCCGGTCTTCTGCGTTATCCTGACCCCCCGTGTCTTGACACCCACATCCTCGGTCTTTGTCTGCACCTGGTACACACCGCCCTCCGCCTTCAGGCCGATCTCACCCAGAGGCGCGGTGCTCGCGTACACGATGACGCCCTCCTCGCCGAAGGGAGCGCTCACCTCCAGATCGAATTTGTCCTCTCCGGAAGGCAGCTCATACACCGTCCCGCCGTTAAAATAACTGGTGCTTCGGAAGGGGTTCGGAAGGATCTGGACCATCCCGCCGCCGGCGTCCTTATACACGACCCGCGCAAAGAACGGCTTGTTCCCCTTCAGATAGACCTTGATCTTTTCGCCGCTCTTGTACTCTTTCTTGTCGGTCCAGACCTTGATGTTCAGCGGCGCCGCGGGGTCATCCGCCGCGGTCGTGCTTTTTACCAGCGCGGTCATCGCCTTCTCGTCCGGTATGACCTCCGCCTTGATCTTGATGCGAAGGCAGTCGCCGGAGGCAGGGTCCTTGTACCATGCCTTCTCCTGCTCCTGGACGATCTTGACCGTGGCGCTTGCGAATGCGGAGACCAGGTCCTTCTCGACCACGAAGTTCCTGACGTCCGTCTCGCTCTTCAGATAGGTCGAGGCGAACTCAACAGCCCTCTTCTTCGCGTCAGACAGGGCCGCCTGCTCGGTCTGCTTCCGGGTCCGGTCATCGCCCATGCATGCCGTGCCCTCGGCGTCAACGACCGTGGACTGCGCGGCATAGACATCGGTGATGATGAGCATGGCCAGGAGCGTCGCAGCAAGCGTCTTTTTCATAGGTCCCCCTCATGGTAGATATAGAGATGTTGGTACGGCGCGGTCTGCGCGTTACTGTGGACGCGCACGCACCTATCCTTTATAGTCTAAAGAAGCTGTCAGTTCAAGGTAAATTTCACCCATGTTCCGGGTGAACTTCGCGCCGGAACTGACGCATTGTGCGATAGATGGCGAAAGAAATACGCGCGTATCACGTGGCGCGGGAGAGAAATAAAAAAGCTCATTGTTATAGCGAGTTGTAACCAATGAACATTCGAACAATAATACTTGACAAACACGGCTGTTTTTTGTAACGTGGGATATGATAACCGTTAAAAACATCTATTCTCTCGCTACCCTCATCCTTCTTATCTTGTCCTTTCCCCTGATCTCGCATCCCCAGGAACAGTCGCGCGGCATTGCCGTCAAGGGCACGGGCCAGCCCGGCGATATCACGATCGACGGCAATTACTGGGCATTGATCATCGGCATCAATGACTATCCGAACCTCCCCCCCAGCATGCAGCTCCAGGCGGCCCGTCCCGATGCCCAGGAAATAGCTTCGGTCCTCCAGAAGCGGTACGGTTTCGCCAAGGAGCGGATGATCCAGCTCTACGACAAGAAAGCAAGCAGGGACGATATCATCCTGGCGCTCGAAACGCTGGCGGCCACCGTCAGCGACAAGGACAGCCTCCTCATCTATTATGCCGGCCACGGGGAATACAACAAGAACACCAAGCGCGGGGTCTGGATCCCGTCCGATGCCGTGCAGGCCAAGCAATCAACATTCGTGAGCAACGCGGACATCAAGGATTACCTCGAAAGCATCAAAGCCAGGCACATCTACACCATATCGGACTCCTGCTTCAGCGAGTCGCTCATGGGAAAGACCCGCAGCCTCGGCGGCGACCGGGCCATCAAGGAGCTGTACAGCGCCAGGTCCCGGTGGATCCTTACGTCCGGCGGCCTCTACCCCGTCCCCGACAAGGCAAAGGGGAACCACAGCACCTTCGCCTACCATCTGCTCAGGCTCCTGGAAAAGAACGAGAACCAGTATCTGACTCCGATGCAGATCATCAACGAGATCATGCCCCTCGTGTCGAATGAATCCCCGCAGACCCCGAAGAGCGCCCCGGTCGCCATGGCGGGCGACGAGGGAGGCCAGTTCATATTCACGCTCGCGTCCTTCAAATATCCGGAGACCCTGCGTCCCACGGCCCCGGCCGTCTCGCCGGAGGATGTGGCGAGGCAGAAAGCGGAAATGAAGAAGATGCTTGAGGACAGGACCCGCCTTGAAGAGGACGCGAAGAAGCTCAAGGAGGCCGAGCAGCGGCTGCGCGATAAAGAACAGCAGATGGAGAAAGAGCGCGTAGCCAAGGACCTCGAACAGCAGCGGAAGATGGATGAGGAAAGGAGGCGGATCGATCGGGAGAAGCGGGAGTTCGAAGACAACAAGAAGCGCGAAAAGAAAAAAGGCGAACCGGTGTTCGTGCCGCCGACGTTCTGACCTAATCCATTCATCAACGTTCTTAAAGGTTCTTAACGCTTTTAAACTTTACTCATGAAGGGGGATCTATGAGAAAAACATGGTTCTTCAGTCTGCTCTTGATGTTGGCCCTCCTGGCGGCGGCCGGCCCGTCCATGGCCGCGGAGTCCTCCCCGCTCGGGAAGGACGTGACTCTCGCCATCGGAATGAAATTCTGGTTCAACACGTGGCAATCGGCACAGGGTTCCAATGGAGCGCAGCAGGGGACCAACGTGCAATCCTACATTTCCGATTCGAACGTGGCATTCACTCCTTCCATCAGTCTAAAAATAAAGGATTTCTTCGTTTCGACCAGTTTCCTGGGAGCGCCGGAGTACACCTTTCCCGAATATTCCGACACCATCGTCATCACGAGCGGACCGACGACGACCGCCTATACGCTGAATCACAAGACAACGGCGACGCGGACCGAATCGGACACGAACATCGGATGGTACGTCACGCCGAACCTGGCACTTACCCTCGGATACAAGATCGTGAACCTGGAGATCACCGACAAGCGGTCCGGCACCGGCCTGCTTTCCAGGACCGTGATCGATAAAGCGACCTATACCGGCCCGACCATCGGCTTCATCGGAAGCGTTCCCATCGGCGAGGGTTTCGGCCTGTACGGGAACCTGGCCCTCGGCAAGATGGACATGGAATACCAGGGCGGCACGACGACCTATGATGCCGACTATGTGTCCACGGAGATCGGGGTCGGGTACAAGGAGAAGAGCATGCCGCTTTCCTTTACGATGGGCTACCGGTTCCAGAGTATCGAGCAGAAATTGCCCTCGTACCAGATCGGCGGGCCCGGGACACCGATCTCGCCGGACGTCACCAAGGGCTTTACCTTCGGCATAAACCTCATATTCTAACGATCATACCAAGGGGGCTTTATGAGAAAAGCATATAGTACGATCCTGTTGCTCCTGCTGGCGCTGGTGACGGGCTTCGCGAACACCGCCTCAGCGGCCGATACGGAAGAGACGACCAAGCTGGGAAGTGACGTCTATTTCACCCTCGGGTACAAGACCTGGATCAATACCTGGCAAACGGCGTTGAATTCTTATCCTCCCAAGGGAGGGGCGAACATCATGACAATGACCTCGCAGTCGGTGGCGGCGCCCATTTTCTCCGCCAGCCTGAAGGTCAGTAATTTTCTGATCGCCGGAAGCTTCATGAAGACGCCTGACTACACCTTCCCGGACAATGAGGATGTCCTCGTTACCGGGCCTACGCCCACGACGGTCCCCCCGCCCGGACTGGTCTTCTATACGTTCAAGACCTCAGCCTCGCGGAAGGAAAATGACATCAACCTCGGCTATTACATCAGCCCGTCCATGGCCGTTACCATCGGCATAAAGAACGTCAAGCAGACCTACAACGATCTTAACGCGGACGGATCGATATTCAGCACGTCCTGGACGAAATATTCCGGTCCCATCGTCGGCATCACCGGCGGCGGCAGGCTGGGAGAGTCCGACTTCGCGTTCTACGGGAACCTCTCCTATGGTATCCTGAAAGGCGAGTTCGAAGGCGACCCGGAGACGTTCAATGCCAACTATTCATCGACCGAACTGGGCATCGCGTACCGCCCCATCAGTTTCCTGTCGTTCCTGGCCGGATACAAGTACCAGACCATCGACAGCAAGCTGACCGATCCCGCGTTCAAGAACCAGGTCGCGCTTGACGTTACCAAAGGGTTCATCCTCGGAGCGAACCTGACGTTCTGAACGAACAGAGCGGTAAAGACACGCCATTCAGAAAGCCCCTGATGTTCAAGGATTATGTCCGGATCATCAGGGGCTTTTTATTTACAGGGGGATTACAAATAATGAACATGCGTGGGTATCTACGAGCGGCTCTGATCGTTGTTCTGGGAGTGGTCCCTCTCCTCCTTTCCTGCGGCGGCGGGGGTGGAGGATCGACATCTCCAGCCCCGGCAGGGCCGAGCATATCCGGCACTGCCGCGATCGGATCGGCAGCCGGTCACAAGAAGATCGAGATCATTGATGATGACGGAAATCCGGCCAGTGGAGTTACCGATGGCGAAGGAAAATTCATGATCCCAACGACCGGTCTCACGCCTCCCTACCTGCTCAGGGTCATCACTTCTGCTCCTACAACAACGCTCTATAGTGTGAGCGCCGACTTGAACGCGACCACGACCATCAATATCACCCCGCTTACGGACCTCATCATCCGCTCTTGGTATAAGGTGAAGACCGTTGACATCGATGCTGCATTTGCTAACCCGGTCCCGGCTGCGAACAAGCCGCCTTCTCCCGATGCGGTGTCGCTCATCCATAATTTGATCAAGAACATGATACAGCTTTGGCTGGACAAGAACGGGGTGACCTCCAGCGATTTCAACCTTATCTCCACGCCCTTTACCGCCGCAAGCGTGAGCGTCCCGGCGACCGGCATCGACAAGGTACTTGAGCAGGCCTGGATAAACGCCGGTCCCGGATCGATCGTGCTGTCGGACGGAACTACCACCCAGAACTCGACCTTGAGCACGTATCTCAGCAATCTTACTGCCTCAACCACGACGGTCTCCGTTGTCACCGGATCGAATGTGGACAGCGGAAACAATGATATGACCGTCGTGCCGACAAGCCCGGAGGAAAAGTCAGCGCTTGAGAGCATCAACGCACTGTTGAGCGATCTGTCTAATACGATCAATGCGAGGGGCGCAGCGCTCGTGGAGAGCGACCTCTTGACGATCCTTGACCCGGGTTTGCTGGAAAGCGGCCTCAATCAAGCGCAGGTAGCGGCGAGACTTGTAGCAGACCATAAAGGCACGACTGCATCCCTTGCGGTAATGACCATCCTGCAGTTCGATACGACTAATGTCCAAGCACGCATCAGGGGTGGTAGAAATGGGCCATGGTATTTCAAAAAAATCGGTAGTAGATGGCTTATATCGGGAAATGACCGGATAGCCCTTGTCACATTAACTACCCAGTATAGCAACAACCAGCAGGACCCTTCGAAAAGTGGGTTGAAAGTAAGCACGCGGATCGAGGCCCTTCCCGGCGTGGTAAGCGGTGTAACAATCACAGGCGGGGGGATATGGAACATCCCGACGACCGTTCCCTATAGTGGACTTGTCAGCTATCCCAGCCACACGATAGACATGTTCCAGACAGGAAGCGGCATTCTGCCGCAGGCGCCACCGAAGGACACACCGTTCACGGTCACGATCTCAACGGTTGCGAGCGGCACCATACGATATGAACTCTTGAGCAATGCATACACGACGGAACCGATCATATTCACGAACATTACGGGCACTACCTTGGCCGCGGCCAATCTCGACATTCCTACGACAGTGACTTGGACCGAACCCTTGACATTTCCCATACTGTCCAGAACGATCAGGATTAATATTCAGACGGCCGTTCCTCAGGATATTTGCATCATCAGCATCTCTGCCACTACCTCCTCAAGTACGATCACGATACCGTCCACGTGTAATGGAAATCCGACGACACTGGTCGGTCTGGGCATGTATATCCGGGGAGTGAATATGGAATCCACAGCTGCAATATGGCGCTTTCAATAGATCAGTTTTTCGTTTGATTTTGCTGGTCAGGCCCGCAGTCTCCTGCGGGCCTGATTTCTATTGACCTGATATATATATTAATTTGATCATTTTTGCATCTGTGCACGCCAGGAGTTTCTGATACCAAAATTAAGGAAAATAGGGTGACACTTTT
>CAKKRC010000034.1 GCA_919902495.1 Nitrospiria bacterium
CTGGCCGGCAAAAAGCGGAAGAATGAGGCGAGGGCAAAAAAGGACAAAAAGGATGGCGGAAAGCAGTAGCGAGGCATCACAAGAGCATGACAAGGCGGGACAGGTCACACTGTCCCGCCTTTTTATTTTATAGAATCTCAGGCATCAAAGATAATCGAGATGCTGGTTTTTTTTGGGGAGCTCATCGCTCTGCCGCACAGCATGCTAAAGTGAATTGTGATTTTCTAACACTGTGCGGCAATCCAAGAGCACTTTCGCTGCGCCCGTGCAGGCCGGTTCTTTTTTATTCGGTCCATTTCAAGCGCATGATTTATCGCGGCTATCGCATCAGACCTCCCCGGCGCTGGGGTACGGAAAAAAAGCTTTAGACCTTGACGTTCCAAAAGCGCCTGCACCCCGTGAATAGAGCCGCGCGCTACATGCCCGGAATAAAGATGGTCAAACCACAAGAGCATGCATGCGCGTGCGAAGCGTAAGCGCACTGGGATAGCCGTCTTGTCCGGAAAAACAGCGGACAACATGGCATGTTTGCGCGGCACTAAGAACCGGGGTGCAGAAAAAAACGAAGCGGTTTCTAGGTCAGGTCATCACTCTTTTTATACCCCGGGTTTTCCCGGCAGGCCGATATAGCGAACAATAAGCTGATCGAAAAGCCGGTCAGGAAGGATCTTCTTGAGAATTGCCCGGAACCGCACGCCTGGGCCCACGAGATACCGGGTCTTCGGGTTCACCGCGGTAAGGGCATGCTCGACAGCGCGGACGACATGGACGGGATCGAAGGCGGACGCGGCCGCCTTGCCCGCGGTCCTCGTGACCGCTTCGAAGGCGGGACCGTAAAGGTCGGCGGCTTGTGAAGGAAGGTCTTGACGTGTTTTCTGCGCCGCAGCAAGGGACTTATTCCATATGGGCGTCGCCACATCCCCGGGCTCGATGACCGAGACAGAGATGCCCCAGGGCAGGAGCTCGATCCGGAGGGCGTCGCTGATCGCTTCGAGGGCATATTTGGACGCAGAGTACGGCCCGATATACGGGAAGGCCACTCTGCCGGCGATCGAGCTCATGTTCACAATGCGTCCCCGGGCTTGCCGCAACAGGGGCAGAAACGCCTGGGTGACCGCGATCTGGCCGAAGACATTCACCTCGAACTGTTTCCGTATCTCCGAAAGCGGGAGAAATTCGAGCGGGCCGCCGACCGCAATGCCCGCATTGTTCACCAGGCCGGAAAGCCCCAGCCCCCCGGCCGCCCTGGCAACAAGGTCTGCGGCGGCGGCAACGGAGGCACTATCGGTCACCTCTATGAGGAGCGGGGTTATCCTTCCCGCGGATCCCTCGATCAGCGGTCTTCCGTCGCCCTCGTTCCTTATTCCCGCAAAGACGCGAAACCCGAGACTGTCCATATGGAAAGCACAGGCCATTCCGATGCCGGTGGAAGCGCCGGTGATGACAACCGCGCCCTTGGTCGCTCCTGGTCCGTCAGTCATGAAAACCTCCCTCTCTTCCATGATCATGCAAGCGATCGATCTTTCCCCGGTGACGTTCGTGATAATACCACAAGGAGGGCCGCCGGGAACAGGTCTCTTTTTTATCACCAATCCCCATGTCTGTTCTTTCTGTCTCCGCGTCTCCGTGTCTCCGTGTCATGATGTACCCTTGTCACCTTGTCATGTTTGCCTTGTCCCCCCGTCTCCGCGTCTCCGCGTCCCGCCTCTTCCTTGACCTCCCCCCCATCCTCGTCTACACTTACAGTATGCTCTCCGCACTGTTCAACCCGCAATCCATCGCGGTCATCGGCGCGTCGGCGGACCCGAAAAAGGTCGGCCACGCCGTGCTAAAAAATCTCCTCCAGTACAATTACCCGGGAAAGCTCATTCCCATCAATCCCTCGTGCCCCGAGATCCTCGGACTCAAGGCGTTCCCCGCGGTATCGGCGTCCGGAAGCGTCGTGGACCTGGCAATCATCGCCGTACCGGCGAAGTTCGTCCCGGAAACGCTCATCGACTGTTCAGCCGCCGGCATCAAGGCGGCGGTGATCCTGAGCGCCGGGTTCAAGGAGGCGGGCGCGGAAGGTACGCTCCTGGAGCAGCGGGTCAAGGACATCGCCAAAGAACGCGGCATCCGCGTCCTGGGCCCCAACTGCCTCGGCCTGATCAACACGGGCAACGACATGAACGCCACCTTTGCGGGGGGCATGCTGCCGAAGGGCCGGATCGCCTTCTTTTCCCAGTCCGGTGCGCTTGGCATCGCCATCCTCGACTGGGCACTGGGGAACAAGATAGGCTTTTCCAAGTTCGTCAGCCTGGGGAACAAGGCCGACCTGAACGAGATCGACTTCATCGAATACTTCGCCAACGACCCCGACACGGACATCATCCTGGGTTACATCGAGGACGTGGTGAGCGGCAAGCGGTTCCTCAAGGCCGCGGCGCAGGCCACCCGGTCGAAGCCCATCGTTCTGCTCAAGTCCGGCGGCACCGAGGCGGGAGCCCGGGCCGCGTCGTCCCACACCGGTGCGCTGGCCGGGTCCGACGTCGCATTCGAAGCCGCGTTCCGGCAGTCCGGCGTCATCCGGGCTGCCGGCGTCGAAGAGCTCTTCGACGCGGCAACGACCTTCTCGGGCAGGAAGCTGCCCGACGGGAACCGGTTGCTCATCATCACCAATGCCGGCGGGCCCGGTATCCTCGCTGCCGACACGGCGGAGCGCATTGGCGTCAAGCTGCCGCAGATGTCAAAGGAGACCCTCGACAGCCTCATCAAGCTGCTCCCGCCCAGCGCTTCGGTCTACAACCCCGTGGACCTGATCGGCGACGCCACCTCGGAGCGGTATGCAGCCGCGCTGGAGAAGGCCGTTGCCGACCCCAATGTGGACGGCGTGCTCGTGATCCTGACGCCCCAGGCAATGACCGATGTGGACAATGTCGCGGACCTCGCCGTCCGGACTTCAGCGACGACGGACAAGCCCATCCTCACCTCGTTCATGGGTTCGCTCAGCGTGAAGAGCGCCGTTGAGAAACTCAAGCAGAAGTCCATCCCGAACTTCTCCTACCCTGAGACCGCCGTCCGGGCCTTCAAGAAGCTGGCCGACTACCGCCAGTGGCAGGGCGTGAAGGACGAAGAGATCACCCTCGGCTGGTTCAACGAGGACGCCGTGCAGGACCAGATCGATGCCCTGATGAAGCGCGGGATATACCAGGTCGGAGAAGAAGAGGCCATGGCCATCCTGGCCTGCTACGGCTTCACCTTCCCGAAGCGAACGCTGGTAATGACCTCCCGGGAAGCCGCGGCTGCGGCAACGGCCATAGGGTTTCCGGTGGTGATGAAGATCTCGTCCCCCGACATCCTGCACAAGACCGACGTGGGCGGCGTGAAGATCGGCGTGAAGACTGCGAAGGAGGCAGAAGACGCCTTCCTGTCGATCACGGCGAACGCACGGCGGTTCATGCCCCAGGCCTACATCAAGGGCGTCATGATCTACGAGATGGTCAAGGGGGGCAAGGAGGTCATCCTCGGCGTCACCCGCGACCGGACCTTCGGCCCCATGATCATGTTCGGCCTGGGCGGCATCTACGTCGAAGTGCTGAAGGACGTCGCCTTCCGCATCGCGCCGGTCGCCCGCAGGGACGCCCTGAGCATGGTGAACGAGATCAGGACCGTGGGACTGCTCAAGGGGGCGCGCGGTGAAAAGCCCGTCGACCTCTCCGCCATCGCCGACAACATCGTCCGGCTCTCGACGCTCGTGACGGCCTTCCCGGAGATCCAGGAGCTGGACATCAATCCGCTCGTGGTGATGGAGAAGGGCGCCGTCGCGCTCGATGCACGGGTGATATTCAGCCAGCCGCGATGACCGCGGGAACGCGAACAGGTGCGTGCAATCCGGCTCGAACTGCGCTATAGTCAAAGAGATCCAAGAATCGACATACTATAGCAGAGAACCTATTTCACCGCAGAGTTCGCAGAGATCGCGGAGAGGTCTTAATATATTCAGAGACAGAACCAGGCATTAACGTTTTTGATTTTACTCTGCGGTCTCCGCGTGCTCGCTTAGAAGCGCCTACTGTTGGCTGCGGTAAAAACTTTTACATTAAGAATTTGTTTTCCAGGAGGAAGGAATGATCCCGATTCTCGTCGTGTCAAACACCCCCTACGCCGGAAGGACATTCGTCTCGCTCGGGCTGGCCCTGAAGCTCAAAGAGATGGACTACGACGTAGGCTATATGAAGCCATTCGGCACCGTGCCGGTGAAGTCCGGCCCGGCGATCCACGACGCCGATGCCCTCTTCGCCCGGGAGGTCCTGGGCCTCACGGACCCCATCGAGACGATATCGCCCTTCGTGCTGGACTTCGAACAGCAGGCGATGCTGCTCACCGGCGGGTTGAAGGACGCGCAGAAGCGCGTACTCGCCGCGTTCCGGACGCTCAAGAGGAAGGACTTCGCGATCATCGGCGGCGCAGGCGACCTCTTCGAGGGGGCGCTCACCGGCCTTGACGCCCTCTCGCTCGCCGGGGCGATGGAGGCCCATGTGCTCTTCGTCGAGCCCTGGCGCGGCGATACCTCGCTCGACGCCCTCTACGGCGCGGCGCAGCTCTTCGGCGAACGCTTCGCCGGCGGGGTCCTGAACAAGGTCCCCGAAGCGGCCCTGTCCCGCGTGAAGCAGGAGATCAAGCCCTTCCTCTTAAAGAAAGGCGTGCCGCTCTTCGGCGCGTTCCCCAAGGACCGCTTCCTCGAGTCCGTGACCGTGCGCCAATTGAACGAGATCCTGAACGGCAAGGTGCTGAGCGGCGAGACCCGCCTCGACGAGTCCGTGGAGAACTTTCTCATCGGAGCCATGGACGTGGACAGCGCGCTCACCTATTTCCGCAGAACACCCAACAAGGCGGTCATCACCGGCGCCCACCGTTCGGACATCCAGCTCGCGGCGATGGAGACCTCCACCAAGTGCATCATCATCACCGGCGGCCTCCAGACCAACGAGGTCGTGCTCGGCAAGGCGCGCGCCACCAACACCCCGATCCTGTCGGTGCCCGATGACACATTCAGCACCATCGACAAGATCGAAATGCGCGTCGGGAAGACGAGCATTCGCGAGCGGAACAAGGTCGAGCGGGCCAGGAAGATCCTTGATACCGAGTTCGACATGTTCGGGTTTCTGAAAAGCGTGAAGGCGAAGACATGACCGGGGGGTTGGGTAAAGGCTCAAGCCTTGCTTTTCCAGAGGCCCCTGCATCCCGTGAACAGGTTCGCGTACAAGCATGCCCGGAACAAAGCCCGCAAGCCACAGATCATGCCTGCGCGTGCGAAGCGTAAGCGCACAGGGATGACCGTATCGTCAGGCACAACAGAAGACAACTTGGCATGCCTGCGCGGACCTGTGAATGGCGGTGCAGAAAAGAATGAAAGATGATGATCAGTAGACGTTGAGCCGCTTCTTCCGGGTCCATATGCACGTTCCAGGACAACACCATGCATAGCACCTCCATCAAACAGCTCCTCCACGAACACCGCTCCTACTTCGCGACGGGCATAACGAAGGACCCCTCCTTCCGCCTGGAGCAGCTCAGGGTCCTGAGAAAGGCCCTCACGGACAACGAGGACGCGCTCTTTCACGCGCTCAAAGAGGACCTCAATAAACCTGCCTTCGAGGCCTACGGCGGCGAGTCCGCCATCGTCCTCCACGAGATCGACCATGCGCTCCGCCACCTCCGGTGCTGGTCGAAGCCTCGGCGCGTCAGGACGCCGCTGGCGTTCTTTCCCGCCCGGTGCTTCATTCATCCCGTGCCCTTCGGCGTGGCCCTGATCATCGGCCCCTGGAACTTCCCGGTCCAGCTCATGCTGGCTCCCCTGGCGGGCGCGATGGCCGCCGGCAACTGCGCCGTGCTCAAACCTTCCATTACCGCCCCCCATACGTCGCACATCATCATGAAGCTCATCAGCGAGAACTTCGATCCGGCCTATGTGTCCATCGTCGAAGGAGGAGCCGAAACGGCGCAGGCACTGCTTGAAGAGCGGTTCGATCACGTCTTCTTCACCGGCGGGGTCGCTTCCGGCAGGCTCGTCATGGCGGCGGCGGCGAAGCACCTCACCCCGGTCACGCTGGAGCTGGGCGGCAAGAATGCCTGCATCGTCGACGCCGACGCCCCGCTGGACATCACGGCGCGGCGGATAGCCTTCGGCAAGTTCTTCAACGCCGGCCAGAGCTGCGTTGCCGTGGATTACCTGCTCGTGGACCGGCGTATCAAGCAGGCGCTGCTGTCGCGCATCCTCAAGTACACGGTCGAGTTCTACGGCGAGGACGCTTCCCGCAGTCCGGACTATGCACGGATCGTGAACGAGCAGCACTTCGACCGGTTGCTGGGGCTGCTGCACGCCGGGGACATCATGATCGGCGGCGGATCGGACCGGGCAAACCGGTACATCGCGCCCACGGTCATCGACGGCATAACCGGCAACGAACCGATCATGGAGGACGAGATCTTCGGCCCCCTGCTGCCGGTCATCTCCTACGACGACCTGTCCGAGGCCATCGAGTTCGTGAACAGCAGGCCCCGGCCCCTGGCGCTCTATTTCTTTTCCCGGAACGCGGCACATCAAGAACGGGTGCTGGCCGGGACCTCGTCGGGCGGCGGGTGCATCAACGACACGGTCGTTCACGAGACCGTGACCGGCCTGCCCTTTGGAGGCGTCGGCGACAGCGGCATGGGCAAGTACCACGGCAAGGCGAGCTTTGACACCTTCACCCACGAGCGGAGCATCGTCAGGAACGGATTCCTGGTCGATGTCTTCTTGCGCTATCCTCCGTACAGGGACCATCTCCGATGGCTGAAAAAACTTTTTTGAGTTGAACGAGCCGCCGTCAGGTATCGCTCGCTCAACTATCCTGCGCGGCGATCTTCTGATATAATAACTACGGAAATCCTTACAAGACACCATGAAAGAAAAACCCAGGACATCGCGCACACCTGCGCGCAAAGCGCCGTTAAAAAAGTCCCCGCCGAAGGACGCGCTGCGGGCTGACGCCGCCATGCCCCTCTTCGACGAGAGTTACCGCATACTCTTCAACACCATGTCGCAGGGCGTCATTTTCCGCGACCACGAGGGCCGGATCGTATCGGTGAACACCGCGGCGGAGCGCATCTTCGGCAGAAAGGCTGCGGACCTCCTCGGCAAGACAAGCGCCGAGGTCCACGAGCAGGCCCTTCGGGAGGACGGTTCCCGCCTTCCCGTGGGAGCGTTCCCCGCAGACGTCGCCCTTCGGACCGGCAAACCCCTGACCGGCTTCATCATGGCCACGCTGAATCCGGTGGCGAACGAGTACCGTTGGATCAGCGTCGATGCCATGCCGATCTTCCGCCCCGGGGAACAGCGGCCCTATCTTGTCTATATCCTTTTCGAGGACATCACCGGACGCAGACGCATGGCCCGGGAGCTCCAGAAGGCCCACGACCACCTGGAGCAGGATGTGCACGATCGGACCCGGGAGCTTGTCGATGCCAATGAGGAGCTCTCCGCCCAGATAGAGGTCCGAAAAAAGGCAGAAACGGCCCTGCGGGAGAGCGAGCAGACCTTCCGGCGGCTGGCCGAGAACGCGGAGGACCTGATCTACATCTACCGGCTCTGGCCGGAGCGAAAGTTCGAGTATGTCAGTCCCTCGGCGACGGCCATGACCGGATACACCCCCGACGAGCACTACGCCAATCCGGACCTCAGCCTCCAGATCGTCCACGCCGATGACCGGGGCAAGCTTACCGACGTCGCCACGGGCAGGAGCGATCCGCGGCAGCCGCTCACGCTCCGCTGGGTCCGGAAGGACGGCAGGACCATCTGGACCGAACAGAGGAACATTCCCATCACCGATGCGTCCGGACGGGTCGTCGCGCTCCAGGGTATCGCCCGGGATATCACCGAGCGGGTCCGGATCGAGGAGAAGCTGCGGGAAAACGAGCGGTTCCTCCAGACCATCATCGATACGGAACCGGAATGCGTCAAGATGATGAGCGCCGAGGGGACGCTGCTCATGATGAACCGCGCCGGACTCGCCATGATCGACGCCGATTCCCTCGACCAGGTCAAGGGCCAATGCATCTATCCGCTCATCAACCCGCCCTACCGCAAAAAATTCATACGCATGACGGAGCAGGTGTTCCAGGGAACGGGCGGCAAGCTCGTTTTCGAAGCGACCGGCCTGAAGGGCAGACGCATTTGGCTCGAAACGCACACGGTCCCGCTCAGGGACGAACAGGAACGCATCATCGCCGCCCTCGGGATCACCCGGGACATCACCGAGCGTACAATGGTCGAAGAGCTCCTTCGTACGAGCGAAGCCGGCCTTCGGGCGGCCCAGCGCCTCGCGCATATAGGCAGCTGGGAACGAGACCCGCGGACGCAGGAGGTCCGCTGGTCCGAGGAGACCTTCCGCATTCTCGGCAGGGATCCGGAACGCGATACGCCCTCCTTCGACGACTTCCTGGGCGCGGTCCACCCCCAGGACCGTGACACCGTTACCGCGGCCCTTGCCGATGCGCTGCGGAAAAAACAGCCCTATGACACGGACTTCCGCGTCATCCGCCCCGACGGCGCCGTGCGCATCGTCCACGCGCAGGCCGAGGTCACCTTCGATGCAGCCGGGGCGCCGGTGCGGATTCTCGGCACCATCCAGGACCTTACCGAGCGCCGCCGCGCCGAAGAGCTGCTGCCGCGCATCGTGGAAAAGATCTTCTCAAAGACCGGCCAGGACTATTTCCGCTCGGTCGTGGAATTCGTGGCGACGGAGCTCGGCACCGAGTTCGCTATGCTGGTGGAGCGCCTTCCGGACGGCAGGACGATGCGGACCGTCGCCGGGTACGCTCACGGCAGGCCCGCAAGCAGCTTCGAGTACGACATCGAGAACACTCCCTGCCAGAACGTCATCGGCAAGACCTCATGCTTCTACCCGGAGCGGATGCAGGCGCTCTTTCCGAAGGACGCACTGCTGGCCACGATGGAGATCGAAAGCTACGCGGGCATCCCGCTTTCCACTGCGGCGGGCCGCCCTCTGGGCGGTTTCGTGACCATGGGATGCCGGCCGATGAAGGCCGCGGATCGGGACCGCATTATCACGCTGCTCCAGCTCTTCTCGGGCCGTGCCGCGGCCGAACTGGAACGGATGCAGTCGGAAAAGGCCCTCCAGCAAAACGAACACCGGTTCCGGCAGCTCGTTGAATCGGTCACCAGCTATATCTACACCGTGACCGTGGAACAGGGCAAGGCCGTATCCACCGTGCACGGCCCCGGATGCGTCGCCGTGACGGGATATGCCTCGGGCGAGTACGCGGCGGACCCGTTCCTGTGGTACCGCATGGTCCACGATCAGGACAAACAACTGGTCCTGAATCAGGCGGAGGACCTGCTCGCGGGCAAACACCCGGGACCGGTCGAGCACCGGGTACGGCACAAGAACGGGGCCTTTGTCTGGGTCCGGAGCACGGTCGTCCCGCACGCTGATGAACAGGGCAGGCTCACGTCCTATGACGGGCTGATAACGGATATCACCGCGCAAAAACGCGCCGAGGAATTTTCCCGGAACATCCTGGAGACCGTCGACGAGGGATTCCTGGTCATTGACCGGGACTATACGGTCTTGTCGGCGAACAAGGCATATGCCCGTCAGGTAGGCATGGAACCGCGGGACATCGTCGGCCGGAAGTGCTACGAGATATCTCACAAGATATCCCGCCCCTGTTACGAGCAGGGAGAGGAATGCGCTGTGCGCCGCGTCTTCGAGACCGAGTCGCCGCACACCGTGATCCATACGCATCATGACGGCCTGGGAAACAATTTGGTCGTCGAGACCAAGGCGTTCCCGCTCCGCGACGATGCCGGCCGCGTCGTCGCCGCCATCGAGATCGTCCATAATATCACCGACAGGAAACGGCTCGAAGAACAGCTGCGGCATTCCCAGAAGATGGAGGCCGTGGGACTCCTTGCCGGCGGGATCTCCCATGACTTCAACAATATTTTGACCGCCATCATAGGGTACGGCAATCTCCTGAAAATGAAGACCCCTGCCGATGATCCCCTGCAGCCTTACATCGAACAGATCCTCGCCTCCTCGGCGCGGGCGGCAACCCTCACCCAGGGACTGCTCGCCTTCAGCCGGAAACAGATCATCAATCCCCGTCCCCTGGACATCAACGATGCGACCCGCCGGTTCGAGAAGCTCCTGCACCGGGTCATCGGTGAGGACGTGGAGCTCCGCACCGACCTTGCGCCCGACGAGATGACCGTTTTTGCCGATCCCAGCCAGATGGAGCAGGTCCTGATGAACCTCGCCACGAACGCCCGGGACGCCATGCCGCGGGGAGGCACGCTCACGGTGCGGACCGAGATCGCCGTGATCGGAGAGGAATTCCGGAAGGAGCACGGATTCGGGATTCCCGGGTCCTATGCCTGCATATCGATCAGTGACACGGGCGGCGGCATGGACCGAAAGATCCGCGACCACATCTTTGACCCGTTCTTCACCACCAAGGAGCCCGGCAGGGGCACCGGCCTCGGCCTTGCCATAGTCTACGGCATCATGAAGCAGAACAACGGGTACGTCCTGGTCGACAGCGAGCCGGAAAAGGGCTCCTGTTTCCGGCTGTACTTCCCGCTCATCGCCGCGGCCGCGGAGACGGCGACGGTGGACGAGCCGCTCCCGCCGGAAGAAGGACATGAGACGATCCTCATCGCCGAGGACGACGCCACGATCCGGCAGCTCAACCGGACCATGCTGAGCGAGTTCGGCTACACCGTCATCGAGGCCGCGGACGGAGAGGAAGCGGTCGCCAGGTTCCGGGAGCACCAGGACGCCATCAAGTTCGTCATTCTCGATGTCGTCATGCCGAAAATGAACGGCAAGGAAGTCCATGATGAGATCATTGCGATCAAGCCGGACGTGAAGACCCTGTACGTGAGCGGATACAGCGCCGATATCATCCGCGCCAAGGGGATCACCGGGGAATCCCAGAACATCATCTTTAAACCAGTCTCGCCCATGGACCTTCTGCGTACGGTCAGACGGATCCTGGACGGCGGGGACCACGCCCGGAAACCCTCTGCCGGACAATGACGGGTGCAAGTCCGCCCCTTCCTTGCTTGACACCTTTTTCCGTCCATGTTACTGTTGCCCATGCTCGCTTATGTGAACGGCAAGTTCCTCTCCCGGGACGACGCCAAGGTTTCGGTCTTCGACCACGGCTTCCTGTACGGGGACGGCGTCTATGAGACGATGCGGGCCTACCGGGGAAAGATCTTCTTCGTGGGCAAACATCTCAGCCGGCTGAAACAGTCGGCGGACGCCATCTCCCTTACGCTTCCCCTCCCGCTCGACAAGATCGGCGAAGCGCTCAACGAGGCGCTGACGGTGAACAAGCTGAACGAGGCGTATATCCGGATCCAGATCAGCCGCGGGACCGGCGAGATCGGCCTGGACCCGGCCCTCTGTCCGGCGCCTACCATGGTGATCCTGACCAGGCCGTTCAAGGACTACCCCCCGGAGCTGTACGCGAACGGGGTTGCCGTCGCGATCGTCCAGACACGCCGGAACCATCCCCTCGCGCTCGATCCGGCCATCAAGGGCACCAACTTCCTGAACAACATCATTGCGAAGATCGAGTCCCTCAGGACCGGGGCCTACGAAGGCATCATGCTGAACTGGAAAGGATACGTGGCCGAGGGGACCATCAGCAACATCTTCGCCGTCAGAAAAGGCATTCTGTATACGCCCGCTCTTGAGACGGGGATCCTGGAAGGCATCACGCGCGACCTCGTGCTCCATCTGGCGAGGAAGGAAAAGATCCCCGCGCAGGAAAAGCTGATGCGGCCAAAGGACCTTACCCGTGCTGACGAGTGCTTCATTACGAACACGACGGTGGAGGTCCTGCCGGTGACCACCATCGACGGCTGTCCGGTGGGCTCGGGACGACCCGGCCCGATAACCGAGAAGCTCATGCGAGCATACAAGAACGAGGTCCAGCACTATGTTTAACGACGCGTCCCAGCTCGCACAATACATCGACCACACCCTGCTCCGTCCCGACGCCACGCTGGACGACCTTGCACTTGCGTGCGAAGCCGCGAAGACCTACCGGTTCGCGTCGCTGGTCGTGAACGGCTGGCAGGTGGCCCGGGCGAAGGCGTTCCTTGCAGGCACTGGGGTGAAGACCTGCACCGTGGTCGGATTCCCCCACGGAGCCTGCTCCACGACGGTGAAGATCGTGGAGGCCATGGAGGCCATGAAGAACGGGGCCGAGGAACTTGATATCGTGGTCAATCTTGGCATGGTAAAGTCCGGGAAGCTTGAGCTGGTGGAGATCGACATCAAGAATGTGATTGCCATGACCAAGGGTGTCGTGCACAAGGTCATCATCGAGAGCGGCGCCCTGACAACAAGCGAGATCACCGACCTCTGCCGCATCGCCGTCCGCTCGGGCGCGGAGTTCGTCAAGACCTCGACGGGACACGGCCCCCGGGGCGCGACAGTTGACGATGTGCGTGCCATCCGCGCGGCAGTCGGCTCCACGTGCAGGATCAAGGCCTCGGGCGGCATCAAGGACCTGGCGACGTTGAAGGCCATGGTCGAGGCCGGAGCGGAACGCATCGGCACGAGCGCGGGACCGGCGATCATGGAGGAGTTTTTGAAACAAGCTAAATAAACACCGCGCACCCCCCCCACAAAGTTATCAACCGCATACCCTTACAATACCCCATCGCTTTCGTTGACTTCATTTCAGATCAAGCATATATTGAAGTTCCTGCAGGGAAATATAAAGTTAGTCTAATCCCTTGCGCCTGGATTCATGCATTAGGCCGAGAGCAGTTTAACATGTTCATTGCTTAGCTCGTTAATACCGAAATTTCGTGCTTTGCGGGGCGGTTTCCGTCCCATCAAACACTGGTTAATCCTAGGAGTTGATATGTATCCAAAGATCAATATCGGGATCCTATTTCTTGTTATTTTACTTTTCGTTGGTTGCGAGCCATCTGTTAAGGATGGATTGTCATATGATGAATACGTTAAATTGGTTCGCTCATACAGTAACGAAGGCGACTATGATAGGGCAATTGCCGCAGGGAAAAAAGCGGTGAGAATTCAGCCAACGGATGGCGATGCACATTACTTACTAGCAATGACTTATCGCGCTGCTTATGACAAATCGTTTGATGATGCTCAGAGGAAACGGATTGCAACCATAATTGAGAACCCACGCAAACAATATAATAATGAAGATTGGGTTGAAGAGTATAAGAAATATGGTTTAAGACCGGAACTGAATACTCTGGCAACTCAAGAATTCGAAGAAACGGTCAGATACTCGCCGAGCAGCTGGTTCGCACACTATATGATAGCAACGAATAATTTTACCAACAAACGATTCAGAGATGCGATAGACGGGTACAAGAAGGTGATTGCCTTAAATCCCAAATATGTCAATTCGTACTCTCTGATGGGCGAGGCATATTCTGGGCTCGGTGAATACTCGCAGGCGATTCAATACTTGCAGGCCGCCGTCAAGATGGACCCCAAAGGTACATATACCTTATTACGGCTTGGTCGCGTTTATAAGAAGATGGAGGACTGGGGGAAAGCTGCTGAGATTAAGAAGAAACTGATAGACATGAAAGCATCCTACGGCGATTTATAGAACCCCGTAGTTTAACGAGTCGTTCCACGCCGACCGCTACGCGGCGTGTGAACTTCGCGTTAGGCAACAGGAGCAATAATATGCTAAGCAAGCTAATTGAAGTTGTCAGCGGGAAAGACGACCTTGAGCGTATCGCATTCAAAGACGACCTATCTGCGCTAAATAGGTATCTCAAGACGAGGAGAGTGTTAATCCCGAGGCGCCCGAAACGCTTCCTTGAGGTATCGGGTTTAACGCAGGATCAATTGCTTGAGATGATACAGAAGGAATCAGAGGATCTAGCTGGCGTCGAGTTTGATCCGTGGGTGCTGGAAGCTGACGGAAAGCGGCGACTGCCTGCTTTTTCTAGTCAAAAAAAATTGGAAGTGTTTTCAAAAAAGATTTCGCAGGAGATGAACAAGGTTTTCGCTCTTGGCAGTGCCGAGGTATTGATTGATGATATCAAGAAAGGTTTAGACCTGGATTTCATAGACTTAAATCTCTTTAGCGAAAATAGCTGGGAGATTGGCCTGAAATAAAAGGGATCGTTTAACCACGCGGCGGCACACGGACTTCGCTTCGCTTCGCCGGTACGCCCCGAAACCATTGTACAAATACAAAGCTACTCTCACGTTGAAATGATTCTCAGGACAACCATGATGCTCAAAACGCTCGGACTATTTGTTTTAGCTTTTTTGACTATCGCCGTAGTCGGCGGTTGTTGGATTGCTAGGACCGAGGACACCTGCTGGAAAAACGAAGCCACTCAAGCCTTTGAAAAATACAGTTCGCTCAAGACTCGTTCAGCAATACTGCGTGCGTCCGCTTCCACAGGCAGCGACGTGATGAATTCCAAATCAAGTCAAGTCGAGGTTCTTGAGAAGGAATTTAATGGCTGCAGCTTGGGAAGTAATGGGAATACGGTGCTTCGATTTTATTTCGATGACGCGAACAAATTAACGATGATGCAGGCATTTCGTCATTATTCTGGTGTAAGTGACCCCGACTATCAGATGCAGCTGATTGAAGAAAGAAAGTTTTGAGATGGTAAATTGTGGTCGCTGACTAATCGGGTAACCAGGGATGTTTAGCCCCCAGCCCTCACACCACCTGGCATGCGGATCCGTACTAGGCGGTGTAAATTCAATTCCTGATGGTGTCGCGCCCTTTTTTCTCGTCACCCCGGCGTGATTTTAGCCGGGGTCCAGAGGTTTAAATCCCTGGATTCCGGCTTAGAACGTGCCGGAATGACGCCATTGAGCCACTAACAACTAAGTTTACAATGTACCAGGCAGTGCGCGGAAATCATCGGGCAGGGACCGGCCGGTGTTACCGACCGTGGTCAGACATGGATCTAATCGCCTTTTGGAAACCGTAGACAAATGAAATATAACTTCAAAACATATTGCGGTTTGCTCTTCATGGTTCTCTTTCCTTTGAGCATTCCTTTCGCGATCACAACGCAAAGCGCTTCCCCTGAAGGCAGTGAAGCACGTCTCATCTCCACAGTCAGGTATTTGTCCGAGGAGATCGGGGAAAGAAGCTTTCGCGATCTTCCGAAGCTGAACAAGACGGCCGATCATATTGAAAGCTCTTTGCGTTCCCTCGGTTGCCTTGTTTCAAGGCAGGCTTTCACCTATGAAGGCAGAACGTATTACAACGTGATCGGTGAAGTAAAGGGAACGCATCCGGGCAAGAAAGAGATCCTTATCATCGGCGCGCATTATGACACTGCGGTCGGGACACCGGGCGCGGACGATAATGCGAGCGGAGTCGCAGGCCTTCTCGAACTGGCCCGCTTGACAGCGCTCGATCCTGCAGAGAGAACTATCCGTTTCGTGGCCTTCAGTCTGGAAGAGCCCCCCGTATTCGGGACACAGGATATGGGAAGTTACGTCTATGCCAAACAGGTGGCCCAGGAAGGTGCAAAGGTCTACGGCATGATAGCGCTTGAGATGGTCGGGTATTTCTGCGAAGAGAAGGGCTGCCAGTCATATCCGACGGGCGTTGGCTGGCTCTTTCCTGATAAGGGCAATTTTATTTCCTTTGTCGGGAATCTTTCATCGCGGTCATTCACCCGCGAGGTGAAAAGATCTTTTGCAACAGCAGACGACCTTGCCGTGGAAACGCTGAACACTTTTTCTTCAGTTACCGGCGTGGATTTTTCTGATCATCGGAATTTCTGGAAATTCGGTTTCGATGCGTTTATGGTCACCGATACGGCTTTTAATCGAAACCGCAGCTATCATGAGCCCGAAGATACCTGGGAGAAGCTGGATTTTAAGAGAATGAATCAGGTGATTACCGGGCTATACCGGGCAATGAGATCGTTGTGAAATCAGCGTCACTCTGCCCGTCTATATTATAAAGAAACCTCCTTATCTCCCGCCCTGTTTACCATTGACACATCGCAAGAGAGTGTGATAGATTTTTTATATCTGAACGGATCTGCAGGCACAGGGACTTCCCGGAGGTAACATGGCCGTCAATCTCGATGAACTCTACGAACAAGGCATGGAAACCTACAACAAGGGCGACTACGCTGCCGCCGAGAGCCTGTTCCACCGGATCCTGGCCATCAACCCCCGTTTCGCCGACATCCAGAACAAGCTGGGCATCATCTACAACCAGACCAACCGGATGGAGCTCGCCGCAAAGGCCTTCGAGTCCGCCCTCGAGACCAACCCGGGCTATACCGAGGCCTCGCTCAACCTCGCGATCACCTACAGCGACCTGGGGAAGTACGACAAGGCGCGCGAGGTCTTCGAGCGTGCGGCCCGCTTCAGCAATGCAGGCGCCGGCGAGATCGATCCCTTCATCAAGGGAAAGCTGGCGAACGAGCACCTGAAGATCGGCGCCATCTATACCGATCTGCGGCTCCTCGACGAGGCCATTGAAGAGTACGAGAAGGCGCTCCGCCTGTCGCCGAACTTCGCCGACATCATCACCCGGCTCGGGATCGCCTACCGCGAGAAGGGCCGGTACGACGAGGCCATCAGCCAGTTCAACCGGGCCAAGGAAGTGAACAGCCGTTTCATCCCCGCGCGGGTGCACCTCGGGCTCACCTATTACTCCCGCGGGTTCTACGGCCTTGCCGAGGAAGAGTGGCAGGAAGCGCTCAAGATCGATCCGAACAACGCCGCCGTCAAGACCTATCTCAACTTCGTCAAGCCCCAGCAGTCCTGAGGAGCCCCGCCAGTGGAACTTCTGGAAATAGCGGGCCTCTCCACCAGCTTCACCACCCGGTCCGGCGTCATCAAGGCAGTCGACAACGTGAGCCTCTCGCTCCGGAAGGGCCGCGTCCTCGGCCTGGTCGGCGAATCCGGCTGCGGCAAAACCATGACCGCCCTTTCCATCCTCAATCTCGTGCCGCCGCCCGGCAGGATCACCGCCGGGAAGATCGTCTTTGAGGACCGGGACCTGCTCACGCTGTCGGAGGCGGAGATGCGGAAAGTGCGGGGTGCGCGCATCTCCATGGTCTTTCAGGAGCCCATGACCGCGCTGAACCCGGTGTTCACCGTGGGGAACCAGATCGGCGAGGTCCTCACCACCCACCAGGCCGCCACCGCGAGCGAGGCCCTTGACCGCTCCGTGGAACTGCTCCGTTCCGTCGGCATTCCTTCTCCCGAAAAGCGCGTCCACGAGTATCCGCACCAGCTCTCGGGCGGCATGCGCCAGCGCGTGATGATCGCCATGGCCATCGCCTGCAGGCCGTCGCTGATCCTCGCCGACGAACCCACCACGGCGCTGGATGTCACCATCCAGGCCCATATCCTCGAACTGCTCACCCGGATCCAGGCCGAGATGGGCATGGCCATGATACTGGTGACGCACGACCTGGGCCTCATTGCCGAACGCGCCCACGAGGTCGCGGTGATGTACGCGGGCAGGATCGTGGAGCAGGCGGACACGCCGGAGCTGTTCCGCGATCCTCTCCATCCCTACACGAGAGGGCTCATGGCCTCGCTCCCCCGGCCCGGCGACGTACGGCGCGGCCGGCTCAGGACCATCCCGGGCACCGTGCCCCGGCTTTCGGACCTGCCGAAGGGATGCACCTTCGCGCCGCGCTGCGACATCAGGATCGACCGGTGCGCCGCGGAGCCGGAGCTTGTCGAAGTGAAGCCGGGACACTGGGTGCGGTGCTGGAAGGCGAAGTGAATCGAGTGCGGAGTGCAGAATGAGCAACAACAAGAGCGATTTTACCGCAGAGACCGCAGAGATCGCAGAAAAACCAATTAAAAGTCAGTTAAATTAAATGTACCCATTGCAGGTTTTAACTTATTCGCTTTTGTCATGCCGGGCATTTCGTGATGTAACGCATCCTCTGCGATCTCAGCGGTCTCTGCGGTAAATAAGGCTTTCAGTGAATGAACCTATTCTGACCATCGACAATCTCTTCAAGACCTTTCCGGTCAAGGCTGGCCCCGGCAGGACCATGCACGCCCGTGCCGTTGACGGCGTGAGCCTCACGGTGGCACAGGGTGAAGTGGTCGGGCTGGTCGGAGAGAGCGGGTGCGGCAAATCGACCCTCGGCCGGCTTGCCCTGGGGCTTCTGCCCCCCACCTCGGGCAAGGTGTTCTTCCAGGGCAGGGACATCGGGGCGCTGGCAAAAGAAGATCTGCGTATGCTCCGCAGGGAGATGCAGATCATCTTCCAGGACCCTTTTGCTTCGCTGAATCCGCGCATGCGCGTCCGCGACATCGTGACCGAACCGCTCGTGATCCACAAGCTTGCTGAAAGCCGGGAGCTCGATGAGCGCGGCGCGGCGATCCTGGCCAAGGTCGGCCTCGGCGCAGACACGCTGATGCGCTACCCCCACGAGTTCTCCGGCGGGCAGCGCCAGCGCATCGGGATCGCCCGGGCGCTCGCCAGCGGCCCATCCTTCATCGTCGCCGATGAACCGGTATCCGCCCTCGACGTTTCGGTCCAGGCCCAGATCATCAACCTGCTCGCTGATCTTCAGAAGGACCTTGGCCTTTCGCTCCTGTTCATCGCCCACGACCTGAACGTGGTGCGCCATTTTTCGGACCGCGTGGCCGTCATGTACCTCGGCAGGATCGTCGAGATCGCGCCCGCCGAGGAGATCTACACCAACCCTTCCCATCCCTACACCGAGGCGCTGCTCGCCGACATCCCCGTGCCGGACCCGACCGCAAAGAAGAAGCACATCCTGCTCAAGGGAGACATCCCCAGCCCCACGCAGGTGCCTACGGGCTGCCGCTTCCACACGCGCTGCATCCACCGCTTCGAGCCCTGCGACACCGTCGTCCCCAGGACCACGGACCTCGGCAACGGCCATTTCGTTGATTGTCACCTGCGGGGATAGACGGGAAGGAACAACCCTGTTCGGACGCGGATAAGATCTGATGAACGCGGATTTATCAATGGCAAGAACGGTTCTGGTAGTTTAAGCCCAAAAGCAGTGCTTTGCACTTTCTTAAAGTCAGAATCGGGACGTGCTTTTCTCTGAGCCTCTGTGGCGGATGTTGACTTGTCCTGATCCGCGTCGCCTAGAGGCGCCTACGTTTGGTCATCCGCGTAGATCCGCGTCCCAATGCTTCGTTCTTGCCTCTCATACAAGAAACAGAATTCGCTTTTCTCTGCGTCTTTTGTGTCTCTGTGGCGGATGTTGATCACCCGATCCGCTACGTTGTCTTCTTATGCACCGAGTAAATGCCGTAGATCTTGACGGGGATCTCCTTGCCCTTCACCTTCACCGTGTCCATCTCCTTCATGTCCACGCGGTAGAGCTTTCCTTCCTCGGCAAGGTGCCGGATCTTCTCGAAGGTGAACTCGGTGATCAGCACCCGTGAGTCGTACTTCCGCGTCAGCGTTTCGACGCGGGCGCCCAGGTTCACGTGGTCGCCGATGATGGTGTAGTCCATCTTTTTGTCCGCCGAACCGATATTGCCCACCAGCACGTCGCCCGTGTTGATCCCGATGCCGTTGTCCAGCGGATACTTGCCCTCGGCCCGCCACTTCGCCTGCAGCTCCTCGAGCTTGTCCGACATGTTCAGCGCGCACTTGATCGCCAGCTCGGCGTGGTTAGGCTGCTCCAGCGGCGCTCCCCAGAAGGCCATGATCTCGTCGCCCACGAACTTGTCGAGCGTGCCGTCCCACTTGAAGATGATGTCGGTCATCTCGTGGAGGTACTCGTTCAGGTGCTCCACGACCTCCTCAGGCTTGCGCGACTCCGAGAAGGTGGTGAACCCGCGTACGTCGGAGAAGAGCACCGTGATCTCGCGGCGGTAGCCGCCGAGCTTTGCCAACTCGGGATTTTTGAGAAGCTCCTCGACGATCTTTGGCGATACATAGTGGGAGAACATCTTCTTCAGTTCCTTCGCCTTCCGCTCCTCGGTCAGGTACTTGTAGGCGCCTGAGAATACCGAGATGACCGCCATGTTGGCGAAGGGATAAAAGAGGTTCGCGTAGTAGCCGTGATAGGCGAAGAGATACTGGTTCCCCGCGGCGTAGAGGCCCATCAGCGCGAAGGACAGGACGAGGCCGTTCCGGGCACGCATAGTCGGCAGCAGCAGCGACAGGACGAGGCCGGTGACGATGACCGCCAGGGTGACGACGGATATCGGCGCGTTCTTCAGGAACCGCTTGTTCAGGATGTTCTCGACGACCGTCGCGTTCTTCTCCACGCCCGGCATGCGGGCCGAGAAGGGCGTGACCACGAAGTCGTAGGTGGAGATGGCCGAAGTGCCCAGGAAGACCACCTTGCCCGTCAGGTCCGATGGCTGGTAGGACCCGGATAGCACGTCCGCCGCGGAAATATAGCGGAGGGTCCGGTCCCGGCCGAGATAATCGACGCGCATGCGTCCGGCGGGCTCGACGGGGATGTACGTGTCACCGACCTGCACACCCCTGCCCGCGTATACGACGATATCGGCAGTCGTCTTCCCGAGCGCCTGGGCCGCCGCGACCAGGGACAGGGACGGATAGACGTCGTCAGCGTACTTTATGTAGAGGTACTCCCACCGCAGCTTACCGTCAAGGTCCGACGGGCTGTACACGTGGCCCAGCATCGCCTGCGAAGAAAGCTGGGCGATGGAGGTCTTGGGCTTGTTCACTTGCGGCGCCTGGCTGAGCCGCGACTGGTCCTTGATGTTGAGCAGGGCGTTGTCCAGGAGAAAATCCGGGGCCTCGACGGTCTTCCCCGGAACCACATCGAACCCGGCGGCCATGACGATCGTGCCGCGCCCTTTGCCGAGCGTCTTCGCGAGCGCCGCGTCGGCCTTTTTGCTCTCCCGCTCGGGATAGAAGATATCGACCGCCAGGACCGAAGGCTTCGCCTTCGCGATCCGTTCGATCAGCTTCGCCTGGCGCACCCGGCTCCAGGGCCACCGGCCGTACTTCTCCAGGCTCTTCTCGTCGACCTCCACGATCACGATGTTTTGGGGCACGACAGGCGGGGCCATGAGGTTGCGGAGCTGGAAGCGGAAATCCACGAGGAGCGACTCGACGCGCTCCTCGACGAACTGCGGCGCAAGAAGGTTCAGCACGAGGAAGCACCCCGTGCTGACGACGCCGAAGACGGTGATGGCTTTTATCCTGGTGAAAGGATTCACAGGCGATACCTAATTATCATATCTGCGGCTTACCAACACCTTGTGGCGGCAGGCATCCGTTCGGGACTGCCGCGTTGAATGGGATGTACTGCGGCGTCGGCGTCGGCGTCGTGACGAATATGTCGTCACCCTGAAGGGACGAGAACGGTCCGCCGAACACGGTCGGCCCGGGATACAATGCCGTCGTGGTGTCATGGTCCCACGAATTATTCCGCAGATCAAATACCAGTGTCGCCTGGGGATCGTTCACGCCAACATCGTGAGCAGCATTGCAATAGAGGGTGTTCCCGTTGACCCGAGGTGAGCCCACTGCCGTTGAAATATCAATTCCGATCCAGTTGCCGCTGATCGTGTTGCCGGTGATATCCGGGCTTGCATCGGCGACCGTGATGCCCCAGCTATGGTCCAGTATCGTGTTCCCGGTAATGGCCGGGTTCCCGCTCAGGACAGCGATGCCTGTGCCATTCCAGATGAACTGCTGCAGGAACGTGTTCGCGCTGATCTGCGGTTTTCCGGCAGACGCGGTCCGAACGGCGATATTATCGGAGTCGAACGTGTTGCCGCTGATAACGGCATCCCCCGCTCCCGAGGCCAGCTCGACGCCGAGGGGAAGATTGGAAATGGCATTCCCGATGATGCTCGGCTTCCCGCTGTTCACCTGCACCCCGGTCACCGAGCCGCCTGCGGCACTGCCGATCACTGCCGTTTCAAGGAGGACCGAGTCGTCATTGAAGATCACGCCTATGTTCGCAAGCCCGGTGGGAAATCCCGATAGCTCGACAGAGCTTCCGTTGATGCGGAACCGCGACTGCTGGCCCGGCAGGCCGCCGATGGCGTCATTGATCGCTATCCCGCCACCGCCCGGATTATTTACCCGGATCATGCAATTGTCCATCGATGCACGGTCGTTCCCATAGATCGCCGTGGTCGAAAGCGTTTGGAGATCAAGCACCGTGGAGAAGCCCGCTCCGGTGCAAATCAGCGCCGTGGATGGATGAAGCTGGAGCGGGTAGGTTTCTCCTGCTGCCGCCCCGGCCGGAGGATAGGTGCCTGCCTCAACGAAGATGGCGTCGGTGCCGGTCGTCCGCGTGAGCGCATAGGTGATCGTTTGGAACGGATTCGTCGAGGTCCCCGAAGTCGCCGGCAGGTCGGTCCCCGTCGCAAAATTGACGTACAGTCCAGGACCGACAAGCGCCATGCTGATCGGCAGGTCCACGTCCACGCCGCTCAGGTCCGTGGTCGCCGTACCCCGGTAGTAGGTCTGGCTGTCAACTCCGCGGATACCCTCGACGGTGAATTGCCGGGCCGTACCGTTCGGCACCTCGATACGAAGGATTGCTGTCGTCTGGTTCGTGCTTATGCCGGCGATGCCGACGATGGGTGTGGTCATATCTGCCGCCGACACGGTCACCACGAGGACCTGCACGACCGATGGAATGTACGCGTAGGCCTCGGGCATGAGCTTAAGGTCAGCCAGCAGGTACCGCGCCCGGGCAAGAACCGTCGCCTTTTCGGCCTTGAGCCGGGCAGTATGCGCGTCCTCGCCGAAGGTGATCGTCACGAAGGACGTGTTCGCCGTGCGGATCGTGCTGCCGCAGGCGTATATGACCAGGATGGTCAGGAGAGTGATCAAGAGTATGGTCAGTGGTCTTTTCATGGCAAGCCTCGCTTACTTCGGGAACTGGACGTTCATGTTCACGTTTGTCACCGCATGCGCCGGCTCCTGCTCGAATTGATGGCCCGGCTTCAGGCTGTGCTCGGCCTGGTCGTGCAGGTCGTCGATGATGTGTTGTTCCGGCTCGACCCCTTCACCGAGCCCCGGGAGTCCGCCCTTGTCGTCGACCCCGCCAACCGTGAGGTCCGCCGGCTTCGGCGTCGTCGGCGGCTTGTCGCCAGACACGGTCGAGGACTGGCCGGCGGTCACGACCTCGGTGCCGGCGATCTCGGCGTTGATGTTCCGCACTTCCACCGAACCCTCGAGCACCGTGATCTCCGTGGCGCCCGTTTCCATATTATAGGACACCGTAAAGACCGTGCCGCGCGCCGCGGCAAAGGCCGTCGGCGTCGTCACCTTGAATCCCGAACTGCCCACGACGGAGCGGAGGCGTCCGTCGGCGAGCTCGTAGATGGACTCGGCGCGCTTCGATTCCGGGCTGTAGAGGTATTTCTTGATGACCAGCTTGCTGTTCGCGCCGAGGGTCAGGATGCTGTCGTCGCGGAAGAGCATCTTGACCCGCGCCTTGTCGCGCGTCACGACACTATCGCTCTCCAGGAGCGCGTCCTTGATCCTGGCGTCGATCTTCCCGGCCTTCCGCTCGATCACGGCCTTGCCGCGGACAGAGACCACATCCCCCGCCTTGTCCACGGCCCACGAGGGCAGGGCCAGTCCCATTGAAACGATCGCGGCCGTGAGCAGGCCGCACAACACTGATTTCAGGCGTTCGATCTTCATAAGCGTATCTCCACCATGAGACTGACGACGTTCCTTGTGTATTGGTATACCGCCAGGTTCGAGTCGTTGATCGTATGCTGGTCGGACAGGGTGACCGTCGCGTTCTTCCCGGCCTTCCGGGACACGCCGACCGAGAACTCCTGCGTCCCGTCGTGCCGCTTCTCGGTATTTCCCGGTGCAATGGCATCGTACTTCCGGTCATAATAGGAAAGGGCGCCGATGAACTTGTAGGCCTCCCACTCCGCGAGCGCATTCACCGTCCCCTTGTGGCCCGCGTATGACCAGGAATCAACGGCTGCCGCTTCGGCGTCATACGTATAATCGGCTGAAATGGCGGCCTTCTTGCCGAGCATGACCGTATGGCTCACGCCGGCTTCCGTGTTCGAACCGTTCTTCCCGGTCAGGCCGGTGAAGACCGGCGTGTCGAAGAACCGCTTCGCCTCGTAGGCCGCATGCGGTTCGGTGAGAGATTCGGGCGCCAGCGTCAGCGGCAGCCTGAACGCGAAGCGGTGCGCAGTACTGTAGTGTTCTCCGCGCAGTGACGTATAGATGAGATCGTATTCCAGGTTTGCCCCCACGGTCTTCGAGAGCTCATACCGGCCGGCCGCTTTTCCGGTGTGCTGCTGGACGTTATAGTCCTTGAGCTCGTGATGGATGCTCTTGTAGAACTGGTAGCCGATCCCGGCGCCCGCCTTGCCCGTGTCCACGAGCGAATAGTCGGCGTTCACCGCCCATACCCAGCGCCAGTCGGCGTTCTTCACGCCCGGGGTGGTCGGCGAGTCCTGCTCTAGGATCACGTTCGAGTCGTACTGGAGCCCGCCCGACAGTTTTGCCGTGAACTTCTTCTTCTCCCCGGCCCCGGTCCCCTCGAGGAAACCCCGCGCCGCCGCGCTGACCTCCGGATCGGCGCTCTTCGCAGCCTGGGCCATCTGCGACTTCGCCTCTTCCTGCTGACCGAGCTTTGCCAGGACGAGCGCCAGTTCGTACCGGGCCCGTCCGTCCGACGCGTCCGCCGCCACCGCTTGCTGCAGTACTTCTTTTGCCCGGCCGTTGTCGCCGGAACGGGCATAGGCGACGCCCAGGGATACCCGGGCCGCCTGGTCTCCCGGCTTCAGCTCCAGGGCCTTCCTGAGGTGGCCGATCGCGCCTGCATAGTCCTGCAGCTCGATGGCGTACTGCCCCTTGGTAAGGGCGATCTCGTAATCCCGCTCCACATTTATATCGGCCGCCAGGGCCGGCATGACCGCCAGGAGCAGGACGATCATGCTTGTGAGGAGTGCACTGGTTATCTTCATGGGTCAATTATAGCAAAAAAATGCCGGGGTGCATCCCCGGCGCGTGAAAAAAGCTGGTTTGTCTGCATGCCGACCGACCTGCCCGGCTTCACCCGGCATCCTCCCGTGAACGCAACGCACTTACGGACAGGCCCCCGCTGCGGGCACGCTGTAGGGATCGATGATGGGAATCCCTGTCACGTCGAAAGAATAGCAGACGTCCGCACCGAGGCACGGGGCAAGGTCCATCGATGGCGGAGCGTGGTCCCAGGCGTTCTTCCGGGCGTCGATCTGGCTGTTGACCAGCACCTCGAGGTCCACGATTGCGTTGCAGAAGATGCTGTTCGACTTCACGGAAGGCGTTCCGCCGGTCACGGAAATGCCCACATCGTTGCTGGTGACGGTATTGAAGCTGACCGTGGGCATCCCGCCCGCGATCTCGATGCCCACGTCGTTGCCCGCGATGAAGTTCGTCTTGACCTCGTTCTTGTGGATGAGCGGCGCACCCGCCGATACCAGGATGCCCTTGATGTTGTTCGCGATGGTATTGTTCCGGACCGACGGCCTGCCGCCCGCGGCAGTAACGATGATGCCGACGCCGTTGTTCTCAAGCGTGTTCCCGTCGATGGACGGGTCAGTATCGGCGTCCACCTCGATGCCGGTCTGCTTCCCGGAGATCCTGTTCCCGATGACCGACGGCCTGCCGGCGCTGATGACGATCCCGCGAATGCCGGCGCCCGATATGGTTGAAGTGGCCACGCTGGAATTTGCCGACAGGGTGACGGCATCGAGGGCCGGCCCGTCGATCACGCTGCTGCTCACCGTAATTTGCGACGGTGTGCCGCCGGGCCCGCTGACGCGGTCATCGATCCCCGTCTTTGCGGCTGCAGGAATGACCGTGCACCCGTCGATGCCGGCGTTCACGTTGCCGTAGATCGCGTCGGCTCCGCTGCCGGTCGCGTCGATGATCGTGCTGTTCGCGGCCCCGCGGCAATAGACCGTGGTGTACGGCGTGAGCTGAAGCGGAAAGACCTCGCCGTTCGCGGGCAGGTCGTACATGCCTGCCGCTGCATATACGCCCAGGACGTTCGTATTGCTCATCGTGATGACCGAGAGCACCTTGGTTATGGTCTTGTAGGGGCTGGCTTCCGATCCGCTGTTCCCGTCGCTGCCGGTGTTCGCGTCGACGTAGTACCCCGGCGCGACGCTCCAGAGCTGCCGGGTGTTCGTGTCGACGTTTCCCGCCTCGTCGCGGGCATTCACCTTGAAGTAGTAGATCACGCCGGGGACGAGCCCGGTCGCAAGGTGGGAGGTTGCGCCGGGCGCGGTGATGACGGTCGGTTCCGGAGCGAACGCTCCCGACGTTGTGCTCTGGGAGACCAGGTAAACGATGTTCGAAACAGGGGTCATATCATCGGTTGCGGCAAACCACGCCAGCTGCGAACTGGTGAGGGTAACGCGGGCAATGGAGTCGATCCCCGCGAAGACCGGCGGGACCGTATCGGTCGCGGTGCCGGTCGTGAACGACCACAGATGGTCCTGTGCCAGCGGAACGTTGTTCGTGCTCCGGGCAGCCGTCGTGATCGTCGCCGTATAGGTCGCGCTTGATGCCAGCGGGCCGGCGGGAGCGAACGTCGCCGTCCGGCCCGGCGTGTTGTAGGTCACCGTGCCGGTGATGCCGCTGACCGTGAATGAGGCGGCGGCGATCGTGGCCGGATCCATGGCCTCGGAGAATGCGGCGGTAATGACCGCGTTCAGCGGGACGCCGGTCCCGCCGTCCGCCGGGCTGGTCGCGGTCACGCTTGGGATGGTAGGCGCCGTGGTGAACAGCCAGACGAAGCTCCGGGCGAGCGGGATCCCGTATGCGCTCCGGGCGCCGGTGGTCAGCATAACGGTGTAGTCGGTGTTCGGGACAAGGTCAGCGGAAAGGGTGAAGGTGGCCGTCGTGCCGGCAGCGCTCACCGTACCCGTGACCGTGATGCCGCTCGCGGTCTCCACGACAGAGAACGTGGTCGCAGTGATCGTCGAGGGGTCCATGGTCTCGGAGAAGGTGGCGGTGATGACCGGCCGGTAAACAACGCCGGTCGCTCCATCGGCGGGAGCCGTCGCAGTGACCTGGGGTATGCTTGATGTTCCCGGCGTCATGACGATCGGGATATCGAGGGGAGCGCCGGTCAGGTCGACCACGACCTGTCCGCTGAACACGACAGAACTCGCGGCGGAAAGGCCCTGTACGAGAAAATTCCTTTGTGCGCCGATGGGGACATCGACCGTGATGCTCACGCTGTCAAGTCCCGCTGCGGCCTCGGTCCGCTCGATCGACGTCATGTCCGTGGCCGTGACGGTCAGCCGGACATTCGATACGATTGAAGGGATATACGCACTGGCCGGCGGCGGTGCAAGAAAAGCAGATGCGACACGCGCCATTCGATATGCAAGGGTCGCCGGTTCGACGGTCAGCGCGGCGGTTTTCCCCGCCGCCTGCACATTGACGGTCACCGTGCTTGTCCTGGGCGTCGTGATCGTGTTAAGACACGCGTACAGCACGCCGACGATCAGCACCGCGACAATTATGAGCTTTCCTTTCTTCATGACGATCACCACCTGTTACTGAAAGACCGGCCTCACCGTGATCGGGGCCTTGACCGGCGGCACCGGCTGTTGATCGATCGGCGGCTCAATCAGGGGAGGCACGAACGGGTCACCCTGTCCCTGGCCGCCTTGTCCGCCCTGGCCCTGCTGGATGTCGGCGATCGTATCATCGACGTCAGTGACGCCTATGTCGCCGCCGTCATCCGACAGATCGGCAAGTTCCTTAAGGTCATGACCGCGCGGCGACGTATCGGAGCCGCTTCCCCAGAGATCGATGCTGAAGGGTTCCGGCGGGCTGGGACCGTCGCTCCCGGTGATGGTGGACATCTGGCCCGCGACGAGGATGACCATCCGGTCAGCGCCGTGCTTGATGTTCCTGATCTCGAGGCCCCCCTCGATCACCGCGATCCCGGTCGTGTTGCCCGCCGCGTCAAACCACATCACAAAGACCGTCCCCCGCGCCGCGGCGTAGGCCGTGGGGGTCTGGACCTTGAACGCTCCGGCGCCGACGATCGCACGTAGCTTTCCGTCGGCAAGCTCATAGAGCGACTCCGCCTGCTTCGCAGCCGCGTTATAGAGGAACTGACGGACCACGAGCTTGCCGCTCGGCCCGAGGGTCAGCACGCTGTCGTTCTTGAACAGGATCTTGACCCGGCTGCGCTCCCGCGTAAGCACCGTGTCCTTCTCCTGCACGTCGTCCCGCACTTTCATGAAACGCGAGCCCTCGCCGTGCTCGATCACCGCTTTGCCGCGCAGGGAAACGACATTCCCTGCGTGCTCGATCGCCGCCGCGGTCCCGGGATGATGGACCGCAAGGACCGCGATCAGGAATATGGCCAACCTGTTCGTCATAACCGTATCTCCACAAAGAGGCCCACAATGTCCCTTCTATATGTATAGAGATCGAGGTTCGAGTCGTTCACCATGTACTGGTCGGCCAGGCTCACGCGCACGGTCCTGCTCAGGTCCCGAAAAACACCCACCGTGCCCTCCCACCGGCGGTCATGCCGATCGGGAGAGAACGGCACCGGCGACGGTCCGTACTTCCAGTCCGAAACAGCGGCATTCGCGAAGACCGAGTATCCTCCGAACTGGCTCCTCGCCGTGCAGGACAGCTTGTGGCCCGTGGCATCCCAGTTCGCTTTCTCCGCGAGATCCTGTTCGTAGCCATATTCGAACACGACGCTCGTCTCCTTCGTGAACATCTGGGTATGGGACACCCCCGCGGTCGCCGCCGCGCCCGACCGGTCGCTGTTCGTCGGGAAATCCCCGCTGTTCAGGTACTTGCGGTCCTCCCAGCCTGCAGAGAACTGTGTTCTCGATTTTTCCATCAGGACCAGGCTAAGTACCGGCCGGACCGCTGCGAGCGAACTGTAGCGTTCGCCGCCGACGTACGACGTAACATACCCCGCCTGCAGTGTGGCCTGCGTCCCCGGGGAGAACGCATACCGTCCGGCAAGACTGATATCATGCTGCTGCACATTGTAATCCTCAAGCTCGTAATGCAGGTTCTGGTAGAACTGGTAGTTCGCCTCGAAACCGCTCCGCTCTGTCGTCCGGAAGGGATAAGAACCATAGACGGAGAGGATGCTCCGCCAATCAGACTTCCGGTCCTGCGGTATGAAAGGATTGTCAGGCTCCAGGATCACGTTCGAATCGTACTGGAGGCCTCCGACAACCTTCAGCGCAGGTTTCTCGCCTTTTTTCGACGGCGTCATCCCTTCCATCAGCTCCTTCGCGTTGTCTGCAAGCTCCGCGGTAGCGACCGCGGCGGTAACCGTCGCCAGCAGCCGGTTCGCCTCTCCATACTCTTTCAGGTGGGCAAGGACAACGCCCAACTCGTACCGGGACCGGGTGTTCGTCGGGTCCTCGGAATACACCTTCTGGAGCAGCTCCTTCGCCGGGCCGTACTCTTCATTCCGGGAATACGCGATCCCAAGCGCCAGCATCGCGCCATGCTCTCCCGGTTTAAGTTCGAGGGCTTTCTTGAGATACGCGATGGCCGGACCGTAGTTCCTGAGCTCGATCTCGTATTGTCCCTTGGCCAGAGCTATCTCATGATCCTTCAGGGTGTCGCATTCCGCCTTCCCGGGCAGCAGGAAAATAAGACAGAAAACGACGATCCCCGCCCTGAAAGCGGATGTCAAACGTGAACTGCTCTTCATATGTATAGTTTAGCACTATCCGTCTGGGGCCGTGATATGCCCGCCTTGTAAGCGGTAATACCGCGCGCTTTTCAGCGTATCTCTTTGCATGAATGATATTGATAATGTCTTTTTTGCATGACTGCAAATACTTTTACCGGCCTGTTCTTCGGTATTTCAACGACTTGCGTTTTGGCACGGTCTCTGCAATATACAGGGCAGAAGCGCAATGAGAAACACTAAGGAGGTAGAAAAATGAAGAACTCAATCGCAAAAAAGGGTGCATACATCGGAGCAGGCGCAGGACTGGTGCTCTTCGCAATCTTCGGACTTCTCCCCGGAAGCCTTCTGGGCGGCGCGGCCGGGATCAATGTCGCGGGCTGGCTCTTCGGCCTTCCGCTTGAGCCGGGCATCATCTCCCGGGCCATCGTGCTGATCGCGATGCTGGTGGGCGTGCTGGTCGCCGGGATCGTGATCGTAACGGCAACCACCACGGTGGGCTGGCTGGCGGGCAGGATGCTCGACGGTTCGGCGGCGCATGAGCACAAGGAAGCGGCAGCGCATAAGTAAGTTAAGAAGACAGACAACAGACTAGAAACTATAAAAAACTTTGATAAAGGAGATACGACAATGAAGAACGAAACAGTAAAGACGGGCATGAAGATCGGAGCGGTGGTGGGCGGGATCCTGTTCCTGGCATTCGGAGTGATGGCGGGCTTCTACTTCGGCAGCTACGGCACCTTGTTCATCCTGCAGAAGCTGATGGGCGGGACGGTTGAACCGACCCTCTTCGTCAGAGCGGCCATCGTGGTCGGCATCGGGGTGGGCATCGCGGCCTCGGCCACGGTGAGCATCGTGACGGGCGGCCTGCTCGGGACAGTGATGGGTTTCGTGGTATCCGCGCCCAGGATCATGCAGGAGAAGAAGGCGGCGGCTGCGGCGGCAAAAGCGTAATTCAAGCGATCGTAGGGGCGGCCCTGAGTGGCCGCCCTTCTTGTATTTCTGATGATAACGATAAGGCGGTGGGGATCAACCCTCACCGCCTTTATATTCTCTCTTTCCCTATCACCCGGCAGGCCTGTTTTAAATATCAGCCCGTTCTTCCGGCCGCTGTGCCGGCTGCTTCTTTCCCGCCCGTTTTTCCTGTTTATGGAAGGCGACCGTGCCAAGCTTCCAGGTATAGACCCTTCCGCAGCTCTCGCAGGATGCGCCTGCAAGCGACTCGCTGCAGTTCGGGCAATAAATGACGTAATGACGGGAAAGAAGACTGTCGTGGTCGTCCAGCACAACGCTCCTGCCGCAGCACTTGAATTCCTTGGTCAGGTCCCCGCCGCAGACACAGCGCCGGTCCATGGGCCAGGGAAGCATCTCCTCCAGATTGTAGATGGCCCGGGCGAGAAGGTCCACAAGTTCGTCCTCGGTCGTGTTGCCGAAGAACGACTCCGTCAGCTTCTCCCGGATCTCGATCATCATGGGATCTTCCTTCAGGAACGCCAGGAATTTCCGGGTGCGAGCTTCCCCCCTGCCGATCCTTGACAGCGAAAGGAGGTTTTTGTTGGTCCGGTAGTGTTCCTGAAGATAGATGAGCGTCCATAGCTGCGTCAGGTCATAAAAATATTCAAGGATGGGATAGTATCCGTATTTTTCCTTGATCGACGCCTCCACCTCGCCCCGGGAATCCGGGATCCGGGGGAAAACGGCGACCAGGATCCCTTCTTCAAAGTCCTCGTAAAAGAACGGTGTATCGGCGAAGTTCCTGCATCCGCAGTGTAAACACTGGACGATGTTGAACTGCCAGCGGAGCAGGAGCTTTTTCACCTGCGGGGTCCGCGAAACGTCCACCCAGGTGATCACCTTTGCCTGGAAGTCCCGGTCGCAGCTCCCGCAATGAAAGGTCTCCCTGCTGTAGGCCTCCGCCTGGTTGATATTGATGTTTAGCATGGTTCCATTATACACCACATTCTAAAAAACTCACTTTGAAAAATACATCCCCTTTGTGGTAGAATGCCGCGCCATAGGGTGTTGCATTTAGCATCTTTTTGCGAAAGACCCTAACCCGGACAAGCCGGAACCAAAATTTGCCACGAAGACTCGAAGGCACGAAGAATTACAACAACCGTTCAAGGTACTGTTTTACTGTTTAGATTATGGTTGTACTTCGTGTCTTAGTGCCTCGCTTAGAAGCGCCTACTGTTGGTCGTGGCAAAATATTCTTGCCATTTTGAGTAGAATTTGATTTTTTAGTTACTATATCCCGATCACGAGGTAACGCATGCCCACAAAAGAAGAATCGATCCTGACCACGGCGCTCCACTCCGAGGTGGAGAACCGCTTCCTCACCTACGCGCTTTCGACCATCGTTTCCCGGTCCCTCCCCGACGTGCGCGACGGCCTGAAGCCGGTCCATCGCCGCATCCTTTTTGCCATGTGGGAAATGGGCCTCGGCCCCACGGCACGGTTCCGGAAAAGCGCCGCCGTGGTCGGCGAGGTGCTCGGCAAGTTCCACCCCCACGGAGACCAGGCGGCCTATGACGCCATGGTCCGCATGGCCCAGGACTTCTCGCTCCGCTATCCGCTGGTGGAGGGCTCCGGGAACTTCGGCAGCCTCGACGGCGATCCGGCCGCGGCCATGCGGTACACCGAGGCCCGGCTTTCGCAGCTCGCCGAAGAGCTCCTGATCGAGATCGAGAAGGAGACCGTCGGCTTCCGGCCGAACTACGACAACTCGCTCAAAGAGCCGGTGGTGCTGCCGGCCCGCTTCCCGCAGCTGCTCGTGAACGGCACCTCGGGCATCGCCGTGGGCATGAGCTGCTCCTTCCCGCCGCATAATATCGGCGAGGTGATCGACGGCCTCGCGGCCATGATCGACAACTCGAGCATCGACCTCAAGGACATCCTGAAGTTCATCAAGGGACCGGACTTCCCCACGAGCGGCCAGATCCTGAACTCGAAGAAGGAGCTGAAGGAGATCTACCAGGCCGGGAGCGGCGCGATCCGGGTCCGCGGCGAGTACTCCGTGGAGGACATGCCGCGCGGCAGGCAGGCCATCGTGTTCACCTCCATTCCCTACCAGGTGAACAAGGCGAAGGTGCTCGAGCGTATCCTCGGCCTGATGGAGGAAAAGAAGCTTCCCCAGGTCACGACGGTGCGCGACGAGTCCACCGATGTGATCCGGCTCGTGCTGGAGCTCAAGGCCGAGACGAACCCCGAGCTCGTCACCGCCTACCTATTCAAGCATACGGACCTGGAAAACTCCTTCGCCGTGAACTTCACGGCGCTCAAGCCGAACATGGAGCCGGAGCGGCTGTCGCTCAAGGAGATCATGCGGTACTTCCTCGACTTCCGGCTCGAGATCACCACGAAGCGGCTGAACTATGACCTCAGGCTGCTGAAGGCCCGGCTCCATATCCTGAAGGCCTTCGAGATGCTGTACGACGATCTCGACACCGCCATCAAGCTCATCCGAAAATCGAAATCCCGCGAAGAGGCCGGCGTCAAGGTCAAGAAGCATTTCAAGTTCGACGACGAGCAGACCCGGGCCATCCTCGAAATGCAGCTCTACAAGCTCGCGGGCCTCGAGATCGAGAAGATCCTGAAGGAGAAGGCCGAGAAGACCAAACTGAAGAAGGACATCGAGACCATCCTGGGAAGCCAGAAGAAGATCTGGGCCCTCATCAAGACCGAACTGCTCGACATCAAGGCAAAGTACGGCGACAAGCGCAAGTCGATGATGAAGGCCGCCGAGGACGTGGAGTTCTCCCAGGAGGACTTTGTCGTCCATGAGGACGTCACCATGATCCTGACGAAGATGGGCTGGGTGCGCCGCGTCAAGACCGTCGGCGAGAACCTCCGGTTCAAGGAAGGCGACGACCTCCTCTCCCTCATTCCGGCGAATACGCGGGACAACATCGCGCTCTTCTCGTCGGCCGGCAAGGTCTACGTGATCAAGGCCTTCGACCTGCCGTCAAGCTCCGGATTCGGCGAGCCGGTCCAGCACCTCTTCAAGTTCGGCGACGGCGAACGGCCCATCATGGCCATGAACCTCTCGACCGTCCTGGCCGGGTCACCGGCCGCAGCGGAAGACGAAGAGAAGGCAAAGGGCAAGCAGCCACAGCTGGCGCTCTCGGGCGGCACGGTCATCGCGCTGTCCATCTCGGCCAAAGGCGTGGGCTTCAAGTTCGACCTGTCGCAGTTCAACAGCGTTACGACCCGCGCGGGGAAGAAGTTCGCGGGCTGCAAGGCCGGCGACAGCATCATGGGCGTGGACGTCCTGGACCTGCCGAACGTCCTGTTCCTCACCTCCGAGGGCAAGGCCGTGGTCGTCGCCGGGAAGGACATTCCACTGCTCACGGGCGCGGGCAAAGGCGTGAAGCTCGTGAACGCGAAAAAAGGCGAGGTAACGCTGTTCCGCTCGGTCAGGAAGGGCGAGCAGGTCAAGGTCGTCGATGAGAAAGGCAAGGAGAAGGTCATCGACCTCAAGAGCTACGGCGTCATGACCCGCGGCAGCGTGGGGCTGAAAGCGGTGAAGGCGGTGAAGTTCGTATAGACAGCCTGTGGACCAGCGCGGAGCGGGCGCCATTGCCTGCTCCGCGAACGCCTCCCTCCCCTTTTCCCGGCCCGCCCCTTCAGAACAGGTCCGACCCTCTTCCAACGATGCGCGTATGAGCACAAAACGAACCAAGAGAGCAGCTTCAGGCAGTTCGCCCGCTCCGCGGCATCCGGCATCTGCTTCGCTGCTCTGCGCGCTGATGCTCGTGCTTGCGTTCTCCTCCTTTTCGCGAAACGCGGTCTGGATCAACGACCTCGTTCTTTGGGAGGACGCCGTTCGAAAGATCCCGAACAAGCCGAGGGCGCACAACAATCTCGGATTCGCGTACAACGCCCTGCGGCAGCATGACCTCGCGATCGAGGCGTTCGACCGGTCCCTGGGTCTTGACCCGGACAACATCGCCGCCCTCCTGAACCGGGGGCTGGCGTACAGCGAGATGAAACAGCATGACCGCGCCATCGAGGATTATTCGAAGGTCGTAGCGCGGGCGCCTTCGCTTGCGAAAGGCTGGTTCAACCGGGGATTTGCCTATCAGGAAAAAGGCCGCCTTCGTGAGGCCATCGATGACTACACCCGGGCGCTTGCCGCGGACCCGGCCTATCTGAAGTCCTTTCGGCAGCGGGGGCTGGCCTACGGCGAGACCGGCAGATATGAGCAGGCCGCTGATGACTTTTCGCGCGTCATTGCCCTGGCCCCGGACGACGCCGGGGCATTCCTGAACCGGGGAACTTCCTATGCCGGACTCGGCAAGGACCTCCTCGCGTTGGCCGACTTTGATCGCGCCATTGCGATCAAGCCCTCGTTCCGGGCGGCCTACCTGAACCGGGGCAACCTCCACTACCGGAACAGGAGATACCCATTGGCCATTGAGGACTATTCAAAGGTCGTCGAGATCGACCCGAACGCGCAGGTCGGCTACGCGAACCGGGCGCTTGCCTATTACCGGAACGGACAGCTCGATAAGGCGCGGGAGGACAAGCGCAAGGCGGCGACGCTTGGCCGATAGATCGTTCTCGGCTTGCCAAACGGGAGCATACTGCTGTTGCGCGGCGATCATCAGACCGTCGTACGCGCTATCTGCATTTCTATGACCTGAGCAACCTATGAGATCGTTCCGCAAAGAGCTCTGGCTGAAGCTCCATGCAGCCAGCTTCTGGGAGCGTCAAAGTTCTCTTGCTTAGAAGGCCAACATCAGGTATTATACCCTCGCTTTTCGTTTACCCATACCCATGCCGAATCGAAACCAGAACAGCAGCCAGCCGTCGCCGTCAAAGAGCGAAATGGACGATCTCCTCCTGCGTCTCGCGTTGACCGAGCGCAAGCTGTCCCTGACCTCCCAGAAGCTCGAGACCAGGAACAAGGAGCTTTCGGCGATCTACCGTCTCTCCGAGACCATCGGCAGCGAGCGGCAGATCAACCGTCTGTGCGAACGGACGGCCGAGGAGATACGCCGCACCCTGAGCGTCGACACGGTCTGCATCCTCCTGCTGGACGAACAGAGCGGCGACCTGGTCACGGCGACCGCTCTGCAGGGGGCCATCGTCGGCGGGTACCATCCCCGCGTCAAAGCGGGGGACGGGCTTCTCTGGCAGGCCATGAAGACCGGAAAACCCCTCCACCTCCCCGGCAGCGCCGCAGAGAAACAGTTTACCGGGATCCAGGCGGGCCAGGCGGGCATCGCCATCCCGATCAGGACCCGGGGAAGGACGCTCGGGGTCATCTATGCCTGCGGGAAGAAGAACGGACAGGAGTTCTCAACCCGCGAGCGGGACATGCTCAGCGGCATCTCCAATCAGGCGGCCTTCGCCCTGGACAACGCCACCCTCTATCATGATCTTGAGAACCTCTTCGTGGGGATCGCCTGGTCCTTCGCTTCGGCACTGGACGCCAAGTCCCCCTGGACCGCCGGCCATTCCAAGCGCGTCACCCAGTATTCGGTCGCCATCGCCGAGGAACTGGGCCAGACCACGGAGTTCGTCAACTCGATCCAGACCTGCGGCCTGCTGCACGACATCGGAAAGATCGCCATTTCGGAGAAGATCCTCGACAAACCGGGCGCCATCACGAAGCAGGAGCGCCTCGCCATCGCCGAGCATGCATCCCAGGGCGCGAAGATCCTCGAACATATCGACAACTTCCAGCCGCTCCTCCCGGGGATCCGGCACCATCACGAGCGGTGGGACGGCCGCGGATTTCCTGATAAACTGTATGAGGTAGAAATCCCCCTCATGGCGCGGGTGCTCGCGGTCGCCGACTCCTACGATGCCATGACCTCGGACCGTCCCTACCGGCAGCGGCGGAACCGGGTCGAGGCTATCGCCGAGATCGAGCGCTGCTCGGGCAGCCAGTTCGATCCCGAGATCGTCGAGGCCTTCATCGAGGTTGTCGGCAACAAGATGTTCTGAGCTTCTTTGCTTTATTTGTGCCCTTCCTGGCGTAGTCGATCCCCTCTTTCGTTTCTTCATCCTCCTCCATGTGTCTTTCAAAAAGCCGCGAATCGACCTTTGCGCATGATGGTTTTGACACGGCCAACAAACCTCTTGCAATGATAGAAGAGTTGGAATATGCTTTTCCCCTGGAGTGCTTCCCGATATTCTCTTGTCCCAAACAGGTGAAAAGGAGGGAAATATGAAGATCACGGTCAGAGGTTTTATTGGTGCGGCAGTGGTAGCCGCGGTGTGCGTTGTGGTGTTCCTGAGTTTTGCCTCTGCGGGGCCGAAGGTAACGCCGCTGGCGCCGCTCGGCATCAATGCGGCGGACAAGATGGTGCCCAACGGTGAGTATGTGGTCTCGGTCTGGAAGAATGGCTCGTGGCAGAAGGCGGGCAGCCTGTCCTGCGACCGGTTCTTCCGTGAGCGGACGCTCGACCTTGCGGGACTTGTCGTAGCCGGCCAGCCCGCGCGGATCAGGATCAGCCAGCAGGGAGGCGGCGCAGCGCATATTGACGCCGCGCTCCTTGGCGGTGTCACGCCGGAACAGGTTAAGGGTACTGTCGGTTCCCGGACGCTTGCGAAAATATCGAAGCAAGACTTCGATGTCCTTGATTCCTTCAAGAAGAACATTGTGTTGACCTTCCCCGCGAACCGCACAGGAAGCACGCTCAGCCTGACAGCGCGTGTGGAAAGCCTCGAGATCAGCAAGACGCCCTTCCAGTTCCCGCTGGACAACCTTTACAAGACCATGAACGAGCATTCCCGTTTCTACTCCTATCGATTGAACTCGACAGGGACCAGTGCTCCATTCTTCAAGGAATATTTTCCTGCAGGCTCCGGCCATCCATCGGGTTTCACGTATGGATGGGTGCGGAACGACGAGAAGAACCTCTATGTGAAGATCGACTTTACGCCGGACAACACAATGGACGGCGGCAAGGACTACGCCAAGGTCTACGTGAACACGCCGAAGGGCCTGAAGGAGTTCAAGGTCTCGGTGCCTGAGAAGAAATGGGGCAAAGCGGACTTCGCGTATACCGACAAGGTCGCATACGAACATAAGGTCTATGACTTTACCATCCCGTTGAAAGAGCTCGGCATCACGAACGCGAAGAAAGCTAAGGAGCTTCAGCTTGCCTTTGCGGCCTACGGTACATCCGTGCCAGCGCCAGGCAGCCGGGAACCAGCGGTCGGCTTTGATCCGACAGCGAACCGGTATCTTGTCGCTTATTCGCTCTTTTCGGTAGGATCTACAACGGTCATGCTCTATGGTCAGGTCGTAAATGGTGATGGCACAAACTATGGCAGCCCGTTCGCGATAACTCCAGTCTATGTCGCCGGCAATTACTATGGGACCTATCCTACGGTCGCTTATGACAGCATCGGCAAGAGATTTCTCGTCGCATGGACGCATGCTCTCACCGACGCCGGCGCAAATGATATTTACGGCATCTTCGTGACCTCTGCAGGGACGGTTGTCGGTTCTTTGTTCCCCATAGCCGCAGGCGGTAATCAGGACCTATTCCCGAAGGCGGCTTTCGATGCCGTTCGACAGCGCTTCCTTGTTGCCTGGCAGAGGAACAGTACCGAAATTATCGGAGCGCTTGTCGATTCCTCCGGCGCATTGGTCACCACGGCGTCGGGTACTAATTTCCCGATCTCGAACGCTGCCGGGGTACAATTGACCCCAGCGGTCGCCTTTGAGGGAACATCCAGCCGCTATCTTGTGGCATGGAACGATAACCGGAACAGCGGTGTTTCACTTACAGATATCTATGGACAGCTCGTGAATTTCGATGGCGTCCTCTACAGCACTACGTCGTCATCGAATTTTATCATCTCGAACAATAGCGGTGCACAGACAGCTCCCGCGGTCGCCGCTGATGGGACAAGCGGCCGATATCTTGTGGCCTGGAGGGACGGTCGCATAGCTGATGATATCTATGGCCAGTTGGTGAATGGAGACGGCTCCCTGTATAGTACGACCTCTGCATCAAACTTCGTGATATCCAGTGCGACCGGTACCCAGGCATTCCCCACGGTAGTCTCGGACACGGTAAATAGCCGTTTTCTCCTGGCGTGGCAGGACGGCCGGAATTTCGGCTCCCTCGGCTATGATATCCATGGTGATGCAGTAAGCAATACCGGCGCCCTGTTCAGCACCGAATCAGGCACAAACTACCTGATAAACAATGACGCCTTGGACCAAAGCGCACCTTCGATCGCCTTCAGCTCCCTGTGCTCGAACTTCCTGGTCAGCTTTCAGACCATAAGCGCTGCCGAGCCTGCCATCAAATCGGTGCTTATGGGAAGCCCTTGTACGCCCACCTTGGGCACTGCTGCTGCCGGCGGCGGCGGGGGCGGATGCTTCATCGCGACTGCGGCATACGGCAGCGACATGGCCGCGGACGTGAAGCTCCTTCGCGAGTTCCGCGACCGGCAGCTTATGACCAACGCGTTCGGCCGGGCGTTCGTGAGCGCCTACTACCGCTTCTCTCCGCCCGTCGCCGAGTACATCGCCGGGAGTGAGCCGCTCAAGGCCATGGTCCGGGCAGGACTCGCGCCCGTGGTCTTCACGGTCAGGCATCCCTTTGTTGTCCTGTCGATGCTGTTAACACTGGCGCTCGTCATGACTTACAGGCTGCAAGAGCGCAGATCGCAGCGCGCGTAACGATGTTCAGATAACAACAGGAAGCAGCAAGGCCGGAGAGAAGTTCTCTCCGGCCTTTTTTCATGGTGCGCATGTCCAGATAGTATCGGTTGAATTGTATTACCTTCCCTTCCCCCTGAGGGCCGCCGCCATCGTCTGGTCCGTCCGCTTGATATGCGAGATGAACCAATCGGCCGCCACCCATACGGCTTCTGCTACGACCTGGTCGGTCGCTCCGCGCTTGATGACGTCGTCCTTCAGCCTTGCCAGCTGCCCGCGGTACTGTTCGTGCTCCTTGATGTGGGCCTCGATGCCGTCGTAGACATTCCTTGCCATCGCCCGCTCTTCATCGTCGAAGTGCCGGTTCACATAGCCCGTCAGGAAGGTGAGAAAGCGGCCGACCTCCTCCTTCCCTTTCTTCTGCGCGCACGCTTCGATCAGATCATTGAACTGCCCGATCACGGCAATGTGCTGCGCGTCGATGTCGCGTATCCCCGTGCTCAGATCTTCAGACCATTTGAAGCTCATGTAAATGTTCCTTTTGATCCGTCAATGCTGAAGAGTGATCTCAATCACTTGCGTCAACAGGAGGAAGCGCAACGCATCGAGCTGACGGGGTATACGGGCTTTATTACACTCCCCTCCCTAAGATGGGAGGGGACTAAGGGGAGGGTGATGTATCCGATGTTCATACTCATCACCCCCGCCAAACCTTCCCCATCAAGGGTGAGGGACCCTGTAGCTACAGGGAATTACAAGTTCAAGCTTTCTTCTTTTCCGGCAGCCCCAGAATTTTCCGGATCTCCTCGCCTTCCAGCGTCTCCTTCTCCAGCAACACCTTCGCCAGGTCCCGGAGCCGGTCCTGGTTCTCTGTCAGCATCTCCTTGACCTTCTGGTAGGAGGTATCGATGAGCTTCTTCACTTCCTGGTCGAGCTCCCGGGCGGTCTCCTCACTGTACTCCTTGGGGCCGTTCGGCAGGCCCATGTCGAGGAACAGGGGGCGCCGCTCCTTCTCGAAGGTGAGCGGTCCGAACTTCTCGCTCATCCCGTATTCCTTCACCATGCTCCTGACGATGGCGGCCGCCCGCTGGAGGTCGTTCTGCGCGCCCGTGGAGATCTCGTTGAAGATGACCTCCTCGGCCACGCGCCCGCCGAGCATCACACAGAGCTTGTCGAGCAGTTCCGGCCGCGTCATGAGGTACCGGTCCTCGGTCGGCAGCTGGAGCGTGTAGCCCAGGGCCGCGATGCCGCGCTGGACGATGGACACGCGGTGCACCGGGTCCGTCGTCGGCAGCAGCTCGGCGACGATCGTATGGCCGCACTCGTGGTAGGCCACGATCTCCTTCTCCTTCTGGTTCATGACGCGCCGCTTCTTTTCGAGGCCGGCGACAATGCGGTCGATGGCTGCCTCGAAGTCCGTCATCTCCACCTCCGTCTTGTTCTTGCGCGCGGCAAGGAGCGCGGACTCGTTCACCATGTTCGCGAGGTCCGCGCCGACGAAGCCGGGGGTCCGGCCGGCGATCACCTTGAGGTCCACGTCCTTCGAAAGCTTGACGCCGCGGGAATGGATCCGGAGGATATCTTCGCGGTCCTTGATGTTCGGCCGGTCCACAAGCACATGCCGATCGAAGCGGCCGGCCCGGAGGAGCGCCTGGTCCAGGATCTCCGGACGGTTCGTCGCCGCCATGATGATGACGCCTTTCCTCGGATCGAACCCGTCCATTTCCGCAAGAAGCTGGTTCAGGGTCTGCTCCCGTTCTTCATGGCCGCCGGCGAGCCCCGCGCCTCGGGCGCGGCCCACCGCGTCGAGCTCATCGATGAAGATGATGCAGGGCGCCTGTTTCATCGCCTGCTGGAACAGATCGCGCACGCGCGAAGCGCCCACGCCCACGAACATCTCGACGAACTCGGAGCCGCTCATGGAAAAGAACGGCACCTTGGCCTCTCCCGCAACGGCCCGCGCAAGGAGCGTCTTGCCGGTTCCGGGAGGGCCCACGAGCAGCACCCCCTTGGGAATGCGCCCGCCCAGCCGGGTGAACTTGCCGGGAGTGCGCAGGAACTCCACGACCTCGACAAGCTCCTCCTTGGCCTCATCCACGCCGGCCACGTCGCTGAAGTTTATCTTGACGTCGCTTTCCCCGTAGATCTTGGCCTTCGATTTTCCAAAGCTCATGACGGACTCACCAGGGCCGCCGCCGCCCATGCGCCGGAACACGACGCTCCAGATGAAAACGAGGATAAGGAGCGGAAGGACCCAGGCAAGCAGAAGATCCTTGAGCCAATTGTCGGTCGTCCTGCCCTCGTAGGTCACGCCGCCCGACTCGAGGCTTTTCAAGAGATCGGGGTCTGCGACCCGCACCGTTATAAAGGGCTTGTCCCGTTCCCCTTCCTTCACGGTCCCGCGGATATTTTCGTTGGTGATGACGATGTCCTTCACCTGCTTCTCGGCCAGGAGCTTCTTGAAGCTGCTGTACTTGATCTCGTCGGCCGTCGGGGACGCGAACAGCCGGAACAGGCTGAGGACCGCCAGGAACGCCAGGAAGTACATAAGGAATTGTTGGCCTTTTTTCATGAGAACCTCCTGGATCGTTAACGCGGGGTCACCGAGAAATTCGATGCGGCCGGACCTAACCCGGACAAGCCCCGACTAGTCGGGGCAGGCCGGCAGAGCCCCGCGTCCTA
>CAKKRC010000035.1 GCA_919902495.1 Nitrospiria bacterium
TCATCGAATATACGCGGGACGTGACCGACCGGAAAAAGTCAGAAGAGGACCGCCGCAGGCTCATCGAACGCCTGGAATATCTTTCCAAGGTCGACGGTCTGACCGGACTTTTGAACCGCCGGGCCCTTGCCGAGCAGCTCGAGTATGAGATCGACCGGGCAAAGCGATACAGCTCGGATCTTTCGATCATCCTTTGCGACCTTGACAATCTGAAAGAGATCAATGACCTGTACGGCCACCTTGCAGGCGATACAACGCTTCAGATCGTTGCCGCTTCGCTGCGAAGTTCGCTCCGGAACGTGGACATCGCCGGACGGTACGGGGGCGATGAATTCCTGGTGATCGTGCCGCAGACGGCGGTCGCAGGCGCCGCGAGCATCGCCGAGAAGATCAGGAACGCCGTCCAGATGACCGAGGTCCGGATCGATGACCACCGGCGGGTGTCCATCTCCCTCAGCATCGGCGTTGCTTCGCTCAAGGTCCCTTCCGAGACCATGGACGCATTCGTGAGCCGTGTGGACGCCGCCCTCTATGCTTCGAAGAATTCCGGCAGGAACAAGGTTACGATAGCGCAGTTAGATCTCCTACGTGATAACCGGCAAGGCCCTCAGTGATCTCGTGGTCCTCAGGCACACCATTCCCTAAGATAGTATTCCTAGGAACATCATCTTTTCAAGGTACGAACTTCTTCCTATTCACAAAAAGACGGCCGTGAGGTATCCTTGAATCAACAGGAGAGAAAATCTTGGTTGAGAGGAGGCTTCATATGTTATACAAGGGCGGACATAAGGTGGAAAAGGGGACTTACTGGGATGCGTCGACAGGTGAGCGGATCGAGGTCGTGCAGGCGCAGGTCCTTCCGGGCAACGATCACACGATCTACATCAAGGCGAAGAGCGGGCTGGTGCTCATCGCGGGACCGATCCTCGGACTGGTCTTCGCGGTCTTCCTTCCCTTCATCGGCATTGTGATGACCCTGGGCCAGTTCGGCAGGAAGGTTGCGGACAGCGCGATCGGACGCGCGGCCCAGAGCGTTTCCTTCGGGTGGCGGCCCATCGAGGCCTACCTGTCAGGCAGGAAGAAACAGAAAGAAGCGAGGGAGAAGAAGGAAGAGAAGAAGTAGCAGCGGATTTCATATTTCGAGTGGAGCAGGCGGGTTCAGAACATCGACCCGCCTTTTGCTATTTTTAGCCGGATAGGATGCTGCAGGGATTTAATCGGCGTGGCGAATGCCACTTACCTGCAACCGGTACCAAAGCATGTTAAATAACCTTGCGGAATGTGAATAATACTTACAAGACAGCAATTTCGATCAGGCGAAACAATCATCAAATACAGGTTGTAAATTGCACATGAACGATGATAGCAATTTCAACAGCTTCAGGAAGTACTTAGCAATGAAGCACTATTCACTAAATCCATGACTCAAACAATATTGGGTAATCGTTGCGATTTGCTGTGCATAGGTATTTAATAAGCAGGTTCTTCTATCAGAGCGGTATGTCTCAGCCCTTCACCTGCTTCACCGCCTCCACGATCGCTTTCCAGGATATTTCCTCATAATCAAGCAACTCATCCGGCTTGCCGCTCTTCGGCATCGCGCGGACGGCGAGCGCGTGGATGGGGACGGGGTGCTTTGACAGAGCGGTCCGGACCGCGTCGGCGATCCCGCCTTCGGCGAAATGGTCCTCCACGGTGATAATAACGCCGGTCTCGAAGGCTGCGTGGCGCAGCGTCGCGACATCGACGGGCTTGACGCTGTACAGGTCGATGATCCGGACCAGGATACCCGCTTTCTTCAGTTCGTCGTATGCCTTCAACGCCTCATGCAGCGTGATACCAGCGGCCACTACGGTCGCCCGGTCCTTCCTGTTCGACCGCAAGACCTTGCTCCCGCCGATCCAGAATGCCTCATCGTTCCGGTACAGGACAGGAAGGTCCTTGCGGGTCGTGCGCAGATACACCATGCCGGCGTGCCAGGCCATTTCCTCCACAAGCCGTTCGGTCGAGACCGCATCGGAGGGATACAAAACGGCACTGCCCAGGATCGTCCGGAATAGTGCGATATCTTCCAAACCCATTTGAGAGGATCCGTCCTCGCCGATGGAAACGCCGGCGTGGGAACCGCAAAACTTGATGTTCGCGCTCGAATACTGGCTCATGCGGATCTGGTCAGCGGCGCGCGTCAGGAACGCTGCGAAGGTCGAGACAAAAGGGATCTTCCCGCGGAGAGAGAGCCCGAGTGCCGCACCGACCATGTTCTGTTCAGCGATGAACATCTCGAAGAAGCGTTTCGGGAATCTGTTGCGGAATATCTCGGAATAGGTTGAGTTGCTCACTTCGGCGTCCAGCACGACGATGTCCGGAAATTGGGGGAAGATGCGCTCCAGCGCCGTGCCGTATGCATGCCGTGGTGAGACAGGCTTGTCGGCGCGGTACGAGAGGGGCGTTGCCATGCGTGACGGTGTCGCAGGAGGTCTTCTGTCCTCAGGCCGCGGGACCGTTCCCCTCAATTCGCTGTCACCCGGACCCAGTTCATCGAGTGCCCGTTCGAGTTCGTCCTTCTTAAGCGCCTTGCCGTGCCAGCCGTTCTTGTCTTCGATGAAGGAAACACCCTTTCCCTTGAGCGTCCTTGCTATGATCATGACCGGTTTATCTGTAGAACGGGCCGCTTGTTCGAACGCGGTCCTGATCTGCGGCAGATGGTGCCCGTCGATTACGATGGTCTCCCAGCCGAAGGCAGCGATCCTGCTCTTGTAGACAGACAGGTCATGGCCATACATGGTTTCGCCCCGTTGGCCCAGGCGGTTGACGTCCACGATGCCGATGAGATTGTTCAATTTGTACCACGCGGCGAGCTCCATGGCCTCCCAGACCGATCCCTCGGCCATCTCGCTGTCACCAAGGAGCACATAGGTGCGGTAAGGGAGCTTGTCCAGGTATTTCGCGTTCAGCGCCATGCCGACCCCGACGGATAGCCCCTGGCCGAGAGAGCCGGAGGCCGCCTCGGTATAGCGAAACGCTCGTGTCGGGTGGCCTTCCAGCGGACTGCCGAACTTGCGGAGCGTCATAAGCTCTTTTCCCGATACCTCTCCGGTTGCTGCCCAGAGGGCATAGAACAGGGGCGAGGCGTGGCCCTTCGAGAAGATGAGCCGGTCGTTGTTCGGGTGCAGAGGATCGTCCAGGTCGTAGCGGAACGTTCCTCCGAACATAAGTCCGGTCATCAGATCCGCGGCAGAGAGCGATGAGGTCGGATGACCCGAACCCGCCTCGGTGGTGGAGACGAGGGAGAAGTAGCGGATGAGCCTTGCCAGACCTTCGAGATCGTTCATGGAAACCTCCAAAAAAAATAAACTCGACACGGAGACACGGGGACACGGAGAAAAATAAATACAATATTCTGATTTATCTTGAACAGAAAAAGACGGAACCAAAAATGAAAGCAGAGGCATCTCTCGCAAAGCCGCAAAGGACGCAAAGGAAATCTTTGATCCAGGTTTAAAAAAAAGAAATAGTATGCCTTTCTTTGCGAGCTTGGCGTCTTTGCGAGAAAAATGACTTTCTGTAATCTTTGCCCTGCCCTCGGATGGAGAAATCAGTATACCAGTCTCCCAATGAGCTCGAGAAGGTACTTCGGTGCGATGCCGATAAAGAGCAGCAACGCTGCCTGGAATGACACGACAAAAGCGCCGATGATCGGGACGCGCCGTTCCGAATGGCGGATCTCTCCGGAAAGAATATCCTCCGGGCCGATGAACATCGTCATGATGATCCGCAAATAATAGTACGCGCTGACGGCAGTGTTGATCGCAAGGGCAAGAACAAGCGCAAGATGCATCGATGCCATGCCGGCCGCAACGACGGAGAACTTGGCGATGAAGCCGGCGGTGAGCGGAATGCCAAGAAGCGACAGGACAGCGAGGATCAGGACCATGGCCATCCAGGGCTTGCGCCAGGAAAGTCCCGCGTAATCGTCCAGGTCGTCGGCGTCAGCGCCGACGCCGGAAAGGAGCGAAACGACCCCGAAGGCGCAGAGGTTCGTGACGACATAGAACACGAGGTAAAGGATAATGGCTGTGTGCGCCAGGGGACCGGCGGACAGGAACGCCACGAGCAGGTAGCCGCTATGGGCTATGGATGAATAGGCGAACATGCGCTTGATGCTTTGCTGGCGGAGCGCCAGCAGATTACCCACGGTCATCGACGCCACGGAGAACGCGGCAAACAGGACGAACAGATAGCGATCGCCGTCAATGACGGCCGGAGGGAAGAGCCTCAAGAGCGCGGTGATCACCGCGGCTTTCGACGCGGTAGCAACGAAGAGAGTGACCGGTGCCGGAGCTCCCTGATAGACGTCCGGGGCCCAGAAGTGAAAGGGAACGAGGGCGAGCTTGAAACCCAGGCCCGCGATCAGGAGGGCCGCGCCAAGGTGGGTGAGCGGCGTCTGCATGGCAGGACGCGCAAGTGAGGCAAGCGCAGGCCCGAAGACAAGGCTGCCGGATCCCGCGTAGAGGAGGGCCATGCCGAACAGCAGGACCGCCGAGGAAACGCCGGCGAGGACAAGATATTTAAAACCCGCTTCGATCCCGATCGGGCTGCCGCGGCGATAGGCGGCCATTATGACAAGCGGGATGCCGACCAGCTCGATCCCCAGGAACAGGGATGCGAAATGCGAGCTGGAAACGATGACGAGACATCCCAGCGTCGCAAGCAGCAGGAGGATGGAGAACTCCCTTGCCGGCAACGCATGCATCGTGAAATAGGGATAGGCAAGAACGCAGACGCACAGCGAGGCGAACAGGACCAGGCCGGTCGATATCGCGGAAACACCGTCAACATAGAACAGACCGGTACAGCCTGCCGGCAGATGGGGAGTGAGGATGCCGAGGGACAGGAACGAGCAAAGCAGGGTCGCCACGGAAATATACATGACCGTCGCATTGCGGCGCGCGAAAGCGGCAGCCAGGAGGGCAGCGACCGTCCCGGCGGCAAGAACGATATGCGGGAGCATCATCACAAGATCGGTATGCAGTGCAGACATCCGGTTCATCCTTTCAGAGAAGATATCACGCGGGCGTCCAGCGACCTGAAGCGGTGATAGAGGCTCAGGACGAGCACCAGCCCGACGGATACTTCCGCGGCGGCCATGGTCAGGATGAAAATGAACATCACCTGGCCGTCGACCTGGCCCCAGCGCGCGCCGGCGACCACAAAGGCGAGGCCGGCCGCGTTCAGCATGATCTCAATGGACATGAGCATGAACACGACGTTTCGACGCACCAATACGCCGGTCAGCCCGAGGGCGAACAGGATGGCGGCGAGGATGAGGCCGTGCTCCATGGGAATAGCTGCGATCATAAGAACCTCGAAGTTAAGAAGGTACGAAGGTGGGAAGGTAGGAGGTGATACGGGCTTCTCTTAGCTTTCTCACCTTCCCAACCTCCCAACTTCTTATCTATCCTTGTTTTCCTGACGTCCCAGGTGATACGCACCCACAAGCCCGGCCAGGAGGAGCATCGACGCCAGCTCCACTCCCAGCGCATAAGGCCCGAAGAGCGCGATCCCGACCTGCTTGGTAGAAACGGTACCGGGGTCAGGGACAGCAGAATGAACCCCGATCAGAAAATAAACAAGTTCGCTAGTCAGAATAACACATAATACGGATGGCCCTATCCATATCCCGGGCGTGAGCAACGAGGATTCCTGCTTTGCCGTTTCGCTGCCCAGATTCAGCATCATGATCACGAAGATGAACAGGACCATGATGGCGCCGGCATAGATGATGACCTCGAGCGCAGCTACGAAAGGGGCCCCGAGGGTAAAGAAAATGATCGCCACCGCAAGGAGCGACACGATGAGATACAGGAGCGCATGCACCGCGTTCGTCCGGGTTATCACGAGGATGGTGGCGGTGACCGCCACGAAGGCTGATATGTAGAAGAGAAAGGTCATAAACACCATGTTTGCCACGAAGGCACTAAGACTCGAAGGTGAGCAGAGCATTAAACAACGAATCTTTTAATTCCATCCTTGATAAGGGGAACGTTAAAATTGATCAAGAACCCCAGTCGCATATTGGCTAATTTCAAATGACTAAGCAGCTGTGCTTCCCAGACGGGGTTCATCTCATCAACTGCTTTTAATTCGCAGATAACAAGATCTTCAACAAGAACATCAAGGCGTAGTCCTTCATTAAAGGTCATTCCATCATATACGATCGGGAGATCAACCTGTCTGAGAAATCTAAGTCCTCGTTTTTCCAATTCATGACAGAAACATACTTCGTATATTCTTTCAAGCAAACCAGGTCCTAACGCTTTGTGTACAGCGTAAGCTGCATCCACTATTTTTCTGGCAATAGATTCTTCTGTATCCGTCAGCTTATGAAAGCGCAAATTTGCCCTCCTTAGTGTCTTCGTGCCTTCGTGGCGAATTATGTTTACGGCATGAGGCTCTTCACATCCACCGGAGGCTCCTCGTTCGGTCCTGTGCCTTTGTCCTTGCCCCCGACTGCCAGGCCTGCTTCCTGATAGAAATCATAGCCGGGATACTTTCCCGGCCCGCTGATCAGCAGATCCTCTTTTTCGTACACCATATTCTGCCGGACGTACTCGCCCATCTCGAAATCCGTGGTGAGCTGGATGGCATAGGTGGGACAGGCCTCCTCGCAGTATCCACAGAAAATGCAGCGCGAGAAATTGATCCTGAAGAACGAAGGATATCGGCGGCCCTGTCGGTCCTCCGCTGCCTGAAGCGAGATGCAGTCGACCGGGCAGGCGGCAGCGCAGAGATTGCAGGCCACGCATCGCTCCTGTCCGTGCGCGTCCCGGGAAAGGATGATCCTGCCGCGCCAGCGGGGAGGGATATGCGGCCGCTCCTCGGGGTACTGGATCGTCGCCCGCTTGCGGAAGGTGGTCTTGAGGACCGTCCATATCGTATTTAAGAGACTAAACATAATTATTAACGGTCTCATAATTGTATTTACATTCATCGGCAACAAACACCTACTAACCACCCCTCCTCACCTCCCCTTGGCAAGGGGAGGAAATGCCATAGCCCCTCCTTGGCAAGGAGGGGTTGGGGAGGTGCTTTCCGCTTATGTCGTCTCTATTTTGAGACCATTAATAAGTTGCGCGCATGAGTATAACTGCCCCCGTCACGACCAGGTTCACCAGCGACACCGGCAGACACACCTTCCATCCGAACGACATCAGCTGGTCGTACCGAGGCCGGGGAAGGGACGCCCGTATCAGCACAAAGAAGCAGATGAACAGAAAGGTCTTGAGCCCGAACCAGATCCCCGGCGGAAGGAACGGTCCCTTCCATCCGCCGAAGAACAGCGTCACCGTGAGCGCAGAGATGAGGGCAATGCCCAGATACTCGCCCACGAAGAACATGCCGAACTTGAGGCCCGAATACTCTGTGTGATACCCCGAGACGAGCTCGCTTTCGGCCTCAGGAAGGTCGAAGGGGAGCCGGTGCGTCTCGGCGATGCCGGCAATGAAGAAGACCACGAAGCCGAAGAACTGAGGCACCACGAACCACAGGTCCTCCTGTGCTTCGACGATATCGCGCAGGTTGAACGAGCCCGCGAGCATGACCACTCCCATGAGCGACAGGCCCATGAACACTTCGTAGGAGAGCATCTGGGCCGATGCCCGCAGGCCTCCCAGGAGCGAGTACTTGCTGTCCGACGCCCAGCCGGCCAGGGCGACGCTGTACACGCCGAGGGACGACATGGCGAGAACAAACAGGACGCTAACGTTCAGGTCAACGACCTCGATGCCGGGGGCCCAGGGGATGACGGCGAAGGACATGACCACAACGATCACGATGACCGCGGGCGCGATGATGAACACCGCCTTGTCGGCAAAGGGCGGTATCCAGTCCTCCTTCGCGAAGACCTTGATCATGTCAGCGGCGACCTGGAGCAGGCCGAAGGGGCCGACGCGGTTCGGCCCGTAGCGGTACTGCCACAACGCCAGAAGGCGGCGCTCGAGCCAGATCAGCAGGCCGCCGGCCGTCAGGACGGAGAAGAGGATGCCGAAAAGAATGACTAGATGATGAAAGGTGTCTGTCATGGCTTCTTTGCTTTTGCTCGTTCCTCGATCGCCGGCGAATAATTGCTCAATTCATCGGACCCGAAGATCTGATATGCTGGGACGATAGCTGCGTCCATCGCGTGTGATGCTTTTGCGGGATCGGCCGTGAAGTACGCTGGTTTTCCGTGCTGATCCGGCTGAACAAGACGTTTACCCGACCCATTATCCCGCAGCTCCCCGCCGACCTCCTGCTGGTACTTGTTCAGCGCCTGGACGGAGCTCCAGCCGGGAGACCAGTAGCGTGCAATGAGCGGTGCGGGCGGCTGCTCCTCAGAACCTTCCATGGAGAAGGCAAGGGGAGAATCGGCATCTTCGCGTGGCTTGCCTTCATTCACGGAGACATCCGCGTGCATGGAAGTACGCCCGCTGTACCGGTGCGGCTGCCGGGGAACCTTTGAACCCTTGATCCTGAAGTCCGCAGGGGGCGCGATGTCCTTGACCGGGGCAAGGACCGGAAAAGCGTCGGCCATGGTCGCGGTCACGCTGTCGAGGGATTGCATGGCATCAGCTGTCGTCCTTCCCGCCGCGACCATTATAGCATGTATCCATTTCCAGCCTCCCTGAATGTCGCCCTGCGGGACGAATGCCTGGTAGAACCGCTGTGCCCGGCCTTCATTGTTGACCAGTGTGCCGTTTGACTCGGCGAAGGTGCCTGCGGGCAGGACAATGTCCGCGCGTAATGCCGTACGGGTCGAGATATGGTCGAGGACGATGACGTGTTTTGCCCTGTCCAGGAACGCATTGATCTTCCCCGCATCCGCCCTGCGGTACAGATCATTCTCGAGAATGACAACAGTGTCGGCCAGGCCATCGTCCATTACCGTGAACGCCTCGTCAAGGTTCCTGCCTCCGATGATGCCGAGGCCCATGCTGTTGCATTCAGGGACGGTATAACAAAGGGCCGCGTCCGTGCTGCCGGCACAGAGGGCCGCAGCGATATTCGCGGCGGCTTGGACGATCTGTTCATTGAAAAGGCTCGTCCCGGCGATAACGAGCGGCCGCTTGGCGTCCTTCAGGGAATGCGCGATCTCTTTGGCAAGCGAGGAGGTACCCTCGGTCAGTCCGCGAACTGCCGGCGCGGAGGGGTCCAGCTCGTGGGCGATGGCAAAGCCGAGCCGGGCGATATCATCGGGAGCGGCATGACAGGTCTTTATTGCGATGTCATCGAGCCTGGTTTGCGCAGGCGTAGCGATGAAGAGCGGATTTCGCGCTCCCCGGCCCGCGTTCCGTACCCCGGCATCATGCCACTCCGGGATATTGAGCTTTGCCGCCGCCTCGAACTCCCTCCCGCGCACGGCCTGGCGAAGTGAGAGCGCGAGGAGCGGCGCGGTGTTGGTGAGGTCCTCGCCCAGGACCACGATCGCATCCGCCATGCGGACATCGCGCAAAGAAGGTGAACGGGCGGGGCCTTTCTGATGAATATCGATGATCAGGGATATCAGGCGGTGGTCAGGCTCCGACATACCTGAGTAGAAGTTGCCCGGTCCGACGAGTGACCGGAGGGCAAAGTTCGATTCAAGCGACGCGCGCGGCGAGCCTATGCCGATGATGCCTTTGCTGTTGGAAAGGATCCCGGTGACATGACCGAGGACGGATTCTTTGTCAAAAGGCTGGAGATCCCCCTCACCCCGGTCCTCTCCCGCGAGGGGAGAGGAAGTAGATGCATCCCTCCCTTGAGGGGAGGGAGAGAGGGAGGGTGAAAGCATCGGCTGCTTGATCCGCTTCCCGCTGTTCACGAACTCGTATCCGAACCGGCCGCGGTCGCACAGGAAATATCCGTTCACGTCATGGTGATAGCGGTTCATGATGCGGCGGAGAGTGCCGTATCGCTCTCCGGCAATGGTATTGCATCCCAGGCCGCAGTGCACACAGATGGAAGGCGCGGTCTGCAGGTCCCACTTGCGGGCGTAGTGCTGTTTCAGCGTCTTGTCGGTGAACACCCCGGTGGGGCAGATCTCGACCAGGTTGCCGCTGAATTCGCTGTCGAGCACGCCGTCCTCATGCCTGCCGAAGTAGACGTGGTCATGGGCGGAGAACACGTTCAGGTCCCTGCCGCCGGCATAGTCACGGTAGTACCGGACGCAGCGGTAGCACTGGATGCAGCGGTTCATCTCGTGGTTGATGAAGGGACCGAGATACTGGTTCCGGTGCGTGCGTTTTTTGAAACGGGTCCTTCGTTCGTTGTGGCCGGTCATGACCGTCATGTCCTGGAGGTGGCATTCGCCGCCTTCATCGCACACCGGGCAGTCGTGGGGGTGGTTCAGCATGAGCCACTCGATCACGCCCTTCCGGAACGCCTTCGCCTCGGCGTCGTCCACGGAGATGCGCATGCCTTCGGCAACCGGCGTCATGCAGGACATGACGATCCTGCCCCGCGTGTCCCGTTCATCCTTGAACTGCTTCACGGCGCACTGGCGGCACGCGCCGACGGCGTGCAGCGCCGGGTGCCAGCAGAAGTAGGGCAGGTCGAAGCCCAGGGAAAGACAGGCCTGGAGAAGGTTCTGGCCGGGCTTGACCTGGTAAGGTTTGTTATCTATATAGATCGTGATCATAAGTCTTTAGACACTGAGGACACTGAACGGCTATGATTAAAAGACTTTGCGAATGATCTTCAATTTAGGTCCGAAATTGACAAGGAGCCCTACTCGTAAACCGCTCGCTTTTAAATAATTCACAAGCTGAACTTCATGGATGGTCGCAAGTTCAGAAACAGCTTTTAATTCGAGCACGATCTTGTTCTCAACGAGAACATCGGCGATATACTCCCCAATGACTGTTCCGTCGAACATGACGTTAACAGGAGCCTGCTGCACAACCTGTAAGCCGGCTTTAAGCAGTGTCAGTATAAGAGCATTTTCATAGACCTTTTCCAAAAAACCATAGCCCAGTATTTTATGCACTTTGTTGACACATTGAATTATTTTTCCAGTCAGATCAGAATAAAGGTAATTGTCATATTGTTTTTTCATAGGTTTTCAGTGTCCTCAGTGTCAAAAAGGGTTGTTACTTCCAAGTGCACTTCTTCTCCCGGATGTGCCTTTCAAAGTCTTCTCTAAAGTACTTCAACGCGCTCTGGAGCGGCTCGACGGCGCCGGGGGCCAGGGCGCAGAAGGTGTTGCCCGGTCCCAGGAGCCTGCAGTGCTGTTCCAGGAGGGAGAGATCACCCGATTCTCCCCGGCCGTTCTCGATTGCATGGAGGATCTTCTCTATCCACGGCAGGCCCTCGCGGCAGGGCGTGCACCATCCGCAGGATTCCCGGCTGAAGAAGACCTCCAGGTTGTGCACAAAACCGACGGGACAGGTCCGGTCGTCAAGTACGGTCATGGTGCCGGTGCCCATGCGGCTCCCCGCCTTTGCCACTGAATCGAAATCCATCGGCACGTCCAGATGCTTCGGAAGCAGAAAGTCCGTTGATGCGCCTCCCGGGATGATGCCGCGAAGTGCATAGCCCTTCTGCATGCCGCCGCCGTGGTCCTCGATAAGTTCCTCGATCGTGGTGCCCATGGGCAGTTCCCAGGCGCCGGGCTTGTTCACCCTGCCGGAGACGCCGTAGATCTTGGTCCCGCCGTCGGCGCAGGCGCTGAGGGCCTTGAACCACTCCGCGCCGTTGTTCACGATATGAGGGATGTTCGCGACGGTCTCCGGGTTATTCACGAGCGTGGGTCTTCCCCAGAGGCCGCAGGCCAGGGGGAACGGCGGTTTGGCGCGGGGCACGGCGCGTTTCCCTTCGAGCGCGTTGATCAGCGCCGTTTCCTCGCCGCAGATATACCGGCCCGCGCTGGAATGGATGCGGAGATCGAGGTTGAATCCCGAGCCCAGGATGCCGGCGCCGAGATAGCCCTTTTCGTACGCTTCAGCGATAGCCTTCTTCAGCCGTTTCTCTGCTAGGAAATATTCCCTGCGCAGAAAGATGAAGGCCTTCTCCGTCTGGACCGCATAGGCGCTCACGATGATGCCCTCGATGATCTGGTTCGGATCGCCTTCAAGCAGCAGGCGGTCCTTAAAGGCGCCGGGCTCCATCTCGTCTGCGTTCACGATGAAGTACCGGGGCTGCGGCACGCTGCCGACCTGAGGCACGAGGCCCCACTTCATGCCCGTGGGAAAACCTGCCCCGCCGCGTCCGCGCAGGTTGGAGGCCTTGACCAGCGCGACGATGTCCTGGGGCGGCATGGCAAGCGCCTTGCGAAGGGACCGGTAGCCTCCGGCCTTCTCATATTCCGCGAGGGAGAGAGGCTCCTGGCCGGGGTGGATGTTTTTCGTTAAAGGGCGTTCCATGATAAAACCTAAAAGAATTTAATCTTTGACACAGAATAGGCGGATGAAAAGCCTGATAAGGACGGATACAACAGGAGTTTTGCCCGAATGATCCCTCCGCTCTTATCCGATGTCAAATCCGCATTTATCCGTGTCAAAGGTTTATCTGTATTTCTCCAGTATCCCGTCAATCATCTCCGGCGTCACCGGACCGTGGAGGTCCTCATCGACCAGCATTGCCGGAGCACGGTCGCAGGCGCCGAGACAGGAAGCGGGAAGAAGGGTGAACCGGTCGTCCTGAGTCGTTTCCCCGAGCCCGATGCCGAGGCTCTTCTGCAGCAGTTCCCGCAGCTGGTCGTATCCCAGGGACCAGCAGACAATGCTGTCGCAGACGGCGATCACGTGCCTGCCGACGGGTTTCCGGTAGATGAAGTTGAAAAAGGTCGCCACTGCGTCCAGCTCGGCCGGCGTCATGTCGAGCAGGAAGGCGATGTCCCTGATGCTCGCGTCCGACACCCACCCGCGGCGCTTTTGGATGACCTTGAGCGCCTCGATGCTCGCGGCAGATTTATGCTCGCAGTGCGCCAGCTCGGCGGTGATCTCTCTTTTTTCTTCTTCGGTCAGCATATTAAGTTCATTCTGCCACTAAGACACGAAGACACGAAGTATAATTTCTGTCGAAGCGGATGTATTGCCTTTCTCTGTGTCCCCGCGTCCCCGTGTCCCCGTGTCCGCTCTTACCTGTCCAGGTCCGCCAGAATAAAATCAATGCTCCCCAGGATCGCCAGCAGGTCCGCGATCATGAGGCCCTTTGACATCTTCGGCACCATCTGCATGTGCGGGAACGAGGGCGTTCGGATGCGGGTGCGGTAGGAGTGGATGCCCCCGTCGCTGATGAGGTAATACCCGTTGTTCCCCTTGGTCGCTTCGATCCCCATGAACGCCTCGCCAGCGGGGATCACCGGCCCCCAGCTCACGCCGAGAAAGTGGGTGATGAGCGTTTCGATGTCCTTCATGGTGCGTTCCTTGGCGGGAGGCGTTGCCAGGGGATGGCTGGACTTGTACGGACCTTCGGGCATGTTCCTGACGCACTGCTCGACGATGCGAAGGCTCTGGCGGATCTCCTCGACGCGCACCACCCCGCGGTCATAGCAGTCCCCGTTCATTGCCGTGGGAACGTCGAAGTCGAAGTTCTCGTAGCCGGAATAAGGCCGCTTCTTGCGGAAGTCCCATTCCATGCCGCAGGCGCGGAGGCCCGGGCCGGTAACGCCCCATTCGATCGCTTCGTCGAGCGAGTAGGCCCCGACGCCTTTCGTCCTGCCTTTGAAAATGGCGTTCCGCATTACGAGTTTGTCGTACTCGGCAAGCCGCGGCGGAAGGTATTTCAAAAAATCCGTCACCAGCCGCTCCCATCCCCGGGGAAGGTCCTGGGATAGGCCGCCGATGCGGAACCAGGCGGGGTGCATGCGGCCGCCGCATACCGCCTCGACAATGTCGAAGACGCGTTCGCGGTCGGTGAACATGTAGAACACGGGTGAGAAGGAACCCACATCCTGGGCAAAGGTCCCGTACCAGACCAGGTGGCTCTGGATGCGGAACAGCTCGGCCATCATCACGCGGATGACCTTGACCCGGTCCGGCACCTCGATGCAGGCGAGCTTCTCCACGGCAAGGACATAGGCGAGATTGTTCATCACGCCGCCGAAGTAGTCGATGCGGTCGGTGTAGGGGATGTAGGTGTGCCAGGTCTGGCGCTCCGCCATCTTCTCGGCGCCCCGGTGGTGGTAGCCGATATCGAGCACGGAGTCCCTGATCTCCTCGCCGTCGAGCTGGAGAATGATACGCAGCAGGCCGTGGGTCCCGGGATGCTGGGGGCCGAGGTTCAGGAACATGAACTCCGAGCCGTCAGACCGCTTCTCCATGCCCCAGTCTTCGGGACGGAACCGGAGCGCCTCCTGCTCGGCATCCATTCCGTCTTCGGGCATGGTGAAGGGGCCCATTTCCGTGGCACGTGCGGGATGGTCCTTGCGCAGGGGGTGGCCGTTCCAGGTAGGCGGCATCAGAATTCGCGTAAGATGAGGGTGGCCTTCGAACTTGATCCCGAACAGGTCCCATGCTTCCCGTTCGTACCAGTTCGCGGCCGGCCATATGCCGGTGATGGACGGCAGGGAGAGGTCGGCGCCGTCGAGCGGGACCTTGATGCGGATGTCCTCGTTCCGGTCAAAGGAAAGCAGGTGGTAGACGACAGTGAAGTCGGATGCCGGCTGGTCCTGACGGTTCGCGCGCACCCGTTCGTCGATGACCGTGAGGTCATAGAGCATCCGGTAGGGACGTTCGACCACGGCCTTGAGCCGGCGCAGGACGTCGCGGGCACGGTCTCGCGAAACCCAGACAGTGGGGATGCCGTCGACCGTGGGCTGGACCGCGAGGATGGCTTCGCCGAAGGCGGCTTTCAGATCATCGATGATAGAGGATTGCGCCATAAATAAGGTACGTTATTTGACACTGCCAAAAGCAGGCGCTTCTAAGCGAGGACACTGAGAAAATACGAAGAGAACACCTTTGACACGGATAAATGCGGATGAACATCCTGATAACAGCGGATAAATCTCTAAAACAATAAGATATTGCTTTATCCGCCTTTATCAGAGCTTTTTATCAGATGTGATCCGTGTCAAAGGTTCACTCTTATGGGTTTTTCAGAGTCCTCAGTGTCTACTGTTACTTTACTTCATCAGGCGACGGCAGGACGGTCGCTGCCGCGCGCTCCTGCCGCTTCAGGTCGCGCATGCACGGGGGGTCGGGCTGGATCACGCCCTGCGGACCGGCGACCCAGCTGATCGGACGGCGTTCCGCGCCGAGCTTCTGCTGGAGCAGCAGCAGACCTTCCATGAAGGCCTCGGGGCGGGGCGGGCAGCCCGGCACGTACACGTCCACCGGAAGGAACTTGTCGACGCCCTGGACCACGCTGTAGATATCGTACATGCCGCCGGAATTGGCGCAGGACCCCATGGAGATGACCCAGCGCGGCTCCATCATCTGCTCGTAGAGCCGCTTGATGACCGGGGCCATCTTGATGAAGACGGTGCCGGCCACGATCATGAGGTCCGCCTCGCGGGGCGTGCCCCGGATCACCTCGGCCCCGAAGCGGGCGATGTCGTATTTGCTCGTGAGGCTCGTGGCCATTTCGACGTAACAGCACGATAGCCCGAAATTGAAGGGCCAGATGGAATTCTTCCTGCCCCAGGCGAGAACGTCCTGGAGACGGGTCAGGAGGAGGCTCTGCCGGACCGCGTCGTCAAGGGTGGGAGCGGAAGATTTTGTGATGGACCAGTTCATAAGATGTCCTTAATTACCGCGGAGGAACACCGGAACGTGGGAAGCAGGAAGGCAGGCGTTTGCAAAAAGACATCCTACCCTCTCATCTTCCCACCTTCTTATCTTCTATTTTCCCCGTGGCCCCCCCCCCCCGTCTCCGTGTCCCCGTGTCAGATGTTGGCGCCCCCAGTCCAGCGCGCCGAGACGCCAGAGGTAAACAAGCGCCGCGGCAAGGACGCCGGTGAACACCAGGACTTCGATATATCCCGCCCATCCGGTCTCCCGGACGGCAACTGCCCATGCGTAGAGAAAAACCGCTTCCAGGTCGAAGATCAGGAAGAAGACGGCGACGAGATAGAACTTGATGTCGAAACGCACCCGCGCGGTGCCTGTCGCGGCGATGCCGGATTCATACGGTTCGTCTGTCGCCCGCTCACGGTGGCGCTGCCCCAGGACGAAGGAAAACCCGATCATGGCTGCAACGATCGCAACGGTAGCGACAAAATATACGACAAGAGGCCAGAGGGGCTGCGTGTCGATGGGAGGGACAGGCATGGCAAAACTCCCGTGAAATCGGACTGTTAAGAGAATACCACATGCAGGGTTATTGTCAAGCAGGGGGCGTTCTGACGCGTCAGATGCCCGGCATGGAACAACGTTGACAAAGCCGGCGAACATTGTTAATGTACTGAACATATTCTTTACCTTCGAAAAGGAGATGTGCATGAACCACCGGCTGGGAACAACGTTTGTTATCATGCTCCTGGCAACCGCCTCTGCCGGTCTTGGTGAACAGAGTACGAGTTTGCTTGAGAAATCCGAGCGTTCCCGGGCGAACGATTGGTTCGATAAAGGTTCCCAGGATGCAAGGCAGCAGCAGTACGAATCCGCCATTGACGCGTATACGAAGGCGCTTGCACTGAACCCCGGTTTTGTTGAAGCGTACACGGCCAGGGGAAGTGTTTTTGTCCGGACCGGACGGAACGAGCGGGCGCTGGAGGACTTCAATAAGGCCCTTGCCCTGGACCGGAACAATGTCGCGGCATATAACAACCGGGGGATGATCTATTTCCACCGGGGAAACTACGGCCGGGCTGTCGAGGACCTGTCAAAGGCCATAAGCGCGAGCCCCAATACGGTAACGTATCATCTTAACCGTGCAGCCGCCTATACCGGGCTGAAGCAGTTCGAGAAGGCCATCGCCGATTATACGAACGCCATCGGCATGGAGCCGGCGAATGCCGATGCCTTCGCGGGACGGGGGAATGCCAGTTATTCCCTGGGGAGGACAGAGCAGGCCATGAACGATCTCAAAAAGGCCTGTTCCCTGGGCAGCGAGTCGGGATGTAAAAGCTTAAAAACGCTGACAAAAAGCAAGTAGTACATCTGCCGCGGCCAGTTTCCGCCCGGTCAAGGAGGTTCCATGAAGGTCATTGCGTTTAACGGAAGCGCGAGGAAGGACGGGAACACGGCCATCCTGCTGAATGCCGTGATGGACGAGATGAAGGCCGCCGGGATCGAAACGGAGCTGTACCAGCTCTCGGGCAAGCCGATCCAGGGATGCATCGCCTGCATGAAATGCTTCGAGAACAAGAACAAGCGCTGCGCCGTGGAGAAGGACATCATCAATGAGTGCATCCAGAAGATGCTTGATGCCGACGCCATACTGTTGGGATCGCCCAGTTACTTCGCCGATGTTTCCGCCGGCATGAAGGCGCTTATCGAGCGGTGCGGCATGGTCTCCCGGGCGAACGGGGACATGTTCCAGCGCAAGGTGGGCGCCGGCGTGGTGGCGGTCCGCAGGGCGGGCGCGTACCACGTGCTCAGCTCATTGAACGCGTTCTTCCTGATCGGCCAGATGATCGTCCCGGGTTCGAGCTACTGGAACCTGGCGCACGGCAGGCTGCCCGGCGAGGTGATGAAGGACGAAGAGGGGATGAAGACCATGCAGGCGCTGGGCCAGAACATGGCGTGGCTGATGAAGAAGCTTCAGGCGTAGCGGAAACACTCATCTAGGAGGGAATGATAATGAGTCCTTTTACCAAGCGGGCAGGAACCTACTTAACCATGGCGATAATAGTTGCCGGGACCGCGGCAAGTGCGACAGCGCAGGGAACAGCGGGATCGCAACCGCTGTCACTTCCGTCGGGAACGCAGCAGATGACCGCGCCGCAGGTTGCCTCCCAGCCCACGGGCACGACGCAAGCGGCCGCTGCCGAGGGAAAACCGGAAGCATCCGAGGTCCTGAGCACGAAGGGAAAACTGAAGCTTGAGATCTCCGCCATGATGGGAGGCGGGTCCAAGTCCATCGATCTGGGGACGACAACCTCCGGCGACGCGGTCAAGGTGAGCGGAGGCGGCGGGGCCGGACTCGCGATCACCGCGGGCTACGGGCTGTCGGAGTACCTGGATTTCGATGTGTCCCTGGGCGGTCAGGCCAGCACCGAGCGGCCGGCGGTGGAGAACGCCGACGCAAGCTTTTCCCGCGGTTTTCTGCGGGCGTCACTCAAGGTTCTCGTGCCGGTCCGGGACCGGCTCAGGTTCAAGTTCGGCGGTGGCGTGGGGATCTACGGAGGAGGAGAACTGGATGTCGATACCACGCGGATCGTCGGCGGCAGCCGCAACATTGTGAAGTACGACGATGCCACGGGGGCACACCTGTCGGGCGAGCTGGAAGCCCTGATCCGGAACGACTTTACTGTCGTCGCCGGGCTGCGTCTGTACTCGGTCAAGTATAAGGCCAACAGCTATGAACAGAACGGCGTCGCCCAGCCGGTGTCCACGCTTCGCGACGACGTCAGGAACCTGGACGGGGGAGGGGCGGATTTCTTCATCGGGCTCGCGAAGTATTTTTGATTGCGGCAGACGACGGGACTGTAAAATGAAGGTGGAAAACATGCGGGATGCCGAAAGGCATCCCGTTTTTATATGTATGCCAGGCATGACGTTCTGTACTTTGGTACAGGCCGGTCAGATGTGGTG
>CAKKRC010000036.1 GCA_919902495.1 Nitrospiria bacterium
TTCGCCCTGTCCATGAACCAGCAGGGGATTGCGGCGGTGACCTTCATCCGGGGGCTCGACCGCGAAGAACTGGTCCGCTTTCACCGCATCATCACCACGAAGCCGGACGAGATTACGGCGATGGGCGGCATCGCGAAGGTCGTGGAGAACGCCGGCATCCCGAACATCCGGGTGATGGCCATCGATTACTCAAGCTTCCACCTGACCGAGGAAAAGGAGATCTTCAAGGCCCAGCAGAAGCCGGGGGAGAAACCGGGCGACAAGCCGGGAGCCGGGATGTGGCAGGATTTCGTGTCCCTCCTGTCAGCGGGCACGCTGGCGAAGTCGGGAGACGGTGTATCCCTGAAGGACTCGTCCCAGATCGATCCCGCCGAGCTCGCCAGGCTCCTGAACGAGCGCAAGCTCGATTCCGGCGCCGCGGTCCAGAGCTACGACCGCATCATCTCGAGCTATGTCCGGACGTCGGCGGAGAAAAAGCAGCTGACCAAGGAGCAGTCCGATACGATCTCCAACCTGAATAATCTATTGAAGGACCTCCATCCCGACATCAGGAAGCAGTTCCTGTCCACGGCGTTCAAGAACGTTTCGGAGAACGCCGCGAGCCCCGGCGCAGAAGAGGTGCTGGGCGGCCTGGGCGACGACATGATCATCGACATGCTGAGGCAGGCGAGCTCGGAGGGACGGGAGATATCGCCTACCCTGACCGGGCTCCTGGGCAAACTGGCGAGCGTACGGGACAAGACAACGACGGCGCAGCCTGGCAGCGGCAAGGGGACCGCTGCGGGCGGTGCCGCCAGAGGCTTTGGGAGCGTTGTGGGCACCCCCTCCGGCGCGGGAACCGGCTCGAGCGCCGAGGGTAAAGCAGGCGCTGGCCCGGAGATCATGCCCGAGCACATGGCGAAGCTGTTCGACCGGGAGCAGTATGAGGGCTATGTCGAGAAGGAGTACGACGACATCCTGAAGAACGTATCGGGCCGCGCGGAAACCATGGCGGCCACCGCCAGGGACCGGTTCCCCATCGAGACATACCTAAAGGACCTGGACGACCAGCACCTCGACTTCCAGATCGGCAGGGCGGTGCTGGCCTTCATGGAGGAGAACATCGATGAGGAGGACTACCGGGAGTTCTCGAAAAAGCTCGTTACCATCGTTCCTGACATGCTGATCAGCGGACATTTCCCGCTGCTCCTGGACACCCTTCAGACACTGCGGTGGCACCTCTCGGACAAAAAGAGCGAAGGCATCCGCGCGTGCGCAGCCGAGGCGCTGAAAGTGTTCTGGGAACCCGCGTTCATCGACAAGTCCCTTGAGGCGTTCAACACCTGGTCGCGTACGCGGGGGAAGGATGCCCAGGCCTTCATGCTGGCGCTCGGCCCGATCCTGGTCCCCGGCCTCCTGGAGATCTATTCGTACGATATGACACCCGGCGGCCGTCGGGTCCTGTTCGACCTTCTGTGCACGTTCGGCAAGGACACGGTAGCCGAGGCGGTCAAGCGGCTTCAGGACCCGCGGGTATACTACGTGCGGAACCTCCTGATGCTGATCCGGCGGGCGGGCACTCCCGACGTTGTCGCGGCGATCAAACCGCTCCTGCAGCACCCTGATCCGAAAGTGCGGCTGGACGCACTGGCGGTGCTGCTCAGGTTCAAGGACCCCTCCGCAGTGGGGATCCTCCGGCAGGAGATCAACTCCAAGGACCCCGATGTGTCGTCCGCGGCCGTGCTCCTGGCCGGTCAGTTCCGTGTTGCCGAGGTGGTAGGGGATATCCTGTCCCTGATCAAGCGAACGATCCTCTTCGAGACCGACTATGGCGTGAACGAGGAGATCATCCGGGTGCTCGGCGAGATCGGCGATGCACGGGCGGTCCCGGACCTGGAAAAGCTTGCGAAGGCGGGATGGTCGCTGCACCGCAAGAGCCTTGACCGCATGAAGGTCACGCTCTTCGAGTCGCTGGGCCGGTACCCGAAGGAGAGTATTGCGGAGCTCCTCAAGGTCGGCGAGCGGTCCGATGATGACAAGATCCGGATGCTGTGCCGGAAGCTTGGTGAGAGGAAGGACAGTAAATAGTAATTGGTCATTAGGAATTGAGTTGTTGAAACTAAATTACTGAATCCAGGAGCGAGCTGAGCCCAGCAGTTTGGGGCTCAGCGAGCGATAAGAATAATTTATTATTACCCTGAGGATCGAAGCTTCCTTGCCGTTTGCTTCCAGGAGCTTCAATTACTTACTCACTTACTATGTCTGATATCGACATCCACGAAGAACTGGTGAAGGTCGTCGCGCAGCTTACCGCGGCGGTGACGAACATCGGCCTCTATTCGGCCAGCCATCCCCAGGTGGGCCAGTATATCGACAAGACGCATGCCGTTCTCGCGGGTCTGCTCGAAGTGAGCCCGGAAGTAACGATCATGCTGGTCGGCAACGACCTCGTGGCAGGGGACCGGCCGCTTCCCGCCGACAGCGCCTATGTGACGAACTTCACCAAGATACTCCGGAGGAAATCCATCGAACGCGTCACCTTCGTGGCCGGGCTTCCGCGCGCCGAGCTCCAGGGGTTCATCCAGGACCTGGCACCGCCCGACGCGGCGTCCATCAAGGCGACGAGCTTCATCAAGCTGGGCAAGGTGGAACTCCGGGTCAAACAGGCGGGCGGGGGGGGGCAGGCGGGCGAGGGCGCACAGCACGGGTGGGTCGGCGCCGAGGACGCGCCGCCGGAGGTGCTCGAAGAGCTGGTCAAGCTCACCACGGCCGAGATGGACGAGCTCAAGGACCTGTATCTGCGCATCAAGAAGCACAAGCAGATCGACGTCCGCAGTGTCGACGGGATGGTCAAGCGGTTCATCAAGGGATTCCGCGAGGAAGTGAACCCCCTGCGTATGCTGGCGTCGCTCAAGTCGTCCCACGAATATACCTTCACCCACGTCGTGAACGTGGGCATTCTGACCATGGCCCAGGCCGAGTCCCTGGGATTCGCCGGCGAGCACCTGCACCAGATCGGAGTTGCCTCGTTCCTCCACGATATCGGCAAGCTCTTCGTCCCCGAAGAAATCCTGAACAAGCAGGGGAAATTGAGCGCTGACGAACGCATGATCATCGAGACCCACACAACCAAGGGGGCGCGGTACCTCATGGGAACCGAGGGGATCCCGAAGCTGGCGGTCCTGGCCTCGCTGGAGCACCACCTGAAGTTCGATGGGACCGGGTATCCCTCCATCAAGGGCGGCTGGACGCCGAACATCGCGAGCCAGATGATCTCCGTCGCCGATGTGTTCGACGCCATGCGCAGCCGCCGGTCCTACCAGGAACCCCAGCCCATGAACAAGATCGAGTCGATCCTGAAGGGCGGCGCCGGGAAGTCCTTCAACCCCAAGCTGATCGATAACTTCTTCAAGCTGATCAGGGCGTGAGTCCCCGGGCGCGGTCGTCCGCTGCTTGACCATGGACCTGATTGCGAGTATGATGCCCATATGACCATCCTTGTATTTCTTGCCTTTCTCGCGGTTGTCTGCGCCGGCTACTGGCTCAAATATCTCAACCTGTCCCACCTCAAGGTCCACGGCCATACCGTTCCGCCGGAGTTCGAAGGCGCTGTGGATCCGGCGACGCTCGCGAAGATATCCGACTACACGGTGGAGAACAGCCAGCTGGGCCTCATCGAATCGCTCGTCGACAACATGGTGCTGATCGTCTTCCTGTTCTGGGGTGTCCTGGCGCTCTATGATGAGTGGATCGCCTCCCTTGCCGGGTCATTCCCCGGGAGCGGCGTGCTTTTCTTCCTTTTCCTCATGGTCGCCCAGACGGTCATGGGCATTCCCTTCAGCCTGTACCGCAACTTCCGGATAGAGAACAAGTACGGATTCAACACCATGACCATGAAGCTCTGGATGACCGACCTGCTCAAGGGCCTGGCGATCGGCGCGGTCATCAGCACCCTTGTTGTCCTCGGCGCGCTCTGGCTGGTCACCTGGAGCCCGGGGCTCTGGTGGCTCTGGGTCTGGCTGTTCTTCCTCGCCTTCGGCATCTTCATGATGTACATCTCGCCGACGGTTATCGAACCGCTCTTTTTCAAGTTCGAGCCGCTCAAGGTAGAAGGCCTGGAGGAGCGCATCAGGAAGCTCATGGAGAAGGCGGGGCTGAAGGTGAGCCGGGTGTTCCAGGTGGACGCGTCGCGCCGGAGCCGTCATTCCAACGCATACTTCACGGGCATCGGGAAGGTGAAGCGGATCGTGCTGTTCGACACGCTGCTCGCGCAGATGACCCAGGCAGAGGTCCTGGCCGTGCTGGCCCATGAGGTGGGCCACTGGAAGAAGAAACATGTCCTGAAGCGGATCATCATGACCGAGGCCATGGCGTTCTGCGGGATCCTGGCGGCCTTCTGGCTTCTTCGCGGGAACTGGCTGCCGAACGCTGTGGGCCTGGTGCATGCCTCGTTCTACGCAAAGGCCCTGATCCTGGGATTCCTCTTCTCGATCGTGACCTTCCCCCTGACGCCGCTCTTCAACTGGTTGTCACGGCGGGACGAGCGGGAATCGGACCGGTTCGCCGCCGACCTGACGGGCGACACCGGGGCCATGGCTTCCGCCCTGGTGAAGCTTTCCAAGGAGAACCTGTCCAATCTCCATCCCCATCGGCTGTACGCCGCGTTCTATTACTCCCATCCGCCGGTGGTGGAGAGGATACGGCAGTTGAGACAACAGAGTACAGACAGCAGACAACAGACTGAGGCCTTGGTTTGATCGTCTGATGGCTGTTCGCTTGTCATCATGATCTCGCGCTCCTATCTCTTGTTGCTGCTTCTCAAGAAGTACTCTCGCCTCAGACGATATCCGCTTGACTAACACCAAATTGTAATATATTCTTCAAATACTGAGACGATGCTGACGATGCAATCTACTATAAAAACTAGAATAAATCGGCTGTCTGACCTGTGGGCAGGTGCGTCACGCAATTCGAAAGAAGGAGAAAATATGAAAACACTTGTTATTATTTTTTGTTTGATCCCCTCGGTCGCCTTCAGCGCGACTCAGTTGAGTTTCAAGGATGGATCGAGCGTGTGCGGGAGTTATGTCGAAGATGACAAGACCTACTGCCGTCCAATAATCGGTGGCGACATCTGTTTTAAAAAAACCGAAATAACCCTTGCTAGGACTGTCAGCGAGTGCGGGGACCCGGAGATCGGTGCCCAGGGCAAGGGGACCGACTACCTTAAGAAGAACGCTTTAACTCCTCTGGACCTTAGCGTTCGGTCCCGGGAAAAGGAGAAGAAAGCGCAGGCGTATAAATAGCTAAACGAGCATGGAGAAAGGTTTTCCCCGAGTCCGTGCATACCTGTGATACCAGCACATGATCATTACCTGCCCGAAATGTGAGTTGAGCAAGGACCTGGGAGAGGTGCGCATCTACAAGACAGGAACGGTCACGACCTGCCCGCGGTGCCGCGAAACGTTCTTGGTGCTTCCAGAGCAGCAGGAAACGTGGTGGGGAAAGTGGAAGAATGCGATCCTGTTCCTTGCAGTTGTCTTGCCTGCCGCCGCCTTCCTTGCCGTGCATGACTGGAAGCTCGACAAGAACTATTTCCTCAGCCCTTCGACCTGGCAGGGAGACATGACCTTCAGGGGCAAGAAGTATCCTTTTGTCCTGGTGATCGAAAAGGCCCAGGACGGCAGGCTGGCAGGCTACATGGATTGGGTCAGTTCATCGCCCCGCTATCGTCTTGCTGTTCGGGGGACCTACGTGGGCAATCATCTCGTGTTCGAGGACTACGCGTTCCTCGAACGGGTAGGCGCCACGGGGCTCCATGACGAGAAAGATGTCTATATCAGTGGCAATGAGATGACAGGAACAGACAAGAATGGTGCAGCAGAGTTGCAGGCGCTGAAAAGGGAATCATCGCCGTTGTAGCAGGTCACAGGAACGATCGTGTGGGCAATTTCCAGGGAGCCTGCTATGCATGACTGCAGACACAAAAAAGGGGCGCGATGCCAGGGTGACATACTATCATGATGAAGGCCCTTACGCTTGCGTGCGTATTGCTTTTGTGTACCGCACTATTGCCGGCCGGCTGTACGAAAAAGAAGAAACGTTTGAACGTGCAGCGGCGCGTTGTCATGGGAATGGGCGACGCTGCACATACGGGTGTCGCTCCGGTCAGCGGCGTCCGCATATCGGGCACGCTCTTGTGGAAAATCAAGGCCCAGAAGACCATGAGGCCTTACCTCATTGCCGATGAAGATGCCGTTTATTACACCGATCATCAGGAAAAGCCCCATGCAGTCGACCGGTCTACCGGTGCGGTCAAGTGGAACTTTGAGGAGAATTTCATCACGACGAGCCCCATGATCGTCGATGACACCCTTTTCGTCGGTACGGGGCACAGCGACATGTACCCGATCGATCGAAAAACAGGCGCCCGGATGGGACGATGGCATTCGGTCCTTACGGAACATTCGGCGACGCCCGTAACGAGCGAACTGACGGCAAGCGGCGACGCCATCTATTTTGCGCTTGGCCCCGGGTATGTATTTTCCGTAGACATCGACACGGCGCAAATGAACTGGAAATTCAAGGCGGACGGCCCGGTCCACGGTTCTCCTGCCGTGGCCGGCCAGACGGTATATGTTGCCAGCAGCGCCGGCAGGTTGTATGCACTGTCCGAGGAAAGCGGAAAGGTCATATGGACCTATCAGGCAAAGGGCCCTCTTGTATCGTCTCCGGTGGTCGCGGACGGATTGGTGCTGTTCAGGAACGAGTTTGGCAACCTTGCCGCCGTGAGCGCCAAGAACGGCGAACTGGCCTGGACATTCGTCGTGAACTCGTCAACAAGGCAGCCGCCTGCTGTTGTGGACAATACGGCCTACTTTGGCGATGAGTACGGCAACTTTTACGCCGTGGACGTGCGCTCGGGAAACCCAAAGTGGCAGCAGAAGGTGAGTGACGGAATTTTAGGCGCCGCGGTGATCGCAGATGGGGTCTTGTATTTCGGCAGCATGGACAAGTACCTCTACGCCATGGACTCGGCGACCGGCGAAATAAAATGGAAGTTCGAGACGAGCGGCCCCGTGTATGTCGCTCCGGCAGTGGCTGACCGTTTCGTGGCCGTCCTGGATGGCACCGGTATGTTGCATGCGATCGCGCAAAGTCCCTAAGTAGGGAAGGGGGTGTGGTGTATAACGCTCGTTCCTTAGGCTGCTTGATCGTTCTGTTCATTGTCCTGCTATCTCCGGGATGCACGAAAAAGAAGCAGCACACGTCCGTTCAGCGGAGCATCTCCATGTGCATGGGCGACGCGGCGCACACGGGTGTCGCGCCGGTCAGCGGGGTCCGCGGATCCGGAATGATCATGTGGAAGGCCCAGATCAACTCGGTCGCCGGAACCTGCATGGTCGCCGATGACGAATTGGTTTATGTGCTCAGCGGCATGGGGTCAATGTATGCTCTCGATCGCGCCAGCGGCGTGCTGCGGTGGCAGATCAAGGACCGCGGGCTTGCAACCAGCCCCTTGATCGCCGATACTACCGTATTCGTCGGGACCGAGAATAACGAACTGTTCGCGCTCGACCGCAAGACAGGGCGGCTGACATGGAAGTGGACCTGGGACTGGCCGGACCGCGTGCTTATCACGACTGACCTGACCGTGAGCGGTGATGCGATCTACTTCGGGTCCTGCTTCGGCCATGTGTTCTCCATCGATATTGATAATGGAAAAATGAATTGGGTGTTCAAGGCCGGGCCCTTCGTTCAGGCGTCACCGGCCGTCGCGGGAGACACTGTCTTTATCGCAAGCGTCGACGGCAAGATGTACGCGCTGACCCGGGACGAAGGAAAGGTCAAATGGACATATCAGGCGAAAGGTCAGCTCCGGTCCTCACCTGTGGTCGCCGGGAACATGGTCCTGTTCAGGAACGAATACGGCAATCTTGCCGCGCTGGACACCGGGACCGGCGATCTCATATGGACCTTCGTGGTGAACTCGACGACGCAATTGCCGCCTGCTGTTTTTGAGAATACGGCGTACTTCGGCGACGAACAGGGGAATATCTACGCCGTCGATGTACGCTCGGGCGGTGAAAAGTGGCGGCAAAAGGCGGGCGGCGGCATCACCGGGCCGGCGGTGATCGCCGACGGCATCGTGTACTTCGGAAGCAAAGATAAACAAATCTATGCCCTGGATGCCGCGACCGGCGATATCAAATGGAAACATGAAATGGTCGGCGCAGTGGCCGTTGCTCCTGCCGTCGGGAACAATCTAGTTATCGTCGCGGATGAAGCCGGCAGGATAACAGCAATCGCGCAGCGTCCCTAGGCGTAAGTTGGAATGCGCATCGAAGGAGATAGAACGCTGATGAGGATCTCAACGAGCATGGTGCTGCTGTGCATGGCTGCCACCCTGCTCCTTACCGCGGCGTCCGTTAGATCGGCGGAGAAGGACGAACTCCTGCTCAAAACGTGTTTCCCAAAAGAAGAGCCCACGGCCAGAAAATGGGAGGAGTGCAAGGATGAGGACTGCGGCCTTCAGGAGGAGATCTCCGTCGAGAAGACTCCGACCGTGGAAAAAGGGCAGCGGTATAAGTTCCTGGGAGGCTCCGATTTCGGCGTGATCTGGGGTGCGACCGATTACCGCGTGATCGGAGAGGATCGGTTGCGGTTCCTGCTGTTTGTCGTGACCACCATCACCACCAAGAAGCACTATAACGGCGGTTTTACGTTCATGCCTGCACGGGTGATACAGACGGCGTTCTATTCGTCGTTCGGCGAGTATCGCGGATTCGCGGTCGGCACGTCCTATACCGTCGAAAAAAAGGTGGGTAAGCGTGAAGAGGTCCTCGGAGGGGAAGGCGAGATCCTGATGGTCGACCTGCATTGCTCCGCGAGAAAAATGAAGATCTATGACAATACGACCTTGTATTACAGGACCATTGAGGACAAATCGAAGGAAAACACCTGTGTAGAGCTTCTTTGGGAGAAACCCAGGACTCCACTGCAGTGGTATCCCGCTACCTCCATAACGATGGACATCCTGGCCAACTATTATTGTAAAAAGAAATGACCCAGCAGCGGCGCCGTGCTCGTGTGGCGGTGACTTCCCGGGATGCGGTCCCAAGGACGGTGAGCAATGTCGCAAGTATCGGATAAGAACGGACCGGAACAACGGAAAACGGAGAAAAACGGACCACCGAACCTCTCCACTGCTGAGGATATGTTCGCCAGGGCCATGGAGCATCACCAGCGCGGGGAACTGTTTGAGGCTGAGAGTCTCTGCGTTCAGGTCGTTAAGCAATTCCCGGGAAGCCCCAAGTCCGAGCTGGCGAAGACCTTCATCGCCGGCATGCAAAAGGAAAAGGCCGGGATCCTGTGGGACACCGCATGGGAAGCACGATCGCAATGCAATGTGTCGCAGGCGGTAAAGCTCTACCAGAAGATCATCGATGAAAACCCCGATAGTTCGGAAGCAAAGAGCGCACGAACAGAGATCCAAAACGTCAACGAGATCCAGCGATCCTGGAACGCCGCATTGGAAGTACAATCGCAGAGCGATGAGATCAAGGCATTGCAGCTGTACCAGCAGATCGTAGAGCTGCATCCGAACAGCCCGGAGGCCGAGAATGCCGGTCTGCTCATGGCGATCATTCATCAGAACCAGCTCATGCCGCGCGGTGAGGTTTCCCAGGACTTCAAATTCGAAAAGATCACACCGGAAAGCCTCGTGTCGCATCTGCACGCACATAAAAAGGCGGCATCGGGTGCAGTCCGCCAGCATCCTGAGGAAGGCGCGAAGGCTGAGGACCTGGATAAGAAGATCGACATTCTCTGGACCCAGGCGAAGTCCCTTGAAAAGGACGGAAATAGCAATGAGGCCGTCATGCTCTATCAAAAGATCATCGATACATCCGCGAACGGCCACAGGGTCCGGGATGCGAGATACCGTGTCGAAAAGATCAAAGAAACAGCAGGAAACCTGATGAGATCGTACGAGAAGCCTGACCAGTGGGGCCTCGCGCAAGACCGGGGAAATCCGATCGCACAGATGCTGCGAAGCAAGAAGTTCCTGGCATCTCTCGTGGCCGTTATCGGAGTAATTGCCGTCGTTATCCTGGCGTATCGTGCCACAAGGCCTCCCTCCTGGGCCGACGTGATGGAAAACGCGAAAAAGTCTATCGTCGTCGTAAAGACGGCCACTGGCGCTGGCACGGGATTTCTCATCTCCCAGAACGGAGACATAATTACCAACGCTCAGGTGATAGGAAAGGAAAAGGCTGTCGAGGTACGACTTTATTCCGGGATATTGAAGAAGGCGGAGGTTGTGAAGGTAGGCACGAAACTTCTTGACGTGGCCCTGCTGAAGATCGACGGTCTCTACGACACCAATCTTCCCTTATCAGGAACGGACGAGTGTCAGGAGGGAATGGAGATTCGGGTGCTCGGGGCCCCATCAGGGGTGGAATATTTCATGACGAAAGGGATGATCAGCCATTGCAGTCTCGACCGGGACGGCGTGCGGTACATCCAGACGGACACCGCGATCAGCGCGGGCGGCAGCGGAGGGCCGTGCCTCAATCAGCGGGGCAAGGTCATCGGGCTGTCGACCCCGATCCTGTTGAATAACGATGTGAAAAGCCTCAATATCATTCTTCCCCAAACGGTCATCAAGGATTTCATGGAAGGCAAGCTTACGGCCCTTGAGGAGTCCTTGATCAAAAAAGAGGAGGAAAAAGCAAAAGAGCAGGAAGAAAATAAGAAGCAGCTCTATATTTCGATCGAGAACATCAACGCAAGGCTCCAACTGGTCGCGAGCAGCGAACGCACAGCCTATCTGAAAAAAGTGAGCGACCTTCTCAACAGGCGTCAGATCACCTCCCAGCAGGCAGATATGATGGTCGAGCAGATAAATTATGGGCCCTCATGGTCTGTGAGCATGACCCAGTGGGTGCAGTCACTTGCCCTCAAAGTGGCTAAAGGGGACATATCCGACGAATCCGCGGTGATGCTTATAAAAAATCAGCACAAAGTTCAGTGACCCGGCCCGCTGCCGATGAGGGTGATGCGAACAGAGCTTGCCCTCACATGGACGCATCGATTATTAGCCATATCTTTGACCTTACCCGGTCACCTGGATCGGGGCACTCCGAAATTAAAGGGCAACGATACCGTTCCCTGATTGGTGAACAAGGTGTTCGCCAGTCCCCATCGCTTCACGATTCCCCGTACTTTCCCGTTGACCATACTCTGTTTCTTGTGATACTTTAAGGTATGAAAAACACTAACGATATCGAACGGTTGAGCCAGAAGGTCAAACGGCTCCATACCCTCATCGAGGTGAACGAGGTCATCAGTTCCTCCCTGGAGATCGACACCATCCTCGAGAACGTCATGACCATTTCGAAGAAGGTGATGAACGCCGATGCTTCGAGCCTCATGCGCATCGACGAGAAGACGAACGAACTGATCTACCAGGTGGCCCAGGGATCTGTCGGCGAGAAGCTCAAGAAGGTGGTGCGCCTCAAAATGGGGCAGGGGATCGCCGGGACGGTGGCGGAAGATGGCAAGCCGCTCCTGCTCGAGGACGCCTACACCCATCCAAAATTCTTCCGGGGCAATGATGAACAAACGGGGTATCGTACGAAATCAATGATCACGGTCCCGCTCAAGGTGGGCAACCGCGTCACCGGCGTGGCACAGGTGATCAACCGGCTCGACGGGAAGCCCTTTGACCAGGACGACCTGGAGCTGTTCATCTCCCTCTCGAGCATGGCCGCCATCGCGCTGGAGAACGCAAAGATGCACATGCAGATCCTGGACAAGCAGCGGCTTGTCAAGGACATGGAATTCGCCCGCACGGTGCAGGAGAGCTTCCTGCCGCAACAGGCGCCGGACGTGAAAAGCTATCGTTTCAGCGCCCACTACACACCGGCCCTCGAGGTCGGCGGGGATTTCTACGATTTCATCTACCTGGACCAGAATCGCACCGGCATCGTGATCGGCGATGTTTCGGGCAAGGGCGTTCCCGCGGCGCTGTACATGGCGAAGCTGGGAAGCGATATGCGGACGCTGGCGTTCACCGAGCGGGTGCCGGCCGATGCGCTCATGAAGCTGAACGACCTCCTGGCGGGGCGGAGCAGGCGCGGGATGTTCGCCACGCTGCTCTATATCGAGCTCGATGCCACGACCGGCATCATGACCCTGTCCAATGCCGGACATCTGCCCCCGATCATCAAGAAGGCGGACGGATCGCTGGTGAAGCTGGAAACAGCCGGTGGTGCGCCGCTCGGCATGCTGCCGGGCATGAAATTGTTCCAGGAAGAGGCGAAGCTGGAGCCCGGGGACACGGTGGTCCTGTACACGGACGGCATCGTCGAGGCCATGAACGCGAAGGAAGAGCTTTACGGCTATGAACGGTTCGAGGAGCTGCTGAAAAAGAGCGGATCAGGGCCCGGTGTGCTCAAGGATGCGATCATTGCGGATGTGAACCGTTTCACCGGTCTGAGCCCGCAGCACGATGATATGACGCTGGTCTGCTTCGGCGCGGCGAAGTAGTTTTGTAACGCTATTTGGCAAATAGTTATCAGAAATCAGTTACGACCACATGATAGAAGCTCCTTTGTTGCAGCTTCACTTTTGTCATTCCCGCAACGATCCTGAGCGGGAATCCAGTCTTGTCTGGGTAATTTACTGGATCCCCGATAGAAGCTTTCGGGGATGACTGCCGATGGTGTATACAAGCTACTCTGTATGAGACCATATGATCTGCAGGTTTCCGGGTAAAGGCAACGATGGCCGAAGATAGAAGAAGAAAAACCGATAATACGCAGAACGAGACCGGTCCGGTCACGCTCATCGTGCCGAGCCATCCGAAGTACCTCTATGTCGTCCGGAGCGCCATCTATCCCATCCTTACCGATGCAGGTTTCGGCAGGAAGGACGCGCGGAGGATCATTCTGGCCGTAGATGAGGCTTGTTCGAACATCATCAAGCATGCCTATGAGGGCGATCATACCAAGACCATCACGCTGACCATTACCGACGCAGCAGATCGTTTTACGGTCCGGCTCAGGGACTACGGCAGGAAGGCGGATACCGCCAAGATCGCACCCCGGGACCTCTCGGACATCAGGCCCGGTGGCCTGGGCACCCTGTTCATCGGGGCGGCCTTCGACGCGGTGACCTATGATACGAACCAGGAGCAGGGGACGCTCCTGACCCTTGAAAAGAAGAAACAGCAGGTGAACGTATGAAGGTAGAGATCACGACACAGAAGTTCAACGCGGGATCCATGCTGCTGATCAAAGGCGATGTGGACATGAACTCCTCGCCGGATGTGCGGAGCAGCCTGGACGAAGTATTCAAACAGGGCGGCGCAAAGGCGCTCCTGATCAACCTGTCCGGTGTTCGCTACATGGACAGCTCCGGTATCGCGACGCTGGTGGAGGCCATGCAGAACTGTATGAAGCAGGGCATGAAACTGAGGCTCGTGGAACTGAGCCCGCCGGTGCGTGACGTGTTCGAGCTTGCGCGGCTCTCCAGCATCTTTGAGATCTTTGCGAACGTGGGCGATGCTCAGGCGGGGCTGTAACGCATTGCGGATTGCGGATTGCGGATCTCGGATTGCGGAATAGATTCGGACCCTGCAATCTGAAATAAAAAATGGGGATGTAAGTGAAAAACCTCTTTGGCTATGTCGGCAGGATGTTCATTATCTTCCTGCAGGATCTTTCCAGCCTCACCTATCTCTTCCTGGAGACCGTTGCCCAGACCATCGCGCTGTTTTCCGACCGGAAGCGGGTGAAAAAAGCCAGGCTGTTGCTGCATGTGGACGAGGCCGGCACCCATTCGCTCATGCTGGTGATCATCGTCGCGGCGCTTCTCGGTATCGCGCTTACCGTGCTGGTCTCCTTTCAGCTTAAGGACCTGGGAGGGTTGAGCTACGTACCGGGATTCGTCGGCGTTGCGATCTTCCGGGAGATGGGTCCGCTCATCACCGCTCTTATCGTGGCGGGCCGTATCGGAGCGGCAATGACGGCGAGGATCGGCACCATGAAGGTCACCGAAGAGATCCTTGCCCTGGAGACCATGGCGATCAACCCGGTCCGTTTTCTCGTCGTCCAGCGCTTCCTGGGACTGCTCCTGGCGCTTCCGGCCCTTACGGTCATAGCCAACTTTACGGCGGTCGCGGGTGGTTTCCTCTTCGGAACGGTTCGATTGGGAATACGCCCCGATACGTATCTTCGCGAGACCCTCGACGTGCTCACTTTCACCGATGTGGCCTCGGGCGTGGTAAAGGCGACGGTCTATGCAATGGTGATCGTGATGATCGGGTGCTACCGCGGCCTGGTGGTCGAGGGCAGCGCCGAGGAAGTTGGGAAATCCACGATGGTGTCCGTTGTCTGGTCCACGCTGGCCATCATCGTGCTGGACACCGTCATGACCACGGCATTTTATGGATAAGGCAGTTATTAAGTGTCAATTAGGTAATTGATCAGCGAGGCCAGGCATCAGACTGCTAAAGTCAAAGGCATCTCTCGCAAAGCCGCAAAGACGCAAAGAAAGATAAACCTAATAGGAAAAGCATGAACAGTAAAAAGAACACGACGAAGTCTTTACAGTCAGATACGGCGAATTTCTAACACTTGTTGTTGACTTCCTTTGCGTGCTTGGCGGCTTTGCGAGAGACAGCCGTTCGCAGTAGCTTTTCATCTTATGTACGAATGAGTCCTTTACTATGATCACTGTCCGAAACATCGTAAAAAGATACGGCGACCGCGCTATCCTCAACGGGGTGACCTTTGTCGCGGAGAAGAAGAAGATCACCTATATCTTCGGATCGAGCGGCGGCGGAAAGAGCACCCTGCTCAAGACCATGATCGGCGCCCTGCGGCCTGATGCGGGCGAGGTCCTGTACCACGACATGGAGATCACGAAGCTCCGCGGCCGCGAGCTCGATCCATTCCGGAAGAAGATCGGCATGCTGTTCCAGCATGGAGCGCTCCTCAACTCCCTGTCCGTTGGAGAGAACATCGCTCTTCCCATGCGCGAACATACCGCCCTCGATGAGAATATCATCAAGATCATGGTCAAGATGAAGCTGGAGCTGGTCGGGCTCCGCGACTTTGAGGACCTCACTCCCTCGCAGTTGTCCGGCGGCATGCAGAAACGGGTGGCGCTTGCGCGGGCGCTGGCGCTCGACCCCGAAGTGATCTTTTTCGATGAACCGACGTCGGGTCTCGACCCCATCGTCACCTCGGTCATCACAAAGTTGATCGCGGACCTGAACCGCCTGCTCGGCATCACCTGCATCGTCGTGACCCATGAGGTGGAGGAAGCGATGCGGACGGCCGATAAGATCGTCATTCTCCACATGGGGAAGGTCCTGGCGGAAGGGACGCCGCAGGAGATCCGGCAGAGCGCCGATCCGCTGGTACAGCAGTTCATCACCGGGAACCCGGACGGCCCGATCTCCTTCCGCGCGTCAAGCAAGGATTACCGGGAAGACCTGATGGTAGGATGATTCAAGTGCGGAGTGGTAGGTGCGGAGTGCGGAG
>CAKKRC010000037.1 GCA_919902495.1 Nitrospiria bacterium
GGGGCTGGGGTCAGGGGTCAGGACTGATCACTACCAGCTACAGCGGCAGTTTCTTCGTTTCCTCAAGGCCAGGTGATGCGTCGCTCAGGGACTGGAGCTTGTCCTCGAATTTCGCGAGCTTTTTGTCCGCTTCGTCGTATCTCGACTTCGTGTTCGTCAGATGTTTCCCCACCAGCTCGAACTCTTCCTGGAACTTTCGGAAATCCCCCGATAACCTCGCAAGGTTGGTGAGAATTTCCTGGGCGCGCTCCTCGACGTGCATGCCCTTGAGGCCGAGCAGGATGGTCTGGAGGTAGGCGTAGAAGCTGTTCGGCGAGACCGGGATGACCCGTTTCGCGAATGCGTAGTTCAGCAGGCCCTTGTCGGTGTCCATGGCCTCGTCCTTGATGATCAGCTCGTAGTACACGTTCTCCGCCGGGATGTACATGAGGGCGAAGTCGAAGGTGCCTTCGTCCGGCAGGATGTATTTCCCCGAGATGGCGTCGATATGCTTCTTCACGTCGGCGATGAACTTTCTCTTTGCCGCCCGCTGCTCCTCTTCCGATGATACTTCGATCACCCGTTTGAAATTCTCGAGGGGGAACTTCGCATCCACGGGGACCAGATTATGGCCGAGACGGATAACGGCGTCCACGACCTCGCCGCTCTTGAACCGGTGCTGCAGGGTGAAGTGGGCGGGCGGCAGGATCTGTGCCAGCAGGTCTCCCAGGAACAGCTCGCCGAGACCACCCCGGAGCTTGGGCGAGCGCAGGATCTCCTGCAGGCTTGCGATGTCCTTGCCCACCTCGAAGACCTTCTTCGTCGCTTCCGACAGTCCGCCCAGCCCCTTGCTTACTTCCGATACCACCTTCGCGGCATTATCAAGCCGCGTGTTCAGGTCGCCCGTGGACTTTTGGAGCTGCTGCGTCACCTGGCCAAGCTGGGCGTTCACCTGGCTGGTGATGGATGCAAGCTGCTGGTTCACCGTATCCTGGTTCTTCAGCATGGCGTCCGATAGCTGGCCGCGCAGGGACTGTACCTCCTGCTGGAGCAGGGGGATGGTCGGGTCAGAGGTCTTTTTCTGGGATTGGAGAACAAGCCAGAAGAGGATCAGGACCGTCAACGCTAAGAGTATGAGGATGGCGGTGAGCATTGCTAAACCTCGACGGGGAGACGCGGCGACGCGGTGACGCGGAGAGAGATAAGCGATACGGTTTGGACTTGTCCCCGTGTCCCCGCGTCTTCGTGTCCCCGTGTCTGCATCACACGATCTCCAGCATTCTGTCCAACGCCCGTTTGGCCTTGATGCGGATGTCTTCGGGAACCTTGATCACGTACTGCCTCTTCTCCATGGCGATAAGCACGCTGTCGAGCTTCGTTCGCTTCATATTCGGGCAGACCATCTCTTTGGACAGGATGAAGAACTGCTTGTCAGGGTTTTCCCTGCGGAGGCGGTAGAGGAGGCCTTCCTCGGTGCCGATGATGAACTCTTTGTGGGACGATTCCTTGCAGTACCTGAGCATGCCCGAGGTGCTGGTGATATGGTCCGCCATGTCCTGTATCTCCGGCGGGCATTCAGGATGGATGACAAGCAGAGCATTGGGGTGCTCTTTTTTAGCCCTTTTCACGTCCTCCATGTCGAGATGCGCGTGGTGCACGTTGCAGAACCCGTCCCAGGAGATGATCTTCTTCTTGGTCCGCTTTGCCGCGTAGGCCGAGAGGTTCCGGTCGGGGATGCAGATGATGGTGTCTTCCTTTAACGACTCGACGACCTTGACCACATTCGACGAAGTGCAGCATATATCGCTCTCGGCCTTGACCGCGGCGGAGGTGTTCACGTAGGCGACGACGGGAGCGCCGGGGTGCATTGCCTTCATGTCCCTGAGCGTGAAGGTGTCGGAGAACTCGAAGTGGATGCCGAGCTTGTCCGTGAACAGCTCCCGGCGGGTCTTGCGCGGTCCTTCCACGGTCACCATGTCGGCCATGGGACAGCCCGCGGTGATCTCGGGCAGCAGCACGGTCTTGTCGGGAGAGAGGATCGACGCGCTTTCGGCCATGAAGTGGACGCCGCAGAACACGATGACCTTGAAGTCCGTTCTCGCGGCGGCGCGGGAGAGCTCAAGGGAGTCGCCGGTTATGTCGGCGATGTCCTGGACCTCGGGCCGCTGATAATTATGGGCCAGGATGATGGCGTTCAGGTCCTTCTTGAGCTTGACGATGCGCTCGCGGATGTTGGTCTGGTCGGTCATAGGTACGTGATAATACCGATAACGTCGGGATATTGTCAAATGGAATCTCGCTCATGACCCTGAGGAAGCTCCCCGAGGAAGTTCCCTCGTCTTCACCGGGCCCGCGGTGCGATGGCGGTTCCCCTGCAGCGCTGCACCATAATATTTACAAGATGCAGGAATATATGGTAAGATAGCCGGCAGATACCATGGAAAAGAGATTCACACCCAATGAGCACCTTGCCAAGCTGGTACAGTCCTGGAACGGTACTGCATTCCTGATCGGCGCCGTCATCTTCCCGCTCCTTGCCTTCATGGACATCTTCCTGCTGCCCGGGCACTACCATCGGTTCATCCTGTACCGCGTCGCCATATCGATCATCCTCATCTTCCTCTATTACCTGAACAAGCTGAAAAGGAACATCGCCTACCAGTACACGATCGGCGCGGTGGCCACAGCGCTCAGCGCCGTCACCGTCGAGATCGCGGTCCTGCAGAGCGGCGGGCAGAACTCGCCGTACTACGCCGCCATGCTGATCCTGACCGTCTGCGCACTTGGGCTCGTGCCCATCAGCATGGGATTCGCCGTCACGCTCGTCGGCATCATCTATGCCGTTTATCTCGTGCCGATCATCCTGAGCGAACCCGTCCTGAGCGGTGTGTTCATCAGCAATAACGCCTTTCTCTTCGCCATGTTCATCATCGCCCTCATCCTGCGGTATCACAACCAGAAGTTGATCCATTCGGAACTCACGCTCCGGGAAGCACTGTCCCGGGAGAAGGGCAAGCTGGAGGTCTATTCAACGGGGCTTGAGGACAGCGTTGCCGAAAAGACGGGTGAACTGGCGGTCTCGGAGCAGAAGTACCGGGCGCTCTTCGAGAACGCCACGGACGGCATCGTGGTCCTGGACCGGCGAGGGACCATCGTGAACGTGAACAACCGGTTCTGCGATATCCACGGATTCCCGCGCGGGGCGCTCGTCGGAACGGACTTCCGGCTGCTCGTGTCCCGGCAGCAGGAGGCGCTGTTCGAAGCCCGGTTCCGGGAGATCATGAACGGCGCGTCGGTCGTCTTTGAGGCCGACAATTACCGGATGGGCGGTGGGACCGTTTCACTTGAGATAAGCGCGAAGGAGGTCATGATCGGCGGCGCCCCTCATGTCCAGCTCTTCCTGCGCGACATCACGGCGAGGAAGCGGCTCCAGGAGCATGTGCTGCAGGCCCAGAAACTGGATTCCATGGGCGTGCTCGCCGGAGGCATCGCGCATGATTTCAACAACGTCCTCACCGCCATCCTCGGCCAGGGCGAAGTGCTCAGGAGGCGCGTTGCCGGCGATGCGCTCGCCCTGCAGCGTATCGCGACGATCGAAAGCGCCGCCGGGCGGGCCGGTCAGATGGTTGCCAAGCTCTTGAGCTTCTCGCGGCAGGAGCGCTTCGAACTGGTCCCCACGGACGTGAACGCGGTGGTCCGGGAAACGGTGGACCTCGTCGATCGGTCGCTCACCCACCGGAATGTCACGATCAGCATGTCGTTGGACGACGCCCTCCCGTTCATCCTGGGCGACCGGATACATATCGAGCAGGTGCTCACGAACCTGGTGCTCAATGCCGCGGATGCCATGCCGGGAGGAGGGACCGTCTCCGTCTCGACGGGCGCCGCAGACCTCCGGAATCGTCCCGCGAAAGCACTGCCCGTCCTGGCCCCCGGCGTCTATGTGCTGCTCGCCGTGTCCGATACCGGGATCGGCATTGCCGAAGACATCAGGCACAGGATCTTCGAACCGTTCTTCACGACGAAGCCGGCGGGAAAAGGGACCGGTCTCGGGCTTGCCATGGCGTACGGCATCGTCAAGAGCCACCGGGGAGAGATCGATGTTGAGAGCCGCGCAGGAGGGGGCACCACCTTTTCCCTCTACTTTCCCGCCTTGCTGCCCCCTTGTCCCGTTCCTTCCCCGCTGTCCACTGCGGAATAGTTGCGGCCCGGCAATTCTTCTCTTGCTCGTACAGGCTGTTTCGGGTATTCTACCGCCATGGACGACGCGAAGAACTTCAGATCAGGCTTCATCGCCATCATCGGCAGGCCGAACGTGGGCAAATCAACGCTCATGAACTGCCTCCTGGGCGAGAAGATATCGATCATCTCCGACAAACCGCAGACCACCCGCAACCGGATCCGGGGGATCCTCACGCTGCCCGACGCACAGCTGGTGTTCCTCGACACGCCGGGCATCCACAAGCCGCTCCACAAGATGAACGAGATCATGGTGCAGACCGCCCTCGGGACCTACGGCGAGGTCGATGTGATCATGCTGCTGGTGGAGGCGACGGAACGGCCCGGCGCCGGAGACAAGTTCATCATCGAAACGCTTTCCAAAATAAAGACCCCGGTCTTCCTGGTCATCAATAAGGTGGACCTCATCGCGAAGGAACGGCTTCTGCCGCTCATGCAGGAGCTGAGCGGCCTCTATCCCTTTGCCGAGATCATCCCGGTCTCCGCCCTGAAGCATGACCTCGGGGGGCTCGTGGAAGCGCTCCTGAAGCGGCTGCCCAAAGGGCCGAAATATTTTCCCGACGACCAGCTTACCGATCAGCCCGAGCGCTTCGTCGTCACCGAGATCATCCGCGAAAAGATCTTCGAACTTACCAAGGAGGAGATCCCATACTCCACCGCGGTGGTGATCGAGCAGATGAAGGAAGAGCCGAACCTTACGAGCATCCATGCCATGATCTACGTCGAACGGGACTCGCAGAAGGGCATCGTCATCGGAAAGAACGGCGCGCTGCTCAAGGAGATCGGCACCCGTGCGCGGCTGGACGCGGAGAAGCTCCTGGGCGTGAAGGTCTTTCTCCAGCTCTGGGTGAAGGTGAAAAAAGGCTGGCGCGACGACGATTATATGCTCAGGAACGTCGGGATCATTGAAGAAAAATGAGTCAATTGCGGATTGCGGATTTCGGATTTCGGATTGCGGATTACTGAATAGTACACGTCATTCCCGCGAAGGCGGGAATCCAGGATTGCTTACCTGTGTCCATCTTTGTGGCTTGGAAGCGCCTACTCTTGGTCATCTGTGGTTCCAACAAGGAGTTGTTCTCATGCATGCATTGATCGACTGGCTGTTGAACACGATCGGCGCCCTGGGCTATCCGGGCATCTTTCTGCTCATGGCCATGGAAAGCTCCGTCATCCCCGTGCCGAGCGAGCTGGTGATGCCGCCTGCCGGCTACCTCGCGCAGCAGGGCCGGATGAACATCTGGATCGCCATCTTCATGGGCACCGCAGGAAGCCTCGTGGGCGCCTACGCGAACTACTATGCCGCTCACTACCTCGGACGTCCGCTGCTGCTTAAGTACGGCAAATACGTCTGGATCACCGAGGAGAAGTTCGCCAAGGTGGAGCAGTACTTCAAGGACCACGGCGAGATATCGACGTTCATCGGCAGGCTCCTGCCCGTCGTACGCCATCTCATTTCGCTTCCGGCCGGGCTTGCTGGCATGAATCACGTCAAATTTACCATCTACACGCTCGCGGGTGCCGGCATCTGGGTCACGATCCTGACCTGGATCGGCTACTTCATCGGTGCGAATCAGGAACTGATCATGCAGTATTCCCACCAGGCTGTCATCGGCGTGGTCATCGTGAGCGCGGTGATCATCTTCTTCTATATACGGAACCACAGGAAGAATAAGGCCCCGGCGAGCGCCAGCCGACCGCAGGACACCTAAGGAGGAACGGTCCAAAGCTTCGATCCCGAAATTGACCTGCCCCGCAGAGCTCACGTAGTTGCAGTCAGTCGTACCAACCTCACATACCCTAAAAATACCCCGATTATTCTCTTTATCTTACCGTCAGATTTCACTATACTTTTGTCTACCTGTTCACTGTATCGCGCTTCTCCCCATGAAATATCTTTGCCTTGCGATTTCCATCATCTGTATTCTTTCTGCCTCTGCCCTCTCTCATGCAGAAGAACGGTCTTTGCCGGCCGAGTGCACCTATGTGGTGCAGACATGGAACGTGGACCTGAAGAGCAGCCTTCAGAAACAGGAGGTCCGGCATCCTTACGATGAAATAACCTCAGCCGAGACCGATCCCGCCACCGGCTGCACGGTCTGCAGCGAAGATCAGATACTCGTGGACCTCCCGCCGCTACAGGCCTTTTCTGTCTGCCACCAGCTTGCGCTGCGGGTGCGCTCCCTGATCCGGGACCTGGTGCGCTATGGTGCTCCGCTGAACGCTGTTATCGGATATCGCGTCATCAAGTCCCGCGGCCCGGTAGACGGGAACGGGAACCGGACGGGATTCAGCAATCATTCCTTCGGAACGGCAATCGACATCAATCCTGAGCAGAACGGTCTTTATGACAATTGCATAGACTTCGGACCGCAGTGCCGGCTGATTCGCGGTGGAGAGTGGAAGCCCGGTGCAGCGGGAACCCTGGAACACAACGATGATATTGTCCGGTCGTTCAAGGCGGCCGGCTTCAAATGGGGCGGGGAGATCGCGGGAAAACAGAAGGACTTCATGCATTTTTCGTTGACCGGTTACTAAACAACTATTCGAACCACGGGGAGGTTGACGGTGAAAATCATCAGCGGATTGTTCAAGGGAATGCTCGGCGTCCTTTCAAAGCTTTTCGGGTCGTTTTCCTGGTCGCCTCCGCCGTGGTTCGATTTTCTCAGGAACTTCTCCTCGAATATACAATCCCTTGCTTCCCGATTTACAACTGCAGCTCGGTCACTCATTAAAATTCCGCGGATAAAGGGTAGCGAGACCAGGCCTGCCGAAGAAAAACCGCATGGCATCGACTTCAAAAGACTCGGCAAAGTTCTCGCGGTCATATTCGTCATCTTCGCTCTGCTCATGTGGTATGCAGCACACCGCCGCGGGATGATCAGGGTCTCCGGCACGACGCCGGAACTGACGAAGATCGAGGACATCCTTAAACCCGAACCGGTCCGTGTTCTGTTCAGCAGGTCCGCCGCCCGTCTCGACCTGATCGGCAAGTCCCTCACCCGGGGCATCTCGATAGCGCCCGCCATCGAGGGCGACTGGACGTGGAGCAGCGACAAGGCCCTCGTTTTCCGGCCGAAAACGGACTGGCTGCCCGGCACGGAATACACGGTCCGCATGGACAAGTCGCTGTTCCCGGACCATGTCAAGCTTTCCTCGCATTCCTACTCCTTTCAAACGCCCCGCTTCGCGGCCGAACTGATAAACACCGAGTTCTACCAGGACCCCGAGGACCCCAGGATAAAGAAGGTCATTGCCACGGTCAAGTTCACCCATCCCGTGGATTCTGTCGATTTTGAGAAGCGTATCAAGCTGGAGCGGGCCGACCAGAAGACGGGAATCTTGGGCATTGGCGGCAAAGGGTATCCCTTCACCGTGTCCTACGACAAGTACAAGGGAGCGGCCTATATCCAGTCCAAGACACTTGAGATACCAGAGAAAGACACGACAATGTCCATCGCGATCGATTCAGGCGTGCGCGCCGAACGCGGAGGACCCGGCACGCCCGAGCCCATTGAACAACAGGTAACGATCCAGGGCAAATACACCCTGCTCCGGATCGATTCAGTGGAACTTTCCCTCGTGCGGAACGAGCGGTACGAACCTGAACAGGTGCTGGTGGTGAACACCACAGCGGGCGTGCAGGAATCAGAGATCATCAAGAACCTGACCGTTGTCGTCCTGCCGACGGACCTGCCGCCGGTCCAGAAGCAGGAGGGGAAGAAGGACTATAAGTGGTCTGAATGGTCCGATCCTTCCAAGATCGGTCCTGAGATCCTGAAGTTGTCTACACCGGTGAAGCTCAAATCGCTTCCCCGGGACCGGGAGTACGCGGAGCTCCACAGTTTCAAGTACCTGGTGCCTCCGGGAAAATATCTTTATATTAAAGTGAACAAGGGTATCAAATCCTTCGGTGGATACCTGCTTGCAAAGGAGTTCGACGCGATCAAACGCGTGCCCGATCTCCCGCAGGAACTGGGCATCATGGCCAGCGGGTCGATCCTGAGCCTGCGCGGCGAGAAGCGGATCTCCGTGTTCGCGCGGGACATCGACGCGGTCCGGTTCACGATCGGCCGCGTCGTTCCTGATGACATCAATCATCTCGTTACCCAGACCCGCGGCGACATCAAGAGCCCGGAATTCCTGAACTACGAGTTCAATGAGGAAAACATCTCCGAGCACTTCACCGAGGTCCGCGAGTTCGGTCAGAAGGAGCTCGGCAAGGCCCAATATACGACCTTCGATTTTTCCCGGTATCTCAAGACCGAGAAAGAGACGAACCGCGGCATGTTCTTCCTGAGGGTGGATAGCTGGGACCTGAAGAACAAGAAAACCACCGGGAAGCGGGATAAACGCCTGATCCTGATCACGGACCTCGGTGTGCTGGTCAAGGACAACGCCGACCAGACCCATGATGTCTTTGTCCAGTCCATCCAGACCGGCCATCCTGTGTCCGGGGCCCGGGTCGACATCCTTGGCAAGAACGGCGTGTCCGTGTTCGGGGCCAATACCGATGCGGAAGGCCGGGCGCAGTTCCCGAAGCTGACCGATTTCACTCACGAAAAAACGCCCGCGGTCTACCTTGTGCGAAAGGGAAGTGATATTTCCTTCCTGCCCTATGAACGGAGCGAGCGAAAGCTCAACTTCTCGCGCTTCGATATCGGCGGCGTGGTGACCGAAGGCGCCGCGGACCGGCTTGACGCATATCTTTTCTCGGACCGGGGCATCTACCGGCCCGGAGACGAGTTCCATATCGGCATCATCGTCAAGTCCGCGAACTGGACGAGGGCTCTCGCCGGCATCCCGCTCGAAGCCTCTATCATGGACTCACGCGGGCTGGAGGTGAAGCGCCAAAAGATCAGCCTCACGGCTTCGGGATTCGAGGAGGTCAAATACCAGACAGAGGACACGTCTCCCACGGGCAAGTACACGGCGAACCTCTATATCGTGAAGGACAACAAACGGGGAACGCTACTGGGATCGGCATCGGTGCGCGTGGAGGAGTTCCTGCCCGACCGCCTGAAGATAACTACGAAGCTCTCTCAAGAGCGCAAGGAAGGCTGGGTCGCGCCTGCGGGCCTTAAGGGATCAGTGAATCTCATGAACCTTTACGGGACCCCGGCAATCAACCACCGCATTGCAGCCGAGGTGACGCTCGCGCCGGCCTCGCCGTCCTTCAAACAATATCAGGACTATACCTTCTTCGACCCGGCGAAGGCGGAAAAAAGCTTTATAGAACCGCTTCCCGACGCGGTCACGAACGATAAAGGCGACGCTGAGATCGACCTCAACCTGGGGCGCTACGACAAGGCCACCTATCGACTTACGTTTGCGGCCGAAGGCTATGAGCTCGAAGGGGGTCGAAGCGTGGGTTCGACGAGCACGATCCTCGTATCGCCGCTCTCTTACCTCGTGGGCTATAAGGCAGACGGGGACCTCACGTATATCCACAAGGGCAGCAGCAGGACAGTGGACCTGATCGCGATCGACCCGTCGCTCAGGAAGATCGGGGTCAAGGGTCTCAAAGCGCAGGTCATCGAGGAACGCTACGTCTCGGTCCTGACCAAACAATCGAGCGGCGTTTACAAGTATCAATCCATCAAGAGGGAGATCCCGGTCAGTACGGCTGATCTGTCTCTTTCCGAACAGGGCATGAAGTTCCGTCTGCCGACAAAAAACCCGGGAGAATTTCTCCTGATCGTGCGGGATGACAAGAAGACGGAGCTCAGCCGCGTGGCCTTCAGCGTTGCCGGCGTGGGGAACCTCACCCGAAACTTGGAAAAGAACGCCGAGCTTTTGATCAAACTGAACAAATCGGACTACACGCCCGGCGAGGAGATAGAGCTCCAGATCCGCGCCCCCTACACGGGAGCGGGGCTCATCACGATCGAGCGGGACCGGGTCTACGCGACAAAGTGGTTCAAAGCGACTGCGACGAATTCCGTCCAGAAGATACGCGTTCCCGCCAACTTCGAGGGCAATGGGTACGTGAACGTGTCTTTTGTCCGCGGTCTCGACTCCAAGGAAATATTCATGAGCCCCTTGAGCTACGGCGTGATGCCGTTCTCGGTGAGCCGCGAGAAAAGGACCATCAAGATCGATATCGACACCCCCGAACTCGCGCGGCCCGGGGAGCCGTTCAAGATACGGTATAAGGGAAACAAGGCAGGAAAGGCCGTGGTCTATGCCGTGGATGAGGGCATACTCCAGGTTGCCCGTTACACGACGCCCGATCCCCTGGCTCATTTCTTCCGTAAGCGAGCCCTGGAAGTGAAGACGGCGCAGATCCTGGACCTTATCATGCCCGAAAATTCCATCGTCCGCATGCTCTCGGCTGCCGGCGGGGACGACGGAGGAAGGGGCCTTGGCCAGAACCTGAATCCCTTCAAGCGCAAGCGTGATAAACCCGTGGTCTACTGGTCAGGCATCGTGAACATCGATACATCGATGCGGGAGCTGGTCTACCGGGTGCCTGATTACTTCAACGGAACGATACGCGTCATGGCTGTAGCGGTTGCTCCCGACGCTATCGGCGCGAACCAAAAGAGGTCAGCAGTGCGCGGCCATTTCGTCCTGAGCCCGAACGTGCCGACCTTTGTTGCGCCGGGCGATGAGTTCATTGTGACGGTCAGTGTTGCGAATAACGTCGAAGGCTCGGGCAAGGACGCGGTAGTGAAACTCGATCTTTCGACATCGGAGCATGTGGAAGTGCTGGACAAGGGAGAGCGTTCCCTGAAGATAGCAGAAGGCAGGGAGGAGAGCACGTCTTTCAAGGTAAAAGCAAAAGAGGTCCTGGGATCCGGCCGTTTCACCTTTACAGCGTCGCTCGGCAGCAAGAAGACCTCCTATTCCATCGACGCAAGTGTCAGGCCGCCGGTGCCGTATATGACGGACGTGAAGAGCGGGTTCTTCAAATCCGGGAAAACAGATGTGGAAGTGAAACGGACCATGCATCCCGAGTTCCGTACCCTGGACGCCTCAGCTTCACCCATACCGCTCGGTCTGGCCCACGGCCTGGTGGCCTATCTGGAGAAGTTCCCGTACCTCTGCACCGAGCAGCTCGTGAGCCAGGCATTCCCTGCCATTGTGCTCAAGAACCGTCCGGAGTTCGGCTACACGCACAAGAAGGCAGGGGAGAACCTGGAAAAGATCATCAGTGTACTGCGCGCGCGCCAGAATGCCGATGGAGCCTTCGGATTCTGGGCCGCGAACTCCCATGTCTCGGACTACGCCAGCATCTATGCCATGCACTTCCTGACCGAGGCCAAAGAACGGGGATACGCGGTTCCACAGGAACTCATAAGCAGAGGAAGTAGAAATCTCAGTACTCTTTCCTTCGGTCCCGTTGAAACGCTTGCTCAGGCTCGTGTTCAAGCCTATGCGATCTATATTCTGACGCGAAACGGCGAGGTAACGACCAGTTTCGTCGACAACTTGCGCGAGCAGCTCGACAAGGCCAAGGGGACGAAGAAGTGGAAGAAGGACCTCACCGCCTCTTATCTTGCAGCGACCTATAAGCTGCTCAAGCTCGATTCAAAGGCAGACGATCTTATCTCGGGAATGAAGATGGGCCAGCGCGTTGAGGCTGATTATGACAATTACTACGACAGCCTGGCCCAGGACTCACAGCATCTTTATATCCTGGGGAAACACTTCCCTGAACGCTTCAAGAAGTTCTCCGAAGGGGACATAGTGTGCATGCAGTGCATCGTGAACGGCATATCGGACAACAGCTTCAACACCATCACGTCGGCCTATGCGATCCTGGCCATGGACGCCTATGCCGAAGCAGTCGGCGAGAAGGCGCTTGCCGAGATCAACTTCAGGGAGATCCTCGAAAAAGCGGTAAAGTACCTTGCAAAGCCAAAGGGCCTCTTCCCCAAGGTCGCTTTCTCAGGCGAGGCCAGGAAAGTGCGCATCGAAAGCACCAGCGGTTATCCCACCTTCTACCAGGTCACGATGGCGGGTTTTGACAAGACGCTTCCGCAAAAGGAGATCAAGGAAGGGATCGAGGTCCAGCGAGAGTACAGGGACCTCAAAGGAAATGTGATCACGTCGACAGCCCTCGGTTCGGAGATAGAGGTCCACTTCAAGATGCGCTCCGTCAAGTCCGGGTATCACAGCAATGTGGCGATCGTGGACCTCCTGCCCGGCGGGTTTGATGTGGTGATCGAAAAATCGCGGCCCGTATCTAAGCCCACACAGGTCCAGGAGCAGAAAGGCGAGGATGGGGAAGGTGAAGGTGAAGGCGGAGAAGGCCGGTCCGGTGAAAGAGGTCCGCGGAAGAAATGGGATTCTCCCATCGGCACGGCCGCGTCTACCTGGCAGCCTGACTTTGTTGACATCCGGGAAGACCGGGTGGTGCTCTTCGGGAGCGTCAGCGACTCTGCCCAGGAGTTCGTGTACCGGATCAAAGCGACGAACAAGGGCAAGTACGTGATCCCGCCGGCGTTCGCCGAGTCGATGTATAACCGGGCTGTACGGGCAAGGACCCTGCCGGGGACGATGATCGTGGAAGAAAAGAAGAAAGAGGAGAAGCAGGAACCAAAAGCCAAGTGATCTGCACTTCACCCTCTCCCCATTGCGGGAGAGGGACGGGGTGAGGGGGGCGAGCTGCCGAAAAGGCATTTTATATTGCCTTTTCGGTATATTAGTAATAATCTAAAGCGTGAGAGGATGTTGAAGGCAAATAGTTATTTTTATGAACAAACCGCCGGCGCCGTTTGATCCACTGAAGTAAAGAAGACGATCATGTACGATCTCGTTGAAGCGAAATATATCGATGGATACACCTTGGAACTGATATTTGAAAACGGCAGGAAAGGCACGTTTGATTTTACGCCTTATGCGAAGAAGGGCGGCGTGTTCGGGCGGTTTTCCGATCTTACCTATTTCAAGAACTTCTTCGTCAATAAGGAATTAGGCGTTTTGTGCTGGCCTGATGGATTGGATATATCGCCGGAAACGCTCTATCATAAAACAACAGGGGATCCGCTTCCCACATGGATGACAGGAGAAAAACCGACGCTGGTGAAGGGATAATACTATTAAGGTGAAGCGCTGCATCAGCGTACACATCAGCACGAAGCCGGTTGGAAGTGAAGGAATTCATCTTTGACCGGCTTTTCTTTATCGGTTGTGGTATGCGTGAATATCCCAAGAAAATCAAAAAGCTGATCCGCGAATTCGCGGCGGAAGCCCATGAGCGGGAACTGCACCGTGAGCTTGCCGGGCTCGATCGCCGTTTTGCGGAATGGCGTAACGGGCAGCTTGGCAGCGGAGCGTTGAGCGACGAGATACACAAGTACGAGAACGGACCTTCCCGCGAGCTTTTCAAACGCTATAACGGCGAACTGCCGGATATGATGGTGGCCTATGCGATCGCGGCCGGCATTCTCAAACGCGAGGAAATTCCCGCAGAACTGCTTGAAGCCATTGCAAGTCCGCTCGAATATTTTGACAGGCTGAAGGAGCGTGGGGAATTGAAGATTCCGAAGGAGTAGCATGGGGTGAGTCGGAAAGTGGCGGTGGAAAGATGGCAGGACACAACGCAATAAAAAGGCGGCCTGACATAAAGGGGAAGGTAGATGGGAATCACGATATACGCGTGGGGAAGAATCGACCGTATCGGGGACATCGCGCGTCTGATCGAAGACGTGAAGAGGCTTGCCGGAGAAAGCAAGTGGGCATGTCGAATCATAGACGACGACTTTGCTGAGCAGCCGAACGCGGTCCTTTTCGGACAGGGACCGGACGGCAGCGCCGCCGCGATCGAAGGGTCATTAGGGCTGAAAGGGATCATAGTAAACCTTGACAAGGGAACGGAGCCGCTGGCCATTCTTTTCGACCGGTCCGGTACGCTGACAGGCATCATAGAGCAACTATCCTGGGTCCACAGCAAGGAGCAAAGCGAGCGATTCACGGCGTGCAAGACTCAGTTCGGGAGCATGGATTCGCACGTAGGCATCATTGAACTGTTTGCCAGCCTCAAAGAGAAATATATAACCGACCTCATCGTAAACGACGAAGGCGATTACTGGGAGACCCGTGACCGGAGGATCCTGGCGGAAAAACGCATCGCCCTGGGGCATTGCCTGCGTCATACCGAACGGGTGATAGGCACTATCGAGTCCTCCGGTGGAGAAGTTTTGGATCCCGAAACGCTTGCAGCCCGAATTGAGCAGGCGTTACTGAAGGAGGACCAGAGGGAATAGAGTTTCCCAGATGAAAAAGAACCAATAGACATAATGGTTGACAGTTGAAAATCAAGTGACCTGCCCCTTGCAACGTGG
>CAKKRC010000038.1 GCA_919902495.1 Nitrospiria bacterium
GGCACGTACGGTGGTGTGGGAGGACGGCGGGGGCGACCCCGCCTCCTACCCGATCCGGATGCTATAAGGCTTGCGCTGAGATGAGGGGGCAGGATGCGCTGATTCCCGGGCCGGGAAAGGGGATGGATCTCAAATTACACGTTGAACCCGTTACTTCCCTCTGAACTGCGCCAAAGCATTTCCGTCCGACAAACCGCCCAACTGCGGGACGCGTCGTCACTCATCGTTGATCACAAAAAAAGCGGGGGATCGGTAGATCCCCCGCTTCATGGTCCTATGATATGTGCTTATCTGAACCTGTCGAACTCACTCCTCATCAGATGGCAGCATCACATCGCGGAGTCGGATGTCGTTTTCTAACGGATACGGGCACCCACATCGTCTCCGACGATCGTGCTGTTGGTAACACTGGTATCGATGACGCCATCAGGTCCTGCGGAAATTATCCAGACCGCGCCGGACGCGGCGAGGAAATTGTCGGCATTCGTTATATAGGCATTGCCCCAGGGGTCGGCGTTCACGCCGGCCAGGTAGGGTCCCTTCCATTTCACCGGCCAGCATCCGTTGTCATCGACCATGAGGTAGTTGTCATACTGGTCCGGCGTGGTAGTGGTCCAGCCTGTTCCAACGATCGTCGGCAGGGCCCCCTGCCCTTGCAGCAGCGTATTTGCAGTGCCGCAGGTCGCCGTGATCGGCCACTGGCCGGTATCTTTTTTAAGAATGATCAATGCATTTGAGATCGATCGTACATCCGCTGCGGCACGCGAGATCCTTGCTTCATCGATCTCCTTTAGGATCAACGGCACCAGAATTCCCGCCAGTATCGCAATGATGCCGGCGACCACGATCACTTCTACCAGGGTAAAACCGCTCTGCTTCCTTACTTGCATAATGCCCTCCTTACGATATATGGATTTATACTATGGTCTCGCGCTGCAGGAACTGCGTTCTGAACGGCCTATCTTGACAGGTAACGTCGATCAGTAGTGATAATTATAGCAAATTTGTGCGAAAAGATAGGGTATACAAAAAAAATATAATAATTGTTTAATAAAAATAGTGATATCGTTAATATCTTAATATTACAATATGTTGCGTATTGCTTCTTGAACGAGGAATGGGGAGTTACAATCACACTTCACATGCCACATCAGCGGTCGCGACCTTCAGCAAGGCGAGCCTGGACCAGAGCATAAAGAATATTAACCTGTCATCCCGGGCAAGACCATGCTGTTGTTGTGGCCCCGGATCCCGTCCGTGCGCCCGGAGATACGAAAATCAAGAGTGGACAGGACGATGGACTGTCCACTTATTTATTTCAGGCGGTCTTATCTCCTCTGCTATACTGTAACCATTGACCATGACCGTGAACAGATATTCCTCTTTGAGGCTCAAGCGCTACGCCATTGCCGCCGCGCTGGTCTGGACGGTGTTCGTCGGCGTGTTCCTGTTTTGGGACCTCACGCGGCACCGCTCGGAGACCGCGGACCTCGCGCTCCAGCAGGCGACGATGGCTTTCGAGAAGGACCTGCTTGCCCGGCGCTGGGCCGCCCAGCATGGAGGCGTCTATGTGCCCGTGACGCCGGCCACCCCGCCCAATCCCCTTCCGTCCCATTTGCCCGAGCGGGACATAACCACGCCCTCGGGGAAGCGTCTCACCCTTCTGAACCTCGCCTATGTCACGCGCCAGCTGCATGAACTGCAGTCGGAGTTCAGCGGTGTGCGCAGTCACATCACCAGCCGGAACCCCATCAATCCCGGCAATGCGCCCGATGCCTGGGAGACCGGGGCATTGAAAGCTTTCGAGAACGGGGCGCCGGAGTTCAGCGAGATCACAGCGTTCGACGAACGCTCCTATCTACGCCTTATGCGGCCTCTCAAGACCGACGCGGGATGCCTCACGTGCCATGCCGCCCAGGGCTACAAGATCGGAGACATCCGGGGCGGCATCAGCGTCGCCGTCCCGGTGGATCAGTTCCTGGCTTCGAGCCGGGAGGATGACCGGCGCAGTGTGATGATCCATGGGGCGACCTGGCTGGTCGTGCTTGTGATGATGGTCCTGGTCACTCGCAGGCTTACGAGCCAGGACCGGGCTCGCGCACTGGCCGAACAGGCCCTGCAGAAAGCGAACGAGTCCCTGGAACATCGCATCCGGGAACGGACGGTCGAGCTCGAGTCCGCGATCATGATGATGCAGGGCGAGATGGACGACCGGCTGGGTACCGAGCGCGAGCTGGAGCAGAGCATCGTGGCGCTGAGCGAGAGCGAACGCAGGCTCCGGGACATCATGGGGAATATGCCGCTCGTCGCCGTGGGCCTGAACCGGAACGCCGAGATCATCTACTGCAACAGGACTCTCCTGGAGACAACGGGGTGGAAGGCAGAGGAGATCCTCGGCAAGGACTGGTTCGGCCTTTTTGTAACGGACGGAGCGGCCGTGCGGGAAGCCTTCCGGGCGCTGCTTGACGATCCTGACGCGGAGCGCAGGTTCCGGCATTACGAGAATGAGATCCTGACCCGACAGGGAGCGAGACTGTTCATCCGGTGGAGCAATATGCTGATCCAGGGACCTGACGGCGAGGTCATCGGGACCATGAGCATGGGCGAGGACATCACCGAGCACCGCAAGGCCGAAGAGCGGTTCCGCGCGCTCATTGAGCATGCGCCGGCGGCCATCAGGATCGGCAGGAACGTGCAGACCATCTATGCCAATCCCCGATTCCTTGAGATGTTCGGCTTTGCCTCACTCGAAGAGGTGCTGGGAACGCCCCTGACCGACCAGTACGCGCCGGAAATGCGCGATGCCATTGCCGACCGCGCCCGGCGGCGCGAACTGGGCATGTATGCGTCGTCGACCTATGAAACCATCGGCATGCGGAAGGACGGGGCGCGGTTCCCGGTCCATGTGGCGACCACGCGCGTCGTGCTTGAGGACGGCCCTGCCACGGTCGGCTTCTTCGACGATATCACCGAGCGCAGGGAGGCCGAGGAAAAGCTCCGGTCGAGCGAGGAGCGGTTCCGGGGCATCTTCGACCAGGCGACGGTGGGCGTCATCGCCACCGATCTTCGCGGCAGGCTGCTGACCGTCAATCCCGCGTTCACCGCCATAAGCGGTTACAAGGATGAGATGGTTTTCGGCAGGGAATATGCCTCGCTCACCCATCCCGACGACCGGGAGCGCGAAGCCACATTGTTCGGAGCGTTGCAGGCGCTGGAGCGGGACAGCTACTCCATCGAGAAGCGGTACGTTCACGCCGGCGGCGGGACCGTCTGGATATCCGAGTCCCTGGCCATCCTTCGCGGTTCCGACGGCCAGCCGCAGGGATTCACCGTCGTGGTCGAGGACATCACGGCGCGCCGCCAGGCCGAGGACTCTCTGCGGGCGCTCAACGCCGAGCTGGAACATCGCGTCGCCGAGCGGACGTCCGACCTGAAGGAGGCGAACGTCAAGCTCGAAAAGCTCGCCACCGAGGACGGCCTGACCGGCTTGCCCAACCGGCGGCATCTCGACCAGACGATCGACCGCGAACTGAGCCGGGGCCTTCGGACCGCCGATATGCTGTCCTTTCTGATGTGCGATGTGGACTTCTTCAAGCGCTATAACGACCGCTACGGCCACGCGGAGGGCGACGCATGCCTGAAGCGGGTCGGCGCCGCGCTGCGGGCGTCCTTCAAACGGGCCAGCGACCTGCCCGCGCGGTACGGCGGCGAGGAGTTCTCGGTCATCATTCCAAACACGCCGCCCGAGCATGTCCTGCTGCTCGCCGAGGCGCTGCGGGAGCGCCTGGAGAAGGAAGCCATCCCCCATGAGAAATCGGACGTGGCACCCGTTGTCACGATCAGCATCGGCGTGGTGTCCGCTCCGATCACGCGGGACCGCGACCGGGCGTGGTATATCAAGCACGCGGACGAGGCGCTCTACCGGTCCAAGGCGGAAGGAAGAAACCGCGTGACCCATGTCATTGTCTGAGCGCGGACAAGCCCCGCTAGAGACGGATGCCTCTAAAACGGGCAAGCCGGAGCCAATTCCGCCACTCCCGCTCCGTGTCAGATCATTTATTTTAGATGCGGGACGGAGAAAGACGCACAAAAAGCGCAAATAAACTCATTCTTATTTTCGGCTTAACAACGCTGTCATCCTCCGATATTGTCATACTCTCCCTACAGACACCACTCCCGCCGCAAGTCATCATATAATTGTCAGGATATGTTGGATTTTTTTACCAGTCTTATCAGATAGTATCCGCATCCAAATGCTTTTTTCAGGATTAAGCCCTGAAATAACGCGGCAGTTTTGGTAACGCCATGATATACTTAAACAATTCAACTGTTCAGCGTTCCTGCGATAGTTGCTAAGAAGAGTATTTAATGACGAAGCCTGATAAAACTATGTTTCCCCGACCTTTCATTCTTTGCTTGGCGCTGTCCGCTCTCCTGCTCCTGTGCCGTCCCGCTGCCTCGGGGCCTTCCGAACATGCTCAAAACGCCCAGACCATTACCGTTGTATCGGACGACAACTATCCGCCCTACATCTTCCGCGATGTGAAAGGGGACCTGCAGGGCATGCTGGTCGACGAGTGGCGCCTGTGGGAGGACCGGACAGGGATCAAGATCGATCTCCGGGGCATGGACTGGGGAAAGGCGCGGAAATTCATGGCCGACGGAAATGCCGATGTCATCGACACGATATTCTTTACCGACGAAAGGGCAAAGCGGTATGATTTTTCAAAGCCCTATGCGACCCTGGAAGTCCCGATCTTTTTTCATAAGAATATCAGCGGCATTACCGATATTGCCTCGTTGCACGGTTTCGTGGTCGGCGTCAAGGACGGCGACGCCTGTATCGACATGCTTCAGCGGAACGGCATATCCACGCTGAAAACCTATCACAATTACAAGCATATCGTACAAGCCGCGGCGAACCGGGAGATCAGCGTATTCTGCATGGATAAACCGCCTGCTCTCTATTATCTTTATAAGCTCAACATCGAAAAAGAATATCGGCATTCCCTGCCTCTCTATTCCGGCCAATTCCATCGCGCGGTGAAAAAGGGGAGAGCGGACCTGCTTGGCGTTGTTGAAGGAGGCTTTTCGAAGATAACCGCCAGGGAGCATGATGAGATCGGAAAGAAATGGATGGGAACGACCCTGCAGGATGATCCGGCTGCCGTACGGAACATCGTCTATTCGCTGGCCGGGATAGTTGCCATCGCTCTTCTCCTTGTCCTGTGGAACCTCTTGCTTCGCAAGCGGGTGACTATGAGAACGGCGGAATTGTTGACGACCCTGGCAGAACTGAGGAAGAAAGAGGAGCGCTACAGGAACCTCTTCGACTCCACCCTTGACGGCGTCTACGAGGTCAATACCGAAGGCATGTTCACTCAAATGAACCCGGCCGGAGCGAGGATATTCGGGTATTCCTCTCCCGAGGAGATGATCGGCACCAATGCGGTGGACCGCTGGCAGGATGTCCGGGACAGGGAGGCGTTCCGGGCGGAGTTGAAACTGAAAAAATCGGTCAGCGCGTACTACATGCCATCGAGAAAGAAGGACGGCGAGCCCCTGGACCTTGAGACCACGAGCAGGATCATCGAGGACCGGGAGGGGAACTTCCTCGGCATCACGGGGATCCTGAGGGACGTCACGGAGCGCAAACTGTCGGAGGCCGAACGCGATAAGTTCATTCAGCAGCTGCGCGCTGCCCTTGCGGAGGTCCGGACGCTCTCCGGCATGCTGCCGATCTGTTCCTCCTGCAAGAAGATACGCGATGACAAGGGCTACTGGAACCAGATCGAATCCTATGTCAGCGAGCATTCGGGAGCGGAGTTCACCCACGGCATCTGCCCGGAGTGCGAAAAAAAGGTGTATGAGGAGTTGGATAAGTTGACGAAGGAAAAGCCCTGAGCGTAGGCAATGGCTGGACCTGGAAGAAAAATGTTAAAGAAAAGACTTTGACAGGATAACAGGATCGGCAGGATACGGGCGGATAAGATCAAGAGCCTCTTTCTTGTATTAAGACAAAGAAAAGCCTTTGACGTTAGCGGATTTTATCCTGTAATCCTGTCAAGAAAAACTCTATGGAACAGAAGCTGCGCATTCTCCATCTCGAGGACAGCAGGAACGACGCCGAACTGATCCGGGAAAACCTCGCGGACGAAGGGATCGACTGCGACATCGCGCTGGTTGACACGCGGGAGGGCTTTGTCGCCGCCATCGAGCGGGGCGGATTCGACCTGATCCTTGCTGACTACAAATTGCCCCTGTTCGACGGATTGTCGGCGCTGGCGATCAGACAGGAACAATGCCCGGACGTCCCCTTTGTGTTCGTATCCGGCCAGATCGGGGAGGAACGGGCGATCGAATCCCTGAAAAGCGGGGCGACCGATTACGTGATCAAGGACAGGCTTTCCCGCCTCGTGCCGGCGGTGAACAGGGCGCTGGCCGAGGCAAAGGAACGAACGCGCAGGATGCAGGCCGAGAAGGACAGGGAAAAACTCGTTCATGAACTGCAAGAGGCCCTTGCCCGGGTCAAGACCCTGAGCGGCATGCTGCCGATCTGCGCTTCCTGCAAAAAGATACGCGATGACAAGGGCTACTGGAGCCAGATCGAATCCTATATCAGCAGGCACTCCGACGCGGAATTCACCCACGGCATGTGCCCCGACTGTGAGAAGAAGGCGTATGAGGAGCTTAAAATAATGAAGAGGAATGCAACATGACGGATCGTTACCGGATCTTGTGCCTGATCTGCGCTGTTCTCGTGGCTGCGATCGGGCTTGTCGCTCTTCTCGGATGGGTCATTGGCCGTCCTACCTTAGTCAGCCTGGGGTCGGGCATGATACCGGTGGCGCCGAGCACGGCGGTGATGTTCATGCTGTATGGCGCTGCTGTTTTCATCCGCACGCGTCTTCCGGACAGCCGGTCGGCATATTGGACCGGTCTTTCCATCACTGCCACGGGAGCGCTTGTGGCGGCGCTCCTGCTCAATTCGTCTCTTCGGGGTATACAACCTGATGCTGAACATCTCGGTTTTACGATCGTGAACAGGCCGGGTGAAACGCCGGTGGGGCATATGTCTCCCGTCACGGCATTCTGCTTCCTGTTATCGTCTCTATCGTATCTCCTGTCTCTGCCGTCGACGCGCGATCAACGCCTGGCGGCCAACCTCGCATGGTGGTTTGCCTGCTGCACGATCGCGATCGGCTTTACGCTCATCCTGGCGTATCTCTACGGAACGCCGATGCTGTACGGCAGCACCTTCATTCCTCCGGCAGCGCTGACCAGTATGGCGTTCATGGCCCTTGGCACCGCACTGCTTGCTTTGGCAGCTCCCCATGCCTGGACGACCCGTTCGCATGTCGAATCCACCACACGCGCCTCGTACACCTTCGTGCTCGTGTTCGTCCTTTTGGCGGCGGGTATCGTGATCGCGGGATTCATGTATTTCCGGAGCTACGAATTACGCTACCGTACAGAGGTAGAACGTCAGCTATCCGCCATCGCCGATATGAAAGTGGAAGGAATTGTTCATTGGCGAAAAGAACGGCTGGGGGATGCCGCGCTTTTTTATAAGAACGGGAATTTTTCCGGGTTGGTCCGTAGCTATTTGAAAAGACCGGAGGATGAAGTGACCGGGAGAAGGCTTCGGGCGTGGCTGCAGCATATTCAGAAAAGTTATCAATACGACCGGGTCTTCCTGCTCGATGGTATCGGCAGGGACCGAATGTCGGCGCCTGAAGCGCGGCGGCCGATATCACGCCATCTGCTACTGCGCGCCGCTGAGGTCCAGCGCACGAAACAGGTTGTCTTGGAGGATTTCTACCGGAATGAACATGATAAACGTGTCTATCTGGCGGTGCTGATCCCCATCCTCGACGATCGGGGCAATGGCCGCGCAGTGGGGACCCTTGCGTTGCGCATCGATCCCGAACAGTACCTCTATCCATCTCTCAACCGCTGGCCGACGCCGAGCAAGACCGCCGAAACCCTGCTCGTCCGGCGGGAAGGAAATGAGGCCCTTTTCCTGAATGAGCTCAGATATCAGAAGAACACGGCCCTCAGTCTGCGAAGCTCGCTGGAAAGAAAAGAACTTCCCGCTGCTCAGGCGGTCCTGGGCCGGAAGGGCATTATGGAGGGCAGAGACTACGCGGGTGTACCGGTGATCGCCGATGTGCGCGCTGTTCCCGGTTCTCCATGGTTTCTGGTCTCCCGCATGGATCTCTCTGAGGCTTATGAACCGATGAGAGAAAAACTGTGGATGATGGTCGCGCTGGTCGGCGCTCTGCTCATGGGCGCGGGCGGGGGCGTGGGGCTGGTCTGGCGGCGGCAGCTCGCACAGTTTTACCGGGTGAAATTTGAGACAACAGCCGAGCTGCGCGCTTCGGAGGTGCGTTACCGCAGACTCTTCGAGACGGCCAAAGACGGCATTCTGATCCTCGACGCCGAAACGGGGATGGTGGTGGACGTGAATGCTTTCCTGATCGAGATGCTGGGTTTTTCGTACGAAGTATTCCTTGGTAAGAAGATATGGGAACTTGGATTCCTTAAGAATATCGTCGCCAACCAAGACAACTTCGCGGAATTGCAACAGAAGGAATACATCCGTTATGAAGACATGCCGCTGGAAACTGCCGATGGCCGGCGGATCGAGGTGGAGTTCGTCAGCAATGTCTATCTGGTGAACCACCAAAAGGTCATCCAGTGCAATATCCGCGACATCACGGATCGCAAACTCGCGGAGAAGAAGCTGAGAGAAAGCGAAGAGTTCATTCGAATAGTTCTGGATAACCTACCTATCGGCATAGCGGTGAATTCCGTTGACCCTGCCGTGCAATTTGATTTTATGAACGAAAACTTTGCCGGGTTCTACCGAACAACACGAGAGAAACTTGCCGAGAAGGATACTTTCTGGGAGGCGGCGTACGAAGATCCTGACTTCAGAGAGAAAATTAAAAAAAGGGTGCTGGAGGATTGTGCCAGTGGAGACCCGGAGCGAATGTTGTGGGTAGACGTGCCGATCACCCGCAGGGGAGCAGAGACCACCTTCGTCAGCGCAAAGAACATCCCGCTTCGTGATAAACAGCTGATGATCTCAGCTGTGTGGGATGTCTCCGACCGCAAGCGGGCTGAGGAACGGATCAAAAGAATGAATGAGGAACTTGAGCAACGCGTCAAGGACCGCACTGCCCAGCTCGAAGTCGCTAATAAAGAGCTGGAGGCTTTTTCCTACTCCGTGTCCCATGACCTGCGCGCGCCGCTCAGGCATATGTCCGGATTCGTCGAACTGCTGAACAAGCGCACGCAGTCACTTGACGATAAGAGCAGGCATTATCTGGATGTCATTTCGAAAGCAGCAACGCAGATGGGCAAACTCGTCGATGACCTGCTGTCGTTCTCCCGGATGGGTCGGACCGAGATGATGAGGTCCTCGGTCAGGCTCCGGGACACGCTCAAAGAGGCCGTCGATGATATGAAAAGTGAGGTTGGGGAGAGAAACATCCGATGGGACATCAGAGACCTGCCGGAGATCTCCGGAGACCGGGCGATGCTCAAGCTTGTCTTTGTTAACCTGCTTTCCAATGCTCTCAAGTTCACGAGACAGCGTGAGCAGGCCGTGATCGAGGTCGGCTGCGCTCCGTTCGAAACAGCGGATGATGCCATCGTGTATGTGAAAGACAACGGCGTCGGGTTCGACATGAAGTACGTGGACAAGCTGTTTAATCTGTTCCAGCGCCTGCACTGCTCCGAGGAATTCGAAGGGACCGGCGTCGGGCTCGCCAATGTACGGCGGATCATCAGCCGGCATGGAGGAAGGACGTGGGCCGAAGGCGGCATAGACAAGGGCGCGACAATATATTTCTCACTGCCAGGAAAGAAGGAGGCATAACACATGATCGCCGATCTGAAAAAGATACTTCTTGTAGAGGACAACCCCAATGACGTGGAGCTGACGCTGGAAGCGCTTAAAGATCACAATCTTGCCAATGCTGTCGAGGTGGCGCGCGACGGCGTGGAGGCGCTCGATTACCTCTTTCGACGGGGACCATACGCATCCCGTCCCCAGGGGAATCCGGCGGTCATCCTCTTGGACCTCAAACTGCCGAAGTTGGACGGACATGAGGTATTGAAACAGGTCAGGGCGGATGAAAGCCTGAAGCTCATTCCGGTCGTTGTGCTGACCTCATCACGCGAGGAAACGGACCTGGTGCAGAGCTACCAGAACGGCGCGAACGCCTACGTCGTAAAGCCGGTCGTGTTTCATGACTTTGTCAATGCGGTCAGGGAGCTGGGCCTGTTCTGGGCGGTCTTCAACGAACCGCCGCCGGGGAGCGTGAAAACGAAGTGAGGGTCCTGAAAGCGGAAACACGGTCAAGCGGAAAGATTGCAGAGCTATGGCGAACGGCTGTCTCTCGCAAAGCCGCCAAGCGCGCAAAGAACGACAACATCAGAAGAATGAGAAAAGCTGCTATTATTTTAAAGACCTGATGCAAATGTTTTAACTGGGTTTTTATGTCAAACCGTTTTTGAGAGATTGTTCCTTGCTTTCCTTTGCGCCTTTGCGGCTTTGCGCGAAAATGGTTCTTGTTATCAGTGTTTTGAATCGCTATTGTTGTTGTCCGAAGTGAACGTTATGTACGAAAGGTAGCGCATGAACAAGAAATTGAACATCCTCCATCTCGAGGACAACAGGAACGACGCCGAACTGATAAGGGAAACGCTGGCGGCCGGCGGAATAGCGTGCGATATCGTGCTGGTCGTTAACCGCGCTGATTTCACCGCTGCCCTGGGCCGTGAGCAGTTCGATCTCATCCTTGCCGACTATAATCTCCCGGCATTCGACGGTCTCTCCGCCCTGAAGATCGCATCGGCAAAACACTGTACAGTGCCATTCCTGTTCGTGACAGGTACGATGGGCGAGGAGATCGCGGTCGAAAGCCTGAAACACGGGGCGACCGATTATGTCGTGAAGAGCCATCTCGGCCGGCTGGTCCCGTCCGTCAAGCGGGCGCTGCAGGAAAAGGAAGAGTGCCTCGCCCGGGAGAGCGCCGATGAGAACGTGCGGAAGCAGCAGACCGAGCTGGAGATCCAGAACAACCTGCTCCAATCGGCCCAGATCGAGATCGAGGAATCGCGGAACAAATATGCGGACCTCTACAACTTCGCCCCGGTAACCTATCTGACGCTGGATGAGAGCGGCTTGATCCTCGAGGTGAACACACGCGGGGCGGAGCTGTTCGGCCGGGAACTCCCCCGACTGGTCGGCCGCACCCTGCCGGACCTCATCGATGCTCCGTCCCGGGACACCGTAGCCGCCCACCTGGAGGCTGTTTTTTCCTCGTCGGCAAAGAAAGCCTGTGTAGTAAGGATATCCGGCACGGCCGGCCATGGCATCTATGTCTTGATGGAAAGCCTCGCGGCCCGGGACCGAAAAGGGACGCGCTTCTGCCTATCCGCCCTGACCAACATCACGGAGCGCATCCTGAGCGAGGAGCGGGCTGTGCTTGCGATCAGGGACTGGCAGACAACGTTCGATGCCATTGCCGATCCGGTCTGCCTGATCGACGCAGAGGGCTTTATCAAGCAGTGCAACCGGTCCATGTCGGCGTTCCTGCGGAAATCCTCGAGCCAGATCGTGGGCGAACAATGCTGGAGCGTCGTCTACGGCGTGAACGGCCCCCTGGATGCATCTCCGTTGGTGCAGGCGGGGAAGACCCTGCAACGGGAAAGCATGGAATTGTTCATGGACGGCAGGTGGTTCAACATCACGGTTGATCCGATCATCGACAGCAGCAGTACCGCGTCAGGGTTCGTGCATGTGATGAGCGATATCACCGAACGGAAGTCCATGGAAAAAGGGTTACGGGATTCGCTGGACAAGTTCAGGAGCGTGGCCGAGCAATCGCTGGTCGGCATCTATATTGTCCAGGACGGCGTGTTCAAATACGTGAACAGGACCTTTGCTGCACTCTTCGGCTACTCCGCTGAGGAAGTGATAACCACAAAATCGCCGCGGGACCTCACTGTCCCGGAGGATTGGGCCATTGTCGAGGAGCATCGCCGGAGACGGAAAGAGGGAATGACGTTGCCCGGCTCGTACGAGATCAGGGGGATGGGAAAGGACGGCGGGGTCATTGCGATCGAGATATACGAGTCGCAGGCGCCCTTTGGGGGCCGTACAGCCAGCATTGGCGCGGTGCTGGACGTTTCCCAGCGCAATAAGGCTGAGCAGGCCGTGCGGGACAGCGAAGGTAAACTGCAGGCCATAACCCGGACCGCGCCGGACGCCATCATCCTGCTCGACGACGCGGGAAAGATATCTTACTGGAACGCGGCAGCCGAGAAGATGTTCGGCTACCGCGCCGGAGATGTCATGGGAGAGGACATATTGTTCATCATGCCCGAACGTTTCCGGAACGCGCATGCGCTGGCATTCAAGCGATTCACGGAGAGCGGCGAGGGGCCGAAACTTGGCACGACCATGGAAATGGCCGGGCTCAGAAGGGACGGGACGGAATTCCCGATCGAACTTTCCCTGGCCGGGTTCCTACTGAACAGCAAGCGCCATGCATCGGGGATCATCAGGGACATCAGCGAACGGAAGAAACTCGAAGGACAATTGCTTCACGCCCAGAAGATGGAGGCTATCGGGACGCTTGCGGGAGGCATCGCGCACGATTTTAACAATATTCTGAACGTGATAATCGGGTACGGGTCCATGGTGCTGGATGGCATGGGAGCGGACCACCCGTCAAGGGACCGCATGCGCGAGGTGCTTTCCGCCGCGGACCGGGCGGCAAATCTTACGAAGCGATTGCTCATGTTCAGCAGAAAGTCGGACATTGACATTAGACCCGTCAAGGTGAACAGCATCGTTACCGACATGGAGAGATTCGTATCCCGGATCCTCGGCGAAGACATCGAGCTCACGATCAAACTTGAGGACCGGGAGACGATAGTAATAGCAGATGTCGGACAGATGGAACAGGTGCTGATGAATCTGGTCACCAACGCCAGGGACGCAATGCCGAAGGGCGGGTCTCTGACCATCACCACCGGATCGATGGAGATCGATGACGACTACATATTCGTTCATGGATACGGGACACCCGGGAAATACGCGTCCATTTCCGTTGCCGATACCGGGATCGGCATGAACACGGAAACGGTGGGCAAGATATTCGAACCCTTTTATACCACCAAGGGGGTGGGAGAGGGAACCGGGCTCGGGCTTTCGATCGCCTACGGGATCGTCAAACACCATAAAGGATTCATCCAGGTGTACAGCGAGGTCGGGAGAGGCAGCCTGTTCAAGATATTGCTGCCGCAGAGCGATAAGCCGGCCGGCGAACAGCTTGTCGCGGATATCTCCTCACCTCGGGGAGGGACCGAGACCATTCTCATCGCGGAAGACGAAGCCTCGCTGAGAGATCTGATGAGGATCATCCTTGAGTCCTTCGGTTACACGGTGCTTGTCGCGGAGGACGGCGAGGAGGTGGTCAGGATGTTCTTGGAACACCGTGACCGAGTCCTACTCGTCATCCTTGATCTGATCATGCCGAAGAAGAGCGGAAAGGCCGCGGCCAATGAGATACAAAAGATACAACCCGGGGTACGGACCCTGTTCATGAGCGGATATTCGGAGGACATGATCAAAAAGCAGGGAGCGATCGAGGAAGGTCTCGTGTTCATCCAGAAGCCGATCTCGCCGAAGATGCTGCTGACAAAGGTGAGGGAGCTGCTGGACGCGTAAAAGTCCCGTGGAGTGCCCTCCCCCTTGATGGGGGAGGTTAGGTGGGGGTGATGAGTGTGAACGCCCGATACTTCACCCTCCCCTTAGTCCCCTCCCATCGCAGGGAGGGGATAATTAAAAGACAAGACACCGCGCAGCTTGCCGCGGGGATCTTTAATCTTTGTGCTATATTTGTTTCAGGTTCCGCGGAGACGCTTTTCAGGAGTCCGTTGTTACAGGGGGCTGGCCATGGCAAACGAAAAGATCCTGCTGGTGGACGACGAGGAGAACAATCTCAAGCTTCTGAGCCACTGGCTGATAGCTTTGGGATATGATATCGAACTTGCTTCCAACGGGCGGGAAGGAGTGCGGAAATGCGCCGCCGCCAGGCCGGACCTCGTCATTCTGGATATCATGATGCCGGTTATGGACGGATACGAGGCATGCCGGCTGATCAAAGCGGGCCCGGAGACAAAGAACATACCGGTGGTCCTGGTGACGGCGCTCCAGGACCGCGAGTCAAAATTGAAAGGATTGTCCGCCGGCGCCAACGAGTTCCTGTCAAAGCCCATCGACCAGGCGGAGTTGACGATGCGGGTGCAGAACCTCTTGAGGATCAAGGCTTTCGAGGACACGCTCCTCCGGTATAACGAGAGGCTGGAAGAGGACGTGCGCAAGAGAACGCTTCAGCTTGACATCGCCTATGAACAGCTCGAGGAGATGAGCCATGAGATGGTGCAGAAACTGACGGCAGCGGCTGAATTCCGCGATACCGACACGGGCGTGCATATCTCAAGGATCGGGTTCTATTCGAGCAAGATGGCCGAGGCAATGGACCTGCCCGATGAGTTCGTTGGTGAGATCAGCTTTGCCAGCCTGCTCCACGACATCGGGAAGATCGGGACGCCGGACAGCATCCTGTTGAAGCCCGGGACGCTCACCAAAGAGGAATTTGAGATCATGAAGTCCCATACGTCCATCGGCGAGAAGATCCTGTCGGGTTCGACCTATCCGAGGATCAAGTTGGCCGCATCCATCGCCTTGAACCATCACGAGCGGTGGGACGGCAAGGGGTATCCCCGGGGGCTCCGGGGCGAGGATATCCCGATAGAGGGAAGGATCGTCAATATCGTGGACCAGTATGACGCCCTGAGATGCCATCGCCCCTACAAACCGGCTTTCGACCATGAGAAGGCCGTCAAGATCATCGCCGAGGGGGACGGAAGGACCATGCCGGAGCACTTCGATCCCGTTGTCCTCGAGGCGTTCAAGAAGATCGCGCCCCTGATGGACGAGATCTATAACCAGCACCAGGACTAACGGAAGAGGCGGGGCAAGCATCACGGCAGGGCAGTACCGCGGCGTGAGGTCGGCGAGATCAAGGCACATCGAGGGAGAAACTCCATGAACGAAAAGAAGAAGGTCCTCGTAATCTGCCGGTCATCGGTGGGCCAGATGTATCTGGGCGTCGTGCTCAACCGCATCTGGTATGCGCCGGTCCTGGCGAAGACCGTCGGTGAGGGGATCCTGCTGGCGCAGAAGGAGGAATTCTCGCTGGTGCTGTTCGATGCCGACCTGCCTGACGATGAGCGGATCGCAGCGGCAACTGCCATGAGGGCCGATCCGTCCCTCGCGGAGCTTCCCCGGGTGGCGCTCATGACCACCAATAACTATACCCTGCCGGAGTCGCTGCTTCCCGAGGGGTGGGCTGCTGTCGTGAGCAAGCCGATCGTGGACATTGCGCAGCTCTACGACGTCCTGAGGCAACTAAGCGAGGAGCCGAGGAAGACACCGCGGGTGCCGGTCCGCATGCGCGTTGAGATCCAGGAACGGGTCCCCCAGCAATATTTGAGCGCCGTCAACATATCCGAGGGCGGAATGTACCTCCGGACGCATGAACCTTTGTCGGAAAATACAGTGTTGCATCTTTTGTTCACGCTACCCCTTGATCCCGATATTATCCAGGTCGCCGGTACGGTGGTCCGGGCGGCCCGCCTCGGCGCGATCCTGGAAACGGAACCCGGCATGGGCCTTCGTTTTGTCGATATCCCCGAGGATACGAAGAACAGGATACGGAACTTTGTCCAGTGGTCGCTGATCGGCGACCTGGAATGGGATACTGCCGTGGATGCGATGTAGGAGGGGGTTGCTGCAAGGAACAGCACAACGGTTGAGCGACTTTCAGGATGGAAACAACGAGAGCGAACGGCACATGCCGCTCGCTCTCGGTCGCTTACCAGTCCCTCGCTTGCCGCTTACCGGGTCAGCGGGGTGGCCGAAAAATCACGACCGGCCTTCTTTAATCGTTCCTCATGCTCCTTCCTGATCTCGGCGATCGTCTTTTCCGTAAGCAGGTAGGGCGTGATGAGAATGACGAGCTCGGTCTTTTTCTTTTCCTGGAATGTATAACGGAAGAGCGCGCCGAGATACGGGATGTCTCCCAGGAAGGGGACGCTTCTCCTCGTTTCGATGATCTTGTCGACGATGAGGCCCGCGATCACGACCGTTTCCCCGTTCCTCACCTCGATCATGGTATCGACCTCGCGGATGTCGATGATCGGTTTGCTGCTGGTCCCGTCGGGAGAGGTTGAGGTCTTCGATTTTTCCGAGATGCTCGGATGGATCTGCATGGAAACGGTGCCTTTTTCATTGATCTGCGGCGTCACATCAAGAAAGATCCCGACCTCATCGACCTGCGGTGTGGAATATTTGAAGGAAACCTGTCCCTGTGCGTTGTAGACGGCGTTCGAAAGCCAGGACACCTCTTTCGTGGTGAGCTTGATGACCGCCTTCTGGTTGTTCATGGTGGATATCTTCGGGCTGGAAAGGGTGTTTACCTGGCCAACCTCCTTCATGGCATCGAGGAGCGCGGAGACCTTGCTGTTGGCGATATTGAGCTGAAAGACCTGGGACGGAACGGGCGGCATGAGGCCCTGGGACAGCTTCACCGTCGTCGGATTGCTGCCGTCGATCGTTCTCAGATAGCTCCAGTCAATGCCGTAGGCGAAGGAGTCGTTCAGCGACACCTCCACGATGTGCGCCTGGATAAGCACCTGCCGTTTTACCGATCGTTCCACATCTTCCAGATAGGTCTTGATCCGTTCCATATTGTCGGAATAATCACTGATAAAGACCAGCCCGGCGAGATCGTTCACCACGAGCTTTCTGCCGGTCTTGTCGGCCCTGCTGCCGCCGCTGTGGACAGTTCCGCCTCCCGAGTCCCCAAAGACCATGATCTCGAGCCCCCGGATCATTTCAGACCAGAAATCCGATTCTCCCGATGTCCTTACCGATACGCTGCCTTGCTGGCCCGACGAGGAACCGGACGATCCGGTCGACCCGCCGCTTCCCCCGGTGCCGGTGGACAGATTAAGATTGATGCTCCCTCCCGCCGATGCGTACCCTGAGGAACCTCCTTCGGACACCGACGCGTTCATCGTGCTCGTTGAGGACCGTTTGCCCTTGTTATAGTTGACGTTGAAGGTCCGGGTGATCAGGCGCGGTTTGCTGACATGGATAACGTTTTTTTCCACATAGGCCGAGTAGCCTGACGGTTTCAAGAGGGCATAGAGGATATCCCGAAGTGTCTTGTCCTGAAAATCGGTCGTCACCCTGCCGGACACATCTTTGTCGGCAATGATCGTATACCCGGTCTGTCGCGAGAGGAGAAGGAGCGTGTCCTTGATCTCCGCGTTCTTCACGGTCAGCGAATACGTTTTGCCCGTGTCAAGCCCTGCGAACTCATCCTGCAGTTTCACCTGCTCGGTGGGAGGCGCGACTTCCTCCGGCGGCATATTGTACAGTGCCATGGTATCGGGTATCTTCGCAGGTCGCGGCGCCGCGCACGAAAAGAACAGCAGGCATGTTACGGTCAACAGCAGCAAGGGTGTCTTTGTCCGCATGGTGTTACTCCTTCTCGGTCGGGTCGCCCGTAAGTTTCAGGGTCTTTGTTCCGCCGGGGCCTTTGAGTTTGACGAACTGGTCGCCGATCTCTGTAACGATATAACCATGGAACCGCTCGCCGATCCCCACGATATCGCCGTTGATGATGGCATAGGCCTTTCCGCCCTTGGCCATGGTGGCTTCGAGGTGAAGCCCCGGCGTCTTCTTTCCGGCCTGCGGCGCGCCGCGCGATCTGCCGCCGGGATACCAGAACGGGTCGCGACGCCATTCCCCGGCCACGCTGCTTTCCGGAAACTTTGCGGGGACCGGTGAGGTGCTGTCGCCGCCGCCTTGTACGGTGGTCCCGGGAGCCGCGGAAGGGCGATCGATGCCCTTCTTGCGCCCGGAGAAGAAGGTGATGTTGTAGACAAGCACGAGAAACAGAACAGCACCGAGGCCCGCAATAACATATTTATTACGCAGCATGAGCCACCTCGTATGCCATGAGCTCGATGGTCATGATGGTCTTTACTGTGGATTTCAACGGCTTCATTTCCATTTGAACGATGCGTTTGTATCGCTCCAGTTTCTGGATCTCACGGACGAACTGGGCAACTGCCCGGTAGTCCCCTTCGAAGGTCACCTTGACCGGATAGGCCGTCAGTACGAACGCCGGGGCAGCATCGGGCGACGAGGTCTTCCGGACCGGTTTCTGTTTGGAGACGGCCTGGGTGACGATGTCCATGTTCTCCAGCCCGGCCCTCCGGCCGAGAATGTAGATGCTCTCAACGAACGAAGATACGTCGGCCTTCTCGGGGAAATGCTTCCGAAGCATCGCGAGGGCCGCGACGTTCTCCGGAGACTCCGCCTCCTTCTGCTTTTGCTCCAGCTCCGCGACGCGTTTTTGCATCGCCGATATTCCCCGGAACCGCCCGCCGGCATAGAAGGCGACAGCGGCGACCAGGATGATGCAGGCTGCAAGAAAGATGATAGTCCCGTATTTTTTCATAAAGGGGTCACCTCGCACGCGACTTTAAAGTGCAGAAGCTTGTCCCCGCCCTGGCCGATGATGGAGATCGACGGTTCACCGCGCCGCCGCAAGCCGCTGAATCCGTCGATCATGGCGATGATGCGCGTCAGCAGCTTGTTGGTCCCGACCTGGGAAGGATAGGGGGTCACGAAGTCGATCTCGAGCGACGGGATTTCCTGCCGGACCTGGAACGTCAGACCGCCGATATACACGCCGTCGGGCGTCTTTTCCGCGAGATAGCCGAGCATCGGGTACCAGGCGGTCTGTGAGGACATGAGGCGCGTCAGATACTGCCGGTTACGCAGATAGGGGTCTGTTCCCTTGCCCGGCTGCTCGCGGGCGGTCGATTCACGGAGCCTGGTCTCCAGGAGGGCCTTTGTTCTGCCGTATTGCGTTTCCATTGCGAAAGCGGTAACGATGAGGACCAGGCCGATCGCACCGGCCGTCGCCATGCGGGCGGTCTTTCCCAGCGGGAGCTGCCAGGAAAGGTCCCGGGGAAGGTAATTGACCGCGGTCCCGTCGAGCAGGCCCAGGGCCAGGCCGTGGAGCGCGGTGTAGAGATAGCCGTCCTCGACCGATTCCCCGAAGGTGTTCAGCTGCGAGACGTCGAAGCCCGTTGATTCCTTGACCACATCGCTGATGCCGGAGAGCGTGCTGCCCGACCCGGCGATCCACAATTTAGCAAGCGGTGTGTCCGGGTGGTCGTGCTGGTACGCAGCATGCGCGGTATAGACCAGTTCGGCCGTCCGGTAGACCTGCAGCTTCGCGATCCGTTCGGGCGTTTTGCCTTCTTCGAGCTCCTTTTCCCGGTCGACGGGGGGGATGGACATCTTATGATAGAAGAGGACCTGGGCTCCCATCAGTGCGGTCAGTTCGATGTAGTCTTTCGTGATCTCCAGGAGTGCGATGGCGTGAAGGGCCTCGCCCTGGATCTGGTGCAGCGCTTTCAGGTTCGAAGGGAGGGCAGTTGAGGCGGTCTGTATCCGGATACCGAGGTCCCCGAAAAATCCGACCAGTGAGGAAAGCGGATCGCGCTTGACGGTCTCCACGATGAATGCCTGGCGGTCGCCTCCGCCCGAAACTGCCGGATACACGCCGAGGATCGGCGACGCGTCCCCGGTCTCCTTGACCATTCTTCTCCGGATGACCTTTTCGGCGTCCGCACCGGACATGAGCGGCGTCCGCTGGATGGAGACCGCCACATCTTCGGCAGGAAGGATGAGATGCGCCTTGTCGAGCTTGACGCCCGATTCACTGCCGATGTCCGCAAGGACCTTTCCGGCAAGGGCCTTGTCCTGAAGGGAAAAGCGTTCGCAGCTTTTCCGGTACTGGACGGTCTTCCCGTCGGTGATCAGCACGTTCAGCCCCTGTCCTCTCAGATCGAACAATATATTCTTCATGCCGGTCCCTTCGCTAGTTACTAAAGAATCAAATTCTACTCAAAATGGCCAGAAGAATTTTACCACAGAGAACACAGAGGGCACAGAGAAGACCTTGAAAGTAGTTATAAATCCAGCCTGGTTTTCGTTTTCCTCTGTGTTCTCTATGAACTCGGTGGCCAATAATCTTTTCCGGCTTGTCCGGGTTAGGGGCTTACTGACTGGATCTGCAGATTTACGAACAACGTGCCGCCGCTTGCGCTCACTGCCAATTCGAGCGGAGTTCCTCCCAAAGAGACGGTGCAGGAACTGTCCGAGAAGACGCCGGGTGAAACAAAAACGAACCCGACCGGAAGCGCCTCGGGAGGCGCGCAGGAGAAATCCTGGGTATAGTTGACCTGCGCATTCCCGGCGGACCCCGTAATGACCTTGACGGCGCTGTCGCAGCAGGTCCTCGTGACCGCAACGCCGGAGCCGTTCCGGTATCGTGCAAGGACCCCGAGGTAAAGGCTCCGGGGCGCCTGAGGGGCCGTTTGAAAGGTCATGCTTATGTTCCCGAGCAGTGAGGACACGGGAGTGACCTCCAGGAGGGAGACCTGTACATCGGGATCGCCGATGTCATCGGCGGTGGCCGCGGCGCCGTCCGCGCCGTAGCTCGTCAGGGCCGCGGCGATCCGTCTGCCGGATGCGTCCGTCGTCGTACCATACGCGATGACCCGGTCCCAGGCGTCCTTGTCGAAGGTGGTCGTATCAAATCCGGCGGGCAAATACGGACCGTTCCAGTTCGCTACGCCCGGGTCTGTGATAAGGTCGGTCAGCGACGCGGGCAGCTGCCCCAGATCGCCTGTGTATCCGAAATGGGTCCTGACGCCATTCTGCACGATCCTGCGGTCGCCGACCAGGGCGATCTTCAGGTCCCGCATGCGCGTCCGGGTCAGTTCCTCATCGTTGCTTTCCCATACACGATAGACCATGGGGATCATGATCCCGGCCAGGATCGAGATGATGGCCATGACGACGATGACCTCGATCAGCGTGAAGCCTTTTTCCCTGCGCGCGCGGATCATCGGACGCGGACCCCTCCCGCGATCTTGTAGATAGGCAGGAACACCGACAGCAGGACCCCCAGCACCAGGACCCCGAGCAGAACGATGATGAGCGGTTCGAAGTAGCTGAACACCTTTTTAAGGGTGTCCGGCACTTCCTTGTCGAACATGTCGCTGACCCGCTGTACGGCGGTGTCCAGGTTCCCCGTTTTCTCACCGATGGAGACCATCTCGATGACGAGTGACGGGAATATCCCTGTTTTCATCATTGACGGCCCGATCCCTTCACCGTTGACCACTGATTCGGTGACCGTGGCCAGTCCTTCGGAAAGGACGACATTGCGCACGACGGAGGCGGAGATCAGGAAGGTCTTCTCCACGTTCAGACCGGCCGCGTGCAGCGTCGCCAGTGTCTTGCAGTAGCGGGACAGGTCGATCTTCCGGATGAGCTGGCCGATAAGCGGGATCGACAGCAGGAATGAATCAAAGGCCCTGCGGCCTCCATAGGTCTTGAGCCAGAGCTTGAAGAGCACCGCGGCTGCGGCGATGCCGAGAACGATGAAGACGAAATAGCCGCTAACGAACCCGGCGACGGCGATAATGACCCTGGTGGGAAGCGGCAGCTCTACCCGAAGGCCGATCAGGATGGTTACCAGTCTCGGGAAGACGAAGACAAAGAGCGCGATGATCAGGAGGGTAATGGCGCTCAGGACCATGGCCGGATAGACGAGCGCCGAACGGACCGTCTTTCTGAAGGTCATCTGCCATTCGAGATACCGCATGAGGTCCGTCAGCATTTTTTCAAGTTTGCCCGAGGCCTCGCCGGCCGCGATCATCTGGACATAATAGTCGGGGAAGACCGCCGGATATTCCTGCATGGCCTCGGACAGCGACATGCCGGCCTCAACTTTGGCGTAGACCAGACCGGCCACCTGCGCGATCTTCCCGTTCTCCTCGTTTTCCATGAGGTCGCCCAGGCCGTTCATGATGGACATGCCCGAGGTGATGATCATGTGAAGGAAATAGCTGAAATTGACGAGGTCCTGCTGATCGAACCGTACGGCGCCGCCGGCAAGATCGAGCAGGCCGGCCTTGACGGCTTCGATGAGGGTCAGGCCCTGCCGGATGAGCTTTTGCTCAAGGTCGGCTTCATCCCGGGCCTGCAGTTTGCCGGCGAGGATGTTGGCGTTGGCGTCGATCGCGCGATAGGTATAGGTCGCCATCGTCACGTACCCGTCCGGGTCACGGTGCTTATCTCCTCGATGGTCGTGGACCCCGACCTGACCCTGTCCAGTCCATTCTCGTACATGTCCTTGAATCCCTGCTCGACCGCCAGCCGCTTGATGTCGTCGAGTCCCACCCGCCGGTTGATCAGATCGCGGATCCCCGCGGTGACCTTGAGGATCTCATAGATGACCGACCTGCCCCGGTAGCCGGTGCCCCGGCACTCATCGCAGCCTTTCGCCCGGTAGAGGGGTGTTTGCCGGGGATCCACAGCCAGCGTTCCGTAGAGGACATGCTGCGCCGGCAGCGCCTCCCGGCACGCGGGGCAAAGGTTGCGCACCAGACGCTGGGCGATGACCGTGTCCAGCGTGGACGAAATGAGGAACGGCTCGATGCCCATGTCGACCAGCCGGACCAGGCTCGAAGCGGCATCGTTCGTGTGGAGCGTGCTGAAGACGAGATGGCCGGTCAGGGCCGCCCGCACCGCGAGTTCCGCCGTTTCCAGGTCCCGCATCTCGCCGACGAGAATGATGTCCGGGTCCTGCCGGAGAATGGAGCGGAGGCCCGTCGCGAAGGTAAGGCCCGCCTTGACATTCACCTGGGACTGCCTGACCAGAGGGATCTGGTACTCTACAGGGTCTTCCACGGTAAAGATGTTTCTGCTCACGGTATTGATGATGCTGAGGCAGGAGTAGAGCGTCGTGGTCTTGCCCGATCCGGTCGGGCCGGTGACGAGGATCATGCCGAACGGAAGTTTCAGCGTCTCGTTGATAAGCTGTATGTCGGCTTCCTTGAACCCCAGCGTGTCCAGCCCGAGCTTCAGGTGCGATTTGTCGAGGATCCGCGCGACGATATTCTCTCCGTTGATCAGGGGGAAGGTCGAGATCCGGAGGTCGAGCTTCTTGTCCTTATGGAGGAACTCGGCGCTTCCGTCCTGCGGGACCCTGCTTTCGGCGATGTTCATATGGCCGAGGATCTTGAACCTTGAGATGATCGGATTAAGCAGGTTCCGCGGGAGGAGCATGCCGTGATGGAGCGCGCCGTCGACGCGGTAGCGGACCCGGGTCCCCCGGGCGTCCGGCCCGACGTGGACGTCGGTGGCGTTCTGCTTGATGCCCGTGATGATGATCTTGTCTACCAGGCGGACGAGCGGGGACTGGGCCGAATCGACGTGTTTGCGCTCCAGCCCGCTGTCCGTCTGGAACACGATGCTGCTCTGCTTGACGAGCGACTCGATCTCCTCCGGGACCTCGAGGGAATCATCCTGGGTCTTCGGCGTGCCGGTGTCGGTATGGGTCAGGGAAAGGACGCGGAACAGGTCCTGCTGGGTGATGAATCCGTGGCTGAACAGTATCGCCCCCAGGAGCTCTCCGGTCTTTTTCTGCTCCTGGAGGGCGATCTGGATCTGCTCTTCCGTTACGCGGCCTTCTTCACGGAGGATGTCGCCTATGCGCTTGCGTTGTATCAAGGGCTATTTCATCCTTTCGGTTTTAGTACTGGTCAAGACACTTATTTACCGGCAGGATCGCGTGATGAACTGCATTGGATCAGGGGTGTTGCTGATCATAACTCACTGTTATTATGGCAAAAAACGCGGCATCAGCTTTTTGGGGCCTATTGGAGCAGTGCGCCATTCCTTGTGTAAAGCTTAGGCAACAGTAAATTGCTGCGCAACGATTAAGATTATAGCATAAGATACAGAATATTTACTGGAGCGTGCATTTTAGATTCCCTGCTTTACTGGCAAGTTCGCGAGCATCATCGATCAAGGACCTCTCTCACTTTATGGAGAAACGCGGCGGGCGTTATCGGTTTCGAAATGAATTCCACGGCGTCCAGAAGGGCACCGTTCTTGGTAAAAACATCTTCCGCGTATCCGCTCATGAAGATGCACCGCACCCCGGGAACAAGGGCCGTTATCTCACGATGGGCTTCTTTTCCGTTCATCTTGGGCATGATGCCGTCCAGGATGACCAGTCGTACGACATCCTTGTTCTCGATGAACTTATCGACCGCTTCCCGCCCGTTTTCCGCCTCGATGACCGTGTAACCCATATGCCGGAGGACCGTGGTGGTCATCTTGCGCAGACTGGCGTCATCTTCAGCCAGCAGGATCGTCTCGACGCCGCCTTTCAGCGGGACCGGCGTCTGCCCGGCAGGCCTCTCTGCCCGTTCCGATGATCGCACGCGCGGCAGATAGATATGAAACGCGGTCCCCTTGCCGGGTTCGGAATAAACGCTGATGAAGCCGTCATGGGTCTTGACAATGCCGTACACCGTTGCCAGACCAAGGCCGGTCCCTTTCCCCTGCTCCTTCGTGGTGAAGAAGGGCTCAAATATCCTGCGCTTCGTCTCCTCGTTCATCCCCATGCCCGTGTCCGAGGCGGAGAACATGACATACTCGCCCGGCTTGCCGTAGCCGTGGGCGTGCATAAAAGATTCATCCAGCGTGACCGGCTTCGTTTCCAGGGTCAGCGCGCCTTTATTCGGCATGGCGTCCCGCGCGTTCGTGACGAGGTTCATGACCACCTGCTCGATCTGCCCCCGGTCAGCGTTGATCAGCAGCTCGTCGCCTGAGAGGCGCGTTGTCATCTCGATGTCCTCCCGGAGCAGCCTCAGAAGGAACTTTTCGAACGTGCCGATCACGGCGTTCAAATCCAGCAATTCCTTTTTGACGGGCTGTCTTCTGCTGAACGTCAGGAGGCTCTGGGTCAGGGTCGTCGCGCGGGCCGCCGACTGGTGTATTTGCTCGAGGTCCAATCTGACCGGATGGTCTTCCGGGAGCTTCATTTCGGCAAGACTGCCGTAGCCGATGATCGCCGATAGAATATTGTTGAAGTCGTGGGCCACGCCGCCGGCAAGCTGTCCGACCGCCTCCATCTTCTGCGCCTGGCGGAGCTGGTCTTCAAGTTTCCGGTGTTCGGTGAGGTCCCTGATGATGCCGAGGAACAGGACTTGTTTTTGAGTAACCCAGGAGGTCACGGAAAGCTCCAGCGGGAATTCGCTTCCATCTTTTCTCAGCCCGTGGAAATCCATGATCCTGCCCAGATACTGTGATGTCCCCGATGTGCTCACCCGCTCCAGACCTTTGAGGTGCTCCTTCCGGTAGCGCTCCGGCATCAGCATGGTCAGCGGTTTGCCGAGCGCCTCCTTGTTCGTGTATCCGAATATTATCTCCGCGCCGATGTTCCAGGTCATAATAGCGCCGGCGGCGTCCGACATGATGACGCCGTCGCTTGCCGTCTGCATCAGAGAACTGAACCTGAGCTCGGACTCCTTGAGCGCTTCCTCGGCGCGCTTCCGTTCGGTGATGTCGCGTATAATCACCATGTCCGCGGGTTTGCCGTCGTACAAGATGACTCCCGCGCTCAGTTCAGACGGCGCGGGGCTGCCGTCCTTTCGCAGAAGAATTGTTTCGTAGGTGCTTGGCAGCGCTTCTCCGGCCATGCGCCGTCGATACATGTCCGTGACACGCGGCATTTCCGAAGGATGGACGTGGGCCGTGTAGGGCGTTCCGAGAAGCTCCTCCACGCTGCTGCCGTCCAGTTCAGCCATGCGCGTATTGGCAAACTTGATGATGCCGTCCTTAACAATAATGATCCCGTCGTGCGCCAGTTCCACAAGGCTCCGGTACTTTTCCTCGCTCAGCCTCAATAGATCCTGCGCCCGCTTGGCCTCGGTGATGTCGCGAAGAATGGCCAGCGTATACATCTCTCCACCGAGCAGGTAGTTTGTCACATGCACATCCATATTGAATGTTGTGCCGTCCTTCCGCAGGCCTCGTGTTACATCATAAGTGGGAACGGCCAGCCCTTGCTTGCGTTTCTGCTTGAACTCCCGGACCCGCTCCCGCTCCTCCGGCGCTATCGTGTTCACGATCTGCATGCCGATCAGTTCCTCGATCGAGTCGTATCCGAACAGTTTGACGTACGCGGGGTTTGCAAATACATGCTTATCGTCCCGGGATACGACGATCGCATCGAGGGAATTTTCAAAAATGGTCCTAAACTTCGCCTCGCTCTCCTGGAGCGCTTTTTCCGCAAGCTTGCGCTCGGTGATGTCATTTGACACGCCGATAACACCGACGATGTTGCCTGACTTGTCCCGCCAGGGCGTCTTATGAGCGAGAAAGACGCGTGTCTTGCCTTCGATAACACCGACCTCTTCGCGTTTGTAGGCCTGACCGCTTGACATCACCTGTTCATCCGTCTTGCGGAATTCATAGGCCGTTTCAGCAGGCAGCAGATCCCTGTCCGTCCGGCCTATCACGTCTGGTGCTCTATAGCCCAGCATGCCCGCCCCGGCTATGTTAATGGTGTGGTATCGCCCGGTTGTATCTTTAGCGAAAATAGCTTCTGTAGTACTCTCAATGATGGTGCTGAACAAACCCTTTTGCCGGAGCAATTCCTCCTCTGCCAACTTCTGCTCGGTAATGTCCTGAACAGTGCCGACCATTCGGACCGGTTTATTCTCAGCGTCCCGCTCCAGTCCGCCGCGGCCGTTGATGAAACGGAGAGTGCCGTCCGGCAGAAGCGCACGAACCGTCAGGTCAGCCGGGTTGTTCCCGGCCAGGCAGGCGCTGATCCAGTCCTGCATCGCCGGCCGGTCGTCGGGATGGAGCAGACCGAGAAATGATTCGGGGGACAGAACAAAGGTCTCCGGCGAGCGTCCATAGATGCGGTATGTTTCCTCTGTCCAGGTCATAGTTCTGGCCTCTATTTCCCATGCCCAGCTCCCGATATGGGCGATCCGCTGGGATTCGGACAGGAGCTTTTCCTTTTCGCGCAGGTCCGCTTCCGCTTTCTTTTCTCGCATACTAAGGAGAACGACATATGACGTTATTGCAAGCAGGGTGATAATGATCAAGCGCGTACCGATCTCATGTGGAGAAGAAGTAAATACCAGGGACCGGAATGTCCCTTCATGGAAGATAAATGCGTCCATGGCGGAATCAAAAAGCCAGTATGCAACGCCGCCAAGGAGCAAACCCGATATCAGTTTTATGTGTGTCATGCCTGCTCCGCCAAACCGATCGCGTCAGTCCGCATTTCGGTCGAAGATCTCCTCGAAGAGCTGCCGGGACTCGGAAAACGCGGCAAGCACCGCGGGATCGAAATGCTCCGGCTTCGTCCGCCCATCACCCTCGGTGATGATCCTGCATGCGGTCTCATGGTCGAACGGCCCCTTGTAGGGCCTTCGACTCCTGAGCGCGTCGTACTGATCGACGATGTTCACGATCCGGCCCTCGACCGGGATCTCCTCGCCCCGCAGGCCTTGCGGATAACCGCCCCCCTCCCACCGTTCGTGGTGCGTCAGGGCGATGCGCTCGGCCATCTCGAGCAGTTCCGAGTCGCCTCCCTTCAGGATCCTTGCACCGATCGTCGCGTGCGTCTTCATCAGGGCGAACTCCTCGGTGTTGAGCCGCCCGGGTTTCAGGATGATGTCGGAGGGGATCCCCACCTTGCCGATGTCGTGCATGGGGCTCGCGTAGGTGATCATGCCGATCCGGTCGTCGGACCAGCCAAGGTCCTTCGCCATGACTGCGCAGTAGTGGGATATTCTCTTGATGTGCGAGCCCGTGTCCTCGTCCTTGAACTCGGCGACCACGGTCAGGCGCTGGATGGTGTCGATGTAGCTTTTTTTCAGGGCTTCATGGGTCCGGGTAAGGTCTTCCGTCCGCTTCCGGACGGTGGCGTCAAGGATCTCTGCATGCTGCTTCAGAAAGTCCTCATACTCCATGACCTTCATGAGGTTCTTGGTCCTGACGAGGAGTTCCGAAGTATCGACCGGCTTGGTGATGAAGTCGTTCGCCCCGGCCTCCAGGCACCGGAGGCGCGTCTCCCGGTCCGCCATGGCTGTTACCATAACGACCGGGATATGATGTGTCTCCGGATCGCTTTTGAGCCTGCGGCATGTCTCGAATCCGTCCATTTCGGGCATCATAATGTCGAGAAAGATCATATCCGGCATATACACCAGCGCCTTTTCAAGACATTCCTTACCATTCACCGCGGTTTCATAGGCATATCCGTAATTGTCGAGCATGAACGAAAGGACCTTGCGGTTCAGCTCTTCATCGTCGACGATCAGGACCTTGCGTTTGGTTGCTTCCTGCATGGCGCTTCTCCTTATACAGTAACGCGGCTTTCAGCCGCTGTCATTGCAAAATGCAAAGTGTAAATTGCAAAGTTGTGGTATGGCCCGCGGCCATGGTGTGATTCAACTCATTTTGCACTTTACAATTTGCAATCTGCAATTGTTCTTTGCCATACTCTACGGCCGCTTGACCGGTATGATGAAGCTGAACGTGCTGCCTTTGCCCGGTTCGCTTTCGACCCGGATACTGCCGCCGTGAAGCTCGACGAACCTCCTGCAGAGGCTCAACCCCAGCCCGGTGCCCGTATGTTTCCTGCTCAGGCTGGAGTCGATCTGTACGAAAGGTTGAAAGAGCTTCTTCTGGTGTTCCGGTGAGATGCCGACACCGGTGTCGGAGACGCTGATCTCGATCAGATCAGTGGGAGTTGGGAGGTTGAGAGGTTGAGAAGTCATGTTTTTATTCTCATCTTCCCATTTTCCTACCTTCTCACCTTCTATCCGTCGCGCGGCAACGGTCACGGAGCCCCCATCCGGCGTGAACTTGAACGCATTGGAAAGGAGATTTACCAGCACCTGTTTCAGCTTTCTCCGGTCTCCGAAGAGGTCCGCGACGGAAGGCTCAATGAATGTGTCCAGCTTGATGGCATGCTTCAACGCCTTTTCCTTGAACATCATGAGCGAACCGCCGATAAGCTCCCCAACAATGACCGGTTCCGGCTCGAGTTCCATTTTGCCGGCCTCAACCTTGGAAAGGTCCAGGATGTCGTTGATCAGGCTGAGCAAATGATTGCCGCTTTTCGAAATGTCGTTCAGGAACTCGCGCTGCTTGTCCGTGGTCGGACCGGCCATGCCCATGAGCATGATCTCAGAGAACCCCATGATGGCATTGAGCGGCGTTCTGAGCTCATGGGACATGTTGGCCAGGAAGTCCGTCTTCGAGCGGCTCGCCGCGTCCGCTTCCTCCCGTCGCAGGACCAGCTCCCTGTTCACGGTCTGGAGCTCCGAATTGGTGTCCTCCAGCGCCCGGGTCCGGTCGAATACCTTGGTTTCCAACCCCACAACGAGCCGGGCGTTCTCGATCGCGATCGCCGCCTGGTTCGCGAATATCTGCATAAGCTGCACGCTGTCCGCTGGAAATGCTTCTTCGCCGCCGTAGAAGGTCAGTGCTCCAATACAGACGCCGCTTGTTGACATAAGCGGTATGGCCATGATCGATACATAGCCCCGTTTTTCCGCTTCGTTCCTCCAGGGGGCGAATTCGGGGTCGGTCACACGGGTAAGGACGGCCTTTCCTGTTTTGATCGCATTTCCCGCGGGTCCCCGGCCTGTTGGCGCATCGTCCCATGTTACTGTTATCGAATCAAGATAGCCGTCCTCCTGACCGGCATGCGCTACGGGATGCACAGTAGCATCGGATGGGTCCACGATGCCGAGCCAAACCATTTTCATGCCGAAAACGGAATACATGATATCGCATATCTTCTGATAGATGTCGGCGAGGCTCGTGCTTATCATGAGGCTGTTGGAGGCCGTACTCAGGGCGGTGAGCTGCTTGTTGTAGTATTCGATCGCCTCTTCCGCTTTCTTTCTCTCCGTGATGTCCCGGACCACATGGATCAGGCCGATCAGGTTCCCGTTGCTGTCGAAGCGAGGGATCGCCCGGATCTCGATGAACATGTTCAGGTGCGGCTCGAAGAGCTCGAACGACGCGGAAGCGCCGGTCTGGAGACACCCGCAGCTCGGACACCCCTCGGGAGCGTGGTCGGTCCCGTGATAGTAGGAGAAGCACTTCCGGTCCTTCATCTTCTCCAGAAGCGGCAGGCCGAGTATCTTCTCCGCAGCTTTGTTGGCCAGGATAATGTTGTAGTCCTTGTCATGCACCGTGACCATGTCCGTGATGCTGTTGAAGGTGTGCTCCCAGTCCTGCTTGCTACTGTAAAGCTGTTCCTCAAGCTTTTTCCTCTCCGTGATGTCCTGTAGCGTTTCTATGGCGGCGATGACGGTCCCGGCACTGTTGCGGATGGGCGCGGCATCGAAGACGACATAGCGATCCCTGCCGTTCAAGTTTTCAAACCAGTCTTCGGCGTGCAGGCCTTCCGGCAGGAGTTCAGATGCCGAGACGTCTGCGTAGAGAAACGCAAGCCTTTCCGGCTGCTTGCCCAGTACGATGTCCGCCAGGACCGGCCGATCATAGTCGTAGAATGGCTTCCACTGGTTGCTTGTTCCGACCATTTCGGCCGCCGGAACGCCCGTCAGTTCCTCGCACGCCTTGTTCCAGATCAGGACCTTATGCTCGGCATCGAGGACGAATGTTGCGATGGCCGAGCCCATGATCATATTTTCGGTGATACGCTGCTGCTCGCGCAGACGGTTCTCCGTCTTCTTGCGGTCCGTGATATTATGCACGATCTCAATACCCGCGATGATATCCCCCTTTGAATCCCGCAAGGGAGACGCGGTGATCTCAGCATACACTAAGCCTTTGTCCGTGGGCGCTGACCTTTCCACGACATGCGTGCCGCCGTCCTTGAAGACCTGCGCCACTCCGCACCCCTCACACCGCTCCTCCTTCTGTTCATACGCCATGTAGCACAGCTCGCCGACATGGTCTCCGACCATCTTCTTCTGGGCCTCATTTTCATACAGTATCCTGAAATTCATGTCCTGTATGCTGATGCCGTCTCCAATGGCCGCAATAATGCTGTCCGATCTGGCCTTTTCATCCTCTGTCCGGATCACCGCGGCCTTGAGCGCGTCCTCCATCTGCTTCCGCTCCGTGATGTCCTGCGCCGTCCCTCTGAGCAGGACCGGTCTGCCCGCCTCATTGCATACCACCTCTCCCTGCGAATGAATGACCGCCGTCGTTCCATCCGGCTTCACAATGCGGAAGTCAGAACTGTACGGCTTCTTTGATTGTATTGCCTCCTGAACGCTCTTTTTTTGGCTTTCCCGGTCTTCCGGTTGAATGAGGTCCTGCAGGATCTCGTAGCTCGGCGCCACCCGTTCAGGATCCAATCCGAAAATGCGGAAGAGCTCTTTGGACCATAAGACGGAATTCGTGGCAAGGTCCCGCTCCCAGCTTCCGATTCCGGCGATCCTCTGTGATTCCGCAAGCTGCAATTCGCGCTTCCGCAGCATCTCCTCGGATCTTTTTCTCTCCGTGATGTCCCTGATGACGCTCAGGACCGCCTTCCTGCCTTCATATTCGATGATCCTCGAATTGATCTCCACCGGCATGATGGCGCCGCTTCTTTTTATGTGCGCGGACTCGAACACTGCCTGGCCGTATTTGGCTATCTGCGCGATCCGTTCCGGGACTCTGGCGGCAAATTCCGGCGGGTCAAGCTGTGCAACGCGCTTTGCCAGCATTTCCTCCTTGGTATACCCGAGGCGTTCATAGCCGGTCCTGTTGATGTCGATGAATTTCCCTTCCATGTCGAGAATGAACACGGAGTCGCTGGCAGATTCGAAAAAGTTCCTGAATTTACTTTCACTCTCTCTGAGCGCGTCTTCCAGCTGTTTGCGGCTGGTGATGTCCTGCAGGATGTGCACCGCCCCCTGCAGGGTTCCGGCTCCGTCCACGATCGGGTCCGCCGAGGCCTCGAACCATTGCTCTCCCTGTTTGAACACGACGGTCTCCCGCTTCAGGGTCCTCTGGCTCTTGAGGAACGGGCATCCCTCCCTTTGACCGCCGACGCAGTTGCACCGTTCCTCGCACGCGTGTCCGATGATTTCGGAGAATGGCCTATTTGCAAGCGCCGCCATGGACTTGTTGCACCGCAGTATTCTGCCGTCCGCGTCCAGCAGCGCGACAGCGTCGGTCATCGCGTCGAACGTGGCGCGCCATTCGTCCGATGCGTGCCGGATGGCTTTTTCCAGCCGCGTCCTCTCCGTGACATCGTTTGCCAGGACCAGCTCCGCCTTCCTGCCCAGGAACGGCAGGGTGTGCGACGTGATCTCTACGTCGATGATGGTCCCGTCCTTTTTCCGGTGCTTCCATGTACCGGCCTCATCAAAACCCTCGTGCGTTCCGGCCAGGTGTTCGAGCAGCGCCGGCACGTCCTCAGGCGGCCGGATGTCCTTGATGGTCATGCCGAGGAACTCCTGCCGCGAGAAGCTGTACTTCCGCACCGCCGCGTCGTTCACCGCGCGGAACGCAAGGTTTTCCAGGTCGTAGACCCACATGGGCTGCGGGCTGTTCTCGAACAGACCGCGGTAGATGGCCTCGCTTTCCCGGAGGTCCTCCTGCGTCCGCTCCAGTTCGGCCGTGGTGGACTCCAACTGCCGCACCTTTTCCTCGAGCAGGGTCGCAACGATCCGGGAATATTCTTCGGCCAATTTTGCCGATCCTCCGGCAACGCCGGGCGCGGTCGCAGGCGGTTTCGCCGTTGCCGCGCGGACCGCCTCCAAGATCACCGCCGGCTTCTGAGGCTTGACAAGGAACGCATCGGCGCCCAGGGAGCGCGCAAGTTCCAGTTCGCGCTGGCCCGTGAAGACCGCCGAAAGAAAGATGAACGGGATGTTCGAGAGGCCGGCGTCCGCTTTCAACGCCTGGAGGAACTGAAATCCGTCCATGACGGGCATAAGCCCGTCGCTGATGATCAGACCGGGCCTGTGCTCCCGTGCCCGCGCAAGACCTTCCTGCCCGTTGGCGGCTTCCACTACAGCATGCCCCTGTTCACTGAGGAGCAGCATCAGGAATGTGCGGACGTTCTCATCATCTTCCACGATCAGAATGTTCATAGTAAGACTCCCTGTTCGTCCTCATGGCCGCTTTTTGTATCGGCATTCGGCGCTGCGATCTTAATTGCATCGAGCTGTTCCCGGATCGACGGCAGCAGCATGTCCTGGAGCTGTCGCTTCGGCACGTACGCGTGTGCGCCGGCAGTCGCGGCTTCCCGACGATATTGTTCCTCTTCATGGATGGACAACATGACGACCCGGAGCCGCGGATACCGCGCGGTCAGGGTCCGGGCGGTTTCAATGCCGTTCATGCCGGGCAGCCCGATGTCCATCACGGCGATGGAAATCGGGACCGATCCGGCGCGTTTCAGGGCCTCCTCTCCGGAGGCGGCTTCGAGAATGCGGCAGTCCGGAAACTCCGGGGAAAGCCACTCATGCAACAGCGCACGGAGACGGGCATTGTCATCGACGATCAGGATGGTTTCCATGAATTGACCCCTGCACAACCCCTTATCCGGTCTTGTTCAGTGCTTGACGATCATATGATGACACGCTGCGGGAGTGGTGTCTGTAGGGAGAGTATGACAAAAAGGAAGGGGCAGGTGCTTAGGCTGAAGGCTGACGACTGAAGGCTATTCTTCCCCGGTCACGCCGTGCTGAAGGGCGAACTTGACGAGCCCGGCGACATCATGCACATCGAGCTTCTGCATGATGCGGCTGCGGTAGGTCTCCACGGTCTTGGGGGAAAGGTTGATGGCGGAAGCGATCTCCGCACTGGACCTGCCTTCGACAACAAGCTGGAGCACTTCGCGCTCCCGCTCGCTCAGGCGCTCCAGCGGGCTCCGGGCGCGGGAAAGGGCCGGGCCGCCGGCAACGCTGCCCGCATCGCCGATCTTTTCGCTCAGATAACGTCTCCCCGCGTGAACGGCCCTGACCGCCTTCACCACTTCGGATCCCGCGGATTCCTTGAGGAGGTATCCGGCCGCGCCTGCCTGGAGGGAGCGGAAGACGTGCTCGGACGTCGCGTGCATGGAAAGCATGATGGTGCGCGTCCGCGGGGAGGCCTCCCGGATCCTGAGCGCGGCCTCGATGCCGTTCAGTTCGGGCATGGCAATGTCCAGGACGGCAACATCAGGAGAGAGCTTTTGTACGAGTTTGACCGCCTCGCGTCCGTTCGACGCCAGACCGACAACCGTGATGTCCCGCTGACCTTCGAGCAGAAGCTTGAGCCCGTCACGCACCACGGCATGGTCATCAGCGAGCACGACCGAAATGCTCATGCAGCTACCTCCGCGACCACCTGCGTGCCCTGTCCGGGCGCGCTTTCGACGCGGCAGGTGCCGCCGATCATACGGGCCCGCTCCGCCATGTTCTGGAGGCCCCACGTCGGATCCTGCGCCGTGACCTGAACGCCGGGGTCGAATCCTCTGCCGTCATCCCGCACGGTCATGCGGACCAGGGAGCCTTCGTCCTCCAGCCGCACCTGGACGCGGGAGGCCGAGGCGTGCTTCGCCACGTTCGTCAGCGCTTCCTGCAGGATGCGGAACAGCGTGATCTCTATGGCCGGGTCCATGCGTCGCTGCCCGCGCGGAGCGGTCACCTCGACAACAAGGTCCGCGCGTGCGCCGAACTCCTTCGCGTACCATTCCACGGCGGCGGCGAGTCCATAATCATCAAGAAGCGGAGGTCTGAGCTCGATCATGAGCTCCCGGACGCGGGCGGTCGTCTCCTCAAGAAGTTTGAGCGAGTCGTCGATGCGCCCATGGAGGGGTACTGTGCCTGACGGGGGCAATTGCGTGCGAAGAATGTTGAGGCTGATGCCGAGGGCCGTGAGGTTCTGTCCCACCTGGTCATGCAGCTCCCGCGCGATGCGGCGGCGCTCCTGCTCCTCGGCATCGGCGAGCCTGGCCGAAAGCGCGCGGAGCTCCTCGTGCTGCCGGCGGACGGTTTTCTCGGCCGACCGCCGCTCGGCGATCTCGCGTTCCAGGTCGATGACCTTCTCCTCCAGCTTCGACGCGACGACCGCGCTGTACTGCTTCAGGAAGGAGTCGTCGTCCATGACGGCAGCGGGCTGCTCTGCGGTCGACCGGGGCGTCCGTGACCTGATCTGCGATATCCTTTCCCAGAGGACCGGCGCGCTCAGCGGCTTTACCAGAAAATCCTCGGCGCCCAAAGAAGCGGCGAGCTGGCTCTCTTTTCCACCCGTGTAGACCGCCGTATAAAAAACAAAGGGAATGGCGCGGAGCCGGCTGTCCTCCTTCAGGCTCTTGAGGAACTGGTAGCCGTCCATGCGGGGCATCAACGCATCGGAGATGATGAGGTCGGGCATGCTGTGGAGTGCGCGAGCGAGCCCCTCCTGCCCGTCCGCCGCCTCGACGACCGCGCAGCCATAATGTTCGAAGATGCTCCGGAGGATCAACCGGTCCGTTGCGTTGTCGTCAACCAGGAGGATCGTCGTCTTCATGTCGTTTTTGTCGTCCATCGGTCTTATTTGTCCAATCAGTCCCTAACCCGGACAAGCCGGAACCAAAATATGCCACGAAGACACAAAGGCACGAAGAAAGCAAAATCTCTTAGCCGCAAAAAGGCACAAAATACACAAAGAAACCCTTCCTGTTTGCGTCTCTTGCGCTTTTTTGCGGAAAATATTCTTGCCATTTTGAGTAGAATTTAATTCCTTAGTTACTAATTGCTCTATTCTCCCGCAGTCCCTTCCACGATCTTGATCTCTTCCTCCGTCAAACCGTACAACTCATATACCAACTGATCGATCTGCCGGTCGGTGGCGTCGATCCGCGCTGGAGGGCGGTCTTCGTGAACGTGACTGAGATAAAATGCATCAAGATTATTGCTTCCGAAGTCGAACGCTATGACGTCTATTCCTTGGCGAACGGAAAACGACGAATACGATGGCGGGCTTCTTCCACGACTATGATAGCGCCGGTCTCAAGGGATGACTGCGAACCTTCCAGCACTGTTTTCAGCCGGTCGATGACATGCGGCGTTCGAGCGTTGTGCAGTCTGAACAGTATAACGCTGACTGACCGCCCACCGGCAAGCGCCACGATCTCACCAAAGTCGAGATCAAAGGTAATGATAATGCGGCGCTCGGCGGCGGCTTTTTCAAAGATGTCTCCGTTCGGCATGCGCTGCAATCCTTCGTCGCGAAGGTGCATCGCATCATGCCCCCCGGAGCGAAGCCACTGAACAACCCTCAGGGAGACGCCCATATCCGCCAGAAATCTCATAGGTGTACTCTATACGGTGGAAACTTCTTCCTGGGTCAACCATGCGGCGTATTCCAGGGCCTGTTGGACGTCGGCGCGTTCCAGATCAGGGTAATCGGCCAGCACCTCTTCCACGGTCGCGCCATGGGCGATCTGGCCCATGATGACGGAAACCGGGATGCGCATCCCGCGAATGCAGGCTCGCCCCCCCATGATCTTAGTGTCGAATGTTATTCTCTCGAACATATCCTATACCTCTCTTGCCGCCAAGGTACGAACATCTTACCACATAAAATCTCATTTTTGCACTGCCTATCCCGCCACGATCCTGATCTCCTCCTCCGTCAAACCGTACAACTCATACACCAACTGATCGATCTGCCGGTCGGTGGCGTCGATCTGGCGCTGGAGGGCGGTCTTTTATCGACGTCGGGGGATAAAAAAGTCCCGCTTGTTCATCCAAACGGAGTTTGCCTGCTGATATCATCACCTATGCCGGAATAAGATCAGCGATCAACGGTTTTTCCTTCGTCAAACGGCTTACGCCCATGACAGTGAAGCCAAGCACATTGCCCTGCTCGTCCACACGCTCCATCACTGCTTCGTTATTCGTTTCCTTCATATAGCCGGCCTTTTCAGAGAACTGGACTTCCAGGAAATCCCCCTCTGGATCAAACCAAACCTTTATTTGCTGGGCCATAGTTGTACCCCCTTTTTCGGCTTATCAGTCAGATACGCGGTAAGCACAAATGCATCCTCTGCTTCATACTTTACCACAGCACATAACCACTTGTCACCAACCAAGGTACCATAATAGTAGCGATAGTTCAGGTTCGCCGACGTATCGGCTCCGGATCGTATGACCAGATGAGGTTTGAGCAATGTTTCCTCAAGTGCAGCTTCCATATCGACCATTTCAGGGTGCTCCTTGATGTGTGCTAATCGTTCATCGGTCAATCGGACAGACTTGCCTTGATAATCCCTGAGCACCTTCATTGATGAGACGCCTCCACTATCTTAATCTCCTCCTCTGTCAACCCGTACAACTCATACACCAACTGATCGATCTGCCGGTCGGTCGCGTCGATCTGGCGCTGGAGGGCGGTCTTTTCGTGGTCGGTCTTGGCGGTGGGCAGTTGCTTGTTGAGCGAAAGCATCTGGTCGACGAGGGAAACTAGTTTATCATGAGGAACTGCGTCCACGTCAGGTAACGGAAACTGCATAATGTCACGGATCATTATCTGCGGGAATGTATCGTCAGCAGAGATTTGGAACTTTTTCCTAAAGTACCAGCCGATAAACCTTGAGTTTAAAATCCCCAGCATAAATTGATATTGCAGATTAGTGTGTGGCTTGATTTTAAGTACGTGTAACAACGTATTACAATATGAAGTCTCTGGGATTTGAGTGGCTATAAGTGTTTCTCCGACTATTTTGCGTATCAGTATTTTCCCATCTTCAAAGTTTTCCGGGTCTCTTGGAGCCGCAAGCCACGCTCCATATTTTAACCAATTATTTTTATCCCATAGCAGACTATATCTTCCAATATGCTTGCCATCGAAAAAAGGCTGAAATGATTTGTTTTCCTTTCGCTCTGACGTAAATGGTTTTGTATCTCGAATATGCGTCGTTTGCGGCGGATCGCCTTTTCCGACTTCATAGACCTTGATGCCAGAAAACATATCAGCAACATCTTCAATCGTACTCTTGCGATTTTCGATTTTATTAATCAGCAATGCCTCGGAATTGTCACTGCTGACATTAAAAGCCTTTTGCTTATGCCATGCCTCGGTCGAAACACTGAACATGCGATCGGGTCGCGATACAGATGATATAATCTTCTTCTTCGTAAATGACTTCACGAGAACAGAATACTTGTGATACGAAAGCGACCGTTCTGCTTTTTCAGCGAACAAGAGGGTAGTATCGACCGTCGCGCCAGAGAAAACCTTTGAAGGCAGTGAAATGACCTCTCTCAACTTTGTATTTTGTAGAAGATAATCACGTAATGGCTGAGTGAATCCGAGGTTTAGATATGTATCTGGAACGATGTACCCAAGCTGTCCGCCTTTTCTTAGTAGAATTATAGCTTTTTCAATAAAAACCAAATAGCTTTCACCGCGCAAAACAAAGGTTGCAAATCTGTTCTTCATATATGTATTCGTTGATTCAGGAAACTCCGCGCCATATGGCGGATTGCCAATCACAGCATCGAACCCACCAGCCTTCATGATCTCAGCAAACTCTTTATCCCAATCAAAGACATTGACGCGCAGGCGTTCTTCGTCGTCAATCGTAGGGGCAACCCCATGTGGTTGCCCTGAAACCGGGCGGCCACGCAGGGCCGCCCCTACAAATAAATCATTCTGATAAAAATCCGGTCCGATGAGCGAATTGCCGCACTTGATGTTATCTCCGAGATCGGGGAGGGCGCGTTCGTGAATAAAGGTGCTTTGTAATGTCTGGCTGTTCTCGCCTTCGAGGACTTTGAGGAGAAGCGAGAGTTTGGTCACTTCCACGGCCTGTGTGTCGATATCCACGCCGTAGATGTTGTTCAGCAGGATGCGCTTGCGTTCAGCGGTCGTCAGACGATAATCCCCGCCCTGCACCTGGTAGAGCGTCGGGTTCTTGCTGGTCGCCCACTTCTTCGGATCGTCCTTCACATACCATTCCTGGTGCCAGTCGAGAAGATATTGATATGCGCCGAGCAGGAACGAGCCGGACCCGCAGGCGGGATCAAGGATGCGGCGCTTTGATGCTTCTTTCGGGGTTAGACCCTTCGACCCCCCATGTCCCCCCTTAGTAAGGGGGGAATTAAGAGGGGTGATTCCCTCCTTAGGAAGGTGGGTGTTGAGAGAGATTTCTCCCCCCTTGGCAAGGGGGGAATTTAAGGGGGGTGTGGCGCTGTCCCCATTCAGCAAAGTTCCCACCGTGTTCTTCACGATGTAATCGACGATATACTTCGGCGTATAGTAAACGCCGCCGGCTTTCCTGACCTCGGGCTTCTCCTCCACCTTTGCCTGGTGCCCGGCGGTGAGGCGGATGACCTTGCCGAGGAACTGCTCGTACACCTGGCCGAGGATGTCTGCGGAGAGGACGGAGAACTCATACGGGCTTTCGGGATAGTAAAGCCGCTTGATGATGTCCTTTAAGGGTTTGTCGTCGATCTCGATCTTTGTGGTGAGGGTGTCGGGCTCTTCGTGGCGGTCTTTTTCCTTCTGGAAGTGGAACAGGCCGGAGTTATACCGGTCGTCTGCCTGGGAGAAGAGCTGAACGAGGCGCTTATAGGAATTGGTCCCGTTCTGGAGGGCCTGGAGCCGGCCGTATTCCTCGATGCCGCGGTCCTCGCAGATGCGCAGGAATACGATTCTGTCGATCGTGCGCTGGACGCTGAAGTTCAGTTCCCGCGTGGTAAGATCGGCATTCCGGAGGGCAATGTTCTTGGCAAGCATGTCACGCCAATCCTCGATCTCCGTCAGAAATGCGTCATCGACCGTTGCTGTGCCTTTCTTGAGCCGCGTCGTTTCGGCGTATTTGTCGAAGGAGCCCCTGAGAACCGCGTCCTTGGAGAAGACGGAGACGATCTCGCCCCATTTCTCGGCATAGTCCTTGTAATTGAGATAGAGGATGCGGGCGGTCGAGGCCTTGTCGTTTCGGTCGGGCTTGATGCGGGTGTCGTAGACCGCGAACTCCTCGAAGTCGCAAAGGATGCTTAAAGGCAGCTTGGCTGACCAGGCGTATCTGCGCAGCTGGAAAGCGGCGGGGATGTCCTCTTTTATGAAAACCGACGGCTTCTTTGCTTCGAGAAAGAACTTGCGGGCGCCGCCGATGCGGAAGCAGTAGTCAGGGGCCTTGGTCTCCTTGCCGATCTTGATCGCGTCTTCGTGGATAACATCCTTGTACGCCTCGGCATTGCCCGCCCTGTTGGACATGTCCCAGCCGAGGGCCTCGAACATTGGATTGAGGAATTGAAGCCTCAGCTGGGCTTCGTTGTACTGGCCGGATCTGTATTCGTCGCGGTTTCGCTCGAAATGTTCAACGAGGGTGAGGACCTCGGGTGGGCAGGGGATGCCGGGCTGGGCAGCAGGTTTGTTCATGCAGAAAAGAGTATTACAATTGCTGAAAAATGGCAAGCGAGGAATCAAAATACGGCTTGTTTCATGTCCGGTTTTTCTGATTGCAGTCCTATCGCCCTTTTGGTATAGTAAAAACTCTTTTATTAGCAAGGGCTTTTATGATCTATCCCTCACTCGAAGAATTCAAACAAAAGGCAAAACAGGGGAACTTGATCCCCGTGTACCGGGAGATCCTCGCCGACATGGAGACGCCGGTCTCGGCGTTCCTGAAGATCGACGACGGCAAGTATTCCTTCCTGCTTGAGTCCGTTGAGGGCGGCGAGAAGTGGGCGCGGTACTCCTTCCTGGGCAGCAGGCCCGAGGTCGTGGTCCGGAGCTTCGGCAGGACCGTCGAGATCATCCGGCAGGGGAAGAAGGAGACACGCTCCTTCGAGCATGATCCCCTGGAGGCCGTCCGCGACATTCTTTCCGACTATCATCCGGTGCCGGACCCCGCGCTCCCGCGGTTCTACGGCGGCGGCGTGGGCTTCCTGGGCTATGACGTGGTCCGCTTTTTCGAGCGCCTGCCGGACCGGGAAAAGCCCGGGCTGGGCACGCCGGACATCCTGTTCATGATCACCGACACGCTGGTGATCTTCGACACGGTCACGCACCGCATCAAGGTGGTCTCGAACGCCCACGTGAACGGCGGTTCGGCTACGACGGCCTACAAGGAAGCGGTGGCGAAGATCGACGCGATCGTGAAGAAGCTCAGAAAAGGGGTCAGGGGTCAGGGGTCAGGGGTCAGGAAAAGGACAAAGCAGAACGCAAAGCTCACGTCAAACTTCACGCAAGCGGCGTACGAGCAGGTGGTCCTCAAGGCCAAGGAGTATATCAAGGCCGGCGATATCTTCCAGGTAGTCCCGTCCCAGCGGTTCGAGCGCAAGGTCACCGCGGAGCCCTTCGAGATCTACCGGGCGCTCCGGCTTATCAATCCTTCGCCCTACATGTACTTCCTTCGCTGCGGTGATACGACCGTGGTGGGCGCTTCGCCCGAGGTGATGGTACGCCTTGAGGAAGGCAGGATCGACCTCCGGCCCATCGCCGGCACGCGGCGGCGCGGCGCAACTGAGGAAGAGGACACGGCGCTGGAGAAGGAACTGCTGGCAGATCCCAAAGAGCGGGCGGAGCATATCATGCTCGTCGACCTCGGCCGGAACGACGTGGGCCGGGTGAGCGAGATGGGCAGCGTGCAGGTGTCCGAGCTCATGGTCATCGAACGGTACTCCCACGTCATGCACATCGTCTCGAACGTGCGCGGCAGGATCGCTCCGGACCATGACGCCTACGACGTCGTGCGCGCCTGTTTTCCCGCGGGCACGGTCTCGGGCGCTCCCAAGATCCGGGCCATGGAGATCATCGACGAGCTGGAGCCCACGCGGAGGGGCCCGTATGCCGGGGCGGTGGGCTATTTCGGGTTCTCGGGCAACATGGACACCTGCATCACCATCCGCACGCTGGTCATCAAGGACAAGGTCGCCTACATCCAGGCGGGCGGCGGCGTGGTTGCCGACAGCGTGCCGGCGCTGGAGTATCTGGAAACGGTGAACAAGGCAAAGGCCATGATGCGGGCAGTGGAAATGGCGGAAGAAGGATTGGATTAAATCAGTTCGGAGTGTGGAGCGCGGAGTGCGGAATTGAGGAAAGACACAGCACAGCAAGGCAAGACAGGGCTTGTTTCTCGCAAAGGCGCAAAGGCGCAAAGAAAGACGATTCGAATAAGGTGGATTAAAGAAGCAAGACGATATTTCTTATAAAAATTTCAAACGTGACCTGGTGTTCTTCAAACTTGGCGTCTTTGCGGCTTTGCGCGAGACGATTCTGAGGTTCTCTTATGTTACTGATGCTCGATAATTACGATTCCTTCACCTACAACCTGGTCCAGTACCTGGGTGAACTGGGTCAGGACCTGAAGGTGTACCGGAACGACAAGATCACGATCAGCGAGATCGAGGACCTGCGGCCGGAGCGCATCGTGATCTCGCCCGGTCCCTGCACACCGAAAGAGGCGGGGATCTCCATCGACGTGATCAAGCACTTCGCGGGAAAGGTGCCGGTCCTCGGCGTCTGCCTGGGACACCAGTCCATCGGCGAGGCCTTCGGAGGCGACGTCATCCGCGCGCCCTATCTGATGCACGGCAAGACCTCGATGATCCACCACGACAACAGGACGATATTCGCGGGCCTGCCGAATCCCTTCGAGGCAACGCGGTACCATTCGCTCATCATCAAGCGGGAGACCCTGCCGGCCGTGCTCGAAATATCGGCATGGACCGACGACGGCATCATCATGGGCGTACGGCACAAGGAGTTCAAGGTGGAAGGCGTCCAGTTCCACCCCGAGTCCATCCTGACCGGCGCGGGGAAGGACCTGCTGAGAAATTTTTTGAAACTGTAAACCCAATCTTGCCACAAAGGCACGAAGGCACGAAGAATTTCTTGGAGTCTTAGTGTCTTCGTGGCGGATGTTGTTTAAGAGGTCAATATGATCAAAGAAGCCATTTCCAAAGTAGTGACCGGCACGAGCCTCTCCGAGGCCGAGGCCGAAGGCGTGATGCGCGAGATCATGCAGGGCGAAGCGACGGACGCCCAGATCGCCGCGTACATCACCAGCCTCCGCATGAAGGGCGAGACCGTCGAGGAGATCACCGGCTCGGCGCGGGTCATGCGCGAAAAAGCCGTCCATATCAAGCTCGACGCCCCGTACCAGGTGGATACCTGCGGCACCGGCGGCGATATGTCGAACACGTTCAACATCTCGACCACCGTCGCCTTCGTGGTCGCCGGGGCGGGCGTCGCCGTCGCAAAGCACGGGAACCGGTCGGTCTCGAGCAAGAGCGGAAGCGCCGATGTGCTCCAGGCACTCGGCATCAACATCGAGATGCCCGCGCACCGGGTGGAGGAATGCCTGAATGAGGTCGGCATCGCGTTCCTGTTCGCGCCGATGATGCATCAGGCCATGAAGTTCGCCATCGGGCCGCGGCGCGAGATCGGCATCAGGACCATCTTCAATGTGCTCGGGCCGCTCACGAACCCCGCGGGCGTGAAGGCCCAGATCATGGGCGCATACTCTGCCGACCTGACCACCATCCTTGCCCGCGCCCTGGGCAACCTGGGGCTGACCCGCGCCTTCGTCGTGCACGGCATGGACGGCCTCGACGAGATCACGATCACCGACAGGACCAAGGTGTCGGAGTTCAAGGATGGTTCAGTGAACGAGTACTATATCCATCCGTCGGACTTCGATCTCCCCGCGGGAAAGGCAGAGGACCTGAAGGGCGGCGACGCCAAAGTGAACGCCGCTATCACGCTTGAGGTCCTGAAGGGGCAGCTCGGGCCGCGCCGCGACATTGTGCTGCTGAACGCGGCAGCCGGTCTTACGGCCTCGGGCAAGGCAAAGGATCTCCGGGACGGCATCAGCATCGCCGTCGAGTCCATCAATTCCGGCGCAGCGATGAAGAAGCTGGAAGAGCTCAAGAAATTCACGAATAGACCATAGAAACAGTGCGGAGTGCGGAATGTTGTAGGGGCAACCCTATGTGGTTGCCCTGACAGACAAGGGCGGCCACGCAGGGCCGCCCCTACAACAGCATCCATGGCGAAAGATTCTATGATCCTTGACGAGATCGTCGCATATAAGAAAAAGGAACTGCTGGAAACCAGGCGCGCGATCCCGCTCGCTGATCAGAAACAGCGGGCTACGAATGCCGGGCCTACGCGGGGATTCGGAAAGGCCCTGGCAGCCGGCACGGGCATCAGGCTCATCGCCGAGGTGAAAAAGGCCTCGCCTTCAAAGGGCGTGATCCGTGAGGATTTCGATCCGGTCACAATCGCCCGGACCTACGAGGAGTCCGGCGCGGCCTGCCTTTCGGTCCTGACAGAGAAGAACTACTTTCAAGGCGACCTCGCGTATCTGGGCGCCATCAGAAAGGTTGTCGGGCTTCCGCTGCTGCGGAAGGACTTCATCATCGACGAATACCAGATATTCGAGGCGAGGGCCGCGGGGGCGGATGCCATTCTGCTGATCGCGGCCTGTCTCGACAAGCGCCAGATGGAGGACTTTCTCGGAACGGCGGAAGGGATCGGGCTCGACGTCCTGGTGGAATCCCATACGTTGAAGGAACTGGACAAGTCGCTTGTCGCCGGCGCGCGGATCGTGGGGATCAACAACCGGGACCTCACGAGCTTCACCGTGAGCCTGCAGACGACCTTCGACCTGCTCAAGGACATCCCCGACGACCGCACTGTGGTGAGCGAGAGCGGGATCAAGTCCCGTGACGACGTAGTGAAGCTCGAGAAGGCCGGCGTGGACGCTATCCTGGTGGGCGAGAGCCTGATGCGGGAGAAGGACATAGGGAAGAAAGTTAGGGAGCTACTCGGAAAGGAGTAGAATTACCGCTGAGATCGCGGCGCGCGCGGAGAAGATCTTAAGAAAACAGATCACCTCTGCGTTCCCTGCGTACTCTGCGGTGAAAAAAATCTTATGGTTAAAATCAAGATCTGCGGTATCACCAACATCGACGACGCCATGGCGGCGGTGGACTACGGAGCGGATGCCCTGGGGTTCAACTTCTTCAAGAAGAGCCCCCGGTATATCGACCCGCACAAGGCGGCCGAGATCATCGCCCAGCTTCCGCCCTTCATCGTGCCCGTGGCCATCTTCGTGAACGAGCGCGAGGAGCGGATCCGGGAAATTTTACAGTCGGCCTGCATCCACGGCGTCCAGTTCCACGGCGACGAGACGCCGGAGTTCTGCCAGCGCTTCGGCAATAACGTCATCAAGGCGTTCCAGATAAAGGACAAGGAAAGCATCAAGCACATGGCGCACTACCGCGTCAGCGCGTACCTGCTCGACAGCTACCGGGAGGGCGTGCGGGGAGGCACCGGCGCGACCTTCGACTGGCACCTTGCCGTTGTCGCGAAGACCTTCGGCAGGATCATCCTGGCAGGCGGACTGAACCCGGACAACGTGGCCGAAGCCGTGAAGCTCGTGCAGCCCTACGGTGTGGATGTTGCCGGGGGCGTGGAGCGGGAAAAAGGGATCAAGGACCATGCCAGACTCAAGAAGTTCATTGTCGAGGTCCGGAGGGCATCGAGACCGTAAGTATCCCCCGCAGCTTATCGAGCGCAGGATGACGACCGGAGTTTTTTCGGCATCCCGTTCATCACCCCCACCTTCCGTTCCTCCCCCATCAAAGGGGAGGAGGTAAGGAGAAAGGCGTTATCAATTGACCATGCCCGATAAAAAGGGTCACTTCGGCATCTACGGCGGCAAGTTCGCCCCCGAAACGCTCATGCCGGCCCTGGATGAGCTGGAGAAAGCATATCTCGCTGCGAAGAAGGACAAGGCGTTCCAGGCCGAACTTGAATATTATTTCAAGGAATTCATCGGCAGGCCTACGCCGCTCTATTTCGCGAAGCGGTTGACCGATCACCTGGGCGGGGCGAAGATCTACCTGAAGCGTGAGGACCTCTGCCACACGGGCGCCCACAAGATCAACAACTCCCTGGCCCAGGTCCTGCTCGCGAAGCGCATGGGCAAGACCCGCGTGGTCGCCGAGACCGGCGCGGGACAGCACGGCGTGGCGACTGCCACTGCCGCGGCGATGTTCGGCCTCGATTGCGAGGTCTACATGGGCACCGACGACGTGGCGCGCCAGTCCCTGAACGTGTTCCGCATGAAGCTCCTCGGGACGATCGTCCGGCCCGTTGACAGCGGCAGCAAGACCCTGAAGGACGCCATCAACGAGGCCATGCGCGACTGGATCACGAACGTCGCGAGCACCCATTACGTTCTCGGCACGGTCTACGGCCCCCATCCCTTCCCCATGATGGTGCGGGACTTTCAGTCCGTCATCGGACGGGAGGCGAAGAAGCAGATCATGAAGATGGAAGGCGGGCTGCCGGACTGCCTCGTCGCCTGCGTGGGCGGCGGTTCGAACGCCATGGGGCTGTTCACCGAGTTCCTCGATGACGCGTCCGTCAAGATGTACGGGATCGAGGCGGGAGGGCTCGGCATCGAGCGGGGCAAGCACGCTGCGCGGTTCGCCGGCGGGTCCCTCGGCGTGCTGCAGGGCTGCAAGACCTTCGTGCTCCAGGACGATGACGGCCAGATCGAGATGACCCACTCGGTCTCAGCGGGACTTGATTACGCCGCGGTCGGCCCTGAACACGCGTTCTACCACGATACGGGACGCATCGAATACACCTACGCCATCGACGAAGAGGCCATGGAGGCCTTTGATCTCCTGTCCCGCCTCGAAGGCATCATTCCGGCCCTTGAGAGCGCCCACGCCGTTGCGTACTGCCTGAAACTCGCGCCGACGCTCGGCAAGGACAAGGTGATCATCTGCAACCTCTCCGGCCGCGGCGACAAGGACGTGATGCAGGTGGCGAAGATCAAGGGCGTGGAACTGTAGGCAAAAGGAGCATTCTGTGCCGATAGTCATTAAAGACATTATATGGCTGGAAACCATCGTTGAAAAACTTGCCTGGAAGCACCGGATCGTTCCACATGAGGTTGAGGATGTGTTGTCGGGTAAATGTCGTATTTTCAAACGGGAGAGCGGCGATGTTGAAGGGGAACATCTTTACAATGCGCTTGGGAGAACAGAAGATGGGCGTTATCTGTCGGTTTTTTTCATCAGGAAGCTGACCGATAAGGCGCTTATCGTAACAGCACGGGACATGAATGACCGTGAGCGGAGGAAATATGAAAAAAAGTAAATCAAAAAGCATGACGATCCTGGAAGCGAGCGATTATTTTGATGAACACGATCTGTTCGAACGTGAAGAAGCGGTGGAAGTTAAAAACATAAAGTTCGACGTATCTAAAAAACAGTACGTTGGCGTGGATTCGGCGCTGTTTGAGAAAATAAGGAGCAAAGCGAAGAAACTTCATATGAACGAGGATGCATTGATCAATGCATGGTTGAAAGAAAAAGCCGGATGACGCGCGGCCGCGGCGACAAGGACGTGATGCAGGTGGCGAAGATCAAGGGCGTGGAGCTGGAAGACGTGCGGCATGGCGGGAGCGGGCGATGACGGGGAAAGATTTCATGATGAATGATCAATGCGCTGTCCCTAAGATGGTTGCAGGAGAATAAACCCCTGCGATAGACCGAGCCGGTAGGATTTCAGGAGATGCATTATGAAAAGAATATCGGGATTGATCTTATTGTTTCCGATGCTTATTTTGTTGGCTGGATGCGGGACCGCATTGACACGGGCTGCAAGAGATGGAGACATCGCTGCCATCCAGAAACTGCTCGATCAGGGGGCAAATATAAATGAAAACGCTATAGTAGGAGGTAGTATGAATGGATCGCTTTTAAGCCAAGCTGCATACTACTGCCGTATTGAGGCGATAAAGTATTTAATACATAAAGGAGCTGATATAAATAATGCAACAGGTTGGACAGATTATGGTGCTAGTGGTGGAGGGTTGAGACCTTTGCATATGGCTGCAAGATCTGGTTGCACAGAGGCAATAAAACTCTTGCTCGATGCAGGCGCTGACATTGATGTAAGAGCAAATGAGCTCTTCGGGACTGCTCTGGCAATAGCCGCATATCATGGTAATATTAAGAGCGTAAAATATTTACTTGAAAGAGGGGCTGACGTTGATGATGCAAGCCAAGTTCTTGAAGCGCTTGACGGACTGAGAGAGAGAGGTGGTAAAGAAGGTCTGGCATTGCTCCAGAAGTTTGAAAAGCAGAAAATTGCGGTCCGGCTTCCTGAAAATACACCTTCTTCCATTGTTGCCAAATCCGATGTTGACGAACTTCCTGCAATAAAAGCAAAACTAAATAAAAACTCCTACGCTATCGTTATCGGCATTGAGAATTATCGCCAGAAACTTCCAAAGGCTGATTATGCGGTGGCTGATGCAAAGACAATGACAGAATATCTCACAAAGGTGATGGGCTATCCTGATGAGAATGTTATTGCACTCACGAACGACCGCGCGTCCTTGACGGATTTTATAAAATACTTTGAAAAGTGGCTGCCGAACAATGTTGCGAAAGATAGTTCCGTCTTTATCTATTTCTCAGGCCACGGAGCCCCAAATCCCAAGACCGGTGACGCCTACTTGGTCCCTTATGATGGAGATCCATCTTTTATAGACGAGACCGGATATTCCCTCAAGCGGATGTATGATGCTCTCGGCAAAATGCCTGCTAAGGAAGTGATCATTGCGCTCGATTCCTGCTTCTCCGGTGCCGGCGGCAGGTCGGTGATCGCCAAGGGAGCACGACCCATCGTCCTGTCGACCGAGAATCCCGCGATGCTGAGCAAGAACATGACCGTGCTGTCAGCGTCAGCAAGCGATCAGATCAGTTCCACGTACGACGAGAAGGGGCACGGACTATTCACCTACTTCATGTTGAAGGGCATCAAGAACGAGGACGTGGTGAAGCAGGACGGCTCGATCGATATCGCATCGCTATTCGATTACATAAAGCCGCAGGTGTCGAGCATCGCCCGGAAGAAATACAACAACGAGCAGACGCCGCAACTGGTTGGGGCGCAGAAGAACTGAAAGAATACAACGCACGAGACGAGGCGCCATGTCACGCATCAAGAACACCTTTAACCGGCTGAAGAAGAAGAACGAGAAGGCGCTGATCCCCTATATCATGGCGGGGGACCCCGATCTCGCCACGACGAAGTCGATCATCCTCGCGATGGAAAAGGCGGGCTGTGATATAATCGAGCTGGGCGCGCCGTTCTCCGATCCGCTGGCGGACGGCCCCACGATCCAGAAGGCAGCTCTCCGCTCGCTCACGCACCACACGAGCATCAAGGACGTGCTCGGGCTCGTGGCCGATGTCAGGAAAGAAAGCAAGATACCGCTCATCATTATGACCTACTACAACCTCATTTTCCATTACGGAGAGGAGCGGTTCGTGAACGACGCGGTGGCCGCGGGCCTGGACGGCGTCATCCTGCCGGACCTCCCCCCCGAGGAGGCTGGTGCGCTCATCGCCCTGGCGAAGCAGGCGGGGCTCGATACGATCTTCCTGCTGGCGCCCACGAGCACCGACGACCGGATCAAGGCGGTCAGCAAGGTATCCCAGGGCTTCATCTACTATGTTTCGCTCACCGGCGTGACCGGTTCCCACCTCGGCCTCCAACAGGCGGCCATCAAGGATTCCCTCGCCCGGATCAAGGCGCAGACGGACAAGCCCGTCGCCGTGGGATTCGGCATCGCGACGGCGGACCAGGCGGCGCAGGTGGCGGGGTCGGGCGCTGACGGGGTGATCGTGGGGAGCGCCCTGGTGAAGGTGATCGAGGAGAACAGCGGTTCACCGGACCTGGTGGCAAAGGCGGCCGCGTTCGTGAAGGCCCTGAAGCAGGGCGTCCTTACGGTCACGCAGTAAGGCCTGCCGGAAGGAGGTGCTTGTCCCATGAGGAAAGCGGCAACGAAAAAACCTGCAACGGCCAAAAAAGCAGCCGCACCGAAGCGGCCGGCAGCGCAGAAGCAGGCCACTGATACCCTGCGCATCCAGGCGCAGGCGCTGAAGGAACTGGTCTCGCTCGAAAAGATCAAGCAGGAATTCCTGCACGACAACGTGACCGGGGCCGCGGAGCTCGACACGCTCCTCGGCGACTACCTCAAAGTGATCCTGAAGCTCACCCGCACCCAGGCAGGGTCCATTATGCTCAGGGAGGGCGACCACTTGGTGTTCCGTGCCAGCCGGGGCCCCAAATCCGCATCGCTCCTCGGGCGGAGCATACCGCTCGACGAAGGGATCGCCGGATGGGTGGCGCGGTCGGGGAAGGCCTACCTAAGCTCCGATGTGGCGAAAGACACGCTGTGGAGCAGCAAGATCAGCGCCGAACTTCGCTTTGCCACGAAGAACATCCTTGCCGCTCCCCTGAAGACCGCGGACAGCGTCACCGGCGTCGTGGAGGTGATCAACAAGGTCAACGGCATGCCCTTCGACAAGGACGACAAGGACATGCTCGAGGTCCTGTCGGGGCAGCTCGCCCTCGACGTCGCCTATGTCCAGTTCCTGGGGAGCAGCCGCAAAGAGGCCGCACGGAAGGCCATGCAGACCCAGTTCTCCATGGTGCTGAATTCCACGCTGGACCAGCGCGAGATCCGGAAACGGGCCATGGAGGCCGCGACGAGCCTCCTGGACGCCGAGGTCGGATCGCTCCTGCTGGTGGACGAGAGAACGAACGAGCTGTTCTTCGAGGTCGCGCTCGGCAAACAGGGAGAGCAGCTGAAGCAGGTGCGGCTCCGCATGGGCGAGGGGATCGCCGGCTGGGTGGCCGCGAACGATCAGGCCGCCCTCGTGAACGACGTGGCGAACGATCCCCGCTATTACAAGAAGGCGCAGCACATCACCCAGTTCGTGACCCGGAACATGGTCTGCGTGCCGGTCCGCTCCCGCGGGAAGGTCATCGGCGTGCTTCAGGCAATCAACAAGAAGGACAACGGCCTGTTCACCGAGCAGGACCTGGATGACGTTTGGACGCTGGCGAACCAGGTGGCGGTAGCGCTCGAGAACGCAAACCTCTACGCCGAGCTGCAGGATACCTTTCTGAACACGGCAGAGGCCCTCGCCGCCGCGGTGGAAAAAAAGGACCCGTACACCGGCGGCCATATCATGCGGGTGGTGGAATACAGCATGGCGATCGCCAAACATATGTCGCGGACGATCAGCGACATGGCCCAGCTCAGGCTTGCCGCGGTCCTGCACGACATCGGCAAGATCGGGATCAAGGACAGCGTGCTCCTGAAGCAGGGGAGGCTCACGGACGACGAGATGGCCCACATGCGCGAGCACCCGCTCGTGGGCGACGACATCATGGGGCATATCGAGCAGATGAAGACCGTGCGGAAGGTGATGCGCGCCCACCATGAGAAATGGGACGGCAGCGGCTATCCCGACGGCCTCAAGGGCGAATCCATACCGCTGCACGCGAGGATCATCCTGGTGGCGGACACCCTGGACGCCATGACCACGGACCGGCCCTACCGGAAGGCCGCCGACCTTCCGGCCGCCGTGGAGGAGGTCAAGCGGTTCATGGGCAAGGAGTTCGATCCCGTGGTGGCAGAGGCATTCTTCAAGGCCTGCGAATGCGGGGACATTATCGTGCGCAAAGGGACGACGGAAAACCGGGAGACGTAGTTCAATTGCGGATTGCGAATTGCGGATTGCGGATTGCGGATTGATGACCGGTAGAACTTAATAAAATCCGCAATCCGAAATCCGAAATCCGCAATTCGATAAGGGGGTAGGATATGGCAGAAGCGCAGTCACCAATGTTCGCAAAGTTCGGGAAAAGCTTTCCCGCAGGTACCGTCCTTTTCCGAGAGGGCGACAAGGGCGAGGAGATGTTCATCCTGCAGTCCGGGAAAGTAAAGATCAGCAAGAAGATCAGGGGTGTGGAAAAGACCCTCGCCACGCTCGAGAAGGGCGAGTTCTTCGGGGAAATGGCGATCCTGAACGACAAGCCGCGCTCCGCGTCGGCCGAAACGATCGAGGACTGCGACATGCTCGTCATCGACCGCAAGACCTTCGAGACCCTGCTTCGGAGCAATGTGGAGATCGCCATCCGTTTCATCAAGCGGCTCGCGGACCGGCTTCGCGAGACGAACGATCAGATGGAGGCCCTGATGATCAGGGACAATACCAGCCGGCTGGTCAATATCCTTGCCAAGCTGGTGCGGGAGAAGAAGGGCGCGATCTCCATCTCGATCGATGAGCTTGCAGGGATGGCAGGCATAGAAGGCGAACAGGCCAAGATGATCCTGGAGAAGCTCGCCAGCGTCCGCATCCTGACGCTCGGCGCGGACGAACATGTGTCAATCGCGAACCAGGAGCAGGTGGACCGGCTGCTCCGGTATCTTGAGATGCGTGAGATCTTCGGAGAAATGGTTTAACAGACGATAGGCGTCAGGCGATAGGGCGGGTAACGATCCGGTAATCCCTTTACGCCTAACCCCTTACGGTAATGAACGGGAGCCATACATGCATTTACCCAATATCAAGAGGACCGGCATTTACATCGCCCTGATCGTTGCGGTCACGCTTTCCCTGCTGCACACGATGAACTTCAACTTCTTCGAGGTCCTGGAGGCCAAGACCCTCGACGTCCAGTTCAAGTTGCGGGGGCCGGTCAAGCCGGGCCCCGAGACGGTGATCGCGACGATCGACGAACGAAGCATCAAGAACCTCGGGAGGTTCCCCTGGCCCCGTTCCACCTGGGGCCGCGTGGTGGACCGGTTGACCGAGGAGGGCGCAAAGGTCATCGTGTTTGACGTGTTCTTTGCAGAGCCTGAGACGGTCGCTTCCGACGATCTGTTCCAGCGCGCCATTATGCAGAGCGGGCGGGTTGTCCTGCCGGTCGTCTTCGATTTCGTAGAGGGCGGCGACAAGGAGACGGGTTTCACCGACCAGAAACTGGACTTTCTCCTCCCGTCGGCGTACATGGCGATGAAGAACACCGAATCCCCCTTCGGCGCCCCCCCGGCAAAGATGGTCCTGCCGACGCTCCTCCGGTTCTCGACCTTCGCCAGGACCCTCGCGCATATCAACATGAGCCCCGACATCGACGGGACCCTTCGCTGGGAGATGCTTGCCGTCGAGTACCAGGGCGATTACTACGCCCCCATCGGCCTGCAGGCGGCGCGGTTGTACCTCGACGTCCCGCCGGAGAAGATGACGCTCGATTTCTCCGGTTCCGTCCAGGTCGGCAATACGGTCATCCCCACCGATGAGTTCGGCAGGATGCTGATCAATTACCGCGGTCCGAACAAGACCTTTCCGATGTATCCCATCTCGGACCTTCTCGACCGGAGGCTTCCGGCAGGCGCGTTCAAGGACAAGATCGTCCTGATCGGCGCGACGGCCATCGGGATCTATGACCTGCGCGTGACGCCGTTCTCGACGAACATGGCGGGGATCGAAAAACACGCCAGCGTGGTGGACAACATCCTCCGGGGGGATTTCCTGCGCAGGGCGCTGGACCTCGATATCCCGCTCATCTTCGTCTTTACGCTCATCCTCGGCATCCTGATCCCGCGTCTCGGCGCAAAGGCCGGCGTCGCCCTGTTCCTCCTGCTGTTCGCCGGGTACTCGGTCTTTGTCTATTACCTGTTCGCGTCAAAGGGCATCTGGTTCAGCTACATCTACCCCGCATCGGCGCTCTTTTTCGGCTATACGAGCCAGACGGCCTACCGTTTCTTTACCGAGGAGCGCCGCGCACGGGACATCCGGAAGATGTTCTCCAGCTACGTGTCGAAACGCATTGTGGACGAACTGATCCGGGACCCGAGCAAGGCAAAGCTCGGCGGCGACCGCAAGGAGATCTCGGTGCTGTTTTCCGACATCCGGGGATTCACCTCCTTCTCCGAGAAGCATCGGCCGGAAGAGGTCGTAACGCAGCTGAACGAGTATCTCGGGGCCATGACGAGCGTCGTCTTCGAATATGACGGCACGCTCGACAAGTTCGTGGGCGACGCGGTGATGGCCTTCTGGGGGGCGCCGCTCGACCAGGCCGACCACGCCGAGCGGGCGTGCAGGTGCGCGCTGTCCATGATCGGAAAACTGCAGGAGCTCCAGAAGAAGTGGGAGTCCGAGGGGAGATACGTGATCGACATCGGGGTCGGCATCAACACCGGCGACATGATCGTCGGGAACATGGGCGCCGAGGGCAAGAAGATGGACTTCACCGTCATCGGCGACAACGTGAACCTGGGCGCCCGGTTAGAGAGCTTGACAAGAAAGTATAATAATCATATTATCATATCGGAATTTACCTATAGCAGGGTAAAGGACCTCGTGAAGGTGAACGAACTCGGCTCGGTGACCGTCAAGGGCAAGGAGCAGCCCGTCGTGATCTATGACCTGGTGGGGATCAAGGACGAAAGCACCAAATAACAATATTCAAATCACAAATAAATTTCAAAGTCCAATGAAGCAAATTTCAAACGTTTCGGACATTGGAGTTTTAATTTTGGATATTATTTGAAATTTGTCGTTTGGGGTTTGAAATTTTCTTTCCCCGAGGAGACTGAATGAAGGTAAAAGTACTGGGGTGCTCAGGATCGGAAACGATCGGGCATATGCCCCCCGGCTTCCTCGTGAACGACCGGGTGATGCTGGATGCGGGCACCATCAGCGCGGCGCTCAGTATCGGGGCGCAGAGCAGGATCACCGACATCTTCATCAGCCATACCCACCTGGACCACATCAAGGGGGTCCTGTTCCTGGCGGACAACATCATCGGCCGGAACAAACAGCCCGTCAACATCCGGGCGATCCCGAAGGTCATCGATGCCATCAAAAAACACCTGATGAACGACCTGATCTGGCCGGACTTCACGAAGATACCCACGCCGAAGGACCCGGTGCTTGCCTATAAACCGTTCCCCGCCGGCAAGTTCATCAAGGTGGCGGGCCTCACGGTCAAGGCGATCCCCATGACCCATCCCGTGCCCGCGGTCGGCTTCCTGGTGAGCGACGGGAAGTCCTCGTTCATCTATAGCGCGGATACGGGCCCCAACGAGGGTCTGTGGGCCGAGGCGAAGAAGGTAAAGAACCTGAAGGGCATCATTGTCGATACGTCCTTTCCGAACAGCATGGATTTTGTCGCCGGCTTGAGCGGTCACTTCACCCCTGCCCAGCTTCACGAGGACCTCACGAAGGCCAGGGTTGCGAACAGCGTGCCGATCTTCGTTTATCACATCAAACCCGTGCATAAGAATCGGGTGATCAAGGAACTTCGCGCCCTGGGGAGAAAGAATGTCAAGATCCTTCAGGAAGGGAAGACCTATACGTTCTAGGAAATGCTAGATCCGAAGTACGAAGTCCGGGACCATGGCAGCGTTCGATGACACCGCTTTGAATGTCGGCGATCTGCATTGTTCCGGACCGTTCGCTTCGGATTTCGTATTTGCGGGAGAGATATGGCCTGGTTCAAAAAAGAACGACCGGAGAAACTGAGCTCCGAGACGCCGGCGAAGAAGGTCAAGATCCCGGAAGGTCTCTGGGTCAAGTGCGATAACTGCAAGGAGATCATCTACCGCAAAGAGGTTGAGAAGAACTTCAAGGTGTGCCCGAAGTGCGACTACCACTTCCGCATCACGGCATCGGAGCGGCTTCCCTATCTCGTAGACGAGGGCACCTTCCTTGAGGTGGAGGACGGGCTTTCCCCCCGGGACGTCCTGGGTTTCAAGGACTACAGGGACAAGCTCAAGAGCAGCCGCAAGAAGACCGGCCTCAAGGACGCTATCATCTCCGGCGAGGCCAAGATCGGCGGCCATCCCGTGCAGCTCGTGGTCATGGACTTCAACTTCATGGGCGGCAGCATGGGCTCCGTCGTGGGCGAGAAGATCGCCCGGGCAGTTGAGCGGGCCATCGATACGAAGACACCGTTCATCTCGGTAGCATGCTCGGGCGGCGCCAGGATGCAGGAGGGGATCCTCTCGCTTATGCAGATGGCCAAGACCTCCGCCGCCACAGCGCGTTTGGCCGAGGCCGGCCTTCCGTTCATCTCCATCCTGACGGACCCGACCTTCGGCGGTGTGACGGCGAGCTTCGCCATGCTGGGCGACCTTATCCTCGCCGAGCCGAAGAGCCTCATCGGTTTCGCCGGTCCCCGGGTCATTGAACAGACCATCAAACAGCAGCTCCCGCCCGGTTTCCAGCGCGCGGAGTTCCTCAGGGAACACGGCATGATCGACATGATCGTGAACCGGAAGGACCTGCACGCTACGCTTGCCCGGATCCTTGAATTCTTTGCCAGCGAGTGAGATCGCCAAAGACATCATCCTGTCCCCGTTCAACCCACGGCGCTGACCAACCGTACAATTCTTGACTTCCCTTTCGAACCTCGATATATTGGAGTAACAATTTTCTTACGGTTATTCCTTCGATATATCCCTGACCCAGAAAAGCCGGAACCAACAACAGAGGCAGGCATCTCTCGCAAAGCCGCAAAGAGCGCAAAGGGAACCATGAGTCAAATGCTTTTTGATTGGTTCAAATCCAAATGCAATTGCCTTTCTTTGCGAGCTTGGCGTCTCGCTTAGAAGCGCCTACTTTCGGTTGCGAGAAAAATTCTTGCCGTTTTGAGAATATTTTGATTCTTTCGTAACTGAGGTGTTCCATGGACCGCAGAAAATTCCTGAAGACCGCAGCTGTAGGTAGCATCGGACTTTCCCTTCCCGCAATCGATCCCTTTGACGCGCTCGCCGCATCCTCTCATCCCGACCTGGCTGTTGTGCAGGGTCAGTCACCGGAGAAGATCGTACGCGCCGCCATCGACGCGCTGGGAGGCATCAAACGGTTCATCAGCCGCGGCGATGTCGTGGTCGTCAAGCCGAACATCGCCTGGGACCGCGTTCCCGAGCAGGCGGGCAACACGAACCCCGAGGTCGTCGCGGCCGTGGTGAGGCTCTGCTATGAGGCAGGGGCGAAGAAGGTGAAGGTCTTTGACCGGCCGGTGAACGATCCCCGGCGGTGCTATGTCCAGAGCGGGATCGAGGCCGCTGCCCGGCAGGCCGGGGCCGAGGTGAGCTTCATGGACGACCGCAAGTTCAAGGACATGGCCATCAACGGCCTGGCGCTCAAGACGTGGCCGCTGTATGCGGAAATATTCGAGGCCGACAAGGTCATCAATGTCCCCATCGCCAAGCACCACGGACTTGCCAAGCTCACAATGTCCATGAAGAACTGGATGGGCATGATGGGCGGCTCCCGCCGGATGATCCACCAGAAGCTGGACGAGAGCCTCGTGGACCTCGCCATGAAGGCCAAACCCTGCCTCACCATCCTCGACGCGGTCCGCATCCTGACCGACAACGGGCCGCAGGGCGGAGACCTCAAGGACGTGAAGAAGCTCGACATCGTGATCGCCGGAGTGGACCAGGTGGCCATCGACGCCTACGGTGCCACGCTCTTCGGCATGAAGGGGAGCGACCTTGGCTATGTGCGGCTCGCGGCGGAGCACAAGTTCGGCGTGATGGACCTGAACAGGCTGAGCATCAAGAAGATCAGCGTTTAAATTGCAATTCCCTGGAGCTTGCGCCTGAAATTCCGTTGATAGAACGTCATTAATGTGCTAAAGTTCCATAGAAGTCCGCAGGGAGGAATATCCACATGAAGGCAGTGAGCAGCCTGAAAATAGACAAATCTTTTGTCACCGTTTCCCGGCTGACCGATATTCCGGATGATAAAACATACTGGCTTTCTAAAACCCCCTACGAGCGAATGCAGGCAGTCGACACCCTCCGGCGACTCAATTATGGCGAACGTCAATCTACCGCCCGACTTCAAAGAATTCTTGAGATTACTCAACGCGAATCGCGTTGAGTATCTGCTCATCGGCGGCTACGCGGTGGCCTATCATGGCTACCCACGCGCAACCGCCGACATGGATCTCTGGATCGCCTTACACCCCCGCAACGCAGAGACAGTTGTTTCCGTTCTAAAGAAATTCGGCTTCAACACTCCCCAGCTTACTCCAGGCCTGTTTATGCAGGAAGATCAGATCATTCGGATGGGTTTGCCGCCGGTCCGGATCGGGATAGCGACGTCGATCTCCGGCGTAAACTTCGATGAGTGCTGGTCCGCGCGGATCGTCGATGTCCTGGATGATGTGGAAGTCAATGTCATCAGTCTCGACGATCTCAAACGAAATAAAAAGTCCGCGGGACGGCACAAGGACCTTGACGACCTGGAGAACTTGCCGTAAAGCTTCATATGAAAGTGTTCAGGCGAATACGCATCATCACTCCCCGTGACTTTGAAATGCTTTTTGGTAGTTGAGAAAATAATATTTCAACAAAGAGAAAATGGAGCCAGGTAGTACTCATGCGCATTGTTACTATTCAAAACCTTCGCAGGATAACCCAGGGCCTCTTCTTGCTTCTTTTTCTCTTCCTCTTCATTCAGACGGAATCGAAGGGGAATGACGAACTGGGCTATCCGGTGCGGCTCTTTCTCGACTTCGACCCGCTCATCCTCGTCACGACGCTTCTTTCCGCCCATGCCGTCGCAAAGGCATTTCTTTTGTCTCTCATCGTAATTGTCCTGACGCTGCTGCTGGGCAGGATCTTCTGCGGGTGGGTCTGCCCGCTCGGCACGCTGAACAATCTGGTCGGCATGCTCAACAAGCGCAGATCATCGAAGACGACCCCCCTTTCTCCCCCCTTACCAAGGGGGGACTTAAGGGGGGTGAGTGCAAGGGGGAAGGGAAGCGGGGTGGGTTCTCGTGGTGGGCAGCTGCCGAACTGGCACCGCGTGAAGTACTTTATCCTCATCGGCATGCTCGCCTCCGCCGTGTTCACGCTCCAGCCCGTCGGCATCATGGACCCCATCTCGCTGCTGATCAGGTCGTTCTCCCTGAGCATCTATCCTCTGTTCAATTACGCGGTCCGGTCGACATTCGACACGATCTATGCGGTCAACCCCTCCGGGATCGCGGCAGCCACGGAGCCGGTCTATACGGTGCTCAAGAAGAGCGTCTTGTCTTTCAATCAGGCGTTCTACAATCAGAGCGTATTCATCGGGGTGCTCTTCCTCACGGTCCTTGGCCTCAATCTCGTGGAGAAGCGGTTCTGGTGCCGGTACCTCTGCCCGCTCGGCGCGCTGCTGGGGCTGTTGTCCCGCTTCTCGTTCCTGAAGCGGAGCGTGAGCGAAGGGTGCACGGAATGCGGTGCCTGCGCAGGAGTTTGCCAGGGTGCATCGACACCGGATGTGAAGGGACAGTGGAAGGACGCGGAGTGCTACTATTGCTGGAACTGCGATGACGTATGTCCAAACAACGCAGTCTCCTTCGGGTTCTCGGGAAAGAAGATGACACCCGCCATGGACCTCGGCAGGCGACGGCTGGTCGTTTCGGCGCTGTCGGGCATCGCTGCGGTCCCCTTGCTCAGGATAACGCCTCTCGGCATGGCGAACGCGAAAGATCCTATCCTGCTCCGGCCGCCGGGATCGCTTGAAGAAAAGGAATTCCTCGCCCGGTGCGTCAAGTGCGGCGAGTGTATGAAGGTCTGCATCACGAACGGACTCCAGCCGACTTTGATGGAGGCCGGGCTAGAAGGGATCTGGTCGCCGACGCTTGTGCCGCGCATAGGCTACTGCGAGTACCGCTGCACGCTTTGCGGACAGGTCTGTCCCACGGGCGCCATCAAGAAGCTCACCCTCAAGGAGAAGGCGAAGGTCAAGATAGGGCTGGCTTTTATCGAAAAAGGGAGGTGCCTTCCCTGGGCGCACGCGATACCGTGCATCATGTGCGAGGAGGTCTGTCCCACGCCGAAGAAGGCTATCTGGTTCGATAAGGTACAGGTGCGCGACCGGAAGGGGAAGATGATCTCACTCCAGCAGCCGCGCGTGGACCTCGAGCTCTGCATCGGCTGCGGCATCTGCGAGACGAAGTGCCCGGTGCTCGGACGGCCGGCGATCTACGTTTCGAACGTGGGAGAGAGCAGGTCGAAGGAGAACCAGCTGCTGCTTTAGTCCTTTCTTCGTGAAGGTGAAAAGTATTTTGAAGGTATTGTCACGAAAGCCCCACCTCAGATGTTCATTGCGCTCCTCTCTTCTTCGCGGTAAGATACCATCAGGTCCATATAGTAATTGGTGAACACGGTGAGAGCGACTGCCGCGTTCCGGCTCCACTTGTTCAGTCCATGAATAAAGGTGCGCTTCAGCATGTCCAGGATCACCACCCCGATTCAGATTTATAAATTTCTGCCGAAGACCAATTGCGGAGAATGCGGGATCGTCACCTGTCTGGCCTTTGCCGTATCGGTCATCAAGCAGGAAAAACGGCTTTCCGACTGCCCGTACCTGGATAAAGACACTGTCGCACAATATGAAGGAAAGATCGACAGGCCGGTAAATATGGAGGGCATTAGGGAAGAACAGCTGAAAGAGCTCAAGAAGGCGATCTCACAGATCGACCTGCCTTCGCGGGCAGAGCTGTTGGGAGGCAGGAGCACCGGCGAGACGCTGGTCATCCGGTGCCTCGGCAAGGATTTTGAGATCGACCGATACGGCAATGTCCTTTCGCAATGCCATACCCATGCATGGTTCTCGCTCCCCCTGCTCGATTATGTTCTTCACAGCAGGGGAGAGGAGATCTCCGGCAGGTGGGTCCCTTTCAGGGAACTGGAAAAGGGAGCGACGTGGAGCGGTCTGTTCGAACAGCGATGCGAGAAACCGCTGAAACAGATCGCCGACGCCTATAGCGACCTTTTCGAGGACCTGGTGCGCATGTTCAGCGGCACGTCAGCGTTCAATAAGTTCAACGCCGATATCTCCGTGGTCCTCTACCCCCTTCCGAAAGTGCCGGTCCTGATATGCTATTGGAAATCTGAGGATGATATCGAATCCAAGCTTCACGTTTTCTTCGATGATACCGCGGAAAAGAACCTCCCTGTTGATTCGCTCTTCACGCTCGGGACCGGAATTGTTCGTATGCTCGAAAAGATCATGCATAGACACACTGACGGGAAGAGTGAATTGTCGTAACGGATGTTCATTAGTTACTAAAGAAGCAAATTCTACTTAAAACGGCAAGATTTTTTCTCGCAAAGGCGCAAACCAGACGCAAAGACACCAAGGTCGCAAAGAAAGTCAATGTCCATTGGTTTAAGAACAAGGATTTAAGGATTTCCTTTGCGTCCTTTGCGGCTTTGCGAGAGATGCTTTTTGCTTCTGTTTATGGGTCTGGCTTGTTCGTGTTAAGTTTGTTGTTGAAATGCACAAATAGCTTCAACAGGGGAACGTACTTTATGGCGTTGAAATCCACGATCTTCAAAGCGGACCTGCAGATCTCCGATCTGGGCCGCAACTATTACCATGACCACAGCCTTACCATCGCGCGCCATCCGTCGGAGAACGACGAGCGCCTGATGGTCCGCGTGCTGGCCTTTGCCCTGCACGCCGACGAAGCGCTGGTCTTTGCCAACGGAATGGGGACCGATGACGAGCCCGCTCTCTGGCAGAAGGACCTCACCGGCTCCATCGAGCTCTGGATCGAGGTGGGTCAGCCTGACGAGAAACGCGTCCGCAGGGCCTGCGGACGCGCGCGGCAGGTGATCATCTACAGCTACGGAGGCCATGGGGCCGACGTGTGGCTGGACCGGATGAACAGCGACCGCGATCGAGCCAGGAACTTGACGGTGGTATCGCTGCCGGGGTCCTCCACCAAGGCGCTGGCAGCGCTTGTTCAGCGCAGCATGCGTCTGCAGATCACCATCCAGGACGGACAGGTCTGGATGGGCGACGGCAAGGAAACCGTGCATATTGAAATGCCCGCCGCAACAGTCCCGCGAGACTAAAGGCGCCCTTACGGGAAGAACGCTTTTACGGATTCCGCCCTAGTTCCCTAGTTCCTGCGCACCGTCCCGAAAGTTCGTCTTACTTACTGTTTTTAATCCCCTCGAATTCGAGGGGATTACATTGAAGTCATTCAACCCGACCTACCGGCTCAATCCGCTTTACCGGCCATAGGCTTGTGTAAGTTACCTCTTGCGTTTTCCGGATGATTGTCATAATCTGTAAATAACGGGCTGCTGAAAATAATTGCGGAGAGGTGGCGCGAATGCGAAGCGAATTTACAGCTATCGTGAAGCAGGATGGCGAGTGGTGGATCGGATGGATCGAGGAACTCACCGGCGTAAATTGCCAGGAACATACCAGAGATGAACTCATGGAGAGCCTCAGGGTAACGCTAAAAGAAGCTCTGGAATTAAACAAACAAGAGGCGCTTGCGGCTGCCGGGGCCGGCTTCCTTGAAGAAACAATTGCGGTATGAAGAGAGAAAACCTGCCGAGGCATCTGCGCTCGCATGGGTGCGAGCTGCTGCGGGAAGGCGGCAGGCACTCATGGTGGGTAAACCAGAGACTCAATAAGCGTTCAGCGGTGCCTCGTCATCGTGAAATCAGCGATATTCTTGCAAATAAGATATGCAAAGATCTCGGAATTGATCCGGCCAAGTAATCATTGATTCAAACCCCTTCACAGCTTATCACGACAGCATAATTCTAAAAATACGTAAATCACCCTGCCCTTCCAAATCATTTTACACACATTGAAATGATCAAATTTAATCCGCAATGGCCATGGTGATGCCGGGTTTCGCGCAAGGAAGCTCTACCCGACCTACGCACTATTTGCCAGGTATCATCGCCTATTCGGACGCGGTCCGGAAGGCAAGGCCGGACAAGAAGGTTCTCACCATCCAGGATGGACAGGTCTGGATGGGCGACGGTAAGGATACCGTGCATTTTGAAATGTCTGCTGCAGTAGTCCCGCGAGACTAACAGGTTGTTGAAAAAGAGATCGAAGGGCTGAAAACGCACACTAAAGGGTGCGGCTATCTTGCGAAAAGCAATGCGTTAGGATTTGGTAGCCGTCCCGCTTTGCGGGGCGATATTGGTTTTGAACTGTCTCCTAGCGTCATCCCCCGTCCCCGCGTCACCCTGTCTCCGTGTCCCCGTGTCGGTTTTCTTCCCGATCCCCCCTCGTACCCGACCAGCCATATCTATTTTTTGCCACGATGGATAGTTTATGGTACTCTTTCAACAACGGAATTCTCCCGGACAGTGACACAATAAATCCATTCTGTTTCATACCAGGAAAGGTCCATCAATGAAGACTGACAAGGGATCGTCGGACAAAAACCAGCATTTTGATCTTGGGCTGAAGCACAAGTATCTTTATTTCAGGCGGACCAAGATCATCGCCACCATCGGGCCTGCCTCATCGTCGCCGGACATGATCAGAGGGCTGATCCTCAAAGGCCTCAATGTCGCGCGCATCAATTTCTCTCACGGCAAACCGGAGGAGCATCTCCGCACGATCCGGACGATCCGGAAGATATCCGCGCACCTGCGCATGCCCGTAGCGATCCTCGGCGATCTTTGCGGTCCCAAGATACGGGTAGGCAGGTTCAGGGGCGACGCGGTCACGCTGAGGACAGGTTCCGCCGTCACGATCACGGTCGAGCCGGTCATCGGCCATGAAACGCTCATTCCTTGCCAGTACAAACGACTGATCGCGGAAGTGTCCCTCAACGATCAGATCCTGCTCGATGACGGCAACCTCGAGCTGAAGGTCACGGGGAAGGCTGGCGGCAGGGTCCAGGCGCGGGTGGTGCGGGGCGGCGTCCTCAAGAACAATAAAGGCATGAACCTGCCCGATACGATGATGAACCTGCCGGCGCTGACCGCGAAGGACCGGAAGGACGCGGCCTATTGCATCAAGGGCGGCGTCGACTATATCGCGCTCTCCTTCGTGCGGAAGGCCCGGGACATTGTGGCGTTGAAAAGCCTGCTGGCCCGCAAGAAGGCCGACATCGCCGTGATCGCGAAGATCGAAAAGCCCGAGGCCCTCAGGAATATCGAGGACATCATTGCAGCCGCCGACGGCATCATGATCGCCCGGGGGGACCTGGGTGTCGAACTGCCGGCCAAGAAGATACCTTTCATCCAGGACAAGCTGATCGAGACCTGCATCGCGTATCGGAAACCGGTCATCGTCGCCACCCAGATGCTCGAGAGCATGATCGAGCATTCGCGGCCGACGCGCGCCGAGGTCACCGATGTTTCGGCGGCCTGCCTCTCCGGCGCCGACGCGGTGATGCTGTCCGGGGAGACCGCCTCGGGGAAGTATCCGCTCGAGGCGCTTGAGACGATGGACGCGATCCTGCGGGAGACCGAATCCTACCGCTTCTTTTCCCGGGGAGGGCTTTTCCGGGACCCGCTTACCCATCGCGGCAGCGGCGTCCAGGACGCGGTCAGCGCGGCGATCGCCCAGCTGTCCCGGGACCTGATGGTGCGGTGCATCGTCGTTGAGACGCGGACCGGGCGGACCGCATTCGTTATCTCATCGGACCGGCCGTCCTCGCCGATCATCGTCCTGACGCCGTCCGAATCCGTCCTGCGGAGGCTCCAGCTGATCTGGGGCGTCGTCCCTCACCTCATCGGCGGCAGTCGGTTCCATGTCGACAAGAGCATCGCCTTCGCGGAATCCTTCATGAAGGGGCTGAAACTGGCGGGGAGCGGCGATTACCTGCTCATGGTCCGGGGGATCGGCTACAAGAAGACCGATATCCAGTCGATCACGGTCCACCAGATGTCATGACGCGTTTCACGGATGATCGCGATCCGCCTTTACCATACGTTGATTTGCTTCTTCAGCGTCCCGTAGTCTGCTGAAAAAGTCCCGAGATGAGAACCACCTCCCCAACCCCTCCTTGGCAAGGAGGGGCTTTTTCCTCCCCAAAGAATAACCCCTCCCCATCCCTCCCCTTAATTTAAGGGGAGGACAAAGGTGGGGTTAGTGATGGGGGAGGTTAGGTGGGGTGATTTCAGTGATGCTCGTCAGGCGTGATGCCGGGGTGGACCTTCTCGCGGATGTAGTTCTGGATCACATCCTTGTCAACAGGGGAAAGGTTCAGGAACTTCATTCCCATGCCGGGTTCCTTTTGCGGGCCATCGTCGAAACCGTACGCGTAGAGCACGACGGCATCGGCGCGGATGATCCGGTCTTCGAGGATGAAGGACACGGTATGCTTTGAGCCCGCGGGATGGGGATCAAGGGTCCTTACGAACAGGCCGTCGTCTGAGAGCATGGTGACGAAGACCGCCTCCGATGACGGTCCTTCGAGCGACGCCTTCAGGTTGACCGGGATCCTGATGTTCTGACGCGGCGTGGGCTCCAGGGCCTGCTGGACCGCCCGGTAGAGTTCGAACGTCTGCACGGGTTTGTTCAGGCAGCCCGCACAGCCTGTTCTCCGGCAGCGGTCTTCGATCTCCCGGTCCGTGAACCTGGTCTGGATGATCACGGGGACGGCGGTCTTCGAAGGGTCCTGGGAGATGCGCTCGAAGAGGTCGATGCCGTTCATCCCCGGGAGCACCAATTCCGTTATGACGAGCGCGGGAACAGCAGTGGCGATGAACTCCAGCGCCTCTTCGCCGGACCGGACCATGGTCGAGTTGTAGCCGAAGTTCTGCAGCAGAAGACCCGTGAAGCCCGCATCACGATGACTGTTGTCCACGACGAGAATGAAACGCTTCTTTCTGACGGCGCCGTCGGGCGCTCTTTTTTCCATCGTATTTGTAGTCTTGTTCTTCTTTTCTGTCTTTTTTGTCATGATCCCTCGCGCTTGACCACCGGCAACGTACCTGAATTTCATTATATCAGAAACAAGGGAGCAGTCCTATTGACACTCCAGGATGTATCTGGTACTATGTTGCGGTTTTTCGCAACTATATTGAGAGGAGAATGTTATGCGCAGAACTACCATGATCGTGCCGATGATCGCAGCGATGCTGCTGTTCACGGGATATGAATCCGGAGCGGGCAGCATACCGGCCCCGCTCAGCACGCCCGAGTTGAAACAGGCTCTCGGTGCAGGAAAAAAGACGATCGTCTTCTTTTTGAATCCCCAGGGCGGACCCTGCAAGGCGCAGAATGAGGTCCTGACGAAGCTCCATCAGGACCGGAAAGGCAATTTTCTTGTCGCCTACGTGGACGCCATGAACCCCGCGCACCAGAAGGCATTCTACGATTATGGCGTACGCAGCCTGCCGACACTGGTGCTCGTGGACAGCAAAGGGAAGATCAGCCGCGCTTTCCCGCCGGGCATACAGACCTACGAAGCCATGGCAAAGGCCCTGGACGGGGCGCCCTGATGGACCTCGGCATTGCGAACATCCTGCTAGCCGTTGGCGCGGGACTGGCGAGCGTTCTTTCTCCCTGCGTGCTTCCCGTGATCCCGGTTGTCATGGCTGGGGCGGAGCGAAAAGACCATCTCCGGCCGCTGCTGGTCGTGCTCGGGCTCGCTGTTACGTTCATGACCATGGGGGCCATTTCGTCCCTCTTTGGCGAACTCCTGATCGGCCGGACACGGACTATTGAAATGATCGGCGCGCTCGTCATCTTTGCCATGGGCCTGCTGGTGCTGTTCGACCTGAACATCTTCAAGCGGCTCTACCGGCTTTCCAATATACCGGTGAAGGGCGACGGCAGGTTCGGCGGGCTGGTCCTGGGCATGGCACTGGGGCTGGTCTGGGTACCCTGCATTGGGCCTTTCCTCTCAAGCATCCTCGCGATGGTCGGCACCAGCGGTCAGCTGGCGCGCGGCGCCATCCTGCTCGGCTTCTATTCTCTTGGCCTGGCGATCCCGATGCTTGTCGTGGCCTATTCCTCCCATCTCCTGCAGCGAAGGCTCAGGGTCCTTGCCCAGCATGAGACCGCCCTCCGCTACGTTATGGGGAGCGTCCTCGTCGGCTTCGGTCTCTATTCGATCTTCCTGGGGAACGTCGCCTTTTAAGACCGGCAGGGGAGGCGTCTGATCTTGCCTGTTGAGATCGCTTTTTATGCCGGCCTGAACGCTTCACCGTCCTGCCGCCCAATGTTCATGCTGTCCTCGATCTGCTCAATGCCTCTGCCAGCGCAGTGTTCATGATCTTACCCTGATAGGTGTTCAAGGCGCTCCGCATGGCCGGGTCCTCCTGTATCGCCTTCTCGATACCCTTGCTCGCCAGCAGTCTGACATAGGGCAGCGTCGCGTTCGTGAGCGCGATCGTGGAAGTGCGCGGATAGGCCCCGGGCATGTTCGCCACGCAGTAGTGGATGATGCCCTCGACCTCGAACACGGGGTCGTCATGGGTCGTCGGATGTGACGTCTCGACGCATCCGCCCTGGTCCACCGACACGTCCACGATCACGGAGCCGCGCTTCATCGTCTTGAGCATCTCCCGGGTTATCAGGATGGGCGTCCTGCCTCCGGGCACGAGCACCGCGCCGATGACAATGTCGGCGTCGAGGATCTCTTCCTCCACCGCATGTGCCGAGAGAGGGATCGTGCGCACCCGGCCCTTGAACTGCTCATCAATGCGTTGGAGACCCGCAGGGTCCCGGTTGATCACCACGGTCTCCATGCCCAGCCCCACGGCCACGCGGGCTGCATTTGTCCCCACAACACCGGCACCGAGGATCACGATCTTGCCGGGACGAACGCCCGATACTCCGGTGGGAAGGATGCCGGACCCTCCCCGAAACTTCTGGAGGTAGAGCGACGCCATGATCGGCGCCATTCGACCGGCAACCTCGCTCATGGGGGCAAGGAGCGGGAGCCTTGTATCTTTTACGAGCGTTTCGTAGGCCAGACCGGTCACCTGTTTGTCAAGCAGGACCTTTGTGAGCCCGGGATGCGGAGCAAGGTGGAGGTAGGTGAACAGGGCCTGTCCCTCCCGGAGCAGGTCGTATTCCGCCGCGAGCGGTTCCTTCACCTTCACGATGAGATCGGACCTTTCGAAGAGCGACAGCTTTGGAGCAATGTCGGCTCCCGCTTTGCGGTATTCCTCGTCGGCGAAACCGCTCCCTATCCCGGCTCCTGTCTCGATCAGGACCGTGTGGCCGTCTCGTACCAGTTCCCGTACCCCGACGGGCGTGATGCCGACGCGAAATTCCTCGGGCTTTATTTCTTTTGGGATGCCGACGATCATAGGCCCCCGCCTCCTATACCAAGTATACCATTGATACCATCAGGAGGTTTCCGGGTGTCGCACGAAGGTCTTGACTCCAACGATGTTTTTCGGTATTATTCGCCGCTGAACAACATACAATGCATCTCAGGGAGGACGTATGGCAGAGGAAAAGAAGGAACCATGGCTCAATTATCTCGCGCTCACCACTGTGATATTCGCGGTCTGCGCCACGCTCTCGACCTTGAAGGGCGGGGGATTCTCGACCCGGGCCGTGATGTCCCAGTCCCAGGCATCGGACCAGTGGTCCTATTTTCAGGCGAAGAGCATCAAAGGCTATCTGTATGAGCTTCAGAAGGAAAAGCTTGAGCTTGACCTCGGGGGCTTGAAGGGCGGGTCCCGTTCCGTGTTGGAGAAAAAGATCGACGGCTATGCCCAGAAGATCAGGAAGTACGACGAGGAAAAGACCGAGATCAAGAACAAGGCCGAGGAACTCGAGAGAACTCGGGACAGATCGCAGAAACACTCAGGCGCCTTCGGCATAGCGGCGATGTTCCTGCAGATCGCGATCCTGCTCTCGTCAATAGCCGCCCTCATGAAAAAGAAATTGTTCTGGTACATCGGCATGGGCGCGGGGTGTTTTGGTCTGCTCTATTTCTTCAACGGATTCTTCCTGTTCATGTCCTAGGACCCATGCAACGGGCGCGGTCCCCTGACCGACCATCACTTGCCTCCGGGGCCCATGGGCCTGATGCCCGCTTTCATGCAATTTTGCTATACTCCAGGCAGCGATGCCGTACATACACGCTATACCCTGCCCGTCCTGGTCAAGGAGCCCTATCATGAATCAAAACCGATGGCAGGTCATGCTGGCGATCATTCTGATGGTGATCGCTACCGCTTTGTACATGCTCCAGATCCACCTCTTTCATTCGGAGCGGGACACGTTCTTCTACCTGTTCCAGGACCTTGCCTTTGTGCCCATCCAGGTGCTTCTGGTCACGATCATCGTCGACCGTTTTCTCCGGATCCGGGAACGGATGGCCCTTTTGAAAAAACTGAACATGGTCATCGGCGCATTCTTCAGCGAGGTGGGGACGAAACTGCTTCGCTCGTGCATCGAGTTCGATCGGGACCGCAACGCGATCAGCGGAAAACTGATCATCACGCCCGCCTGGACCGATGAGCAGTTCGCGGCGGCCATCGAGGGACTCAGGAGACACCAGTTCCACACGGACTGCACCAGCGGTGACCTGGCAGGCCTGAAGGAATTCCTGGTCGCCCGCAGGGGCTTTCTGCTGGGCCTGCTCGAGAACCAGAACCTTCTGGAGCATGAGACCTTTACCGAGCTTCTGTGGGCGGTGTTCCATCTGATGGAGGAACTGGACTCCCGGCAGGACGTCCGCTCCTTGGTGAGCACCGACTGCGAGCACATCGCAGGAGACATAAAACGGGCATATGTCATCCTGATCAAGGAATGGCTTGCCTATATGCAGCACTTGAAGAAGGAGTATCCTTACCTTTTCTCGCTGGCGGTCAGGACCAATCCCTTCGATCCGACTGCGTTGGTCGAGGTTCGGTAGTCGGGAAGCGTCCGTGGAATCCAGGAGCGAGCGATTAGAATGATTTATCACTACCTTGGGGATCGAAGCTCCATGCAGTTATCTTCAGGGAGCTTTAATGCCGGCATCACACCATCGGACAGCGGTGAACGGCAGGATCGAGGCTGCAGACCGTGTGCTGAATTATTTTGTTCGGTCTGCAGGGAGCGACGCGGGCAGGAGCGGGCACAAAAAAACCGGACGGCATGATCATCGGCCGTCCGGCGCTTTTGTATCACAAGAGAACGAGGGGAAACTTCAGCTAGTTCTTATAGACGAAACGGTTCCCCGTCGTCATGGTATCGATGCTTTTTCGAACGACCGCGGTGGCCGTACGTGCTTTCACGATAAAGACCTGTACTTCGCCGATAGGCCTCGTGACGCCGGTTTCCTTGTCCGCCATGCTCATGATCGTGAACCGGTCCCCGGGCTCGACACCGTCCTCTTTTCCTTTGTCGAGATAGACGACATCTACCTGCGCGCTGACGGAGCGCCGGTCCGGGACCTCGAGGATCTGCCCGGCGAGGTTCTTCACCTGTTTCTGCTTGGCCGGATAGATCAGGGTGGGTTCCTGGTAGGGGGCGAGCATGCTGCCTTTCACGGACGAATCAAAGGAAAGCGTAATGCGGGCGGGATAGACACCGATCTCTTTGGGTCCGGTTACCTTCAGGATACCGTTGACCTTGTAAAGCTTTCCAAAATACCGCCGGGTGTCCGGGTGCTTGACGTCATGGACCGGGTCATAGATCAGGAACCGGTCCCCGATATTGACCGATTCCCTTGACGTAACGGCAATATAGACCTCGTGGTCATACCCGAGAAGATTGGACGTTTTGACGCCCTTTGCGGTGTCGTCCACGGCCCCCTGGATATGGTCCGGGCTGTCCTCTTCGCTCACAAATCCCGCGCTGAGCATAGCGTATTTGTCCATGATCGGGACAGGCGCGTCCTCCGGAAGGATGAGACGGCCGCCGGCAACCGGTTGCTCCGGCTCGGGGGTCAATCCCTCAATGGAAACCCGTCTCTGGAAGATGGAGGGAGCCTCCGCCTCTTCTCGCGGGGCGGTTGCCGCCGCCGGCGTCCCTGCCGCAGCTGCTGGCTGCTCCTGAACTTGCTCCGCGACAGCCTTTTCCTGGACGGGCGCTGCTTCCTCCGGGGCGCTCATGGCGCGTTCTACCGGCGCAAGGCTCGGGACGACAAGGGTGTTGCCCGGAAAGATGAGGTCCGGATCGTTCACGGAAGGGTTCGATTTCCAGATGAGCGGCCAGAGGAAGGGATCACGATAAAAGGCATTGGCGATATCCCAGAGGGTATCTCCCTGCCGGATCAGGTATTTTCCCGGTTGCTCCGGGGAGGCCGCAGCGGCCGCCGGGGCCGGGGCGGCCTGGCCGTTCTGCTGCTGGGCCCATGCGGTCGCGGGGAACGATGAGACGACGAGTAGGATAAGAACGCTCCGTACGGCACGGACTACGGGGATAGACCAGTTGGTCATTGCTCCTGCCTCCTCACGGTCTTTTTCTTTTTCTTCTTCTTAACTTTCTTGGCCGTCTTTTTCTTCTCAGGCGCAACCTTCTGCGAGGACGACGGCAAGGATGTGATCTGCTGCGGGGCAGGCGACGCCGACGGCGCTATCGACCGGCGCTCTTCCAGGGCCTTGACCTTTGAGGAAAGGGCATCGGTAATTGCTGCCTGCTCTTCCACCTTGCGCCGGTTCTCATTCTGAAGGTTCTGAAGTTCCAAAAGCTGCTTCTGCAGAACCGTGATCTGTGCTTTTGCGGGGTCCGCCGGCTGGGGTTGTACCGCCGGGGCGCATCCGACAAGCGCGAGCACGATGACTGCCGACAAGGTCGCAGAGACCCCTGGACGACCAGTCATCCTCTCTCCCCTGCCGTTCTCCTGGATTTTGACGAATTGCATATCATAAATTTTGTTAAAGATAGCCGAGAAACCTCTTGTTTGTCAAGAGAAAATTCAAAAGCATGCCTTGCTTTTGAGGGGCCTTTTTGGTATCCTGCTCCTGCTATGAACACGACCGACCGAGAGGAGGCCACGGGATTCAAAGGCATCATCACCGTGATCGTTCTGCTGCTGCTGACAGCGGCCGCCATTGTTCTCCAGATCCGGTATCGCGGGTTCGAAGGGCCGTTGTCGGACAACCTCCTCATCCTCATCCTTATCAATGCGAACTTTCTGCTTCTTGCGTCGGTAATCTTCCTGATAGGACGAAGTCTCTGGAAGCTCTCGGTCGAGCGGAGGAGCAAGGTCCTCGGCGCGAAGTTCCGGACCAAGCTCGTTGCCGCATTCGTCAGTCTTTCCTTTATCCCCACCATCCTGCTGTTCGTCATCGGGAGCGGCATGTACACCCGGGGGATCGAGCGGCTCTTCAGTCTTCGCCTCGAGACCGCGCTCCAGGATTCCGTGTCGGTCTCCCAGTCCTATTATGATCGTCTTCGGGGACAGGCCCTCGCCTTTGGCAGGCAGATCAGCCGGCAGATGAGCGAACAACGGCTCGTCGATCGGTTCGATACGCCGGTGCTGAAGGAATATCTTGCGAAAAAATCCGCTGAATACGGGATCGGGGCCGTCGAGTTGTTCGACGGAAAACGCGCAACCCTCGTCAGGACGGTGACCGATCAGTTCCCTGCGCGGACCTTCGCGGCGACGCCTGCCGACCTTGTTGAACAGGTCTATGCCGATAAGGAGACGACCGGCATGAGCGACCTCGGAAAGAAGGGCGAGATAATCCGGGCCGTGGTTCCGCTTTACGCGAGCGACGGCGACAAGCGCGTCGCGGGCGCTGTCGCCGTCAGCTACTATGTTTCCTCGAGCCTGGCGCACAAGATCGATGCGATCCGGGAGGGGTACAATGAGTACCGGTCCTCGTTCAAGACCAAGGAACTGCTGAAAGTGTCCTACCGGCTGGGCTTTCTGGCCGTCATGCTGACGCTGCTGCTTGCGGCCATCTGGGTCGCTCTTCGCGTCGCGGCGAGCATCACCGTGCCGATCCGCAGACTGGCGGAAGGGACCGTGGAGGTGGCGCGGGGGAACCTGGACTACCGGATAGAGGAGGGGTCCGCTGACGAGGTCGGGATGCTCGTGGAATCCTTTAACGGGATGACGGCGGACCTGAAACATTCGAGCGAGCGGCTCCGGCAGGAGATCACCAACCGGGAGATCATTCTGACCAACATCGATGCAGGGGTCGTGTCCATGGACCGGGTCGGCAGGATCTCGACCATCAACCCTGCTGCATCCCGTATCCTGGGCATCAATGCGGAAGACGTGGTGAACAAACGGTATGATGAAGCCTTCCGGTTCATCGACCTGGGACCCATACGGAGCCTTTTCCGGAAACTGGAAGAAGGCCACGGGAGCGCGGAGGAGGAATTGTCGCTTGCAGTGCGGGGACGAACCCTGATCCTGCGCATGCGCGTCTCGACGGTCTGGGAAAGCACGGGAGCGCTGCTGGGGACCGTCATCACCTTCGACGATCTCACGGAGCTTCTCAGGGCCAAGAAGGCCGAGACCTGGCAGGATGTTGCGCGAAAGATCGCACACGAAGTGAAGAACCCTCTGACGCCGATCAAACTCTCTGCCGAGCGCCTCCGGAAGAAATATCTCGAAAAGGCCCCGGACTTCGACCGGGTCTTTGAGGAATCGAGCCAGACCATTATCCAGCAGGTGGACGGGCTGAAGAGGCTGCTGGACGAGTTTGCCGAGTTTGCGCGTATGCCCCGTCCGAATCCCGTTTCTCAGGGCCTTCTGCCCGTGGTGGACAGCGTTATCCGCCTCTACGAAGCCGCCCACAAGGAGGTAACGTTCGTAAAGGACATTCCCTACGACCTTCCCGAACTTCTGCTGGACCAGGAGCAGATAAAACGGGTGTTCATAAACCTGTTCAAGAACGCCGTCGAAGTGATGGAGGGCGGCGGGGAGATCCGGGTATCTGCGCGGCCCGCGGCGGGCGAGGGCATGGTGCGGATCGAGGTGGCCGATAACGGCCCCGGCATATCGGTGGAAGATGTGTCCCGGCTCTTCGAACCGTACTTCTCTCGAAAAAAGAAAGGCGGCGGACTCGGCCTTGCCATCGTGGAGCGGATCATCGCGGACCACAGCGGCTCCATTCATGCGGAACAGAACCATCCTCAAGGCGCCCGATTCATCATTGAGCTGCCGGTGAGAAAAACATAGCTTGAGTGCGGAGTGGCGAGTGCGGAGTGCGGAGTAACTGATCCAAATGCACAAAAGACCGCTGTAATCTGAGCTTGCCCTGTTGATTTAATGAACCGATCGCGGTGAAATTGTCGCACGATTTAATTCGTATGTATGATTTCGCCGCTTCCAAGTTCTTATTCCACACTCCGCGTTCCGCACTCCGCACTTATTAAAGGAGGTCATCAGTTTGGATACCGCATCGATCGTTCTGTTAAGCCTGTTCGGCATCTATATGCTCATCAAGTTCCTCGGTTTCCTGGGCCGTCTCGGGATCAAGCAGGTCCCGCCGAGCGTCCTCGACCAGATGAAGGGTATCACCCTGCTCGATACGCGGACGGACAAGGAATACAAACAGGGCCATATCCCCGGCGCCATCCATATTCCCCTCAGCGACATCGGGACCAGGGCCAAGAAGCTCCGGAAGGACAAGGAGATGGTGGTCTACTGCCAGAACGGGAACCGGAGCATCTGGGCCATCAAGCGCCTCATGGGCATGGGATTCACCAAACTCCATAATCTGAAGGGCGGGTACGGTGCCTGGAAGCGATCACATCGCTGAGCTCAGGAAGGACTATCGGAAGAAGCGGCGGGCCATTGAGCAGCGGCTCGCGGAGTTCCGGGCGGTCTACGATCAGGGCGATCACGCGATCTTCGAGGAGCTTTGTTTCTGCATCCTGACCGCCGGCAGCAGTGCGCGGATGGGCATGCGCACGATCGCGGCGCTCCGGGACATCCTCCTGACCGGCACGGAGAAGGACCTCCAGGCACGGGCGGGAGAACACCGGGTCCGGTTCTGGCGGCTGAGGCCGTCGTACATTTACCGCACGCGAGAACATTTGAAGGAAGCCTGCGGCCTGAAGCTTCGGGAACTTCTGGATTCCTTTCTGGACCCTCAGGAACGCCGCGACTTCTTCGCGAAGAACAAGGCGATCAAGGGGCTTGGCTACAAGGAGTCCAGCCACTTTTTGCGGAACATCGGCTTTCGGGGATATGCGATCCTGGACAAACATATCGTGAACAGCCTTCGGGAGATGGGTGTGATCAGCAAGAGTCTCAAACCAAATACACGGAAGGGATATCTGAACATCGAAAAGAAGCTCGCCGCGTTCGCCGGCGAGATCGGCATCGACATGGACCACCTGGACCTCCTCCTGTGGTCGAGAAAAACGGGAGAGATACTTAAATAGATTTCGGAATGCGGATTGCGGAATGAAAAGCCTGTTGTTGGTAGCCGCAGGCTTCAGCCTGCGTTTCGACGACAGGTCCGGTCTTGCTTCATAAATGCAAGAGAGGCCCGTTTGATCAGACGCATACGAGGCAACCAGTGAGTGACAAGGGTCTGAAAAAAGCAGTCATTATAGGAGCGGCCATCGGAGCGGTCGTGACGCTCGGCGCCGCGATCTCCATGGATTACTTCCTGTCCAGTTCCCTGCAAGGGACCTGGCGTGATGCGGCGGTCAAGGACGTGACCAAGATGTTCGGACCGGCATGCGGTCAGAACTGGTACGCCGTCACCCTGGTCCTCGTTGCCGTCATGACATTTCTCGCCGGTTTCGGCGCCGTCCTTGGCGCCGTGGCGGGTACCATCATGAACCGGTTCTTCAAACTCCTGCTGAAGTGACCTCACCATTGCTGACAGGATGGAAAACTATTGAAATAGTTAATGAAAAACACATTATAAACAAATATAGTTGTTGAGAATTTATTTTCTTGACATTTCGGGCATTTTAACTATTATGGTAACCATGGCAGACCATATTATGAAGATCGTGATGAAAAAAGATTAGAAACCAACACCATTATGAGCGTAAACACTCAATATTTCAAGAGAGGTATATCAATCATAGGATATGAGTTGTCCAATACATTGATATGTATTGGTAAATTTATTATCGGCATGGTGGTATATATATTGCATTTTTTACTAATCGGGCTAAGATTGTGCGGCATCAATGCATAGTGCCATTTAGTAAATAAAATGATTTATTATCAAGGAGTTGAAAATGGGATTTAGGCCACATTCATCAACCTTAAGCAGGATAATAACTTTCTTGGTCATAATCATGTGTGTTTTTGCTGGTCCAGCGCTGGCAGGTACCAGCATCATCGGCAGCAAACATGATTTCTCCTTTGGTTCCACGGGTTCTCAGTTCTCCGGCCAGTTCCAGATCGGAGCGCCTACGGACTTCGGGACGCTCATCGATGAGATCTGTGTCTTTTGCCACACCCCTCATGGAGCATCAACCGATGCGCAGACCGGCACTCTTCTCTGGAACAGGATAAGTTCTCCTCCCTCAGGCTACACCTACAAGACCTACTCAAGCGGTTCCATGACCATTCCCGCGCCGGACAGCTTGAACAGCGGAAAGCCCACCGGCATAAGCATGATGTGCATGAGCTGTCATGACGGGGTCACCTCCATTGCGGTGAACATTGGGAACAATCCCATTACACCCACCCTCTTGAACGCTCCCGGCCCGGGCAATCCTCAGGTGTCGATCGATCAATTCAGCATCCTTCCCATGCCGGGCGCCATCGGCAATATCTATAATGGAGGGGTCGTTGGCTGGGGCGCCAATATCGGTAATGCAAATCCTGGAGTCGGCACTACGATAGACCTGAGCAACGACCATCCGATCTCGTTCGAGTGGCCTACGGGCAAGGCAGGGCTTGAGGCGTCTCCCACAAATGCCGCCTTGAGACTGTTCGGTGCTTCCGGCCTGCGGATCGAGTGCGCCACCTGCCACTTGGTGCACAATCCGTCCACAGAGCCGTTCCTGGCGATGAGCAATTCGCAGAGTCTGATGTGCAGGGCCTGTCACATAAAATAGGAGCAAACCTGGGTGCTTCGGTATCGGGTATTTTTCATCATAACGTGCATGTGATCTCGGAGGTGGGTATGAAGATCTTGAAGCTGTCAATATTTCTCGTCATGGCTGTCCTGGTCATGGCCGGTGCTGTTTCTGCGGCACCCGCGCGGATCGCCTCCATCACCGACCACATCGACGGCCCGGTCCGGGTCGCTGTCGACTCGCAGGGAAATATCTTCGTTGCCCAGTCCGCGAAAAACACTGTTGTCATCTATACCAGCGACGGCAAGTTTCAGCGTTCCTTCTCCGTGCCCTATCCCGTCGGCATAGCCGTTGACGCCTCCGGGACCATCTATGTCGGTTCCGGCGCTTCGGGAAAGAAGGATGGCCACAAGAACGCGGTGTATGTGTTCACCCCCGACCTCGTCCAGTCCGGTCTCCTCGGAAGCGGCGCGGGCGAGGTCGGCTATCCGAATGATATCGCCGTCGGTACGGACGGAAAAGTGTATGTGGCCGATACGCAGAACCATGTGGTGAAGGTATTCGATACTGCGACGGGCGCCAGTTTCTCCTTCGGCGGTTTCGGCAGCGCAAGCGGTCAGTTCAAGCTGCCGAAGGCTGTTGCCGTGAATGATGCGGCCGGTGAGATCGTTGTCGCCGATTCCCTCGTTTTTCAGGTTTTTAATAAGACCGGTCAGTTCCTCCGCTCGTTCGGCCAATTAGGCAATCTGAACGGCCCGATCGCTTCGCCCAGCGGCATCGCCGTTGACAGCGCGGGTCTTCTCTACGTGACCGACTCCGTACAGAACGTCGTGCATATCCTGAACCCGTCGGACGGCACTCCGGCCGGGACAGGCGTACTTTATGATCCGGCCAAGCCTTTGTACAATCCCATGGGTGTTGCGGTCAGCAAGAACGGGCTCCTCTATGTCGTCTCGTTCCGCGGCGAAGGGAACAAAGGCCGCATCGATGTCTATGCCCTTGACGGCTACGTGACCATGGCCGTTGATCCGCTTTCCCTGACCTTTATCGGCACGCAGCATGCCGGCAATCCCGATCCCCAGACCATCGTGCTCTCGAACACCGGAAGCGGGACCCTGAACTGGAGCGCAACAGCCGACCAGGCGTGGATCTATCTCGGTAAGCAGGACCCGGTCGGCCCCAAGAGCGCGGGCGGCCTTGCGGTCGGCGTGAACATCTCGACCTTTAGCGTCGGGACCTATACCGGAACGATAACGATCGACTCGGGGTTCGGCCAGAAACAGGTGGTCGGCGTGACGCTCAGCGTCGTGCAGCCTCCCATTTTGAACATCAGCAACGGGTGGCTGACCTTCACCTCCAAGAAGGGGACGGTCCCGGCAGCGCAGGGGATCACGCTTGGGATCGACAACCTGAATGGACCGGTAACGTGGGGCATCGCGTCGGATTCGCCCTCCTGGCTCACGGTCTCCCCGGCATCGGGGACGATCTCCGCCTCCGCGGTGACGGGGGCGGCAGCGGTCTCCGTGAACACTACGAGCCTGAAGGTCGGCTCCTATTCCGGGCTTCTGACCGTGACCGCGCCCGGAGCCATCGGGACCGGCAGCAAGGTTACGGTGGACCTCACGATCACGCCTTCCACGAAGATCAATGTGAACACGAACCGGTCTGATGCGAAGTTCTCGCTCAGCGGTCCGGCCAGCTATACCGGCAGCGGCGCTGCTTGGAGCGTTGAGGATGTCCCCGCCGGAGATTACACGGTGACCTTTGACGCGGTCCCCGGCTATAAGAAGCCCCTGCCGCAGGCCAAGTCCCTGGCCGGTGACGGAGTGGTGACGTTCAGCGGCAATTATGCCTCGTGGCAGGAACTCGCCGCGAGGAGGAACATCGTCACTGCCAAGGGACCAGGCGTGAAGAACGACGCCCTGGTGAAGGCCTATAAGAACAACGGGAACCCGGTCGCATTCGACCTCGTCGCGCTCGCCACCCGCTTCGGCGCCAATGTTGCGGTCGGCGATATCGACGGCGACGGCGCAGCCGAACTCATCGTCGGAGCGGGCGACGGCGCGGCCAACCCCGCGACGGTGCGCGTGTTCAAGAGCGACAAGACCCAGGTCCTTGAGTTCGTGCCGTTCGGGACCATGAACGGCGTCCGGGTGGCGGCAGCCGACCTGAACGGCGACGGCAGTGCGGAGATCATCGTGTCCCCGGCTGGCGGTGCCGACAATGCGGGCAAGGTGTCGGTGTACACCTTTGATGCAGGTTCGAAGAAAATGGTCGCCACGGGCATCGAGTTCACCGCATATACCTATGCCTACGGAGCGAACATCGCAGTAGCCGACATAGATGGGACCGGGAAGCCGGTGATCGTCACTGCGCCGGGATCAGGCAAGCAGAATCCGGCCCTGGTCAAGCTCTGGAAGCTGGACACCACGCAGCAGGTCGGCAGCTGGACGGCCACGCTGCTGAAAGACATCTCTCTGGGCGGGGCATACGGTGCAACGGTCGCTTCGGGCGATGTTGACGGAGATGGCAGGGATGAGGTCATCGTCGGGACGAGCGGCGACCATGCCATGATCACGATCATCAAGGCCGACGGGTCCCGCACGGGCTTCAAGGCATTCGACAAGCACGGGGTCAATGTGGCCGCGGCTGACCTGGACGGCGACGGCATTGCCGAGATCATTGCCGGCCAGGGATCGAGCGTCCTGGCGCAGGGGACGTCGGACGGCCGGAGCGCAGAGGACGGCAAACAGGGCAGGAAGAAGGACGGCAAGGAGAAGGACGCGGAGTACAGCGATGCCGACCAGGAGCGCGGCGTGGTACGGGTGTTTGGCGCCTCCGGCACGCTGAGCTTTGTCATTGCCCCGTTCGAAGGGGCGCAGGAAGGCATCAATGTGGCGGTTGGCGAGCTTGGATTATAAGATGATAATTCAGAGGCGTATTCGGCAAGAAGGAGCGGGGACCATGAAGAGATATATCTTACTCATGACAGCAATACTGATGGCGCTGATCGGCATGTTCACTGCCGCGCAGAACGCATTCGCCGTCGATCCACCGCATAACGGGCAGAATTCTCTGAACATGCCGATTACCTGCACCTCGTGCCATTACGACACAGCAGGCCCCACGCCTTCCTGGGCCACTCAGCCGACGACGACCGACGAGACCTTCTACAATAACCTCTGTACGAGCTGTCACATGCCGTCGCAGATGACCGACAGCAGGTATGTCGTCAAGACCCATTCCAGTCAGAACTCGTCGGGCAATTATGCGGCCTGGACCGTTGAGTGCCGCCGGTGCCACAACCCCCACTTGCAGGACCAGGTCAGCAGCTATCCCACGGACTCGACCGCAATCCTGGCCACCGGTACGATCGTTTCGTACGCCCAGGTGCCCGTGGCATCGGCTCAATCGACCATTGTCGTCTCCGCCGGTCTGACGCCGAACGCGTGGGTCGATCATATCCTTGTCCCGAACATCTCCTATCCGACAAAAATGTACCACATCAGATCGAATACGAATAATTCGATCACCGTATCGGGCGCCATTGACGGCAGGTACGCCAGGGCTACAGTCCCTCCCACCATTTATGTGATCAAGACCGGAACGATGGTGATCGGCCAGCTCCAGACGCCCAGCGGCATAGCTTCGACCGTGAAGTTCTTCACGAACAATCCCACTCAATTGAATTCCTATGCTTCGAGCACAGACCCCGGGAACGTGACCGGCATCTGCCAGGTCTGCCATACCCAGACGAAGTCGTTCAACCGCACGAATGTCACCGGTTCGATCCAGGCAGGGCTCACCCATCCGGTGGTCGGCACCCAGGTCTGTACGGGCTGCCACATCCACACCGAGGGCTTCAAGGGCGAGTGCAATGCCTGCCACGGGTACCCGCCGGACAGCACCGCGACGCTCATATTCAAGAACAAGACAGGCGCCACCGTGACCTCGGATTCCGGCGCCGGACCCGGCGCCCATGCGACGCACGTGGACACGGTGAAGCTTGTCTGCGCCAATTGTCATGCCAATGGCATGCTTTCCGGCGCCACTGCCGGTGACGATAATATCAACATCGGCTTCAATTGGAACGGTGACACGAACGGGAACTATGACGGAAAGGCCAGTCGGACCGTCTATCCCTACACCCCGCCGGTCACCACGGGAAATACGTACCTCTGCTCGAATCTCTACTGCCACAGCTCTGGCCAGGGCTCGACCTCTCTTAATGCCACGCCTGTATATAAACAACCGAAGTGGAATGATCCCTCAACAGGCGCGTGCGGCACATGCCACGGCAAGACGGTTGCCACATTGACGACGGGTAACCATGCGCAGCATCTGGGCGCTACCACGCTCGTTGCCGGTTGCGCCGAGTGCCATGCGGGCGCTGCGAACGACGCGTCATCGTACGATTCGACCAATCATATCAACAGGCTGATCGATGTGGCGAACGGCTATACGGCAGCCGGGACAGCCGGCAATGGGTATGGGTCGTGCAATGCGGCAGCCTGCCACGGCAGCGGCACGCCCCAGTGGGGCATGAACACCACGGGCATGGACACGTGTACGCTTTGCCACGGCACTCCCACCGCCGGCACCCTTGGTTCCTCTGCATCCATCAGTATTGCGCCGCCGTTCGATACCGCGCGAAGCTCAACGAGCCCGACGGTCGGCGCCCACCAGGCACATTTAAGAACGGGGAACATCTCGTCAGCAGTACCGTGTCAGGAATGTCACATCGTTCCGACTACGATCGATCAGGCAGGACATATTAAGGATGGTACACCGGGTGTTGCCGAGGTCGTCTTCACGGGGGCCGACAGGGCTAATTTCAATGGTGCAACACCGAACTATGCAGCGGGGACCTGTTCGACTACCTACTGTCACGGCGCGAAGATGCCCAAGACCACGACAACAGGCGCGGACATCACCCCGTCGTGGGGTGACACGAACTACATCAACGGTACAGCTTCCCATGACTGCGCCATGTGTCACGGATACCCGCCGTCACCGAACGTGATATCAGCTCACGGAACGACAGCCGTACCGGTCGCGCCAACCACCTGCACGAACTGCCATAGCCACACGATGGCATCGGGTACCGGCTTCTATAATATAAACCTCCACATCAACAAGGTCCTGGAAGTAAGCGGCTGCAACGGCTGCCATGGTCAGGGAGGACCGACAGGTGCTCCGATCTCGCTCCTGAGCGAGTTGGTGACGCCGTCCACGCATTTAGGCCAGACCGTTGTCGGCGCACACAACCGGCACGTGACCTCCACGGAACTGAACTATACCTGTCAGGTCTGCCACGCCGGACACACCATGCCGGCGCTCGACACCGTTCTCACCATGTCTTTCAGTGGTTCCCTTGCGGCAGGCGGTACCTATGATGGTAAGACGCTTCAGCCTCCTTATTCCTATAGCGCAAATGTGACCCTGGGTACACCGTTAACTCTGGATTGTAACAACCTCTATTGCCATAGCTCCGGCCAGTCGGCAACCGGCGGCGCGGTCCCAACCTACGCGAACCCGAATTGGGAATCGTCGGTCATGGATTGCGGCTCCTGCCATAACAACATGGACAGCAATTCATCAGCCCCGGGCAGCCACGTACAGCATGCCCAGACCTCAGGCATCGCCTGCGCGACCTGCCACAACGGCTACACCGAGACCACGACCGGGGCGACGCACGTTGACCGGACCGTCAACGTGAACTTCAGCGGTCCAGGCGCAGGCTCGTTCTATACGGGCGGCACGACGTCGGGCGACCACGCCGTGGGCGGCGGATACGGCCGGTGCCAGACCTCGGCCTGCCACAGCTCGGGCCAGAACGAGACCACGGGTGCGGCAACGCCCCTGTCCTACGGGACCCCGACCTGGGGCACGACCTTGGCGTGCAACAGCTGCCATCGCGACATGGATACGGACATCGCAGCTTCGGGCAGCCACCGGATGCATGCCCAGACCGAGCAGATCTCCTGTGCCTCGTGCCACAACGGCTACACAGAGACCACGACGGCAGCGGGAACGCACAACAACGGCTCGATCAACCTGAGCTTCATTACCGGCATTTCGCCGACCACGGGCTACTCGCAGG
>CAKKRC010000039.1 GCA_919902495.1 Nitrospiria bacterium
AACGGATGAGGAGAGGAAGATTGTTGAGGCGAAAGGATAACAATTATGGAAGCAGAAGATGCAAATAGAGACGCCTACCAGAAATATTTAGAGGAAAGAAAACTCCTGGTTTCTGCCGAACGGGAAACCGCTCAGCAGTTTGACAAATCAATACTAACACTGGCAGGCGGTGCCCTTGCATTGTCCATCACATTTATTGATAAGATTGCCCCATGTCCAAAAGAAAACAGTATATTCTTTCTGGTGAACGCATGGGGGTTATTTTGCTTGAGCTTGCTTATTACCTTGATTTCATTTCTTACAAGCCAGGCTGCATGTAGAACACAACGCGATATTTTAGATGATGATATCTCAGGAAAGGAAACCGGAAGGGTTAACAAGCCCGCCTTATGGACTAATCGGCTTAATTATTTGTCGATAGGTGCTTTCATTTTGGGAATAATTGCTCTCGTCGTCTTTTGTACGTTTAATTTGCTATAAGGAGGCAATCAATGGTTAAAAAAATAGATGGCGGTTACGTTCCTCCCAAAAAACCGGCAAAACCAGCAGGAGGCGGTGAACGCGGCTTTGTTCCGCCAAGAGTGCCGGTAAGGCCCCCGCAGAATCCAGGTTCGGGAAAAAAGTAGCAGAGTAGAAGTATACAAGTCGGTCGAGCCCATAGGGTTGCGTCTTGTATTTTGCTGTTGGGTTAAAGTATGCGGCAGGATGAAAGAGGGGTGACAGAATCAAACATAATCCTTTTCAAATTTCGCGAGGAATGAATTGCTAAGATTCGGGAATCCACCGGACACTGTATTTCAGGCCATCCTTCGTAACAGCCTCGACTTTGTCGTGGACGATATCGCCGCCATGCCGGACGTCCATCAGAACGATGAACTTCTCGTTAAAGAGGAATTCAACAACACCTACCGGATAATGGCAAAGGTGTTCACGCCGCGATTGGCGCTTGCAACGCTTAAACGCCTGCGCGAATGCCTGGACAGGCCGGAAATCTACTATCTCAACGACTATCATTATCTTCTGCTCTACGAAGCACTGGAATGCTATGTCGTTATACACAATGACGCCGTGGCTATTTCCCGCACGAAGAAGGAAAGAAGGGAAACGTCTTTTGTCGATCCATTCCATATCGAGTACATCGATTTCGAGGAAGTTGTCGGCCTGTTCTTTTTCGATATTGATTTCCTGACGCCGGCGGAGGCAATGCTCAATATGCCGCCCGAGCTTAAACAATCATTCAATCCTGAAGCATTCGCCATATCACAGGGCATGATGCCGCATCCGGAGGAACTGGCGTTGACGCCTGACCGGATCAAAGATCCAAATCTGTATAAAATATCCGCGTCTGAGCATTTCGGACCTGCGTCGAAAGTATATCCCGACCATGATTACTACGAAGTGAACCATCCGGATGGATGAACTTCAATTGATTTCGCTGGGGCATTCAGGTACAATTACGCAATAGAACCTTATTGAAAGTCGGCAGGAATGGCCATGCTGGAAAAAGAACTCAAAATCGTCGAGAAATTCAAGCAGCTTGTAAAGCGCCAGGTCATGGTGCATGAAGTGCGGGTCTTCGGGTCGAGAGCGCGGGGCGATGCCGCCGAGGACTCGGATCTTGATGTACTCGTTGTTGTGGATCAACTGGACCATGCAACAGAAAAATTTATCAGCGATTGCGCATGGGAGGCTGGTTTCCCTGACGAAATCGTCATCATGCCGGTAGCGATCACATTGGACAATCTGAAACATTCTCCCCTTCGTGAATCGGCGTTTATCCGCACGGTTTATCGTGAAGGTATTTTCGTATGAGTGGTGATAAAGCCGCATTGGTTGAGTCCCGCCTTTTGCAAGCGCGGGAATCGCTAACAGAGGCGGATGTCCTCCTGCGCGAAGGGATGAGCAAACGGTCTGTGATGAACAGGCTGTATTATGCGATGTTTTATGCTCTTCTTGCGCTTCTTCAAGACAGGCAGCTTGGTTCATCCAAACACAGTGGCGCTATCTCTCTCTTTGACAGGGAATTCATAAAAACAGGAATCTTTGAGAAGGACTTTTCAAAGGTCCTGCATCGGACCTTTGAACTTCGGCAGAAAGCCGATTATATGGAACAGACGGAAGTCACAAAACAGGATATCGACGAGATCCAGCCACAGGCATTAGATTTTGTAAAAAGAATCGAATCGTATCTGCGAAAAGCATAGCAGCGAAGTTCTTCCTGTCCTTCTCTCCACCATACCCCAAACAATGGAAACCCTGCCTTTCAACGCCTGTGATTACCGCTGCGAGCGATGCCTGGCAACCGAGCGCTGCGCGGTGTTCAAGGACCTCTCGGCTCGTGAGGCGCGCAACTTCGCTCTTGGGAGGGATTCGGACGGTCTCGGTGCGGCACTGAGGGACGTGGGCGAGATCTTCGGCGAAACGAGGAACATGCTTGCGGAGAAGGCGGCGGAGTACGGAATTGACCTCGACGAACTTGCTGATGCCGGGCCGCGTGATACATTCGAAGAGGCGAAGAAAGACCCTCTCTATCTGTCAGCCTTCGATTTTATGATCCAGGCGCAGGAGTTTCTGAAGACTGCCGAGCCGATCGTACTGATCGAAGGATGCGACTTTCTTGAGGACATCACGTGGCATCACACGGTCGTTCCCGCAAAAGTGTTCAGAGCAATAGGATCCGAGGATGACCCGGAAATGCGCTTTGACGCCGTGAACTCCGCAGCGGTGGCCATGAACTCCCTGACAATCTGCATCATGGCGTTCGGTGCTCTTGCTCCATTGTATCCGGTGATTGAGCGGGAGTGTAAGGAATTGTCTTTAAAGGCGATGGAACTCAAACAGTACATCGGTTCGCGGTTCTGCCCAGGTTCTTAGGCCGCGAATACCGCATTTTATGGCACTTTTCCCATTGACCCGTTCCGTGTCCTGGTATACTATTCTTCCATCATGCCCCCGTTCAAGATCCACGCAAAATTCCTCATCCTTGTCCTCGGGATCCTCATTGTCTTCTTCGGTATTCTCTCGTATATCATCATCCAGCGGGAGGCGAACCTTCTTTCCCGGAAGGGCGCCGAAAAAGAGCACCTTCTTGCCAGGACCATTGTTGCCGACCTGAAAGACAACATGTTGACCGGACGGCCCCGAAGCACGCTCCGCCTTATGGAAAGCCTCCAGGGCGACTATGGTCTGGTGAGGCTTGCCGTGCTCCGGAGGGACGGTACGCACGCATTCGGCGTACCGGGACCACCGATCGCGATACCGCAGATCGCACAGGCGTTCGAGAGCGGAACGGTCATGGATTTCAACGAGGAAGGCGCGATCCCGCTCCATACGAATATCTTTCCGCTCCCGAACGAGAGCGCCTGCCGCCGCTGTCACGTGCGTGGGGGAGATACGCTCGGGGTCATTCTTGTCTCACATACCCTCGAAGATACGATCGGGGAGATCCAGGACAGCAAGCGTCAGCTGGTGATCCTGCTGGCGGTCCTCATCGTGGTCATGGGGACCGCGCTGTATATCGCCGTCCGGAAGGTCGTCCTTGCGCCCCTCCGGACCCTGCATCACGGCGCCCGGATCATCGGGCTGGGCAATTTCGGTCACCGCATCGGCATGGAGGGCGGCGACGAGTTCTCCGAGCTGGCGCAGTCGTTCAACGAGATGGCACAGCGGGTCAAGGAGACCTACTCGGGACTTGAGAACATGGTGAAGGTCCGGACCACCGAACTGAACGAGAGCGTCCGGCTCATGCGGGGGATCCTTTCGAGCATGTCGAGCGGCGTCGTGCTGCTCTCCCGGGAAGGGCGGATCAAGCTCATCAACCGGCAGGGCGCCTGGATCCTCGGCCATGGGCACGAAGACCTGGTCGGCAAGATGCTGGTAGAAGTTGTTCCCGAGGCCGCGGCGTTCGCGGGCGTGCGCATCGGGTCCTACGACGAGATCACGGTCACGACGCCGGACGGCGATACGATGCCCATCGGTTTCACCAGTTCCTACTATTCAGGCGGCGAGGGGGAGCAGGAAGGGATCATTGTCGTGTACCAGGACCTGACCGAGATCAAGATCCTTCACACGGAGCTCATGAACAAGGAGCGGTTTGCCGCCATCGGGCGCGTGGTGGCCGGTGTGGCCCACGAGATCCGGAACCCGCTCTTCGGCATCAGCGCCATCGGCCAGATATTCGAGCGCGATCTCAAGGATCCGGGGCACCTGGAGCTGGTTCGGGCGCTGCTGGCCGAGACAAAGCGGCTGAACCAGCTGGTCGAGGAACTGCTGATCTACGGCAGGCCCATGAAGCTCAAGCGGGAAGAGACCGACCTGCGTGTCCTTTGGGAAGAGGTCCTGGACCTGCACCGGGACGAACTCCGGCGGAAAGGCATCACCGTTTCCGGCGACTATGCCGTACGCCACCCGGTCGCGTATTTCGATCCGTACCAGATCCGCCAGGTGTTCCTGAACCTTCTGCGGAACGCGATCGAGGCGACACCCGACAAAGGGTCGATCGACATCACCATGCTGCTTGCCGACAATTTTCTCCTGTTCCGGGTCGCCGACACGGGCTCGGGCATCCCGGCGGCGAACCTGGAACATGTCTTCGACCTGTTCTATACGACGAAGCCCAAAGGCACGGGACTGGGACTCGCCATCTGCAGAAAGATCATGCAGGACCATGGCGGCGACATCGCGATCGAAAGCACCGAGGGGCGCGGCACCACCGTGACCATAAAACTTCCCTATGGCAGGAGCGCGGATCAGCGCCTGCCCGGCCTGCCGGCCTAACCAATCTCTCTCGACAGGAGTTTCGGCCGCAGAGCGTCGCACCTGCGGTTGCATCTATGCCCAGAATTCTGATCATTGACGACGACGAAGATGTCCGCGCCATGCTCAATCAACATTTCACCGGCCGCGGGTGGGATGCGATGCAGGCGGGCAGCGGCAGGGCCGGGATCCGGCTTATCGACGAATACGCGCCCGACGTGGTCCTCCTGGACCTCCGGCTGCCCGATGCGAACGGCCTCGATATCCTGAAGCTGATCAAGGCGCACGACAGCGCCTCTTCCATCGTGATGATGACCGGATGGGGCACCATCGAGAACGCCGTGCTTGCGATCAAGGAGGGGGCTGAACAGTATCTCCCGAAGCCCATCTCCCTGCGCGACCTGGACGCGGTCACGGAGCGGATCATGGAGAAGCGGAAGCTCCTGCTCGAGAACCTGTACTACCAGGAGCGCATGGACCATCCGGTCGTGGGGAGGTCCATGGAGGTCCACAAGCTCCATCACCTTATCGATCTCATGGGTGAGAACGCGCACACCACGGTGCTTCTGACCGGCGAGAGCGGGACCGGCAAGGAACTGATCGCCCGGGAGATACACCGCAGGAGCCCCCGGCGCGACCGGCCGTTCCTTGATGTCACCCTCGCCGCGCTTCCGGAGAGCCTTATCGAGAGCCAGCTCTTTGGTCATGAGCGGGGCGCCTTCACCGACGCGCGGGAGCTCAAGCGGGGGCTCCTTGAGGTGGCCGATGGGGGCACGGTGTTCCTCGACGAGGCCGGCGAGATGCCCCTGCCGGTCCAGCCCAAGCTCCTTCGGGTCCTGGAGACGCATTGCTTCAAGCGTGTGGGCGGGAACCGCGACATCCAGGTTGACGTGCGGGTCATTGCCGCGACGAACCGGGATCTTGCCCGGGGGGTGAGCGAAGGATGGTTCCGCGAGGACCTCTATTACCGCCTGAGCGGCTTTCCGATCGACATCCCGCCGCTGCGCGAGCGGCCCGAGGACATCCCGGTCCTTGCCGGCTACTTTGTCAGTCAGTTCAACGCCACGCTCAACAGGAATATCACCGGATTTACGGAGCAGGCAATGCATGCTCTGGTGAAATATCCGTGGCCCGGCAATGTGCGGGAGCTCAGGAATATCGTGGAGCGGGCCATGGTCCTTGCAGCCGGAACAGTGATCGGCGGGGACCTGCTCCCAAAGGACATGACCGGCATGGGTGAGGGCGGCCGGCATTCCCGGAGGAGAGGAAGAGAGGAAGGGGGCCAGCACAGGTCCCTCGCCGAGATGGAGCAGGACCATATCCGCCGCATCCTCGCGGCAGAGAACGGCAACCGGTCGCACGCGGCAAAGGTCCTCGGCATTTCCCGCTCGACGCTCCTGGAAAAGATGAAGAAGTACGAGATACCGTAGAAGGTAACGCAGCCTAATTCGTCATCCCCGTGAAGACGGGGATCCAGTGACGTTTTGAAAATCCTGGATTCCCGCTTGCGCGGGAATGACGCTAGGGAGCGAAGCTCGTTTTCAACGGTTGTTAATGGATTTCTTGGCGCTCTTTGCGTGCTCTGCGAGAGATGCCCTTATGGTTCGCTTTTTCCGGGTCAGTGACGGAGTTTTTTCTTGATTTTTCGGCAGATTCGTACCATAATGCCCCCCCGAAACACCAACTTTACGATATCAGGAGGTTTTATTCATGCGTATCATCCTATTGGGGGCGCCGGGTGCTGGCAAGGGCACGGTGGCGAAATTATTGACAGCCTTTGACGGCTCGGTGCAGATCTCGACGGGCGATATCCTTCGCGGCGCGGTGAAGGCCGGGACGCCCCTTGGCAAGGAGGCCCAGGGGTACATGGACCGCGGTGACCTGGTGCCTGATTCGCTGATCATGGGCATCATGGAGCAGCGCCTCCAGGAGAAGGACTGCCAGAGGGGCTTCCTGCTCGACGGGTTCCCGCGGACCACTCCCCAGGCCGACGCCCTCGAGGCCTTGCTCAAGAAACTGAACATCAAGCTCGACCTGGTGGCCAGCATCGATGTCCCCCGCGACGTGATCCTCGACCGGCTTACGACCCGGCGGACCTGCTCGAACGCCTCGTGCCAGGAGATCTACAATGTGAAGAGCAACCCGCCGGCGCCGGGCGACAAGTGCAAGAAGTGCGGCAGCCCCACGATCCAGCGCGCCGACGAGACCGTGGAGGCCATCAGCAAACGTCTCGACGTCTATAACGAGAAGACCGCACCGCTCATCGGGTACTATGAGAAGAAGGGCATGCTCCTCTCGATCAGCGAGGCGAGCAGCGATGGCGTCGTGAACGCCATCAAGAAAGGCATCGCTGCGAAGAAGTAGCAATGCAGGAGCCAGACGTCAGGAGTCAGGACAGATCTTCACGACGTAAAGTCCGCGTTTTACCGCCACGAGGGCGGGAGATATCCTTCTCCCGCTCTTTTCTTATAAGCGGGAAACGTGGTACACTTAGAGTGAAGAGGGGCTATGCCATTCAATTTATCAGATAAATCCATCCTCGTTACGGACGATTCCGCCATTATGCGGATGTTCCTCGTCATGAACATGCGCCGGATGCTCCGCGTGAACATCACCGAGGCGGTGAACGGACAGGATGCGCTGGCGAAACTGATGAATGGCAAGTACGATCTGCTGCTCACGGACATGAACATGCCCGAGATGGGCGGCGCTGAGCTGGTCCGCGCGGTACGCAACGGTCTCAAAAGCGATATCCCGATCGTTATCATCACCACCAGGGGCGAGGTGAAGGACCGGGACCTGGGGATGTCGCTCGGCGCGAACGGATATCTGACAAAGCCGGTGGACGTGAAGGAACTCATCAAATCGATATTGACGCATCTGGGAGGATACAAGTTCTGAGAGTCGAAGAGCAGGAGACAGGAGACAGGAGACAGGAGACAGGAGACAGGAGACAGGAGACAGGAGACAGGATCTCAACTCCTTAGCTGCACAACATATCAACTTTACAATCTTACAGGAACACCCCGCTCCTGCAAGTACTCTTTGGCCTGCCTGATGGTGTATTCCTTGAAGTGGAAGATAGAGGCCGCCAGCGCAGCATCCGCTTTTCCTTTGGTAAATCCTTCATAGATATGCTCAAGGGTTCCCACGCCGCCTGACGCGATGACCGGGATCGAGACCGCTTCGGAGACCGAGCGCGTCAGTTCCAGATCATAACCCGTTTTCTGGCCGTCCTGGTTCATGCTTGTCAGCAATATTTCTCCCGCCCCATACTCTTCCATCCTCTTTGCCCAGGCAACTGCGTCGATGCCCATGGGCTTCCTGCCGCCGTGGGTGTAGACCTCCCAGAACGGCCGTGAGGCGTCAGGCGCAAGGAGTAAGGCGTTCGAAAGGAATAAATTCTTGTATTTTGGATCGTCGGCCCATGCAAGCGGCGGCTTGAAGCCCGGGTCATGGGCCACCACGCGTTTCGCGTCGATGGCGACGACGATGCACTGGCTGCCGAACCGCAGCGAGGCCTGCTTGATGAACTCGGGGTCGTGGACCGCTGTCGTGTTGATCGAGACCTTGTCGGCGCCGGCGAGCAGGAGGTTCCGGATGTCGTCCAGGACCTTGATGCCGCCGCCGACGGTGAGCGGCATGAACACCTGCTCGGCAGTGCGGCGCACAACGTCCAGGATGATGCCGCGCTCCTCATGGGACGCAGTGATGTCCAGGAACGTGAGCTCGTCCGCGCCCTGTTCGTCGTAGGCCTTCGCGATCTCCACCGGATCGCCGGCGTCGATGAGGTTCACGAAGCTCACGCCCTTGACGACGCGGCCACCCTTTACATCGAGGCAGGGTATGATGCGTTTGGTCAGCATAGGATATTCTTCACACCTCTGTCATTCCCGCGGAAGCGGGAACCCAGGATATTCTTCAGGGCCGACTCTGTCGGACTGCATCCCTGGATCCCGGATCAAGTCCGGGATGACGAGCGTTCCATTCTCCACTACGCGTTCTGCCGCGAAAGCTTGATCGCTTCCTTCAGGTCCAGCGATCCGTTGTAGATGGCCTTGCCCGTGATCACGCCTTGGACCCCGAAGCGCCTGGTATGCATGAGCTTCTGGATGTCATAGATGCTCGAGACGCCGCCCGATGCGATGACCGGGATCGTGAGGGCTTCGGCGAGGGCCTGGGTCGCCTCGATGTTCGGGCCTGACAGCATGCCGTCGCGCTTGATGTCGGTGTAGATGATGGCGATGACGCCGTATCCCTGCATTTGCCGGGCAAGCTCGACCGCCTGTACTTTGGTCACTTCCGCCCAGCCCTTGATGGCCACCAGACCGTCCTTCGCGTCGATGCCCGCGATGATCTTTCCCGGGAACGCGCTGCACGCGGCTTGTACGAACGAGGGGTTCTGGATCGCCGCGGTGCCGAGTATGATCCGGTCGATGCCGATGGAGATGAGCTTCCGGACCGTGGCCATGTCGCGGATGCCGCCGCCGACCTCGATGGGGATCTTGATGGCATCGCGGATGGCGACGATCGCCGGAAGGTTCCGGGGGGAGCCCGCGAACGCGCCGTCCAGGTCAACGACATGGAGGAGCTCTGCGCCCTGGGCTTCCCAGTGCTTTGCCGTGCTGGCCGGGTCCTCGGAGTAGACGGTGGCCTTGTCCATCAGCCCCTGCTCCAGTCGGACGCACTTGCCTTCTTTGAGATCGATAGCGGGAATGATCAGCATGAACACCTCAACAGCAGTTAGCCACAGAGGTCACCGAGCTCATCGAGGAAGGCAGAAACGCGCCAAAGCTCTTCTCTGTGTCCTCTGTGAACTCTGTGGCAGATTCTTACGCCTTTTGCTCCCCGAAGCGCTTCAATATCGACAGCCCCAGGGCCTGGCTCTTTTCCGGGTGGAACTGGACCGCGAGGATGTTGTCCTTCCAGATGCTTGAGACGAAGTCCATGCCGTAGTTCGTCGTGGTCGCGATCACGCTTTTGTCCTCGGGTACGACGTGGAAGGAGTGCACGAAGTAGACATGGCTCCCGTCCGGGACATCCGCAAACACAGGCGGCCGACGTTTGATCGAAACGGAGTTCCATCCCATGTGGGGAATTTTGAACGTTGGATCTTGAATTTTGAACCGGATCACTCGCCCCTTGATGATATCAAGTCCTTTCGATATGCCGAACTCCTCGCTCTCGGTGAACAGAAGCTGGAGACCCAGGCAAATGCCGAGGAATGGCTTGCCCGAACGGATGCTCTGCTTAACCGCGTCGATAAGGCCGTACTCCTCGAGGTTCCGCATGCAGTCCGGGAAGGCGCCCACGCCGGGGAGTACCACCTTGCCGGCATCGAGGATCGTCTTCGGGTCGCGCGTCACTACGGCCTCGCGGCCCATGCGCTCGAAGCCCTTCTGGACGCTCCGCAGATTTCCCATTCCGTAGTCGATGATTGCGATCATAGTGAACCTGAATGCATTGGAAATTGTAAATTGCAAAATTAAAATTTCAAACTTACAATCTGCAATTTGATATTTGAAATGCCCTTAGATCTTGCCCTTTGTCGACAGCACGCCCTTGACCCTCGGGTCGATCGAGGTTGCCTGGTCCAAGGCGCGGCCGAAGGCCTTGAAGACGCCCTCGAGCATATGGTGGACGTCGCGGCCGTAGAGGAGGTTGATATGGAGGTTCATGCCCGCGTGGTTTGCCACGGAGCGGAAGAAGTCCTCGGCAAGCCCCGGATCGAAGTCCTTGAGCTTGTACTTCTTCGGCAGGTCCAGGTTGTAGACAAGATAGGGTCTGCCCGAAAGGTCCATGACCACCTCGGCGAGCGTCTCGTCCATGGGGACCGTTGACGCGCCGTATCGCCGGATGCCTTTGCTGTCTCCCAGGGCCTTTTTCAGCGCCTGGCCGAAGGCGATGCCCAGGTCCTCGACCGTGTGGTGGTCGTCGATGTGCGTGTCGCCCGTGGCCTTCACGGCGAGATCGAAGAATCCGTGCTTCGCGATGTGCGAGAACATGTGGTCCATGAACGGCACGCCGCATGTTATGCTGTAGACGCCGGTGCCGTCCAAGTTCAGGGAGATCCTGATATTGGTCTCTTTGGTCTTTCGTTCGATCGTCGCTTTGCGAGTCATGGGCAACCCCTTTTTGTAACCACGGATGAACACGGTAAACATCTCTACATTACTACTATGAAAACATATTCTGACCTATGCGTCATTCCCGCGGAGGCGGGAATCCAGGATTAAAGTCGGTGCTGGATCCCCGTTTACACGGGGATGACAGAGACTGTCATTTAACCGTGTTAATCCGTGGTTAATATGTCCTTCAGGTTCTTCAGGAATTCCTTGTTTTCCGCAGGTGTCCCGATCGTCACGCGCATACACCCTTGGAGCGGCCCGGGTTTGTCCAGGTTCTTGACCAGGATGCCGCGTTTCTTGAGCGCCTGGAACACCCTCGTCGCGTCCTTCTCTATCCACATGAGGATGAAGTTCGTTTCCGTGGGGAAGGGTGTCACGCCGGGCGTCCTGAGCAGGGCATTATAGAGTTTCCGGCGCTCGGAAATCAACAGGGAAATCTGTTTGTTCAACGTGGTCGCGTGCCTGAGCGCCACCTGCCCTGTTGCCTGGGACATCGAGTTGATGTTATAGGGCAGCCTGATCTTGTTCAGCTCCCCGATGATCTCTTTCGACGCGGTCAGCACGCCGACCCGGAGGCCGGCCAGGCCGATCTTCGAAAGCGTCCGGAGGATGATCATGTTGCGATGCCTGTTCAGGAACGGCAGGAAGGTCTTTCCCGAAAAGCTGAAATAGGCTTCGTCCAATACCACCGCGGCATCGACATTCTCGAGGACCTTCCGGACGGCCGCGTCGGAGAAGCGGTTGCCGGTCGGGTTGTTGGGGCAGGCCAGGAAGATGACCTTTGCTTTTGTCCGCTTTGCCGCCTTGATAACGGCGTCGGGGTCAAGGTCGAACTCGGCCGTCAACGGCACGGTGACGGCCTTCTGGGAAAGTGCCCGTGCCGTTATCTCATACATGGCGAAGGAAGGCGACGGCGCGAGCACGGGGCCGCCGAAAGCGAGGATGACGGCCTGGATCAGCTCGTCCGAGCCGTTTCCGAGCAGCATCCGTTCCGCGTCCATTTTCCAATAGCGCGCAATGGCCTGCTTCAGCTTCTTCGCAGAAGGATCGGGATAACGGTTGATGAGCGCCTGCTGTGCCGCCTTTCCGATCTCCTTCAGTATTTTATCCGGCAGGAGAAAGGGATTCTCCATGGCGTCGAGCTTTACGCGCACGGAGGTCTCATCTACGTGATAGGCGGCAAGGCCGCGGACCGCTGGTAGGACGAGGTCGATAATGTCCTTTGTTTTTCTCGTTTTTGTCGTCATTTTCGATAATATACAGGAAAGGATGAGGTGGTACAAGGAGAAAAAACGCGTGGTGTACTCGAAGCATTGATCACGTAATGCCGGGTCCCTACCTTATCGGCACGTGGTCACCGGCCGAAAAGCACGAGCGATATATTGTCTTTGCCTCCCATCCGGTTTGCAGCCTCAACCAGAAGATCCGAGGTTTTCTCGATATCGTCACCATGAACCTTGAGCATTTCCTCAATGGCCCCGTCCGACAGCATATCGGTCAAGCCGTCGGAACAGAGCAGGATCCTGTCCCCCGGCAGGAGATCGATGCTGTGGCTGTCGCATACCACTTTTTTTGAGGGCCCAAGCGCCTGGCTCAAAACACGCGCTTTATGATAAAAGAAAAGCTCGCGCAGCATCACATCCTGTTCTATCCCGTAGTCCGTCGTGTGATCCGTGGTGATCCGCGATAATGTACCCTGTCGAATGAGGTATGCCCGGCTGTCTCCCACGTGGCTGAGATAGGCCGTTTCACCCCTGATGCACAGAACGATGAGCGTGGTCCCCATGCCGCTGAGCGCCCCGCGCTTCAGGGAAGCCTTCTGCACTACGCCGTGGGCATGCTCCAGGGCCCGGGTCAGAAGCGGAAGGATGCCGGCATCCGGTGTATGTGCAGACCGTTCCTTCAGGAAGGCATGGGCCTTCCGCACTGCCAGGCGGCTTGCTACACGGCCTGCGCGGGGGCCGCTCATGCCGTCTGCGAGGAGATAAAGACCGGCATCCTCATCGACGAGTACAGCGTCCTCGTTCATGCTCTTTCTTTTACCTTTGTCCGTCTTCCACGTTACGCGCATTGATCACCAGTTCATTATACTTCTTCAGCAAACCACCGTTGTTGTTCCCGTTTCTGTCTTGATGGCCAGTCCGTCGAAAAACGTGACGGAGTCGGCCTTGGTCCAGAGGCCGACGTACCCCTGGACCGGTTTGTCGGCCCCATATTCCAGCACAACCCGGTTATTCAGATAACAGCGGATGTCGCGTTCCCGGACCTCGACGCGTAGATCGTGCCATTGGCCGGAAGCGATGTCTTCATGAACGCTTGCCCGCTCGATGCGCCTGCCGTTGATGAACTCGAAGAGGATGGCATTGTCTTCGAGGGCGTTTATCCGGAATGCAAAATAATTGCTCACGTCCCCCATGCCAAAGGCAATGCCGCCGGCACGGTCGATATTACCGCTTACCGGCTTCACGCGAACGCGGACCTCGCCGTCCGATAGCCGAACATCCTTTGCAACAGCCAGGGGGAAGTAGTAGTAGGCCTCTACGTTGTCCAGGAACTCCTGAAGCGCCTGCCCCACGAGCCTGTTCATGGCCCCCGCAACACCGGAGGATATCGTGAACCCCGCCCGGGAGCCGTCCTGCATGCAGACCGGACGTTCGTCGTCGATCGCCTGTTTCCATGAGCCTCCATGGGTATAGAAATTCGCCAGGCCCTCATCCCGCCTGAATGCGAGAAAGTCGTAGTCAGCCTTAAAGAAAGCCTCCGTCATACGCTCAACGTCGGCCTGGTTCGAGAGCGCCATGTCCAGAAGGCGAGAGGATGCAAGGAGGCGGCCCATCTGGTCGAGCTTGGCCTCAAGCGCCGGCCGGTCATAGTCCGTGATCGATCCCTCGATCAGGTCGCCGCGAAGTTTGACCTGAAATCCGAGTTTCCTGAGCACGCTTCCAAGGAAGGCAATGCGGAGCGACTTGCCGAAATAGCTTCCCGCGCCGCCCGAGAATTGGAGTGACACATAGTTCTGCACGCTGTTGCCGCCGACAAAGGCGTCGACCGTTGCGAAGTGATATCCGAATTTCGCGGACAGGTTCATATACTCCCCGGAGACGATGGCGTAGCTGACCCCTCCGGGAGCGGGGCCGAATTCCGAGGTCGCGCTCGCGGACAGAAGGGTCAACATCTTGCTCATGTTCAGGCCGATGCCGCCTTCCCAGCTTACGCCCGGATGGGAGAACCCCTTCCAGATGGCGAGGAAGGGAACGGACTGAACGAGTTCAGGCGTGACTTCATGGCACGTTGTCAGGCCCTGGTTCAGCCCGCCGCCCAGGTCGATCAGCCGCAGCTCCAGGGGGATCTTCGCCTTGAGCTCGATCGATCGCACGACGTCGGCCTCGTCGGTCAGTCCGAACATGGATCGCACGGCCTGTTCATGGGCGTACCGGATGATATCATGGACCGTTTTGCACCCTTCCGGGGAGAAAGATGGGTCGCCGGGGTCCGTGAGATGGAGAGGCGAGACCAGGTCCAGCACGCGGCGCATCCTGCGATGCACGGGACTGTCAAAGACCTGTTTCTTCCTGGGTTGGATAAGCGCGGTTATTTCCCCGACGATGCCGGAATAGATCCTCGGCGGGTCCGTGGTGAGCGAGACCAGGTCTCCGTTCTTGAGCGTTGTCGTGGCGTTGCCCGCATCCACGATCGTCGGTACGCCGAACTCCCGGGCCACCGAGGCAAGATGGCTCGCGGCACTGCCGATGTCGGTGATGATCGCGCTGACCCTTCCACTGAGCTTCGCAAGGTCCGGCGATGCGGTTCGCGTAACAAGCACCGCGCCCTCCGGAACGTTTTCAGCAGTATCACCCTCGCGCAGGATAAAGACTGTTCCCGCTGCTATGCCCGGAGAGGCGGATTTTCCCGTGGAAAGGAGGACCTGATGACCGGTCACCTCGCCGACGGGAGCATCGGAACGACTTCCGGCCGCGCTGCCTCCGAGAGGCCGTGACTGAATGATGAACAGGCTTCCCGATCCGTCAAGGGCCCATTCAACGTCCTGGGCGGCGCCGAAAAGCTTTTCGAGCTTGAGACCGTATTCGGCAAGTCTTTGCACAGTTGCATCGTCGAGCGAAGACATGCTTTGCTCATGAACAGGCACTGGTTGGAGGATCGTACCGCCCGACGGCAGATTCACCATCCGGGTTTCCTGCTTCGCTATCCTCCGGTCCTTGATCCGCCGGGATTCACGGTCCACGACGAAGATGTCCGGCGATGCGCTGCCGTCCACAAGCCGTTCGGCCAACCCCCGGACAGCGCTGATGCTGATGTCGGCGGGAGTTCCCCCAGAAGGCGCGCTGGTATACATGACGCCGCTCGCCTTGGGATCGATCATGGCAACGACGGCCACGGCCATGGGAGTCTCCCGGTCGGACAGTCCGTAGCGCAGGCGATAGGCGACAGCGCGGGAGGAGTACTTGCTCGCAAGGACCTGTTTATAGGCTTCGAGGATGCCGCCTTCCGCCACGTTCAGCACGGTCTCGTACTGGCCTGCAAAGGTTGCCTCGGTGTCCTCACCCACGGCACTGCTCCGGACCGCGACATGAACGCCGGGCCGCGTCCTTTTCTCAAGCTCCCGGTAGGCCTGAATGATCTCCCCGGCGATGTCCGGGGGAACAGCCGCATTGACGATGGCGGCGCGGATTTCATCAGAATGACGCTCGAATGCTTCCGGCTGGTCCGGGGAGACCTGAGCGAGACCCTTCGCGATGAGATCCTTAATGCCGTTCTCAGACAGGAAACGCTCCGTGGCAACGGTCGTCACACTAAAGCCTTCCGGAACCGGGAGGCTAAGCTCGTTCCTGATCTTTGCCAGGTTCGCGGCCTTTGCGCCCGTACTATGGATCGCATCTCCCGCGATCCGCTCAAAAGCAAGGACCATGTCAGTGGAACGGGCAGCATAGCGTGGGGTAAGTTCTTCAGTGATCGATCGGTCGATCGCGGCAAGGGCGGTTTCGAGCGTTGCTGCGCGCTTGCCCTTGAGCGACGCAAGCGCGTAAACCGCGCCGAGCGCGGCTTCCCACAGAGCTTCATAGCGCGCGCCCGCCCAGGACAGGGAAAAAGACCTGCCGCTGTAGTAGGCCTGCTCAAGATCGGCGATGGCCGAAAGAGCGGCATGGTTGTGCTCCAGGAAGATCCGAAAGGCGCGGTACTTCCTGACATGCGAGCCTTGCAGGTTCACGAGCGGCGCACAGACGCGTTTCTGATTAAAAAACGACCGAAGGTTCTTCATGGCGATGGCGGGGAATTCTCACCAGCAAGTATAACAGACAGGATAGAAAATATCCCGTACAATTGTTCAATGGCGCCGGAGAAAATACCTATTTGCACCTCTTTATCGAATATCGGCCTTCCGGAAGTTCCGGTACAGGAGCAGATCGTAGACGATCTTGAGACCGCCTGCGACGAGGAAAGGCGCGCCCAGGAGCGCCGGGGAGGCGAGAAGTGCGCCGGCAAGGGAAGGCGAAACCGCCGCACCAACAGAGCGGGCAATGGTCGTGACTCCCGACGCGGCGGAGCGTTCATCTGGCGCAACGACTGCCATCGTGTAGGACTGCCGTGTGGGAACATCCATCTGTGAGATGCTGAACCGGAGCAGCAGAACGAACACGGCCAGGCCCGCCGTCGGCATGAATGGAACAAGGCAGAGGAGCACGTTCGAGGGGATGTGCGTGTAGACCATGGTGCTGATCAGGCCGATCCGGTTCGCGAGCCGAACAGCGAGCAGTGCGGAGAAGCCGGCAAGGATGTTCGCGCCGAAGAAGATGCCGCCCAGGGCGCCGGCATCAAGGCCGAATTTTATATGGAACCAGTAGGCCACCATGCTCTGGATGACGAACCCGCCTGCAAAGGCATCGAGCGCGAAGAGCGCGGAGAGCTTCAGGACAACGCCTTTGGACCGGTGAAGACCGAGTACCCGTTCTTTCGCGGGGACGGCTGTTCTTGCCTCTACCTCAGGCGATAGAAAGTAGAAAAGGGTTATGAGAACTGCTCCGCATGCGGAATAGGCCAGGATCACTGCGCGGTAGGATCCCAGATCAGCATAGCCGGCATGCTTCAGGCCTTGTGACAGAAGACCTCCGGCAAGGGCGCCGGCAGCGGCTGCGAGTGAACCCGCGAGGTTGTACCAGGCGAATGCTTTCGTGCGCTGCTCAGAAGGAAGGATCTGGGATAGTGCCGCTTGTTCAAGCGATAGGAAGGGGCCAATCTCGTTTCCGCGCGGGCTGATCACGCCGATGACGCCGGCGATCATGAGCAGGATGAAATTCCCGGTCATGCCGAATACGATGCCTGCCATGACCATGAGCCCCGCGCCGAGGATCAGCATCTTCTTCCTGCCGACGCGGTCCGCCGTCGTAGTGATCCAGAGTGATATTCCCGCGTCGCCGGCAAGCGTGAGCGTGAACAACAGGCCGATCGCCTCACCGGTCAAACCGGTTTCGTGGAGGTACAGGGCGAGCACGACCGACAAGGCTCCATAGGCGAAGAGACGGACGCTGCGGGCGCAAAAAAGCAGGATGACGTCAGGCTGCATATGCGCCATGGGGTTTTCCTTTCGTGATCAGCTCCTTGCAGTAGGCATAGAGCGCGTCGTACACGATCCATTCTGCGGAGTTGATCGCGTGATCGTCCTTGAAACCCAGATGGCGGAATCCCTCGGCGATGGCGTTCAGTCCCGGCCCTTCCGGCTGATGATGGAGGCTGTTGTCCGTGTCAGCTCCGTTCACGATGCGCGCGAGCAGTACCAGCGCGTGATCCTTTTCCAGCCCGTACTTTTTCACGATGGCATCAAACGAACATTCCTTTCCCTGATGACCAAGTTCCACGTTCGGGACATCGTAGGGGATCGCTTTCAGCCTGGCAGCCTCGGTCTGAACCTTGTCAGCCGGGACGAAATGAAATTCCGCGTCCTTGTCCACGAACTTCTTGATGAGCCACGGGCAGGCGACACGGTCGACTTTGACGTTCTCGCGGGTGATCCATTTCATGGGTTTGTCTCCTTCATGCTTTCTTCATCAGCCCCTGTATCTCCCGGTGATAGCCGAGATACCGTTCCAGCGTGATCGCGTTCTTTCCGTACTTGGGATAGGTCTTGAGTATCTCCTCGAACCTTGTTTCCGACTCTGACTCGGACGTGAGGGTGACGATCCCGTCATAGATGATGTCCACCAGCCGGTCGGCGTAGATCACGATCCGCTCCTCAAGCCGTTTGAGGGTATAATCCTTGACCGGCAGGCCGAGTTCCCGGGCTTCCGGCCCGGTCAGGCCTCCGCGGATGTGCTTCTCCATGATGTCGCATAATTCCCGCGGCAGGCCGATTTTTCCGCCAAGTTCGGCGCCGATCTTGCCGTGCTCCATTTCATGTGTTTTGCACTTCCCCAGATCATGGAACAGGGCGCCCCTTCCCACCAGCTCCTGGTCGATATCCGCTTTGCCGATGCGCCGTGCGATCTCGAGCGCTTTCTCGGCGACCTTGACGCTGTGGATGATATCGTCTTCAGAAACACCTGCGCCTCTCAATATCTCCACATCGGAAGGGGAAATTGCATAGGTCATAGGGACGCCCTTTCGTGCTTCACCGTTACGAGGAATATCGGAATCGCGGCAAGGAGGATCGCAGCCATGAACAGGAACGAATAGATATAATCGTACCGCGCGATCAGGACCCCCGCGAGGATCGGGCCCGATGCGTGGCCGATGTCGAAGATCGTGCCGAAGGTGCCCATGGCAGTACCGAAGTGCTTCTCTTTGCACAGGTCCGCGACCAGGGCCGCGGAAGACGACGTAACGAAGGCTTCGCCGAAACCGAAGAATATGGCTGCGATCATAAGAGAATAAAAATCCTTCAGGAGAGGGATGGCTCCGAAGGCCCCTGCGCAGAGAAACATTCCGGCCACGATCAATGGCTTCCTGCCGAACCGGTCCGATATCTTTCCCATCACCGGCTTTGAAATGATGGTCACCACGACCTGGACCCCCCAGAGAAGTCCGGCCTGGAATTCATTCAGACCCGCCCTGGTAACCGCGTAGATCGGAAGGAACGCCTCCAGTGCTCCCACCGTGAGGTTCTGGAGGCCTTCCATGGCCGAGGTGACGACAATGCGTCTGTCGCTTATCACTTCCCTGATGCCGGAGCTGAACCGACGGTATGCTTCTTTCAGGCTTTTCCCGGCCTCGCGATGGCCATCGCCGCGCAGAATATTGACCGCCAGGAGCAGGGACATCATCCCGGCGATGCCGCTCAGGAGATATGCATTCTGGAAGTCGGAGAGCGCGGGATTTGACGCACCCGGCGTGCTGTGCAGGATGAAGCCGCCGAGCGGCGCGCCGAGCAGGTTCCCGATGATCGTAATGGACGAGAACCAGGAGAGCATCTCGCCTTTCTTCGCTCCCGCCACATCGGCAACCACGGCCATCGAGACAGGGCCGTAGATGGCTGTTGCGAGTCCGTGGATGAATCTGATGATGACCAGCAGACGGTAGTCGTGCACCAGGAGATAGGTGAAGGGCATGACGCCGAACACGACGAGGCCGATGAGCATGGTCCTCTTTCTGCCGATGATGTCCGAGAGCGCTCCCGCGGGCAGCTTGAAGAAGATTCCTGTCACCGTCGAGATGCCCACAGCGAAACCTATCGCCTCGGGTCCTGCGCCGAGGTAGAGCGCGAAAAGCGGCAGCACCGGGCTCCGCGCAAGGGCGTAGGACAGCCTGGCGAAGAAGCCGACGGTGCAGAGAGCGGTGAAGGGGGACAGGAATGTTGTCATTGGATTTCCTTGGTCGAGGAAAAGCACCCCACCTGACCTCCCCTTATTAAGGGGAGGAAAATCCCTCGATTACTAAGCCCCCTCACCCTTTTTCCCTCTCCCTCAAGGGGAGAGGGGCAGGGGTGAGGGTCATCGATAAGGGTAGGGGAGGTGGTCGTGCCAGAGGTTCATGAACATTCCGTTAATCAATGTTTCGCCGGCGCTTGCCGGTCGAAGTAGATGCTCTTTCCGCCGATGCTGACCGGGATGCCCATGGCGACCTCGGCTTGGATGAGGCCCAGCGCCCGCGCGGCCGCGCCCACGCGCTGCTGCACCCGGTTGTCGACGTTGTGGATGCTCGCGGTCTTGGCCGCCGATGACAGGGCGACGCCGATGTCCATCATTCGCATGACGCAGTGGGGACCTGTGTAGCCCATCTCCTTTGCCTGCATCTGCCTGTTTTTGGTGAACTCTGCGCACGTGGGATAACCGCAGGCCCCGCAGTCATACCCCGCGGTCACGGGTTTGGAAAGACCGATGAGCAGGAGCGCCTGGGAGTTCTCGATGTTCGATGCGTCGCGGAGCCAGAAGGCCTCGTTCGTGCTCTTCGGCGCATACTCCTTCATTGCCTGCGCGATCTTCTTGAGGTCCTCGTCCTTGGTGACGACTACGATCTCGAGGAAATCCTTGCCTCCTGCCTTGGGCGCGGTCCTTGCCGACGCCGCCATGAATTGTACCGCCATTTCAGCAACCTGTTTCATAGGAGACCTCCTTAGAGTATTGTTTTCCAGAGCAAGCCCGCCAGTGCCGACCCGATGATCACCGGTACCATGCCCCATTTGAGCCACTGCATGCCGACGAATGCGATCACGGCCGCGGCGAGAGCGTACCAGTCGAAACCTCCCGCATCGGGGACCAGGGTGTGATGGGTAAACATCACCGCAAGGTTCAGAACGACGCCGACGACCGATGCGGTGATGGCGGAGAGCGCCTTGCCGAGGCTTTCGTTCTTCCTGAGCGTCTCGATGTACGGAGCAAGCAGGAAGATCATCATGAACGACGGAATGAACGTTACCCAGGTGGTGAGCAGCCCGCCGATGGCGCCGCCGAGGGCCGGGGAAAGCCCCTGGGCGTGATAATACCCCGCGAGGTAGCCCACGAACTGGTTCACCATGATGAGCGGCCCCGGCGTGGTCTCTGCCAGGCCGAGCCCGTCCATCATCTGCTCGGGCATGATCCAGTGATAGTGGCTCACGGCCTGCTGGCTGATGTAGCCAAGCACCGCGTAAGCGCCGCCGAAGGTCACGACCGCGGCCTTGCTGAACAGGATGCCGATATCGATGAACGTGTCGTTCCAGCCCCGCCAGAGACCGATCAGGACTACCGGCAGGGACCAGAGGCTGAGGAAGACAGCAAGGACCTTGACGAAGCGCTGCCAGCCCTTGCTCCTGCTTGCAGCGGCCCTTTCCGCGACAGGCGAGATCGGTTTGTGCGGCATCGTGTCAGATGCGGCCTGGGGAAATAATCCGGGATACCGTGTGCCTGCAGCGTAGCCGATCAGCCCCGCGAACAAGACGATGACCGGAAAGGGAATGTTAAAGACATATATCCCGACGAAAGCCGCCGCAGCAAGTGAGTAGAGGAATCCTGTCTTGAGCGACTTTTTCCCGATGCGCAATACCGCCTCAAAAACGATCGCGACGACTGCGGGTTTTAATCCATAGAAAAAAGCGGCAACCGTGGGTACGCTGCCGAGCGAAGCATAGAGCCAGGCGAACAGCCAGAGGATGAAGATGGAAGGAAGGACGAAGAGGCCGCCGGCGATGATCCCGCCCCATTTGCCGTTCAAAAGCCAGCCGATGTAGGTCGCGAGCTGCTGCGCCTCAGGGCCGGGCAGGAGCATGCAGAAGTTCAGCGCCTGGAGAAAATGGTCCTCGGCGATCCATTTCTTCTTCTCGACGAGATCCTTGTGCATCATGGCGATCTGGCCGGTGGGTCCGCCGAAGCTGATGAAGCCGAGCTTCAGCCAGTAGCGGAAGGCCTCGCGAAATGATACCTGTTCGTTGGACATTATTACCTCATTCAAAATCGAAACGATAAAAGTTATTTTGCCGCCGAGGTTAGCGAGGACACCGAGTATAACATTTAGTGGACATGAAATATTAGCATCTCTCGGTGAACTCTGTGCCCTCTGTGGCTATGTATTCTGTCCGTATTTTTTTCATAATGACGTACGATCAAGTGCGCGACTGGTACATCATCTCGAACACGGCAATACCCTTTTCGAGCATTTCAGCATCATCCTTGACGGTCTTTCTGATGCCGGTCAGGACCTCTTCGATGCCGCTTCCGGCAGCATTGCCGTACTTGTCGTCCTTCAGGTCCAGATCATGGACGATCTCGGCGATCTTCCTGACCGCTTTGTCCTTGATGCCGAACGACCGTACGAGCACCTCGAACGTGCAGAGGTCGCCGTGGTGCGTGAATTCGCCGCCCTGCATGTCGAAGGCGACCTCGCCAGGCGCGATTGCAGCAGCGTTGGCGTCAGCGACAAAGCGGAACTTCGCTTCAGGGTCCACGAAGCGGCGGATCAACCAGGCAGAGGCCATGCGGTCTATGAAGGGCCGCTTCCGCGTAACCCAGACCTTGCGATGGTACGCTTTCAGGTCCTTTCGGGCAAGGGGCGCTGGTTTCGCCGTATCGGGCTCCTGAAGTCCTGAAAGCGTGGCCTCCAGGGACCGGATACGTTTGCCCGTCTCCCTGCCGAGAGGCGAACTGAAAAAATCCCTGCCCTGGATATCCTCGTAGGCCTTTTTCGACGCAACCAGCGGTCCGGCGATCGCCGCCCGGGTTCCGGCGACCGCGCTTTTTCGAGAGCTTTGCGCCTTCCGCTCCAGTCCATCGAGGACCTTGTCCAACTCGCGGTATTCAGCGTCTCGTTGGGTGTTGAAAAGTGCCCGCACGTCCGGGTCGGGTATCGTTTCGATGCGCCGGGTCCGCACGAACGCTCCGTCCCCGCCGAGGGATCTCACCTCTCCGATGATCCACTGAAAAAGCTCTTCGTGCTCATCGCTTGCCGGAAGGATATAGACCGCTCCCTTGAGCGGAACGGCGCCCGCTTTAGCGAGCTTGCGCCATATCTTCATTCTGCCGCTCACGGGGTGGGAGGGAACGCTGTAAAAGATGAGCAGCCATTCCTGTGCAGGGGTATTAGTCATCGGTTTCTCAAAAGTTAGAATATCGGATATCGTATTACGCTTGCATGGAGACCAGAGCAGGTAACCTCCACACCTCCCCTTATGTAAGGGGAGGCTGGGTGGGGTTAATAAAGAGCTCTATGCCGCCGCGCAGTGCTGCAGGTGCTCCCGCAGGATCGCGGTGTGGATATCGTCGTAATCCGCCGCTTCAGCGAAAGCGATCTCGATCAGGTTCTCTTCGAGCGATTCCTTGAAGGGATCGCAGATAGCGGCGGCCGGCGTTTCCAGCCGTATTCCTTCTTCGAGCATTGCAGCTTCGGTCAAATTGTCGATCAGGTTCTTGAACAGGGTCTTCATGGGACACCTCCTATGTAACTCTTGATATAAGAGTAACACCTGTTACATATATTGTCAAGGGGAAAACGGCAGCGGGATAGCCATGATCAGAAGGTTATTGGCAGCATATAATAAGGTTGACAAAGGACTTCGCTAAGGTTGCAGGTTAACTCTATGAATCTATGAATGGAAAGTGATCACATTAGCTCAACCTATAAAACCCCCTTGACATAGTCATCTACTTAGTCTACTATTTAACCATGAAAAAGATCAATGTCCACGAAGCCAAAACCCATCTTTCACATTATTTGGACGAGGTGGAACACGGAGAAACCGTCCTGGTCTGTCGACGTAATCAGCCGATTGCTGAACTGCGTCCACTTGCGGCCCATCGACATAAGCCGCGCGCAATCGGCCTGGCCAAGGGGAAGTTCACCGTACCTGCCACGTTCTTTGAGGACTTGCCTGATGAAACGCTCGCCGCGTTTCAGGGCAGCGCCACATGAACATCCTTCTGGATACCTGCACGTTCCTCTGGATCGTTGCGGGCAGCGATGAGTTGCCCGAATCCGCCCGCCGGGTCTTTACCGATCCGGGCAATGAGGTTTACCTGAGCGTCGCATCGGCCTGGGAGATCATCGTCAAACATCAGTTGGGCAAGCTGCCGCTTCCCGAGCCGCCCCACGACTTCATCAGAAAATGGCGCACGCGCCACGACATCGACTCTCTGCCGCTGGATGAGGCCGCGGTCCTGCAGCTCTCCCGCCTTCCCGACTACCACAAAGACCCGTTCGACAGGACCCTCGTCTGCCAGGCCATCGCCGGCGGCATGGTCATCCTGACGCCTGATCCGAGCATCACCAGATATCCGGTCAGGACAGAGTGGTAGGCATGCAAGGACGCGAACTCACCGGAGCGAAGGGGCGGCGGAAGATCGTGGCGGAGAGGAAATAGAAGCGAAAGCAAATGAAATGCAGCAAATCGGAGGATGTTTATAAGGTTGACAATAAAATTTATAAGGTTTACAATCGTATCCTGTAAGGTTGCGTACACTCAATAGGCTGAACACAAAGGGAAATATGGTTGGAATTAGAAAACGAGGCGAAGATATCCGTCAATTTATTCTCGATAACGTGGAAAGCCACCCGCGCGACGTTGCCGGCCTTGCCGTCAAAACCTTCGACATAACCAGGCAAGCCGTTAACAAACATATGCAGCGGCTCGTGGAGCAGGGGGCGCTGATCGTATCGGGAAGCACGAAAAATCGGCATTATGTGCTTCATCCGCTGCTCCAATGGGAAACCATCATTTCCCTGTCGGACAAACCCGCCGAGGATGGAATCTGGAGAAATGACATCGAGCCTAAGCTCGGTAAGCTGCCGGATAACGTCCGCGATCTCTGGCATTATGGCTTTACCGAGATGATGAACAACGCGATCGATCATTCGGAGGGGAAACAAGTCAACATCAACCTGACCAAAACGGCGATGTCGACCGAACTGGTCTTGTTCGACAACGGCGTCGGCATTTTCAGGAAGATTCAGAACGCGCTAGGTCTGGAAGATGAGCGCCACGCGGTCTTGGAACTATCCAAGGGAAAGCTGACGACTGATCCTGCGCGGCACACCGGCGAAGGAATATTTTTTTCGTCGCGCATGTTCGATGACTTTCGCATCCTGTCGGGCAACGTGTTCTTTTCGCATACCCATGCGCAGGATGAGGATTGGATATTGGAAAATCAGAAATTCCAGACGGGAACCGGGGTCTTCATGAAGTTGAAGAACAATACCGCGCGGACCGTGAAAAAGGTGTTCGACGAGTTCACGTCCGGCGATGAATACGGCTTCACCAAGACCGTCGTGCCCGTCAAGCTGGCGCAATATGGAAATGAGCAACTCATATCCCGCTCGCAGGCAAAACGGCTCATGGCGCGCGTTGACCGGTTCAAAGTGGTAATCCTTGATTTCGATAACGTAGAGACCATCGGCCAGGCTTTCGCCGACGAGGTGTTCCGCGTGTTCGCCGCGCAGCACCCTAACCTGGAGATCGTACCTTTACGGGCAAATAAAAACGTTCAACAGATGATCCAACGTGCGCTATCGAACGCGCCGGAGTGAAGGGCGGCGGGCGATCGCGGCGGAGAAGAAAAAGAAGCGAGATTAAATGAAAAGCAGCGGCGAAAAGAAAACGAAGAGAAAAGTATCCAAGGAAGCCGTTAGGCGCGTCCACGGTATGCTGAAGAGCGGGGCATCTGCGACCAAGGCCTTGATCGCGGAACGGGCGACGGACAAGGAGCGAGAAAACTGCGCCGGAGAAAGAATGTTGGTAACCGTGAAAAGGAAGGTCTACGATGTTATTCTTCATCCCGATGCCGAGGACGGTGGCTACTGGGTCGAATGCCCCGTGCTTCCCGGCTGCGACTCCCAGGGTGATACGGTGGAAGAGGCGCTGGAAATGATCAAGGATGCTATCAAGGGGCATCTGGAGGTCACGGTGGAGAAGAAAAAGAAACGAGCGACACCCGCCGCATAGATATCGCATCGCCATGAAAGCTATTGTTATTTCCCAATTGTTATTGTATCCTTGCCTCGTGTTTGGAAAGAAATCCCGTACAGGACGGATTAAAAGAAACCTGAAGTCCCCAAAGGAACAGTTATTATGAAGCATCTAAATTGGTTGCATTTTACGGATTTACATTTTGGTATCTCAAGTCAAGAATGGCTCTGGCCTAATTATCGTAACGAGCTGTTTGATGACCTTAAGAGGTTAAGGGACACTGCTGTAGGTCCATGGGATGTTGTCTTCTTCTCTGGAGATTTGACTCAAAGTGGAACCAAAGATCAGTTCGAAAAACTTACCGAAGCTCTATCTCAATTATGGAATCACTTTGCATCTCTTGATTGTAAGCCGATTCTCCTATGTGTACCCGGTAATCACGACCTAATCCGACCATCTTCGACACACGCCATAGTGAAAGCTCTTAAACAGTGGCATAAAGACACGGATATTAGAAATGAATTTTGGTCATCTGATTCAAACCAATATATAGATGTCGTAAAAGATAGTTTTGCCAACTACAATACATGGTGGTCGACGTTATCACTGCGCAAACCGCATTCCATTGTGAACGGATTACTCCCAGGTGATTTTTCTACGATAATTGATAAATCGGGATTTCGCTTGGGCGTTGTGGGTTTAAACACTGCATTCCTTCAGTTAACTGATGAAGATTATGAGAGAAAACTCGATTTTCATGAGAAACAATTGATAGCAGTATGTAATGGTGATCCTCACACATGGTGCGAAAAATTAGATCTGGCTCTTTTGATGACTCATCATGGACAGCATTGGTTGCATAAAGGCGCCGAACAGCGCTTTTTATCTGAGATATATCCGCCAGGACTTTTTCATGCACATCTCTATGGCCATCTACATGAACCCGATTCTCTCAATTTTAGCCAAGGGGGAGCTGCAGAACGCAGATTCCGGCAAGGTATATCGCTCTTCGGATTAAAAACATGGGGCAACAGTAAAGTAAGAGTGCATGGTTATGCAGCAGGAAGATTTGAGCTTTCTGGCGCTGAGGGCTTTGAGCGTATCTGGCCGCGTCGCCTTACGCCCAAAATGGCTGGACATTTACGACTCGGTCCCGACTCTTTCTATGATATAGACGAGAATAACTGTGTAGTTACGAAATTCACGCTTAAAAAAAATACGGGAACATTATCAAGCAAGGAAATTCATGAACCGGCTGGTCAGGAACTCATTACACATACACAGGGCTCAGCTGATGGCCACGTAGTTACTGCTCAAAACGACAATTTTGGCATAAGCATCTCACTACTCAGTGACAGTTGCGATATCGATTCTGCAAAGAAGAAACTCAAGTTGGTGCCGCGGCTTATATTAAAAACAAGCCCGCAGCATTATACTATCAGGCAAGCAGAACAAGCCCGGTTTGAGTCGTTAATACTCAAAGACAGATGCGCGTGGCTAGTATCTGATTGGGGACTCGGAAAGGATGACTTCATAGCATGTGTTATTGAAAGATTAAGTCGCCATAATAAATACGAAGTGTATAAGCTGATTTGTGACGAGATTGATAATCTGTCACAACTGGAAACTCAGGTGGTAAAGCAATTTGGAATAACTCTTCAGGAATTTTGTAATTTTAATAGTCTTCTGACGAATACGATACTTCTATTGGATGATATTTCACCTCAACTCTACAACACAGAAGACGGTAGCACAGTATTCCATCAACTGCTCTCAACAGTGATCGACTTTTGCCCGGGTATGTGTCTTATCCTTAATTCCCGACAGCGGCCGAGCAATAAGCTGTTTGGACACGTTGATCTGAAACCGCTGGACATCACAGAAACCGCTAGCTACATAGCGAATCATCCCAAGGCAGGCCAGGAGCTCCGAGATGTAGATTCGATCGATGTTTTGCATTTAAGGTCAGAAGGATTGCCGATGCACCTTGACCGGTTAATTGATTCGCTTCAGGTGCTCTCTCTTCGGGAATTAGTTGATATAGAATTCGAGGTGGTACCAGATCATATGTCTGGAAGAGAGCCAGTTCCAATGGCACTGAAACAAGCTGTAGCTACACTCTCTCAATCAACCGACAGATACACGCGCCGCAGTTTCCGTATGTTAAAAGTGCTATCTATACTGCCCGAAGGGGAAACTCTTCAGGCCATCAGACGCGCATATCCTGCAGAGCCATTTTATCCACAAAATGCCTTTGAGTTGATAAACTTGTCGCTTGCAAAAGTTGAAGCTCATCCTTCATTCGATAATGATATCTCGCTATCTCCAATTAAGTCATCTTCATCTGCAGAAGATGATGCTAATGATAAGCGGCTCTGTGTGCCACGCCAAGTTCGTGATTATTTAAATTCTACTCTATCAAAAGAAGAGCGTGAAGATATCGTTCGCTGTTCTTCCGAACTACTATTTGGAGACAAATGGCGTGAGGGCAAAGTTCGCATTTCACGGATAAAATCTCTAGGAGGTAGGGGTGCGAGATCGACAGGTCCAGGAAATGAACATGCCATAGTTCTTCAATTGCTTAAGGATGCAATATATAGAAAAGATGAGAAAGAGATATCAAGAACATTAGTTCTTGGTATAAATTACTGCAGTACACTCAAAGAATATAACCGCTTTAAAGATGGGAGTATTGCTAGTGAGGATGTAATAGCTCTAATAAGGGATTTGGATTTTAATAAAGAGTTTATAGAGCTGGCTATTATTAACGGGGAATGTCTAAGGATGACCGGGCAACGCGATAAAGCTTTGGAAATCTTTCAAAAAGTGCTTGATCGGAACATTGATTACCTTTCTAGTGATCGACTGGCAGATGTGTATCTCGAGATTGCACTCATTCACGATCAGAACGATAACGGCGAACAAGCTATTAAGTCTGCTCAAAAGGCTCAAGAGTTGTTAGAAAAGGATTCGAGCAGATATATACACACGGAAGCCATCATTGTGAGATTTCAGGAAAAGGATCCTATACGCAAAGCCCTATTACAGGACCTCGAAAAGAAAGCGAGAAGCAAGGATTATTTGTCAGTTGCTAACAATATCGCTTTGGATCTCGCACGCCGTGCTTCTGATGAAGACGAAAGATTGTCTCTGCTAGAACGTGTACTCGCCAAGAATGAGGACCCGTATAATCGCATCCGTGCGGTGGTAAATAAGGCGAATTATCTTTTATTAAATAATAAGCCTGGCGATCTGCTTCCGAGAGATTACCAACTATTAACATATGCATATTCATTCTTGTTTGCTCAAAGACTGACAGCATTGTTTACGCTATGTCACAAAGCTATATGGGGTTTATTAAAAAATCAGCATCAAACGCGACAACTCTTGAAGATATTTCGACTGAGTTCTTTTATTTGGCGGATCCGGGGAGAGGAAAACACTGAAAAAACATATCTTGAAGAAATTCGAAATATAGACGTTGGTGAAGTTAAAAAACTTAATGATGAGAGGATTGCTGTCGATATAATATATTTTGAGCGTCGTACTCAGTTTGGCGATAAGAATATTTAAAAGAATAAGTTGAATACGCCGGTTCGTCCAAGATAGCGTTTATGACAGCCCGAGTGTCTCAAATTGAATTGCCCGGCATGAACCGACTTCAAGTCGCTGTAGAGCTGTTAGCTGCTGCGGGCATTGAACAACGGGGCGCAGTCTTTACGCGTCGCGAAGTGGTCGAGTTTGTTCTGGACCTGGCGGGCTACACGACTGCCGCCACACTCCACAAGAAGCGCTTGCTGGAACCATCGTTCGGAGAAGGAGCGTTCCTTCTGGTGGCAGTAGAGCGACTGATAGACTCTTACAAATCACATGCACCAAAACATGCCGAACCTGTTGCTGATCTTAGAGATTCCATCCGCGCTATTGAATTACATCATAGGAGCTTCAATGAAACCCGCTTGAAGCTAAGGAATCTACTCAGAGGAAAAGAGATATCCAACGCGGCTACTGAGAAACTTCTCGATGCGTGGCTGATTCAAGGTGATTATTTGCTCACTGACTTGCCTTTTCAATTCACTAATATCATAGGCAATCCTCCTTACGTCCGTCAGGAAATGATCCCTGCCGTGCTGCTAGCGGAATACCGACATCGATTCGATACTTTGTATGACCGTGCCGACCTGTATATTCCCTTCATCGAAAAATCATTGAATCTCCTGGAGCCGAAAGGCTCTGTTGGCTTCATTTGCTCAGACCGGTGGATGAAGAACCGTTACGGCGGACCATTGCGGGAGATGGTGTCGAAGGACTTTCATCTTCAATACTACGTTGATATGGTCGATACAGACGCATTTCATTCTGAGGTGAGCGCATATCCTGCCATTACTGTGATCTCCCTGGAAACGTCGGCAGCTACTCGCATAGCTCATCGTCCACAGATTGATAAAGATACGCTGGTAAAGCTCGCCCATGACATGCGTACTAAGTCAGTAAAGCCGAATAGCGTTGTTCATGAAGTGTCCGGAATCATGCGTGGCAGCGAACCTTGGGTCCTGGAGTCTTTTGACCAACTCGCTGTTTTAAGACGCCTTGAGATGTCATTCCCGACGCTGGAGGAGGCTGGATGTAAAGTCGGCATTGGCGTTGCGACAGGTGCGGATAAAGTCTATGTTGGCGAATATGAAGAGCTGGATGTGGAGAAAGACAGAAAGTTGCCTCTGGTCATGACGAAAGACATCCGGGCAGGAAAGGTGGAATGGCATGGCAAAGGCGTTATCAATCCCTTTGATGATGAAGGCGGTCTGGTAAACCTCAAGAAATATCCCAAACTGGCGGCATATCTAAACCGGCATAAGGCGGTGATCTGCAATCGCAATGTGGCGAAACGGAATAGCGAGCGTTGGTACCGGACCATTGACCGGATTACGCCGTCTATCACGCAAACGCCTAAACTTCTTATTCCCGATATCAAGGGCGAAGCAAATATCGTTTACGAAGAAGGTAAATATTATCCTCATCACAACCTCTATTACATTACATCCGGCACCTGGGATTTGAATGCGCTTCAGGCGGTGCTTTTGTCGGACATCACCCGCATGTTTATCACGACCTATTCGACGAAGATGCGTGGTGGCTATCTGCGGTTCCAGGCCCAGTACCTCCGACGCATCCGCATTCCTCATTGGAAGGATGTTCCCGCAGAAATAAGGGTGCAGCTGAAAGCGGCCGCAAAAAAGAGAGATATCAAGGAGTGCACTGCTGTGACGATGGAACTTTATAAGTTGTCGAGAGAGGAACGGGCAATTCTCAGCCTAAATAATGATGAAGGAGTGAATAATGCCGCTTGATCTCGCTGATTATGAAGCCAAGGCCCGTGGCGCCGTCAGAAAGTTCTGGACGGGCAGGAAGAAGGCTGTCAAAAAGCAAAAGGCAGGAGGCAAGGCCGACCAAGGGGAACGAAGCGCGGTAACCGCGGGCAGCAACATGAACGGCTTCATTGATCTGGTTGTTGATATTGTACATGCGAACGGTTTGGCTCAAGCCGATATCATGCTTCAACGCAGATTGCTTACGCTTCCCGGATTTTTCCGTCCTACGAAGTTGTGGGACTTGTTGGTTATTAACAAGGGCAAACTTGTCGCGGCGATAGAGTTCAAGTCCCAGGTCGGCCCGTCGTTCGGCAACAATGCCAATAACCGCTGCGAGGAAGCGCTCGGTACTGCGGTTGATCTGTGGACGGCGTATCGGGAAGGGGCTTTTGGCGACAGTAGAAAGCCCTTTGCAGGGTACTTGATGCTTCTCGAAGATGCCAAGGCTTCGCGTACGCCGGTTAAGGACGTTTCTCCGAACTTTTCGGTGTTCCCTGAGTTCAAGGACGCTTCGTACGCGGAGCGTTATAATATTCTATGCAGAAAGCTGATGGCAGAGCAACTGTATACCGCCGCAACTGTTATCCTCTCGCCCCGTTCAGCCTCCAAATCCGGCGACTATTCCGAAATGAACGACATGACCGGGCTGAAATCGTTTGTAACGACTCTTGCAGGGCATATCGCGGCTGAAGCGGCGATGTAGCTCCTGACCTTCAAAAGTTTAGTATTGCAGAAACGTAAAATAAAAAAAGGGCGGCCAATGTGGCCGCCCTTAGTGTTTCAATTGTATTTACGGTATCACCTTGTTCAGGGGATACTCGATGATCCCCGAAGCTCCCCGGCGTTTGAGCCGGGGGATGAGGCTCCGGGCCTGCTTCTCGTCGAGCATGACCTCGAGGCTCACCCACTCGGGGTCGGTCTGGTGTGATATCGTCGGCGAGTGCATCGCCGGCAGGATGCTGCAGATCTCCTTGAGCGCCTTCTTCGGCACGTTCATCTTGAGGCCCACCTTTTCTTCTGCCGCCAATGCGCCCTGGAGCAGCATGGCCATGTTCTCGATCTTCTTCCGCTTCCAGGGGTCCTGCCACGCTTTCTTGTTCGCGATAAGCCGCGTGGTGGATTCGAGCATCGTTTCCACGATCCTGAGCTTGTTCGCCTTGAGCGAGCTGCCGGTTTCGGTCAGCTCCACGATTGCATCGGCGAGCTGCGGCGGCTTAACCTCGGTGGCGCCCCAGGAGAACTCAATGTCCGCGGTGACGCCCTTTGATTTCAGGTACCGCTTCGTATAGCCGACGAGCTCCGTGGCGATGCGCTTGCCCTTCAGGTCCTTCAAGGTCTTGATGGGCGAGTCCTCGGGAACGGCAACGACCCAGCGTACCGGGTTCAGGCCGCCCTTGGCGTACCGGAGCTCTGCCACTTCGACGACGTCGGCATTCTGCTCAAGGATCCAGTCCTTGCCCGTGAGGCCGACGTCGAAGATCCCATTGTCAACATACCGGGCCATCTCCTGGGCGCGGACCATGATGCAATCGATGTCCGCGTCGTCAATCGAAGGATAATAGCTTCGCGAGCTCACCTGGATGCGGTAGCCTGCCTTGCCGAAGAGCTTGAACGTCGCCTCTTGCAGGCTGCCCTTGGGCAATCCGAGCTTGAGCTTCGGGTTCGCGGCGGCAGGTGCGGCAGGTTTCTTCTTGGATTTAATAGGCATAATAATCTCCTCGTTCAAAAGCATTCGCCACAGAGTGCACAGAGTTCACAGAGAGAAGAAAAATCGTCTTGCAGTTCTCGGTGTCCTCGGCGACCTCTGTGGCAGAATATATTATTTCTTTGTCATTCTGACTCTGATCGTATTCCCGTGCGCTTCCAGCCCTTCCACATCGGCGATCTGCATGACCGCCTCGCCGACCTTGTCGAGCCCTTCCTTCGTATAGAATATGAGGCTCGACTTCTTCATGAAGTCGTCCGTGGACAGGGGCGAGAAGAACCGCGCCGTGCCGCCGGTGGGGAGAACATGATTCGGGCCGGCCACGTAATCTCCCACCGACTCGGGCGTGTAGTGCCCCAGGAAAATGGCGCCGGCATTCTTGATCAGCGCGAGAAGCTCGAAGGGTTTCTCCACTGACAATTCGAGATGTTCGGGCGCGATGGAGTTCGAGACCTCGGCCGCCTCGGCCAGGTCCTTCACCAGCACGATGGCGCCGAACCGGTCGATGGCCCTGGCCGCGATCTCTTTCCGGACCAGGGTCGCCATCTGGCGATCCACTTCGGCATTCACTCTTTCCGCGATGCTGCGAGAAGCGGTAACGAGGATGGCCGAGGCCAGCTCGTCGTGTTCGGCCTGCGACAGGAGATCGGCCGCCACGAACGAGGGGTCCGCTGAATCGTCGGCGATGACGAGCACCTCGCTGGGGCCGGCGATCATGTCGATGTCCACCTGGCCGAAGACATAGCGCTTCGCCGTGGCAACGTAGATGTTGCCGGGGCCGACGATCTTGTCCACCTTCGGGATCGTAGCCGTGCCGTAGGCCATGGCTGCCACGGCCTGGGCGCCGCCGATCTTGTAGATCTCCGAGACGCCGGCGATGTCCGCGGCGACGAGGATGTAGGGATTCAGCACGCCGCCGGGGACCGGCGAACACATGACAATCTGCTCCACGCCCGCGACCCGGGCCGGGATGACGTTCATCAGCACCGACGACGGATAGACGGCCTTGCCGCCGGGCACGTACACGCCGACGCTCCGGAGCGGCCGAGCAAGCTGGCCGAGGATGACGCCGTGGGCCTCCTGGCTTACCCAGGAGGAGAGCTTCTGCTTCTCATGAAAAGTCTTGATGTTCGCCGCGGCGAGCTTCAGGGCGTCCACCTTCTTCGGCTCCACCTTCGAATAGGCGTCCGTGATCTCCTCGGGCGTGACCCGGATATTCTTGAGCGTGAGGCTCACGCGGTCAAACTTCTCCGTGTAGGCCAGGACCGCGGGGTCGCCTTCCTTGCGGACGCGCTCCACGACCTCCCTGACCACTGCTGCCGCTTCTTCGGTGGCCGTCTCGCCGCGGTTGATGATGCGCTTCAGTTCGGCGACGATGTCCTTTTGTTGTGAATCGATGATCTTCATAAAATCCTCAGTAACGTTAGAACCCACCCCACCCATCCTCCCCTTGGCAAGGGGAGGAGCGAGGAGGGGTCTTGCGCATTTTGCAATCAGTCACACTCTTTTTATATCAGCGCCCAATGCCGAAAGCTTCTGTTCGATATTATCATATCCCCGGTCAAGATGATAGATGCGCGATACGACCGTCTGCCCCTCTGCCGCCATGCCCGCGAGGATGAGCGAGGCGCTGGCCCGCAGGTCCGTTGCCATGACCGGCGCCGCCGAAAGCTTCGGCACGCCCTTGACCACGGCGCTCCTGCCCTCGACCACGATGTCGGCGCCCATGCGCCGGAGCTCGGCCACGTGGGTGAAGCGGTTCTCGAAGATGGTCTCGTTGATGACGCTCGTGCCGTCGGCCAGAGCCATGAGGCTCATGAACTGCGCCTGCATGTCCGTGGGGAAGCCCGGATAGGGCAGGGTCTTGATGTTCACCGGTTTGATCTTCTTCTGACCATGCACGGTGATCGTCCCTTCGCCGATCGTTATCTCAGCCCCGGCCTCGCCTACCTTGGCGAGCAAAGCGTCGAGGTGGCTGGGATTGCATCTGGTGATCGTGATTGAGCCGCCCGTGATGGCTGCGGCGATCACGAACGTACCGGTCTCGATGCGGTCCGGCAGAACGGTGTAGTCCAGGGGGCGAAGGCTCTGAACTCCTTTGATCCTGATAATATCGGTGCCCGCACCCTCTATCTTCGCGCCCATCCCGATGAGGGCCTGGGCCAGGTCCACGACCTCGGGCTCCCGCGCCGCGTTCTCCAGGATAGTCTCGCCTTCGGCGAGGGTTGCCGCCATCATGAGGTTCTCCGTGCCGGTCACGGTCACGGTGTCAAAGTAGATATGCGCTCCCCGAAGCCGCTTCGCGCTGGCCACCATGTAGCCATGCTCGATATCCACCTTGGCACCGAGCTTCTCGAGTCCCATCGTATGGAGGTTCACGGGCCGTGCGCCGATGGCGCAGCCGCCGGGCAGGGAGACGCGCGCCTTGCCGAAGCGGGCCACGAGCGGGCCGAGCACGAGGACGGACGCACGCATGGTCCGCACGAGATCATAAGGGGCCTCGGGGTTGTTCAGCTTCGAGGAATCCAGAACGACGCTGTGGTCCTTCAGCTCGAAGGTCACCCCCATGTTCCTGAGGATCCTGCCGAGCGTCGTGACGTCCACAAGCGTCGGGACGTTCGCGATCCGGTGTTCGCCCTCAGCCAGGAGTCCCGCCGCGATGATGGGGAGCGCCGCGTTCTTGGCCCCGCTGATGGCGACGTCGCCGTGGAGCTTTTTTCCGCCGTTGATGACAATGCTTTTCATAATTCAATATTTAACCACGGATGAACACGGTTAAAGGCAACAAAAGGTTCTGGTCGTTAAAATACTAAATACAATAATGAAGATCATGTGTTGACTTGAACTTCTTTGTGCCATGGTTTTGGCATTTCGTATTTAACCGTGTTAATCCGTGGTTCCAACTTCTGTTATTGTTTCTTCGCTACAAGGACTCTTTCGATCCCCGCCAGGTCCTTCACGATCTCGATGGGTCCGAACCTGTACGTCTCTTCTACGATCTTCCGGAGCGCCGATGCCTGCCCGACACCCATCTCCATGATGAGCGAACCGCCCGGCTTCAAATACTCCGGCGCCTGATGGATGATCCTCTCCGCGATCTCGGTGCCTTCCGGTCCGGCGACGAGCGCGATCTCGGGCTCGAAGTCCCTCACTTCCGGCTGGAGCGTAGTGAGATCACCTGATCGAACATAGGGCGGGTTCGTCACGATCACATCGATCCTGCCCCGGAGGTCCATCTCCTCCAGCGGCCCGAAGAGGTCTCCTTCAAGGAACCGAATCCGATCTGCCACCCCGTTCCGCCGGGCGTTCTCCTGGGCGACAGGTACGGCACGTTCCGAGCGGTCCGTGGCGAAGATCCGGGCTGTTGCCAGTTCCTTCGCAATGCTTATGGCGATGCACCCGGAACCTGTGCAGAGATCGACGATGACCGGCGCGGTAATCCCGCTGACTGCCTTCAGCGCCGCCTCGACGACGAACTCGGTCTCCGGACGGGGGATCAGCACGTCCGGTGTGACCATGAACGGCAGTCCCCAGAACTCCTGGGTGCCGGTGATATACTGGAGCGGTTCCCGGAGTTTGCGGCGTTCAATATTTTGCTCGAAGGACCGCTGAGCCTGGTCGTCGAGCCTGTCCTGCATATGGACGAGGAGCCAGGCACGGTCTTTCCCGAGGGCATGACGAAGCAGGAGTTCGGCATCGAGCCGGGCGTTCGGTACGTTATGGGCCGTCAGTGTCTCGGCGGCCTTCTGTATCGCTTCGGCGAGGGTCACGGTTCGAGTGCGGAATGCGGAGTGGCGAGTGTGGAATACAGGCATTTATGCAGTTGCTTTTTACTCCTCACTCCGAACTCCACACTCCGAACTGGCGTCATAGGTTTTTTAATCTGTCCGCGTTGTCCTGGGCGGCCAGCGCGTCGATGAACTCGTCGATATCGCCGTCCATGACCGCGTCGATCTTGTAGAGCGAGATGCCGACGCGGTGGTCCGTGACCCGGCTCTGGGGAAAGTTGTAGGTCCGGATCTTTTCGCTCCGGTCGCCGGAGCCGACCTGCGCCTTGCGGTCCTTGGCTGCCTCGGCGTCCAACCGGGCCCGCTCCTTTTCCAGGAGACGTGACATCAGGATCTTCATGGCCTTATTGCGGTTCTTGAGCTGGGACCGCTCGTCCTGGCAGGCGACCACTTCTCCTGTCGGGATATGGGTGATGCGGACGGCCGAGTACGTGGTGTTCACGCTCTGGCCGCCGGGCCCCGAGGAACAGTAGGTGTCGATGCGGAGGTCCTTCTGCTCGATCTGGACGTCCACGTCCTCGGCCTCGGGGATCACGGCCACGGTCACTGTCGACGTATGGATCCTGCCGCTGGACTCGGTGGCCGGTACGCGCTGGACCCGGTGCACGCCGCTGTCGTACTTGAGCCTGCTGAACACTCCCTTGCCCTGGATCTGGGCGACGATCTCCTTGGCGCCGCCGACGCCGGTGGTGCTCATGTCCAGCAAGGTGAGCTTCCAGCGTTTCTTCTCGGCATAGCGCGAGTACATGCGGAAGAGCTCGGCCGCGAAGAGGCCGGCCTCGTCGCCGCCTGCGCCTGCCCGGATCTCGAGGAAGATGTTCTTGTCGTCCCTCGGGTCCTTGGGCACCAGCATGAGCCGGAGGTCCTGCTCCGTCTGCTGGATCCTCGGGCTGAGCTCCTTGAGCTCGGCCTCGGCCATCTGGCGCAGCTCGGGATCGGCGGACTTGTCCTGGCTGATCTCTTCGGCCTCTTTTATCTGGCCGAGGAGGTCCTTATAGGAGCGGTAGTGCTTCACGACGTCCTCGATGTCCGACCGTTCCTTCGAATATTTCTGGTACTTCAGGTGGTCGGCGGAGACAGAGGGGTCGGCCAGGAGCCTGGTCAGTTCGTCGTATTTTTCGGCTACTGCTTCTAATTTTTTGAACATGATAATAAGATCCGGAAAAAAGATTAACACGAATTACACGAATAACTGCCGAATGGCACGAATAACATCTATCAAAAAGCTCTATTCGTGGAATTCGTCCATTCGTGGCATTCGTGTTCGCCGTTAAGTTTACCAATAAAAAACCCCGCCTCAGCGGGGTTCCATGGCAAGGGCCTCGTCCATGGCCCTGATGGCCACTTCAAGCTGATCGTCCGATGGCTCCCGCGTGGTCAATCGCTGCAGCCACATCCCCGGCAGGATGAGCGCCTCGACGATCTTGCTGCCCCGCTTCTTCGCGCTGTACTTGATGAACTCGTAGGACAGCCCTGCGATGAGCGGCATGAGCACGACCCGCGAGACAGCCTTGGCCCAGAGGGGCCAGCTTCCCGGGATCAGGGAAAAGAGCAGGATGGACAGGACCATGACCACCATCAGAAAACTTGTCCCGCAGCGCGGATGGATGCACGTATATTTTCTTGCGTTCTCCACCGTGAGCGGCTCGCCCGCCTCGAATGCCCCGATCACCTTGTGCTCGGCGCCGTGGTATTCGAAGACCCGCCGAATGTCCTTCATGAACGAGATGCCGGACACGTAGCCCAGGAACAGGGTAACGCGAATGGCGCCGTCGGTCAGGTTGAACAGGACATTTCCCTTGAACGTGCTGTATTGGGTGCCGAGCAGGTACGTGAGCAGGAGGGGGAGCGCCAGAAAGAGACCGAGCGCGAAGGCCAGGGCCACGACCATCGTGCCCGCCATTGCAAGAGGGCCGATCTCCTCTTTCTTGCCGTCTTCGCTTTCCATGGACTCGTTCGCGGAAAAATTGAGCGCCCGCATGCCGAGCCACAGTGCCTCGAAGAGCGCGATCGAACCGCGCAGGACAGCCTTCTTGAGCAGCGGGAACCGTTCGCCGATGGGCCGGATCGTCTCCCTGAGGATGGCGATCTCCGCCCCCGGTTTTCCGCCTTTGCGCACGGCTACGGTGAAGGCGTGCGGCGACCGCATCATGACGCCCTCCAGGACCGCCTGGCCGCCTATGGACAGTTTTTCCGACAAGATCAGAACCTCGTGGGGGGAAGTTTCAGCGGGAGAGACTTCTGCCGGACTACGCCTTATTGTACTTCTTGATGAACTTTTCGACGCGGCCTTCGGTGTCGATGAGCTTCTGCTTGCCCGTGAAGAAGGGGTGGCAGTTCGAGCAGATGTCGAGTCTGATGCTCTCCCTGGTCGAGCGGGTCACGAACGCCTCGCCGCAGGCACAATGGATCTTCGAGATCTTGTAGTCGGGATGGATTCCGTCTTTCATGGTACAACCTCCGTAAACTATTGTAACCACGGATGAACACGGTGAAAAACGTCTGAATCAAATGGATCAGGCGTCACCCTGTCTACCGTCGGTCTTGCCCGGCTCGTGCCAGACGAGACCGGAATAATATACTAAACCCGTTATAAATACAACAAAAAAGTTCGATACCCCGGAGGCCCGGGGCAGGGCCTACCGGTTCATGGAATCCAGGAAATCCCGGTTCGTTTTCGAGACCTTGAGCTTGTCCAGGAGGAACTCCATGCTTTCCACCGTGGAAAGGGGGTTCAGGACCTTCCGGAGGACCCACATGCGGTTCAGGTCGTCCTTGTCCACGAGGAGCTCTTCCTTCCGGGTGCCCGAGGCGTTGATGTCGATGGCCGGGAAGACCCGCTTCTCGACGAGCTTCCGGTCGAGATGGAGCTCCATGTTGCCGGTGCCCTTGAACTCTTCGAAGATCACTTCGTCCATGCGGCTGCCTGTGTCGACCAGGGCCGTGGCGAGGATGGTGAGGCTTCCGCCGCCCTCGATGCTCCGGGCCGCGCCGAAGAACCGCTTCGGCCGCTGGAGCGCGTTGGCGTCCAGGCCGCCGGAAAGCACCTTACCCGATGCAGGGATGATGGCGTTGTGCGCCCGGGCGAGGCGGGTGATGCTGTCGAGCAGGATCACCACGTCCTTCTTGTGCTCCACGAGCCGCTTGGCCCGTTCGATCACCATGTCGGCGACCTGCACATGCCTTTGGGGCGGTTCATCGAAGGTGGATGCGATGATCTCGGTGTCCACCTGGCGCGCCCAGTCGGTGACTTCCTCGGGCCGCTCGTCGATGAGCAGGACGATGAGCTTGAGGTCCTTGTGATTTTTCAGAATGGCCTTGGCGATGGCCTGGAGCAGCATGGTCTTGCCTGTCCGCGGCGGCGCAACGATCATACCGCGCTGGCCCATGCCGATGGGCGTGACGAGGTCCATGGCGCGCGTGGTATAGTCCGTCGGCGCATGTTCCAGCTTGATCTTCTTTTCAGGATAGTAGGGCGTAAGGTTGTCGAAGAGTATCTTGGTGCGGGAGATCTCGGGGTCCTCGTAGTTGACGGCGTCAACCTTGAGGAGGGCGAAGTAGCGCTCTCCTTCCTTGGGCGGCCGGATCTGGCCGGACACCGTATCGCCGGTGCGGATGTTGAACCTCCGTATCTGGGAGGGGGAGACATAGATGTCGTCGGGGCCGGGGAGGTACATATAGTCCGGCGCCCGCAGGAAGCCGAATCCGTCAGGAAGGATCTCGAGGACCCCCTCGCCGAAGATCATGCCGTTCTTCTCGGTCTGGGCGTTCAGGATCGCGAAGATGAGGTCCTGCTTGCGCATGCCGCTCGCGCCCTCGACCTTCAGTTCGTCCGCCATGGTGGCAAGTTCGGCGATGTTCTTTCCTTTGAGTTCTACTAAGTTCATGGTTCTACTCCTTGGGCCGCAGTCTGCGGGTCGGCAGATGGGGCAGGGTGAGATGCGGGGAAGGGTTGGAACGACGGTGCGTTCTGATCCTGGTCCGGTGATGTGAGGCAAGGCGAGAGAATGTCATCAGAGGGTCACGGCTCGTGTTTCGTCAATGGCTGGTTCTGTCTGTGAAAAAACGGTCAAGTACCTTTCTGAATTGCGCCACGTGTTCTGAACGGGTTGATGTCGGATTGCCGGCAGTTTGCTATAGGGGTTAGTTGGGTTATCGCTGGATTAGTTAGAAGTTGAGAACGATGTATGAGAACTGTTTCGAACTATACCCGAGAATACGGCCATTGTCAACAGGTTATTTCAATCCGGCATAAGCGACCGTGGATCTTCGGCCGGTAGCGGTGCATAGTGCGGTGCTGTCGGCAGCATATATGGCGCGGACGATGAAATTGACAAACCCTGACAAACATGGTATAAACCGCGAAATCAAAGGCCGGCGAACACCCGCCGTCCATCACGGAGGAGATCCTATGAAACATACCATGCTTGTCCTTCTCATAGCAGCCGCGGTTGTTTCCGGATGCAAGCAGCAGCAACAGGGGCAGTGGAGCCAGGGGCAGGCCGGCCAGAACCAGGTGGTGACGCCCCCGGCCATGATAAAAGGACCACAGGAGATCCAGCAGCTTGAGTCGCTGGCCAAGGCGAATCCCAAGAATGCCGCCGCTTGGACCGCCCTGGGAAATGCCCAGATGGATGCCCAGCGGTTCGCCGAGGCGATCATTTCCTATCAGCGTTCGCTGGCCATCGATCCGAGGAACGTGGACGTTCGCGTCGACTTGGGTACGTGCTACCGCGGCGTCGGTCAGCCGGAGAAGGCTGTCGAGGAATACCGGAAGGGGATGAAGATCGATTCCCGGCATCCCATGGCCCACATGAACGCCGGCGTCGTGCTTGCCTTCGACCTGGGCCGCCGGGCGGAGGCCGCCAAGGAGTTCGAAAAGTTCCTCGAGCTCTCCCCGAACGCGCCTAATGCCGCGGATATCCGGCAGGAGATCCAGAAGCTCAAGGCCGCGAAATAATTTCGATCCTCAAGGTTGTACTATAGTATCCTAATCGCTCGTTCCTGGATCCAGTGTGCGGGTATCGGCGTTCCCGGTACCCGCTTATTTCTCCGAGGATGTTGCCTGCTATGTTGTAGGAGGGTTTGATTTGCCGTTGAGCGAAAACAATGCCGGGCGAAGCGCCTGGACCGGCTGGATCGTTCTGTTTCTGGTGACGGCGGCGATCATCGCTTCCGGGAGCGGCCGGACCGTCGTGCCGGCCTACCACGATGGCGCCGTCGACTGGATCGCCGGGAAGACCCTTTTTGCCAACACCGGTGTGGGAGGATTCATCTACCTGCCTCAGGCGGCTATCCTGTTCATTCCCTTGGCCCTGCTCCCCGTGGTCGCCGGCGAGGTGGTCTGGCGGTTCGTCAATATCGGAGTGTTCGCGTTCGGCATCTTCCACTTCGCGGGGCTGGTGCGCGGAAACCTGGGGAAAGGGCTGTTCCCCCTGATGACGCTGGTAACGCTGCCGCTGGCATGGGACTGCGCCCGCAACGGCCAGGCCACGCTCATCATTACCGGTCTCATGCTCCTCGCGGTCGTCGACATCGTCCGGACCCGATGGTGGCGGGTCGTGCTCTGGCTGTGCCTCGGAGTGGCCGTCAAACCGCTGGTGATCGTGCTGGCCCTGCTGGTCATGGTGATCGACCGCCCCTTGTCCTGGCGACTGCTCGTAGGAATGCTCATGACCGCTTTGTTCCCCTTCCTGACGCAGCATCCGGGGTATGTCCTGGAGCAGTACGCAGCTTTCTGGAACAGCCTGACGATGGCCGTTCACGTGGGATCCGTCGACAAAGGCTGGACCACGCCGTTCAACGCGTTGCAGCTCGCCGGCGTTACCGTGCCTGAAAGGGCCCAGACGCTTCTCCGGCTTGCCGCGGCGCTCGGGACGCTCGTGCTCTGCCGGCTGTCGCGCCTGCGGCATGACGCTGTCCGTTCAGCGGTCTTCGTTTTCTCGTTGTCCGTTGTTTACCTGATGCTGTTCAGTCCGCGGACCGAGAACAACACCTACGCCATGCTCGGACCGGCCATCGCCGTGTTCCTTGCGGGTGTGTATCTTGTGGAGCAGCGCCGCGGTGAGGGCCTCCTGCTGAGCTGCATGGCAGGCGCCATTCTGGGCGGCCGCGTGATCGAACGCCTGTTGACACCGCATGCCGGAACGAGCTGGGTGTCGCCCCTTGTTGCAGTCTGCTTCACTGCATACCTTATGGTCCGGTTCGTCCGCGAAATGCAGGGGGCTCGACAGCAAGAACAAGGTCTTTGATCTTAGGAAAAACATTTAGACACGGAAGAAGCGGATTAACATCGGATAAATTCGGATTAGAGCTATGTGAAACGCTGGTAAGGGGAAATCCGCCGTTATCCGGTTCTAATCTGATTTGATCAGTGTTAAAGATTTTCTTTATATACGTTTTTATTAACTCGTGCATGTTGTTAATGGCCACCCATGAAGATCGTCGTCATTCTTCCAACCTATAATGAACGCGAGAACATCGTCCTGATGATCCGGGCGCTGCAGGAGCAGTTCGCCGCCATCCCGCACGACATGCACATTCTGGTCGTTGACGACAATTCGCCCGACGGTACGGCCGATGTCGTCAGGGCGGAAGCTCCAGCATGGCCGAACCTGCATATGATCACCGGAACGAAGCAGGGGCTGGGCGCGGCGTATATCCGGGGCATGAAGCATGCCATCGAGCAGTTGAAGGCAGATGCGGTGATGGAGATGGACGCGGACTTTTCCCACAAGCCCGTGGACGTGCCCCGCCTGATCGCGGCGCTGGACGAGGGCGCTGACTTCGCCATCGGCAGCAGGTACGTGCCGGGAGGAAAGATCCCGGACGAATGGAGCTTCCTGCGGCGGATGAACTCGAAGTGGGGGAATGTGTTCGCCCGCTACGTGGCCGGTATGTACATGGTGAGGGACTGCACGGCGGGATTTCGGGCGATACGAACGTCCCTGCTCGGGAAGATCGATTTCGACACGCTCCGGGTGCGCGGTTATGCGTTCCAGATAGCGCTGCTCCACGAGGCCATTCTGAACCATGCCGTGGTGCGGGAGGTCCCGGTCGAATTCGTGGACCGGACGCGGGGCGAGACGAAGCTGGGGCTTTCGGACATCATCGAGTTCATGCTGAACGCGTGGTGGATCCGGTTCGAGCGCAGCAAGACATTCCTGAAGTTCGGCGTCGTCGGCGCATCAGGTGTTGCCGTAAACCTCGTCTCGTTCACCGTGCTCATGAACATGGGCCTGAACAAGTTCATTGCGTCACCACTGGCGATCGAGGTCTCGATCATCACGAACTTCGTCCTCAACAACTACTGGACCTTCTCGCAGCGGGACATGAACGACCGGATCCACATACGTGGCCTCAAGTTCAACATGGTGTCCTTCGTCGCCCTTGCGGTCAGCTATTCCACCTTCCTGCTCTTAAGCGCCCTCGACCCCTCCGGCATCCCCCAGGTCCATCAGGCCATCGGCATCGTGCCCGCCACGCTCATCAATTACTTCCTCAATTCCTACTGGACGTTCAAGGAGTAAGTGTCGGGATATTTCCCTCCGACGATTTGCATTTAGGTTCCCTTTTGCCGGCTCCCTGGGATATGGCAGGTTGAGCCCGATCAGCCTTGCAAAAAGCATTGATTAAGAAGCCGAATCGTGACATAATTATTTCAGTCAAATGACAAGCGGATCTTTTGAAGGCAACGGAAAGACTTTGCAATGAATACACTCTTGAACGAAGAACAGAAGATCATCCTGTCTCAAGCGCTCTGGGACTTGAATATGACGCCAGAGGAATTCGCAGGCATCATCCGGGGAAGCATCGTTAAGAACTGGCCCAAACGGGGGTTCTGCCTTGCCCGGCTTCTGGAAAGCGTGAACTGGTTCGACGTGGTGAAGGTATTTTCACCCGCAGAGCTCTGCGCCGAATGGGAAGAGGCCTCGGCATATCTGCGAAGCGACGCGATACGGAAGGGGATGGAGTTTGCCTGTCGAACATTACGATAACGTCCTGTATCCGCTGCAGGACAGGGTCATCGCGCTATTTCAAGGTTCGCCATTTTACCTCACCGGCGGCACGGCCTTGTCTCGTGGATACTACCATCACCGCTATTCCGACGACCTTGATTATTTCGTCAACGACCATCCCGATTTTCCTCGCATAGCCGAGCGCCAGATTGTAAAATTGAACGAAACCCTCGGCGACCTGAACGTCGCGCTTCGGGGTGATAACTTTTTGAGATTGTTCGTTTCACCGGAACGGCTGAAGATCGAAATGATCAACGATGTTCCCGCCCATATCGGCCCTCTCGTCAGCCATCCTGCACTCGGCGTCATCGATTCAAAAGAGAACATTCTTGCCAACAAACTTACGGCGCTCGTGGACCGCAGCCTGCCCAAGGACATCGCCGATATCTACGTGCTCCTGAACGACGGCCTCAGCGTGAAAAAAGCCCTTGTCGATGCGAACAGCAAAGCGGCCGGGATTGCGCCGTTGATGGTGGCGAAAATCCTGGCGGAGTTCGACTATTCGCTTCTGGATAGTGAGATCAGATGGATCAGGTCTGTTCCCGGGCAGGAGATCGGGCTCTTCTTGATCGGCGTGGCAAGAAGAATTGTAACCGGGGAAGTGTAAGGTATAGCCAACGCAAAAATATCGACGTTCCGAAAATTATCCTTGGATCGATACGGCGCGGGAGGTCGGCAGGCCTATCCCGACCCCGAAGGGGCAGCGCTTGATGTATGCGTGAAGGCATGGCATATCGTTGATGACGCACCTTGGAGCCGGTCTGAAGTGAAGGAATTCATCTTTGACCGGCTTAATTGTTTTCACGATCGTACCAGATGTTTATTTGGGATACTATGAACTCTGTACAATGCGCTGTGGGCGGCAATGGGTTTAATAATTTTCATGGCGGGAACATAGATGATGGCGGACCGGCGAGACAACGCAAAAAACAACTGTCTCGGAGATGCCTCGTTCGATGAATGGATGAAAGAAGAGGGATGGATAGATCAAATGCTCGTCGGGTATCAACGTCCACAAGATTCTCTTATGTTAAAATGTCCCATAGAAGTCATGACCGCACCGATGCGAGCTTGAGTTTGAGTTGTCCCGGAGTGTGCGGTGGATTCTTGATGTGAATCATACGATGGCAATTGGAGCAAACCACCGCAAGATCTTTGAGGCGGACCATTGCACCAGGCAATAGGGAGGCGACAGGAACCTTGTGATGCACTTCGCAGCACGCTTCGCCGACCCCGCGTGGGAGATCCGCGAAGGACAAGTCACAGATTTCACAGCGCAACTCCCCTTGTTGACGGGCAATTGCAAGACGCGCGCTGCGCAGGGCTGTGCTTCGCTCCTTCCGAAGGTGAGCGCGGAGTTTTGCTTCGCGGATCGGCGCGTCGTTCAGGCGGATGTCCAAATCCGGAAGTGATTCCGCGCGGCCCGCTGGACTCGGTTGAAAGGCTTCTGAGCCAATCAGTCGGCTCCGTCGAGCAAGCGACTCCAGATGCTTCCCCTGATCGTGAGAGAGGGGATGCAGAGTCCCCGCTGGGCCAACCTTCAAGAATCCAGCATATTTTAGAATTGGGTCCCGCCGTAGCAGATCGATAGTGAGCTTTGGCTCGAATGCATCAGTGTAGTAGCGGACACGAAACGTGTAGTCTCCGTTGCGGTTCTTTTGTCGACTGACTGATAGGCACTCTCCTATTCCGATCAGGAACGAGGAACCGCCGCCCTTCCAGAAGAAAAGCTTGTCACGTTTCTCAAGCCGGACCGGACGCCGCTTGGTCCACCAAGTACCCGTTCCGCCTTGCTGGAGCCACTCGGCAACAATCGCCGTGGGCCGCTTCGCTTTTACGATCCAGTATTCCATGACCGCGCCTTCCGCCTTTTTGACCTTGCCATTCTTTTTGATCTGTACAATTCTTCCCATAACGGCTCCTCTCTTTGTAATGGTTTTGTCCTCGAAAACAATACATTACCATTGTAGGAGCCGCTACTCGAAATTTCAACTAACCATAACACTCACTCGACGTTGTCCTAAAGATTACATTTATTTATAACGAGAAATTATCTTGGCCTAAACCTTTGGTAATTCTTTTCCGCAAAATCTACAAACGATAGCTTCTGACTTTATTATTTCTGCACAAAAGGGGCATTTCTTTTTATCACCAACAGCAACTATGCCAGCATCATCTTGCTTCGCCAATAAAGCAAAAATAATTCCTGCTAAGGGTGATAACCAGAATGATATGAAGAAATATTGCCAAAAGGGTTTTCCCTTTTGTCTCTTTGCATAATTAGCGACCAAAAAGCAAAATAAAATCCAGAAGAATAGATAGCGAATAAAGTCAAAGCTAATGCCAAACATATTTGTGTCTCCTTTCTTTGAATAGAACTGCCGCGTTCCGGGGTGCGTTGCGTTCAATGATAAGTTGAAGCTGGCGCTCTGTGTCCAAACCTATCGAACAACATGCTAATCGCTCAATCCAATTTGCGAATAAGAGTAGTCCATTTACGTTTTTATCTAGGGGAGCAATGAACATACCACAGCATCACCTTATTAATGAATGAATATATGCCTAATTCAAGCCTACGTCAATGTCGCAGAATGAGTATCTTAGATGTAGACATTGCTGGATAAGGGTTGAATCTTTATGAATTTCTAAAAATGAGCGCCCATAGGGTCGCGTCTTTCTCGTTGCATTGGGTAGGTTGTACCCCGGCGGCAGGTATAAGCCGTGGTTAGGACAGGAGCCTGTATTCAGGAGTCAGAAGACAGGACTTCGACGAACTTCGACGAGCTCAGTCGAGTCGCTCATGATGGTGAGTAGAGTCGAACAATCAGAAGACAGGAGTAATTCAGAAGAAGTTCAGACACAATACCAGGGCAGGCTATTCCGGTCTGCCTTTTCTTTTCGTGTTGACGCACGCCGTCGATATGCTATAGAATGACCGTGATGGATAAAAAAAGAATATAATCTGCTGTTGAAGCTGGAACGATTGAGTGGCAGAGACATTCCTTGGAACGGATGTTCGAGAGAGGGATATCGCGGGAACAGGTTAAGCAATCCATCGTGAACGGCAGCATCATCGAGGAATATCCCGACGATACGCCTTATCCGAGCGCATTATTCTTAGGTTGGTTTGAAGGAAAGCCGCTGCATGTAGTTGCTGCTTATGACGCGGAGTTTGGACGGCTCCATATCATTACAGCGTATATTCCTGATTTGGGTCATTTTGAGCCTGATTATAAGACCCGGAGGTAATATGAGAATCAACAAGTCATCAGATACATGCCCGCTTTGCGGAGGAACTAAAAAGGCTGGCCAGACCACGTTCACCGTCGATCTGGGCTTTGGCGTTGTGGTTGTTCGGAATGTCCCGGCAACGGTTTGCTCCCAGTGCGGAGCTGATTGGATTCAGGACCCGATCGCGGCAAAATTAGAGGATATTGTAAATGACGCCCGCCGAAAGCATCTTACCGTGGAAGTTATAACGCTGACCGCGTAACAGAACTATCGACCAACTTCACTGTTTCGCTGATGTCATTTGCTACGTCGTTTCCGCCAACTCCGCCAGCTGCTGATCGAACGTCTTTGCTTTTTCATCATGCTCGTTGGTAGCGGTCTGAAGCTCCGCAAAACGCCCGTCGATCCTCGACTTGTTCTCGCGGATGGCCTGCGAGAGCTTCTTGATGTTCAATGCCTCGCCCTTGACCGTTACTTCCAGAAGCCGTTGCGTATCCTGCTGAACGTCCCACTCGAGCTTCGTGATCTCCTCCTCGAGGGCAGCGATCTTCTTCTTGAGCGCGCTCAGTGCTTTTGACCTGTCGGAGATGATGGCGGTGCGCATCTTCTTCGCGTCCTTCCGGTTCGCGTTCTGGTCGCCGTTTTGCTTCTTCCCTTTCTTTACCTTGACGCCGCCTTCGTCGCTCCAGCCGACGCGTTCGAGAAAATCAAGGTACGTGCCTTCGAAGACCGACACGGTATCGTTGTCGTAGACGATGAGCTTGGTCGCGATAGCCTCGAGGATCAGCTCGCTGTGGGTCACGATGATGACGGCTCCGTCGAAGGCCTCGATCGCCTCGATGAGCGAGTCGATGGACTCCATGTCCAGGTGGTTCGTCGGCTCGTCCAGCATGAGCAGGTTCGCCGGGGAGACGAGCAGTTTGCCGAGCAGCACGCGGCTCTTCTCTCCGCCCGACAGCACGCTCACCTTCTTGAGCGCGTTGTCGCCTTCGAACATCATGAGCCCGCAGATGGCGCGGCCTTCGCCCTGTCCGCAGTCGGTGTGCGCGTCCATGACCTCCTGGAGCGCGGTCTTTTCCGGCCGCAGGCGGTTGATGTTCGTCTGACCGAAGTAAGCGATCTTCGTATTCGGGTGAAGCTTCACGTCGCCGCTTGTCGGGGACATCTCCCGCGCCAGCAGGTTCAGAAGCGTGGTCTTGCCCTTGCCGTTCTTTCCGATGACGGCGATGCGGTCCTTTTTGCCGACGCCGAAGCTGAGCCCGTCGATGAGCGCCGGGCCGTCGGGGGAGAAGGAAAAGGACAGGTCCTCCACGGTCATGAGCCATTTCGCTTCAAAGGGCGCCGACCGGAACTTGAAATCGAGCGATCTGATCTCGTCGAGCTTGTCGAGCTTCTCGTGGCGCGCAAGGGCCTTGACGCGGGACTGCACCGCGCTCGCCTTGGTGGCCTGGGCGCGGAAGCGGTTGATGAACTGTTCCACCTCTTTCCGCTTCTTCTCGTCGTTCTGGCGGGTCTTTTCGTAGATCTCCTCTTCCATCAGGATCTGGTCGTAGAGCTTCTGCGTGCCGCCCTGGACCTTGCGCATCTTGTAGCGGTGGATGATCATGGTGTGGGTCGTGACGCTGTCCATGAAGTCGCGGTCGTGGGTGATGATGATCATCTCGTTCCGCCAGGCGCGCAGGAACTGTATGAGCCATCGGACCGACACGATATCCAGGTAGTTCGTGGGCTCGTCGAGTAACAAGAGATTTGGTTCGGACACGAGCACCTTGGCGAGGTTCAGGCGCACCTGGTAACCGCCCGAAAGGTCCGCCGGCGGCCGTTCGAAGTCATCGTTCGTGAATCCCAGGCCGTGTAGGATGGCCTCCGCCTTGTAGGTCTCGTCGATGTGGTCTTCGTTCGGCGGCAGGGCCAGACAGGCCTCCCCGAGGACCGTCTCCTCGGTGAAATGGATGTGCTGGGACAGATGGCCGATGGTGTAGCCCGAGGGCACCGTGATCGTACCGGCGTCCTGATGCTCTTCCCCGAGGATCATGCGGAAGAGCGTGGATTTGCCGTGACCGTTCCGCCCGACGAGGCCGACGCGCTCGCGGGGATTGACGGTGAAGCCGACGCCGTCGAAGAGCATCTGCTTGCCGTAGGATTTTTCTATGTTCGTGACCTGGAGCATGGTAGAAAGCCGCTTTGCGGCGAACGCGTATATTACCGCAAACATGCGGGGGAGGCAAATAAAAAAAAGTATCCAGCCTGTTTTTCGACACCGGTCATCCGAGGCTGCTTCGCAGGCCGGGCGGGGAAAATTTGATTTATGCGCGGTTCCGCGTTATGCTTGATCCAGGAAGGAGCTGCACCCATGCCGGAATGTCTGATCGTCCCCCCATCGGGCGGCGCCAAGAACCAGGCCCGGTTCGTTGTGCTCGTCGACGCCGATGCCCATCTCCTGTTCACGCTGGCCATGCTGCTGCAGCGGTTCAGCTATCACGTCTGCACGGCCAAGACCGGCGAAGAGGCCTGGGAAATGATCGCGGTGGCGGTTCCCTCGCTGGTCGTCACCGAACTGGCCCTGCCGGGGATGAGCGGCCTCGATCTTCTTCACCGCCTGCGGCAGGACCCCCGCACCCAGGCCGTCCCCGTCATTGCCCTGACCGGCGACGGGGCACCCGAGGTCAGGATACGGTCTGTGCGCGCTGGTTTCGCCGCATGCCTTCAGCGGCCCATCGCCGCCGAAGAGCTGTACCGTGTTGTCCAGCACGCCGTGGAACCCACGCCGCGCTCGAACATCCGGGTATACACCAGGCTTCCGGTGACCGTGAGCGGCGTTGCCCTGGCTTGCGGCGGCGGAGAGTGCGCGTCGGTCCTCTCCGAGCACGGCATGTATATCAGGACCCTTGCGCCTTCGCCGGTGAACACGGTGCTCGCCCTCCGCTTCACGCTGAATGGCCGCGTGATAGCCCTGGAGGCCGTGGTCCTCTACGGCCACCGGTTCGGCGAAGGGCCCTTCGGAGAGCCGGGCATGGGGCTCAAGTTCCTGAGGATCTCCGCCGAGGACGAGGAGCACATCAGGCGGTTCATTCGTGACGAGGTCACCCAGGGGATCGAAGCGGCGTGAGGATCAAAGAACGTGATCCCGTTCTTCTTCAGTGTCCAAATGTCCTTTCCGCGCGTAACGGTGCTCAGCCGATCGGTCCCGGACATCCGGGGCGCCGCAGACCGGCGCGAGTTTTCAAGTTTAGTATCTTCTCATCCGGGAAACTGCCATACCCTTAAAATACCCCATCGAAACGCTTCCCTCTCTTCCCGTTCTATGCTATTGTGCGGAGTCTTCGAAGTGCCGGCAGCACGATGGCACTCTTGGAAACAATCCTTGATCATGTCACAGCACACGAACATATATCCCCGGAAGATTCGGGTCGACAACGGCCGGCTCGTAATGGTCGTGGACAGCGATCCCCACCAACTCGCGTACCATGCCACGCTTCTCGAACGCTTCGAGTACCGGGTCCATTCTGCGCTTGACGCCGAGCAGGCCCTCACGATGGCCGCCCGGGAAGCCCCCTCGCTCGTCATCACCGAGGCGGACCTGCCGCGGGTGAGCGGTCTTGACCTGCTCCATCGGCTGCGCAAGGAGCCGCGCACCGCCGCGATACCGGTCATTGCCGTGACCAGGAACGGCGATCACGGTACCGAGGCCCGGTGCCTGCGGGCCGGGTTCACCGCCTGCCTCATAAAACCGCTCGGAGCCGAAGACCTGTACCGTACCGTGCAGGCCGCCGTCGAACCTGTGCCGCGCACCAGTCTTCGCATCCATGCCCGGATGCCCGTGACCGTGAACAATGTGCCGCTCGACTGTGTCGAAGGCGAATGCGCGTCGGTCATTTCCGAACACGGCATGTATATCCGCACGTTGAAGCCCCATCCGCCGCAATCACGGATCGCCGTCCAGATCGCGCTGAAGGGGAGGACCATCTCGGCGGACGCCGTGGTCCTCTACAGCCACCGGTTCGGTGAAGGGCCCTTCGGCGAACCCGGCATGGGCCTCAAGTTCGCCCGGATAGCGCCGCAGGACCAGGAATATATCCGCTTGTTCATCCGCAACGAGTTCCCCTCATAATAGAATAGATCGACCCTCGAAGCGTTTCCCCAAAATGGGCGATTCCTGATGGACACGACGTAATTACTGCCAAGAGAATCAAGTTCTTTGCGCCACCGAGGCCGCAGAGGACACCGAGGACGGCTAAGCACCAATTATCGGACAGAACTCTGTGAGCTCTGTGCTCTCGGTGGCAAAATGATGTTACCTGTTATAAGGTGTTTTTCCCTTATTCCCGCAAGGGCCGCGAAGCTTAAAAAAAAATTCGTGAGGGCAAGCTGTGATCGATCAGGGAACAGCGGGGACAGGCGTCGGGAGCGGCGACGAACGGTTATAATGAGGAGAGCATGCTGCGGAGCTGTGCGATGAGGTCCTCTTCCTTGGAGGTCTCCTCGGCGGAGCGCAGGGCCTTCAGGTCTACGGGGTCGGGCCGATCAGAGGTTCCCTGACCCCCCGTGTCTCCCCGTGTCATGGACTCGAGGATCGTGGAAATGATCACCTCGGGATTATGGATCGGCTGGTTCGGGCGCATCACGGCGATCCGTTCCTGAACAAGCAGTTCCTTGTCGCGGGACAGGGGCACGAACTTGACCCCGGCACGGTACTTCCCGTCCTTTTGCCTGCCCCACACCAGCAGACCACCCTTGAAGCCTCCGATCCGGTCCTTGAACCAGACGAAGCCGGGTTCGAGCGGTTGGTCCGATTCGATCCCCACGCCGTACTTGCTGAGGTCTACGACATGGGCGATCAGGATGGCACACTCAAGGCTCTTAAAGGGGATGATCCAGAGCGTGTAGTCACGCTTCTGGACGACCTCGTAGCGGTGCGATTGTCTGGTCGTATCCATAGTTCGATCCTGTCCAGCGCAGATTCGATGACGGCACGAATGATCGATGCTCAGGTCTGAATCCAGGAGCGAGCGCATTCCCCGTAGCTTGCAGCGGGGTTAGCGAGCGATTAGAATAACCAACTTCCCTGAGGATCGAAGCTCCATGCAGTTATCTTTAGGGAGCTTAAATCCAGGAGCTATCGCATTCCCCGTAGCTTTCACAGAGAACGTCACTTTTCTCAACATTTATAACATAAAAACCGGGCTGGAGTAAACAGATTTATTATTGCACGGACAGGTATTCATGGTTTTTTCAGCGTGGAGATTCGCCGCATGCGTATCGACTGTCCGGGCGGCGGGTTTTGCGTCCCTTCGAGATAGTAGCTGCAGGCGTTTTTCATCGCAGACAGGGGAAGAAGGGATCAGGAGCAGGTAAGCATGCGCGGCGGCGGGTGATCAGGCAGGCCAGCCTCGGGACCTTTTCAGGGACTCGATCATCGTTGAAATGATCTGGCGCGGATCACGGAGCGGCGTATGCGGCTTCAACTGCTTCACCTGCTCTTCGATATATTGTTCCTCATCACGCGCCAAGGTCACGAAATTGATGCCCGCGCGGTACTGATCGCCGTGCGGTTTGCACCAGGTGAGGACGCCGTACTTGTTGCCGCCTACGCTCTCGTTGAACCAGACGAATCCGGGCGGGATCATCACGCTCGACTCGATCCCCACTCCGGTAATGCTGAGGTCCACGATGCGGGCGATGTGGTCCTGCCACTCGAGATGGCTCGAGATGATCACGCCCAGGGAGCACGAGCGCAATGAGGTGATGGGGTGACGCAGGATGCCCGTGCGGCCGGTGTCGTTCCCTTTTGTCAATCTCGTATCCTTTCGAAAAGCAGGACATCTTCAGATACTACGTTATACCAGATTGCGGGCCGGGATCGAAGACAAATCGTGTTTTGTTGGACAATCCTGAGGGGTATGCGAACAAGCTATTGGGTGATCTGGGACCGTCATACAGCATATTGTTCCCCGCTTTATTTTTGCGTTTCAATGTGCTATTCTTCTGATGGTTTGTCGCTCTGCGGCGGATTGCCATCCAGGGAAGCAGGATTAGACGTACCGCGGCCGGCCACAGGTACTGCACGGCATCTCAAGGAATGGATCATGAAACGGGTTTGTGCGTGGTGCACGAAAGAGATGGGTACCGTCGAGGGCAGCAGCCGTCCTGATACGGAGGTCTCCCACGGCATCTGCGAGAGCTGTGCGGATAATTTCACCTTTCAGCAGGGCGTGCCGTTCCAGCGCTATCTCGACAGCATCCCGGTCCCCGTCCTGACGGTCGACCGCTACGTGGTGGTAAAGGCGGTGAACCGCAAGGCCTGCGACGTGCTCGGCAAGGACCCGCTTGAGATCGTACAACATCTGGGCGGCAACGTCTTCGAGTGCGCCCATGCCAGGCTGCCGGAAGGGTGCGGAAGGACGATCCACTGCTCGGGGTGCGTGATCCGGAAATCGGTCACCCGGACCTTTGAGACAGGCGAGCCCCAGGTCAGCGTCCCGGCGACCTTGCGTCGGGGGGACCCGGATCATCCCTCGGCCGTTGTCCTCTTCATTACCACGGTACGATCGGAAGAGGTTGTGCTGCTGCGGGTGGACCGTATTGAGTAACGACCTGCGGGAATGACCGCTCTGGAGCGGACCCAGGAGCGGACGCATTCACCGTATCCTGCTGCAGGGAACGTTGTAAGAGCACGAGACCTTCTTGTACCGTAGACAAGCATGCAGTTCTTCGCAGAGGTGACCGCTCATGGAGAAAACAGGGACCGTTTCCGAGGAACTTGCATTCAAGGCCGCTGCACTGGACACCGCAATGCAGGAGGCCGGGTTCCACCTGGCGTTCTCCGATCCCGAGGCGTCGCGTGATTTCGGGTACCGGGCGCGGTACATACGGAGCAAGAGCACGATGCACCCCCTGCTGAACGCGAACCTGGAATACTATCACGCCGTCAAGGCCTTCAGCTTGAAGATCAGCACCACAGATGAGCAGCATAGCCAGACCTATGAGCTTCTCGCGAAGAACTACGGGGGGGACATCAAGGAGCTGCTCAACAGCTATTTTGCAACCGTGAGAAAAGGGGTTCCCCTGAAGATCGAGGGGAAAAAGCATCGTTGATCCTTGAGGAGAGAAGGTGCCCCGATGCTTGCCGCAGGGGTCCTCAATACTATCTGGCCGGTGAGGCCGCTTATCAAAGGAGGAGTATGCAAAAGAAATGGGGAGTGCTGGTTGCGGTCATTGGTGCCGTCGCTCTTGCGGCCGCTGCTGCCGGGGCGGACACCAAGGCGCCTGCCGACTACGGCAGAGTGGTCATGAACAATTTCTCGACGAAGGCAGGTCTTGCGCCGGTCGTCTTCGACCATTGGCTGCACCGGACGAAGTACACCTGCAGGCTCTGCCACGTGGACATCGGGTTCGGCATGAAGGCGGGCACCACGGAGATCAAGGCCGCTGACAACATGAAGGGGATCTACTGCGGGGTCTGCCATAATGGAAAGGCGCAGGCCGGCAGCAAGGCCCTTTTCACGTCCTGCTCGACGGACCGGTCAGATATGAAGCGGTGCGAACGGTGCCATTCCCAGGGAAAGAGCGTCAAGAAGGACCATGAGTTCGCCTCCGTCACCGCGAAGTTCCCCCGTGACAAGTTCGGCAACGGGATCGAATGGGAAAAGGCCATGGAGAGCGGGTTGATCACTCCCCTTGATCACATCGAAGGCGTGTCCCTGAAAAAATCCACGAGGCCGGTCCAGCAGGATTTTGCCATCAAGCCGAAGTCCGCGGGGATGGCGGAGATCATTTTTTCCCACAAGAAGCACGTGTCGTGGAACGGCTGCGAGGTCTGCCATCCCGATATCTTCGCCGGCGGCAAGCGGGGCTCGACGCAGTACACCATGAAGGAGATCAACGAGGGCAAGTTCTGCGGTGTCTGCCACGGCACCGTCGCTTTTCCGCAGGCGGACTGCAACCGGTGTCATTCGAAGCCGGTAAAATAAGGTCGTTCCTCACGAAACACATGCCTCCCGCCGCGTCCGGCTGACGGGGCAGGGTGTCCCGTGGGCGTGGGGACTCGAGCGAAACGAACGGAGAGAAGTATAGCCTATGGCCCAGGTGAAGCTATTTGCGGACCTGCTGCAGGAGCTCACGAGCGGCAAGAAGAGCGGCGCCCTCTATATCAGTATCGCTGAGAAGAGCGAGGATATGGCACGCTTCTATATCCGCAACGGCGAGCTGTACCATGTCCGGTATGGGACCGCCATCGGGAACGACTGCCTGGACATCATGGAATTCTATACAATGAACAGCGCGTCCTTCTATGAGGGGATATCCGCGCCCGATACGCCGGCCAAGGACTTGCCGGCGACGGCAGATATCATCGCCCGATTCAGAAAGAGCGGCCAGAGCGTCAAGGCGAGATAGGATTTGTCAGCGAAGGACAGTTTGTTGAAAGCCTTTCGCTGCAGATGCATTCGTCATCCCCGTGAAACGTGTCCTCGAAGGCTGAGATCGGGGAACGGGGACCCGGTAATGATCCGACCTGCAGCGACCCGCCGCAGGGAATACCAGGAGGTTAACCATGGCCAGCAAAGTATGTCCGACACCGGGATTTGAACGGCTGCTCGTCGCGACGGACGGGTCCGAGTTCAGCAAGGCCGCCGTCCAGGAGGCGATCGCCATCGCCGGCGCCTGTTCGGGCATCCTCTCGGTCCTGCTCGTCTTCGAAGTGAGCGCCGAGGTCGAGCTCTGGGACGTACTGTCCACGGAACGACTGGAAAAGCAGATGAGAAACTATCTGGAGGGGATCAAGGCGAAGGCGGTCCGCGCCGGGGTGAGGTGCGAGGTCATCCTGCACCTGGGTGACGAGCCCTACAAGCTCATCGTTGCCGAGGCAAAAAAAAGGAAGATCAGCACCATCGTCATGGGCAGCCATGGCCGCACGGGGCTCACGCGGCTGATGATGGGCAGCACGGTACAACGGGTCATCGGCCACGCGCCCTGCAAGGTGCTCGTGGTACCGGCCAAGGCGAAGAAGAAATAGTCATAGAAAAAATATTTAGACACAGAAGAAGCGGATTAACACCGGATAAAAGCGGATACATTCTAAAGCAAAGCATTGAAGCTCCCTGCAGATAAATGCTCGGAGCTTCGATCCTCAGGGAAGTAATAAGTTGTTCTAATCGCTCGCTACCCCCGCAGCAAGCTGCGGGGAACGCGCTTGCTCCTGGATTCACCTATGGGTGAACTACGTATCAGGGGAAAATCCGCCGTTATCCGACTCTTATCCGATTTGATCAGTGTCAGATGCGGTTTTTAGGATAATGTTCTGAATCCGGTGTCATGGGCGGCAACGGGGTCGACCTGACCCGCGAAGCGGAGAAATACTATGAGCGGACCAGCGTTGGTAAGCGGGCAGATGCGGTACATCCTGGTCGTCGACACGGACTGGAACGAACGCTTCACCCTGAGCATGCTCCTGCAGCGGTTCGGATACACGATCGCGAACACGAACAGTGCCTCTGAGGGGGTCGAGTTCCTGTGCGTGGCGCCTGCCGTGGCTGTCTTCGCGGAGGCGGGGGAGGTCGGCGAGGACCTGGCGGCGCGGCTGCAGGCCGACGCCCGGTTCCGGGACGTCCCGCTCGTCATGGTCGCCGACGGACCGGATCACACTCTCGAGGGACGCCTGAAGAAGGGAGCGCTCGCCGGACTGCTCCGGACGCCGCTCAATCCTGAAGAGGTCTTTAAGGTGATCCAGAAGGTGGTCGAGAAGGGCCCGCGCGAGAATATCCGGATCCCCACCGCCCTTCAGGCGACGGTGCGGGACGAGAACGGCGCGACGCAGGGATTCGTGACGGTCCTGTCGCAGTATGGAGTATTCTTCCGGACCCTGGAGCCCCGGCCGGCCAAGACGCAAGTCCGCGTCAGTGTCTCCTTCGGGGACCGGACCGTGGACCTCGAAGCGGAAGTGCTCTACGTCGTCTCTTTCGAGGAAGGCCCCTTCTGCGAACCGGGGATGGGGATGAAGTTCGTGAACATCGCGACGGAGGACAGCGCCCTGATCAGGTTCTTCATCTATGAACAGCTCGGGGCGGGGATCATGCCTTCCGGCCATGTCGTAGGACAGGCGTGAACAGGAAGAGGCGGTTAGCGTGATAGCTTGTCAGGACGGGCCGTGCGGATGCAGCGGATAGGGTCCTGTGCCGGACAGCTTTAGATCAGCAATAATCCTTTTTCCCTCAGGGTCTTCCATTCCTTGGACCGCAAAAAAGAGCGAAAAGGAGCAGCGAACCGCTTCTCATGCTCCTGCTTCAATTCCTCCAGTGTCATTACTGCCGTGTTCTGCGCGGAAAACCTTGGAAAGGTGTCATACAGCCACTGCCCGACCTCCCTCCTGGTGGTCAACGTAAAGCTCTCCGTTCTCGTTGGAAAAACAAGCTTGCTGTACTTTCCCGGTTCTCGTTTGTTCGCCGGATCGCAGTGCACGAGACGAGGCAGGCTCTCGAGCCAGAGCACGCCGGACCTCAACCGCTCATTATCGAACGCGGTACCTTCCTTGATCGCACGCTCCACAAAATCCTTATTTACCGAAACTGCGGGAACGCGAACATCGAACCACGTTTTTATCGCAAGGTCCATGCCGATGCCATGCATGTAGTTATACACTGCTTTGTTCAGGCCCTGCGCAAAGGACCGATGGTCGCAGCCCGTGGGATCTTCGTGCACGAGGTCGTTCTTTGCGAACCTTCCCGCAGGGCGGGCGGCTATGGTGCAAAGATATTTCCCCGGATCGATCCCGACATCGCTGTGAACGGTAGCGGTGAACAGATGCCAAAAAGCTGATTGGATGAGCCCCTCGCTGAAGAACTGCCGCACGATCTCCAGGGCGTCGATGGTCTCCTGCCCGGTTTGCGTTGGAAAGCCGTACATCAGATAGGCATGCACCATGATGCCTGCGTCGGTGAAATCGCGGCATGCCCGCGCAGCCTGACGGACGGTCACCCCCTTATTCATCAGCTTCAAAAGCCTGTCTGATGCCGCTTCCAGCCCTCCCGTAACGGCTATGCAGCCCGATGCAGCCAATAGTCTGCAGAGGTCCCGGGTAAATGCATTCTCAAAGCGGATATTCGTCCACCAGGATATGCTGATCTTTCTTCTCAGCAGTTCCAGCGCCAGTTCCTTCAGGGCCGCGGGCGGCGCGGCCTCATCGACAAAGTGAAATCCGCTCTGTCCGGTCTGGACCATCACCTGCTCGATCCTGTCGACCAGCACGGCGGCCGGCGTGCTTGCGCAGCGATTGATATAATCGAGGGTGGTGTCGCAGAAGGAGCATCGATGCCAGTAACAGCCGTGAGCGATCGCAAGCTTGTTCCAGAGCCCGTCGCTCCAGAGGCGGTGCATGGGATTGGCGATCTCAATGAGGGAAAGATATCTGTCCAGCGGGAGATCTGAATAATCGGGACAGCCGGTCTCCGACGGGGAAAGGTCCTTCCCCCGGTCAGCATTATAATAGACCACTTCGTCCCCGGTCCTGATAAACGTCCTGCTGAGGGCCCCTGTATCCGCCTCACCGTGGAGGAAGCTCAGAATGCCCAGTAAAGGAAGTTCGCCGTCGTCCAGGGTGATGAAATCCACATAGTTGAAGACCGCCGGTTCTGAAAGTTCACGAAGTTCGGTATTGACGAACCCTCCGCCCGCGATGATCTTGATGTGGGGAGCGGCTCTCTTGATAAATTGCCCGCACTTCAATCCCGCGTAGAGGTTGCCGGGGAAAGGGATGGTGATCCCCACAACAGCGGGACGATGCTGTTCGATGCTTTTCTGTAAAAGTTCGAGCAGCCAGACTTCAATAAGAGTATCGGGTTGTCGCAATGCGTCATCGATTGGAGCAAAAGAATGGGCGGACATCCCGAGCTTTTCCGCATACCGGCTGAAACCAAAATCGGGGGTAATGGCATCTTTGATCAGATCGCCGATATCCTCAACATACCGCGTTGCCAGGAACCGCGCCCGGTCATTCACCCCGATGTTCCCGAAGGACAAATCCAGGTCGGGCAATTGATCGAATCGCGAAGCCCGCGGTAAAAAAGTATCGGAACAAAGGATATGGGCAAGCGTGTTGTCACGATACTGCAGGAAATCCATTACCTGACCCACGGTCTGCAGATAGTACTGTTCATTGCTGATGATGTGATGCGAGTTCCCGGAAAGCACCTTCTGGGTGTCTTTCGCACGAGAGAAAAGCTCCTGAAAGCCTTCCCCGGAAAAGATCTTGTTGATCAGTTCAATGCCCAGGTCGGCCTGGAACACGTCATAGCCATGCATTTTCAAAAAGCCTTTCAGATACGGCGAAGCCGGGTAGGGGGTGTTGAGTTGGGTAAAGGGCGGCGTGATGAGGAGTATTTTATTAGGCATGGGCATATCTTCCGGCAGTATGAGTACGTGTGGTTGAACGATGAAAATAATGAATAGCAGGGAACCGCAGGCACGTCGCTGGCGCGACGTGCCGCTCTGGATAGACCGTTGATCACCGCTATTCTTTGCCAATCTTACTGAAGTCCCTGTTCTTTAGCAAGCATAACCTGCGGGAAGAACCCTTCGAGAGAAACGGGAAGTTGCCTTCGAAAGGAGGATTATTGACTCCCTACCCTCTTTCCTATATACTTATGTTAGATCGTATATAGATGTGCTTATGAACGACTATTGTGCCGGTGACGTTTTCATCACGGGCGCAAAAAAGGACAGGGATGAAACTGAGAGCCATCGAGCCGGTTCCGAGTCCGTTCACCCGCAAGAGCAGATACATCCTGGTGGTCGAGGGGGATACCAATGACCTCTTCACCACCGCAATGATCCTCCACCGGTTCTCCTATCCCGTTTGCACTGCACGGAATGCCCGTCAGGCGTTGGACATGGTCTCCGTGGCCATGCCGGCCCTCGTGATCACCGACTTCGCACTCCCGGGCATGAACGGCATCGATTTCCTGCGGGTACTGGGCAGCAATCCTCACACGATCTCCATCCCGGTCCTCCTCCTGGTGCCTCCCGGCGATATCGGTCACGAGATGAGCGATGTGGAGATCGGCGGTCGCTCCATCCTGCACAAGCCTGTTGCGGTGGAAGACCTCTATCGCGCGGTCCAGGCGGCCATGGAATCCACGCCCCGGACGAACATCCGCGTCCAGGCCACGCTGCCGGTGACCGTGAACAATGTCGCGCTCGACAGCGCCCGGGGTGAATGCGCCACTCATGTTTCGGCCCACGGACTGTATATTCGCACGTTCAAATATCACCGCCCTGATGAGCAGATCGCCCTGCTGCTCACCATCGGCGGCCGCACCGTCAAAGCCGACGGAAGGATCCTCTATACCCGCAGGCAGGACAGTGACCTATTCATGGAGCCGGGCATGGCGGTGAAGTTCACCAGGATCATGGCCGAGGACCGGGAGTTCATCAGGCAGTTCGTTCACGACGCGGTGACCCGGGGGATCGTGATGGACCTCCAGTGAAACAGGAGTATCACTTCTTCTCCCCGTGCTTTTCCAAACTCCCCATCGATCATCCAGGCAAGATACACCAGGCATGGCATAACAATGGCCTGCTCCGGCCCGATATTTATTTCCAGCCGTTGCAATCGCGAAAAAAAACGCTATAATGCATTCGTTGTGTATGCGGCGGTGGAACGCCGGGAAGCTCATATCCAGGAGGTTACCCTAATGAAGAAATATTCGCTGTTTGCTCTGATCACCGTTCTGCTCGCCCTCTCCCTGCTCCAGGGATGCGGGTACAATACGATGCAGGCCAACGAAGAGTCTGTCAAGGCCGCGTGGGGCGACGTCGAGTCCTCGTACCAGCGGCGCGCAGACCTTGTCCCCAACCTCGTCGAGACCGTCAAGGCATACGCGAAGCATGAGCGCGAGACGCTCGCCGCCGTGACCGAAGCGCGGTCCAAGGCCGGGTCCATCACCGTGACGAAGGCTATGCTCGACGATCCCCAGGCGATGGCCAAGTTCCAGCAGGCCCAGGGAGCGCTGAGTTCGTCATTGTCGCGGCTCATGGTCGTGGTGGAAAAATATCCCGACCTCAAGGCGAACCAGGGCTTCCAGGACCTCGCGCACCAGCTCGAAGGGACGGAGAACCGGATCAACGTGGCCCGCTCGCGATACAACAAGGCGGTCGAAACGTTCAACACGTCCATTCGCATCTTCCCGAACAACCTGACCAACAGCATGCTCCTGCACCTGAAGCTGAAGGAACCCTTCAAGGCGGACGAGGGCGCCGCAACCGCGCCCAAGGTGAAGTTCCAGTAACCGGCGGGATGATGATCATGGGGGGGAGACATATCGGAATGGGCTTAAGACGGCAGGCCGCGGTGATTCTGGCCGCTGCCGCGGTCCTGTGCCTGTTCCTCGGACCGGCGGAGTCCTTCGGCCTTGACGTGCCGAAGCTCTCGGGCCGTGTGAACGACTACGGGAACATGATCTCTCCCCAGGCCCGGGCCACGCTGGAGGCGGAACTCGCCGCTCTCGAGCGCGCGGACTCGACCCAGGTGGTCGTGCTCACCATGCCGTCCCTCGAAGGTGACGTGATCGAGGAGTTCAGCATAAGGGTCGGCGATGCCTGGAAGATCGGCCAGAAGGGCAAGGACAACGGCGTCATCTTCATCGTGTCGAAGGCCGACCGCAAGTTGCGGATCGAGGTCGGCAGGGGACTGCAAGGGGTACTGACGGACCTTCAGACCGGCAGGATCATCGATACGGTGATCAAACCCCGCTTTAAGCAGAACAGGTTCGACGACGGGTTCCTCGAAGGTACCCGGGACATCATCGCTGCCTCGCGGGGCGAGTTCAAACCGACACCGAAGGCGACGCCCTACATCAGTCCTAACCGTTATTTCGAGGTGTTCCTGGTCGCCGTGTTCCTTGTCCTGCCGTTCCTGAGGCGGATCAACCGGTTCCTTCCGATCCCCGCGGGCGCTGCAGGCGGTCCGCTCCTGCACGTTCTGTCCACCGGCGGCGCTGCGTCCGGTTCCACCCTCGGCATACTCGCAGTTGTCGGCGGCGTGGTCGGCCTGTTCGTGGCCGGCATCGGCTCCAGCAAGAAGCACGGGCATCACGGCAGCGGGGGAGGATTCCTTGACTCCTTCGGCGGCTCGTCATGGTCCAGCGGCGGCGGCAGTGATTTTGGCGGCGGGGGCGGCGGGTCCTTCGACGGCGGCGGTTCATCGGGAGACTGGTAATGGGCCACAGATCACTGGCGGATACATTCTTCAGTAATGAGGAGCGCGGACCCATCGAGGCGGCTGTCCGCGACGCGGAGTCGCGCACCATCGGGGAGATCGCCGTCATGGTCGTTGACGCAAGCGACGAATACCTTCACGCCGATACCATCGGCGGCATCCTCTTTTCCGGTGTGTTCTCGTTCTTTGGCGCTGTCGCGTTCTTCGATTCCGCCATCGTCCCGTACATCGTCCTGACGGCGCTGATCTTCTTCCCCTGCAGGCTGTTCGTGCGGTCCTTCCCCGTTATCAAATCGGAATTCATATCTCCGCGAAAGCGCCGCGATGCGGTGCGGATCCGGGCGCTCCGGGCGTTCTACGAGAAGGGGCTTTACAAGACCAAGGCGCAGACGGGCGTGCTGTTCTTCCTGTCGCTCATGGAACGGACGGTGTGGGTGCTTGCGGACAAGGGCATCTATGAGAAGATCCGGCAGGAACAGCTCGACCGCTTTGCCGCGACCGTGTCGCAGGGGGTCCGGGACGGCCGGGCTTCCCAGGCGCTTCGCCAGGCCATCACCGAGGCAGGAACGCTTCTCACCGAACATTTCCCTAAAACGCCGGACGACAAGAACGAACTGTCCGACAGTATCATCACGGGACAAGGTTGAACGGGTACGAACGAGCCTGAGTATCATCCGCATGTCCCTTTCCCGGTAGCGCACTGCCCTTCTGTCAAAATCCTTGCATTGCCCCCCCGTTTATTGTAAGGTTCTCTCGCTTTTGATCATTCCTCACAAGGAGCCATCCATGGATATCTGTCCCTGCGGTTCAACAAGACCTTACGCGGACTGCTGCCGGCCCCTTATCGCCGGCGAGCGGCGCGCCGACATGGCGGAACAGGTCATGCGCTCCCGGTACAGCGCCTATGTCAAAAAGGAGCTTGCCTGGCTCCGCGACTCGCTGCACCCCGACCACCGGGCCGACTATGATGAATCAAGCAGCCGCGCCTGGGCGGATCGGGCCCAGTGGCACGGCATCGAGATCGTGAAGACCGAGAAGGGCGGGCCCGGCGACCAGGAGGGGCAGGTCGAGTTCGTCGTGTCCTTCACGGAGAACGGCGTCCGGCAGGAGCACCATGAGCTGTCGTCGTTCAAGAAGACGGGAGGGACCTGGTATTTCGCAACGGGAAAGCCGCTGCCGACCCGGCCGGTGGTGCATGCGTCGCCCAAGGCCGGCCGAAACGATCCCTGCCCCTGCGGCAGCGGGAAGAAGTTCAAGAAATGCTGCGGATAGCGCGCAGCGGTGCGGGAACTGCTCCCGGGCGCCGTCCCCAGTCCCGTTCCACCGTCGCTACAGATGTCGAACCTGGAGCAGATATTGCTTCGGCTTAACTGTTCAGGATATGAACAGATTCGAGAGCTGTTCGTGCAATCCGCTGAACCGACTGCTCCTTCCCGATGTTTTCTCCTCGCGCCAGGGCAATGTTATCAACATACCCTTAAATTACCCCTTGATACTTGGTGCCGAGATGTGCAATAATTTCATCATATTTGAGAAACGATGAGGTCTCCGAACGCGCGCGCCATGAGCTGCGCTGTGGCGGAGATTTTTTTTCTCGATCCGGGAACCAGGCGGAACGGGCATTCAGTATGAAAAAAACGAGAATATTGCTGGTGCAGAACGCGAAGACCCAGGGGAATGGTACCAAGCGGTCCCTTGACAGCACGGGCTACGATGTTATCTGGGTCGGATCCGGGGTGTCGGCGCTTGCTGCCGCCAAGCAGTGGACCATTGATCTGGTCATCATCGACGTCTCCCTGCCGGATATCGAGGGGGGCGACCTGTGCCACCGGTTCCGGTCGCGCGAGACCATACGAACCATCCCGATCATCCTGCTTGCGCCGCGTGAATACGTGCCGCCACGGGCGAACGACCTGAACGGGGGCGGGCCCGATGTCTATCTTACGAAGCCTTTTTCGGACAGCGAACTCGCTGCGAGCATCACTGCCGCGCTCGCGAAGCGGGCGCCTGAGAAGGCGCCGCCGCCCATGCCGCGGCCCGTCGTGAAACTGGGGCCGAGACCGCATGCGGATATGGTGACGAGAGCGGAACGAATGCCGGAACCGCAATCCACGCCCATACAGGAACAAAAGCCGGTTTCAGCACCTCAGCTCCGCCCGCTCATGCAGGCGGAGCCGAGAGCGCAGGTGGGACCAGCACCGACACCGGGAGAGAATCGATCGCCGGAACAGGTCGCAATTGCGGATAGTAAACCCGCGACGCGACCGCAACTGCAGCTCGTCCGGAAAGCAGAGCCGATGCCCGCGGTCCATCCGGCTGACCTTCCTCCTGCCTCGACGCCCCTGCCCGCTTCAGCGCCGGCGGACGAGGTCGTCGATCCCACGACGGGCCTGTTCAGCCGGAAACAGTTCGAGGCCATGTTCGCGAAGGATTTCAAGCGGGCCGTGCGGTTCAAACAGCAGTTGAGCTGCATGATGATCGACCTGGACGGCCGGAGGATCGGGCGGGAGGGAGACGAGGCTACGCTCAAGTCGATCATCGGGCTCGTTCAGCAGACGATCCGCGAGGTGGACACCGCCGCCTGGTGGACCGGCAAGGAGCTCATCATCCTGTTGCCGAACACCATCCGCAATGACGCCTTGCAGGCGGCCATGCGCATCCTCGAGACGGTGGCGAACCACCCGTTCACCTGGTCTGATTCCACGAAGGTCACGATGAGCATCGGTGTTGCTGGTCTGCCCGACAGGTTCATCGACACTGAACAAAAGCTCATCGACGCTGCAGCCATGGCGTGCAAACGGGCAGGAGATATGATGAGACCGTGACCGGTTCCCTTGCTCCAGATCCTTTCTGTCTTCCCATGTATTGACATTCCTCTCCCCCGTCGATAGTATCTCAAAGGAAGAACTGACATGGCTGAGAATGATGTCTCTATAGTCCTGATCGGGATGCCCGGCGCCGGCAAGAGCACTGTCGGCGTCATGTTGGCAAAACTGACCTGCCGCAGTTTCGTTGACACCGATGTTCTGATCCAGTCGTCGCAGGGCAGGCCTCTCCAGGACATCGTTGACCGGGAAGGGCACCTGGCCTTGCGCGCCATCGAGGAACAGGTCATTCTGCAATTCGATTGCCGCAATTGTGTCATCGCCACGGGCGGCAGCGCCGTGTACAGCCCTGCAGCCATGGCCCATCTCAAACGGCACGGCATCGTTGTCTTTCTTGATGCGGAACTGCCTGTGCTGGAGGCGAGGGTGCGTGATCTCGATACACGGGGTCTTGCAAAACGGCCGGACCAGAGTTTTCGTCAGCTTTTCGAGGAGCGGGTCCCGTTGTACGCGAAATACGCCGACGTCACGATCGCGTGCGGACGCCTCACCCATGACGAGGTCTGTGCTCGGATCATCGGTGAGTTGAAGGAGGGACACCGGCGGGCGGTATGCGCGTAGCGCAGGACCTTCACGGCAGACAGCACGATACCTCGTCCATGTCCATGCACAGAACAAAGAAAGAACAGGAGATCATCGAGGGCCTCAAGCCGGTCTGCATCTGCAAGGGGATCAAGGCGCGCGTGTTCCAGGAGCGGATCAAGGCCGGCCTGACGACGGTCGAGGAGCTGAAAAAAGCGACGGGCGCGGGATCCGGCTCCTGCAAGGGGGAACGATGCACACGCCGTATTCGTGAGATCCTCAGCAAATACGGTCACTCGGAAGTTCCCAAAGGCCAGGCCCGTTGATCGCAGGTGTATACTATAAGGAGAAGTGTCTGTTCTTGTAATCCTGGAGGAGAAATGGGTCTCTTTGATCGGGTCTTAAACGCAGTCAAGAACAAGGAAGAATGCATACCCGCGGTAGCACCGGGCAGGAACGATCCCTGCTGGTGCGGAAGCGGCAGGAAATACAAAAAATGCCATCTGCCTCACGAGGAGAAGAAAGCTGCTGAAAAAACCTGCAGCCTGAACTGCGGCCCGACATGAAGCTCTTCCTGAGCTGAGTTTCAGCTCACCATCCCCTTTCGTTAATGTCAAATAGTTGCTTGCAAGAGCGCTGGTCTCGGTCACGGATGCATTCAGGTCGGACCTTCCCGTCTTCTAAGAACTTCTTCCTAAGAACTATTGCCCTCCGTAGTACGAGCTTATCCCGATTTACCTTTTTCCCGCCCTGGGGTATCTTAGAATCAACAAGAACGAAAAAACCACCCACAAGGAGGGAATGAACATGTTGAACACAGGCGGACATACGGTAAAGGCGGGGACCTACTGGAATATGGCGAACGGCAGCAGGGTGCAGATGGAACAGGAAGGCGTGCTTCCGGGCAGCG
>CAKKRC010000040.1:0-10596 GCA_919902495.1 Nitrospiria bacterium
ACCGCGGGAAGGCGGAAGCTCTGGGCGTTGAAATAGTTTCTCCGGTCAAGGGCAAGGAGAACTAGGGGACGTTGTGTCCTATGTGGACTTGTTTTTATAATGCGAAAGTGAGCGTAGTGCGCACTTAAAGACACTTGGGACACAACGTCCCCCGATACCTTCCTGTAGATACAGGACTCTGTCCCTATAATAACTTATTGACCTCTGGATTTTATGAGACAAGGAGACAAGGTGATAAATAGCAAAACGGTCTTCTATTATGCAGTCTTACTGTTTTATGTATTATTTCTTGCTGGCACAACACCATGCCGTGCTGACGACCTGGATCGTGATAAAAAGGCACTCGACATAATTTCCGATTTTGCCGATAAGTTTTGTAAAGAAGTTCCTCTCAAGGGTAGTTCAAACTCTCTTGAATTATCGGGTGATGTAAAAGCGCTTTTAAATGGTGTTTTGAAGAAACTTGCAAATCTTGGTTTCGAAAGCGCTACTAAGTATCAGTCAGCAAAATATGTAGGTCTTCTTCAGTCGGATTTGACTTCTGCGTTAAAGGATAATAATAAATGTAGAGATCAGGTATGGAACGATTTGCGTGACAGACTATTATCTAAGAGCGGACAAACTCCACCAAATGATAAAAAATCCAAGAAGAAGCCTGTGCCTACAACGATGAAGGAAGAAGCATTTATAACGTCACTGATCATAAATGAAGTAATTCATTTAACTGCAATGGTTCTTCCCCAATTACCTAGTACTAAATTGAATCAAAGGTTGGCGAAATGGACTATGTTAGGTCGTCCCGTGCTTGACGGAGAGATTCTTTCGTTTGAAATACCAAAAGACTCTATCGAAACGAGCACGTATGGTTGTGAACTTGTACAATATCAAATAATTGCGAGCATTCGTGATATGCAAATTGGAAAGGTATGGGGAAAGGTCACTGTTGGCAGCAGAACTGAAGTTGGGATTAAGCAACAAGTTAGAACTTCAGATATGGAGAAGATTTCAGGAGCGGAAGTGATGAAACTCATGGCGATGAATCGATTTGCCAGTGCAGAAAAATTCATATGGGGGCTCGATCAGTGGGGTTATTTATTACTTCCTTCCAAAACGCAGATGAAACTAACTCACGAACTCAAGCCCGAACAATGCGGCATTATATTACAAAAACCCTCTTCCTTTACAATCCGTATCTTAGTAGAGCCTTCGTTAATCGTGGGTCTCGATTCTATTGCCGAGCCCATTGAGATGCCACCAGATGTGGCTCAAAAATGTCGGAGATATATCTTTGCAGTTACGATGAAGTCTGCCTTCGAGAATAATTCAGATGACAATTGGAAAACCGAGGAATACAAGGCCTGGTCCGCTTGGCTATTTTCACAGCTTAAAGAAAGCTTAGCTGATAAGTCTGACTAATAGTTCTTCCTCTTTTTTCCCGATCGGACTTCATAGGGACTTCATAGGACTTCATATGGTCAAGTCTACTTAGTTGTCATCTGGCCTTTTCTGACCATGACTTTGTTTGAATGACATGACAGTAGATCTGACACTTTAGCTCCGCCCCTCACGGCCGCGGTTTCACAAACTATCCTTTGGAGGATGCCATGAAGAACGCAATGACTATGACCCTTGCAGCGATCCTGATCAGCCTGTTGGCTTTCGTCGCCGACGGACAGGCCCAAACGACGTCCGGCCAGACCCGGGATGATACGACCCGGACGGATACTTCGAAAGGATTAAAGACGGACAGCAGCGTCTCGGAGTACAAAGGCCCGAAGCTCAGGGTGGGTGTGGTCAATTTTCAGAACAAGACCCCTTCGAAGGTGATGGGAATCGGCGAAGCAGCGGCCGATATCCTGGGCACCATCCTGCAAAAGACGGGACGCTTCATCGTTATCCCCCAACAGGACATCGATTCGATCATGGCGCAGCAGGCGCAGGGAGCCACCGGCGCTGTCAATCCCGATACGGCTGCGAAGATGGGCCAGATCATGGGCCTGAATGCGATCGTGACCGGCGCGGTCTCGGCATATTCGGAGGCCGAGGAGGGTTCGTCCTTCCTCGTGGGAGGGTCGCACACCCAGATCGCCCGGGTGACGGTCGACTACCGCATCGTCGATACCGCGACGGGCGTCCAGCTCATGGCCGACTCCGGCGCGGGGATCTACGAAAAGAAAACGACCAAAGTGCTCGGCATGGGCAGCAAGGCGGGCTATGACTCGGATCTGCGGGACGGCGCGCTTCGAGACGCGCTCACCAAGGCCATGGTCAACATGATGAGGTCGCTGGAGAGCAGCCCCTGGAAGGGCAAGGTCATGAAGGTCGCGGGCGACAAGGTCTACATCAACGCCGGCAGGAAGACCGGCCTGAAGGTAGGCGACAAGCTCGATGTCTACCGGGTGGGCGAGGACCTGATCGACCCGGACACGAAGATGAAGCTCGGCACGACGGAAGATAAGATCGGCCAGGTGCTCGTTGTGCAGAACGACATCGGCGACAAGGCGGATGTGTCGGTCGCGCGCGCCTCTTCCGGCATGGGCTTTCAGGCAGGAGATATCGTAAAGTTGAGCGGGAACTGACACTGGCGGATCATGAGAAACCTGCAGGTCTTTTTTTCGAAATATTTTTGATCGTGAGTTGTTACATATGAAAATGCAACGCAAAAGGATTGACCCTATAGCCCAGATTTCCTGAAATTTCGGCAATGTTTTCGCGTGTCGGAGCGAGGATCCGGATGAAGCATATTTTCTCTCTTGTTCTTGCGTTGGTCATTGTATTGCTGGTCGTCAACGTCGTGTCCGAAGGGGTCATGCCGGACGGCGTGGCTGTTGCGACACAGCTCCAGGGAACAGTCAACATCTTTACCAGTGAATCGCCTGAAGGACGCTTGATCAGGAATAACGACAGCATCGCAAAGAACGATCGGGTAGAGGTGCAGGGGAATTCCATGCTTGAGCTCCGCTTGCCCGACGGCGGCTACCTGAGGCTGTCGGAAAACGCGAGCCTCACGATGCGGATGCTGCGGTTCGAGAAACGGACGGGCACCTTGTACTTGCAGGCGTTTCTCGAGAATGGCAGGTTATGGGCGAAGATCAATAAGCGCGCGGTGCCCGAATCGTGGGTGGAGGTGATCACCAATACCGCCCTCGTCGCTTCAAAAGATTCTGTCTGCGGTGTGGATGCGGTGGAAGACGCGAGCACCTCGGTCAGCGTGTACGAAGGCGTTGTCCCGGCCGTGAGCGCGGCGAGGGAAGCGGCCCGGACCGTCGGCCGGACAAGCGCGCCTGCGCAGGTCCAGCCGGTCAGCGTCCAAACCTTCCAGCAGGTCTCTGTTCCAGCCCAGGCGGGCGCATTGCAGCCGCGGGATTTCGATCCGAAGGCTGTGATCAACGACTGGATCCGCTGGAACCTGCAGCGGGACGCCCGGGAGGGACTCGTGTCAATAACGGTCGCGCCGGCTTCATCGACGATCACCAGGGGGGCCTCCCTGCAATTTGCCGCCGTTGCGCATTATCCGGAAAATACCGAAAAAGATATCACCTGGTTCGCAACGTGGAGTTCGTCCGCCGTGAACGTCGCGAAGATCGACCCGTTTGGGACCGCTGCGGGATCAGAGATTGGAGCGGCCAATATCTCGGCCGCGATCGAAGATATGCACGGGTCGACCGTGCTGAACGTCAGCCGGGATATCGTCTCCATCAAAGTGACCCCTGCCTCAAGATCGATCATGAACGGTGCGGTCCAGCAGTTCACGGCAATGGGAACGTTCTCGGACAAGACGGTCAAGGACATCACCTCGTCCGCGGTCTGGAGATCCTCCAATACCAATATTGCGTTCGTTGACGCCACCGGCCGCACCGTTGCAGGCAACGTGGCAGGGACCGCCGTGATATCGGCCTCGCTCGGAACGAAGAGCGGACGCGCAACGCTCAAGGTCAGGCGTGAGCTTATTTCCATTACGGTCATGCCGGAGAGCGCGATGATCATCCCGGGCGACAAACAGGAGTTTGGGGCCGTCGGCAGCTATTCGGACAAAACCACACAGAACCTCACTGAAATAGTGCAATGGGAAACATCCGACATTCGTATTGCGGTGATGGACCAGGTCCAGGCGGGCCGCGTCTTAGGCCAAAAAGCGGGAAGCGCTACCATAACAGCCACCTTCAAGAAAATATCCGGGTCGGGAACCATTACCGTAGAAATGATCCCGCCTCCTTGACCGTCCAACGGGCCCAGGCGTCGGAACGTTGGGGATGTGTCCGGAATACGTTATCCAAAATAGTATATAACAATACGTTTCCGAAAATCGGAATAACACGCGGAACACAACATCCCCCAAGAGTAACGAGCTTATGCTGAAACGGACCTTCACAAGGATGTTCCCTGACCCCTTCGCCGGCATGGCAGACGAACATCGCCGCGAGTTCATCCGGCAGACGGCCTTCATCAATTTCACGCGCGCCCGGGTCTTCTCAGCGATCCTGGGCGCGCTCCAACTGCCTCTCATCCTTGTCGACCATCAAAACAAGGCGAAAGGCCTCTGGGCCTCGACGCCCGGCTACCGGTCGCTGTACGTCCTGCACCTGGTGATCGGTGCGGCCTTCCTGCTCTATTCCTTCTCCGCGTACGCCATCCGGCCGAGGCAGCCTGCCGACATTGCGCTTCGGCACCGGGTGATGGTCATCCTCTTTGCCGCCTTAGGTCTGTTCCTGTCGGTCGCCGTGTCGGTCAACGACCAACTGATCCACGGGCAGATCACCGTGTACCTCATTGCCGCCTTCTGGATGGCCGCCGGGCTCTCCCTGGACGCCGTTACGAGCTTTCTGCTCTATGGCGCGGTCACCGCGCTGCTCATGGCGGGCTTGCAGCTGTATCAGCAGGACGCCGCCGTACTGCTCGGCCATGCCATCAACGGCCCGCTGCTCTCGCTCCTGGCCTGGCTGCTGTCCGGCTCCCTGTATCGCGCGAGAGAGCGCGAGTTCGTGCAGGGCACGATCATCCAGCAGCAGCGCCTGCAGGTCAAGGAACTGGAATTGCGACAGCTGATGCTCGAGCGGGAAAAACTGCACGAGGCAGTGGAGCAGTCGACCCGGTCGCTCCAGGAGAGCGAGGCAAAGTTCCGTACTCTTGCCGAGACCTCGACCGCAGCCATCATCATCCGCCGGGGAGGGAAGATCCTCTATGCGAACCCGGCCGCTGAAACCGTGACGGGCTATCCGGTCCGGGAGATCCTGGGCCGTGAGTTCCCGGTCCTCGTTCATCCGGAACACCGGAGCATGGTGCAGGACTGGGAGCGGCTGGCCATGTCCGGCGGCGCTCCCTCGGCATCCTGCGAGTTCAAGGTTCTCCGACGGAGCTTCGATGATCGGTGGGTCATGATGACCGCGGGCCGGATCGAGTTCGAGGGAGGGCCCTCCATCATCGTCATGCTCTATGACATCAACGACCGGAAGAAACTTGAGGGAAGGCTCCGCTTCGCGCGGGGATCGGATGAAAGGGCCGTAGAGGCCGCGTCATTAAAATGAATCCGCCTGCTCCCATTAAGAAACGCTCCCATCCATAATTCTCCTTGACTTCCCCCGATCTGTCCTACATAATGTACTACATATTCATGCTGCGGGAGGTGGTGTGCCATGCCGTCGAGCACCAGGCTGGATAAGGAAACCGAGGCCCTCTTGAAAAAGGCCGCTGAATGCAGCGGTGTGACCAAGTCGCACCTTGTGCGGGAGTCCATTCGGGAATACTGCGCCCGGATCGTGGAGCAAAAGCAGCGAACGCCCTGGGAGATCTATCAGGCCGTGCGTAAAAGTGATAAAGGAAGCGGGCACGGCAGCAGGGTCAAGGATGGAAAGAAGATCATGGCAGCCTATCTCGAAGAGAAGAGAAAGAAATGGTCCTTATAGACACCGGCCCGATCGTCGCGCTGTTCGACATATCAGAGACCCATCATAAGCAGTGCCGCGATGCTCTGGCCGATCTGCATCGGTCTCCAGCTACGACATGGCCCGTGCTTGCAGAAGCCTTTCATTTTCTTAGAGGCTGGGACACCGGGCGGCAAGAGCTATGGGATTTCATCTTGTCCGGCGGAGTGCACGTGCTTGACATTCCCGAGCTGCTTCACCCCCGCATGCGGGAACTGATGAAGAAATATTCCGACAACCCCATGGACCTTGCGGACGCCTCGCTGGTCGCTCTGGCCGAGCAACACAGCATCAAGAAGATATTCACGCTTGACCGAAGGGACTTCTCACGCTATCGTCCCAAACATTGCGCCCGGTTTGAGATCGTGCCCTGAAGGGGTCCTATGTCCATCGGCAAACTCTGGAATTTCTTTGGCTCCCGCCGCGGGATGATCATCCTGATCATCCAGTTCGTCCTGTTGCTCGCTTTCCTTCTTTATTATACCGGCTACCAGTCCAGCAACCGGTGCGTCTCCTGCCACGCCGATACCATCCGCATGACGAAGCTCGGCTATCCCCAGTTCGTCATGACCCGCGAGCAGGTCCAGAAGGAGTCCCGCCACCCGAACACCGAATGCCGCGACTGCCACCTCGGCAACGGCCTCTCCGACGATCCCGACAAAGCGCACAAGGGGATGCTGAAGCTCATCGTGCTGGACAATGACCTGAATATCATGCCGCGCAAAGGCCATGTCGAACGCCTGCTCCCGTCCGGCAATGACCGTCTTCGCGCAATGCTGCCGCGCGATAAGAATGGCGAGCTCGACTATGACGTTGGCACGCTGATGTGGCATGACCGCGATCCCGTGACCCTCGGCTACGATCCCGCCATCGCCAAAAAGACCTGCGGCAAGTCAGCTTGCCATCCCGACCAGGTGGCGCAATTCGACACGAGCATCATGGGTTCGAACTACCGCCAACGCTCCATGCGGACCTGGAACGACATCCACGGCCCGAACAATTGAGGGCCGTCCTTCGCGGACACCCTGCCGGTCGGCAGGGCGGAAGGAAAGAAGTTCTCCTTCGAAAACACCTCAAAGATCACCGAACAGCTCAACCAGCCTTTTACGCCTGATCAGGCGATCGCCAAGCAGAAGGCCTGCAATCTCTGCCACACGGGCTGCCTCGACTGCCACTATACGCCGACCCGCGAGCGGGGAAGCCATGCCATGAGCCGTGTGCCGCCGGCCGTGAACTGCACCGGCGGCGGCAGGAGCACCTTTATCTGCCACGCGGGAACGATGGAACGCAGGCGCGGCGACAGCTACCTTGGGAAAGAATTTTCCGAACCGGCTGGGCTTCCCGAGGACGTTCATGTGAAAGAGAAGATGGAGTGCGTCGACTGCCACCAGACCGCTCCCGGAGGCATGGGACACATCGAACGGCGGGCCACCTGCCAGGACTGCCATCCCGAGGTGGAGCAGGCCATGGCAGCAAGCGTGCACAAGAACGTTTCCTGCGAGGCCTGCCATGTGAAGATACTCGGCGGGTACGAGATGACCTCCTGGGGGAGCGGCATGGCCCTGTCAAAGCCGAGCCCTTTCAAGAAGTATTCATTATATTACGGCCCCATGGAGCCGCCCATCCTGATCAAGGACCAAAAAGGCATCTGGATACCCACCAAGATCTGGCCGAACAGCGCAGGGTATATAAAGGAAGACATTAGGCCGGAACCGGGCCTCACGTGGCGCTGGCCCAAGGGCGAGACGCGCGATGCCTTCGTTCAGCTCGGCACCTTCAGCGTACCGGGCGGGAACAACAACTATCTCGCCTGGCTGCAGGTGGAGCAGGTTGCCCATCCACTCGGCAAGTCGCGGTCATGTGAAAGCTGTCACTCCTCCCCGGCGCAGGTCAGCAAGGTGACGTGGGAGTACTTCGACAACCAGGGTGCTGAACCGTTCTCGGGAAGCCAGAAGGTCGTGGCGGACAAGGAAGGTCTGCGGGTCGTCGATATCATGGTGACCTCGAAGGTAAAATTGCTCGAAGGCGGGAAGATAGAGAACTTCGCGGCCTGGCTGAAGCTCGGCGACATCTGGAGGACGGGCGGGGACTTCTCGATACCCAAGTCCGATCCGGTCAAGTATCAGAAACTGGACAGAGGCATCAAAGAATCAATTGCAAAGCTTAATGCCGAGGACAAGCAGCTCAAAGCGCGCGAGGCGAAGGGCGAGGATGTGAATAAATTACGAAGACTATGGAAAGAGGAAAGGGCTGCGGCGGTGCATGAGTAGACAATTGTAGACTTGCCCCCTCACCTCGGTCCTCTCCCACGATGGGGAGAGGATGAAATGCAGGGCTGCCGGATGTTATTCTGTGTATGTGAGCTTAGGTGAAGAGCAAGGTGTCGGTACGCGACGATTTCGTATTAACTCCCTCGCCCCTTGCGGGAGAGGGCTGGGGTGAGGGGTGGATAAGACTGACAAGGCGCGAGAATTGCGCAGGAATGCGACCGATGCCGAGCGGCTTCTGTGGAAGCGGCTGCGCATGCGACAGGCAGAATCCTATAAGTTCCGAAGACAGCAGCCGATCGGAGAATATATAGTTGATTTTGTCTGCGCTGAAAGGAAGTTGATAGTCGAAGTAGATGGCGGACAGCATATCGAACAGGCGGAGTATGACGAGTCCAGACATACATGGCTGCAGGGTCAGGGATACTGCGTCCTGCGTTTCTGGAACCACGAGGTTCTGACAATGCCGGATGCGGTCCTGACGACCATTCTGCAGGAATTGGATAAAAAAGGCTGAGGCGCCCTCACCTCGGTCCTCTCCCACGGAGGGGGGAGGAGGAAATAGAATAAAAAAGGGCGGCTCATTGAGCCGCCCGTGCTGTTTTGAGATGATTTACTTCTTCGCCGAATTGACCGCGGCAAGGATCTCGGCAAGCACCGTGTTTGCCTTGTCCGGCGCCACCTGGCAGGTGCCGACCTTATCGTGCCCGCCGCCGCCGTACTTGAGCATCAGCGAGCCAACGTTCACCTTCGACGTCCGGTTGATGATGCTGTGACCCACGGAGAACATGATGAACTCGCCCTTCCTGCCATCGGCCAGCCGGACCGAGATGTTCTGTTCCGGGAAGAGGGTGTATTCCATGAACCGGTTGCCGGTCGGGATGTCCGTCTTTCCCCGCAGGTCGATGACGATGGCGTCGCCCTGCACCTTCGCGGTATCCTTCATGAACTTCTTGAATGCCTCGTTTTCCTCGCGGTAGGCCTTGACGCGGTCCTGCATGTTCGTTTCCGAGAGGATGTCGTCGAGGGTCCTCTTCCGGAGCATGCCCGGGATAGCCTTCATGAGATCGAAGTTGCTGACCTTGAAATCGCGCTTGAGCCCCAGACCGGTCCGCGGGTCCGCGATGAAGGCGAGCAGCATCCATCCCTGCGGGTCCAGGATGTCCTCCTTCGTGTACTTCGCCGAATCCGCCTTGTCCACGGCCGCGACCATCTCCTCGAACCGCTTAAGCTTGGCGGCGCTCTTCGGGTCCTTCATGTAATAGTTATAGACGACCCGGGCGGCGCTCGGTTCCATCTCGCAGGCGCCCTTGAACTTGCCCTTGAGCTGCAGGCGCTCCTGTTCGCTTGAATGGTGGTCGAACCACAGACCGCATCCCTCTACATACGGCACGTTCGCGAGCACGTCGTTCTCGGTCACCTTGACCTTCCCGTCCTGAACGTCCTTCGGGTGGGTATAGAATATGGAATCCACGATCCCCAGTTCTTCGAGAAGCGCCGCACAGGCAAGTCCGTCAAAATCCGATCTTGTCACCAATCTCATGTCAACCTCCTAAGGAGAATAATGACCGTGGGGAACGGCAGGTCCCCGTCCATTGAGCGTATAGGGATATTGTACATGAGAATTTCCATTCGTTGAATATTTTTTTCGTTCCGGCTTGGAGGAGGTCAGGGCGGTTGTCTTTACATTTGTCCCTATTTGTTGTACCTTTGTCCCGGGAAGTCCTGTCACGGAAGAGAAAGAACAGCATGAACACCCTGATAAAGACCATCGAAGTGATCGGCATCATCGCCTTTGCCCTGACCGGCATCTACGAGGCGCGGAAGAAGGGGATGGACATCATCGGCGTCTATGCCGTGGCCATGATCACCGCTTTCGGCGGTGGGTCGCTGCGCGACTTCATACTGAACCGGCACCCGTTATTCTGGGTCGAGCACTACGGCTACGCGGTCCTGCTGCTCGGTCTGTCGATCGTGTCGGTCCTGGTGATACGGAACTTCTTCGCCATGAACAGGATCGTGAAGGCCGTGCTGGTGCTGGATGCCCTGGGGCTCGGGCTCTTCAGCGCGTCCGGCGCGTCGGTAGCGAACCAGGCCGGCGCCCACTGGTTTATCGCGGCACTGCTCGGCGTGACAACGGGCGTGTTCGGCGGAGTGATGCGTGACATCATCTGCAACGAGATCCCCCATATCTTCACCCGGACGGAGCTCTACGCCACCTGCGCCTTCGCCGGCGCCTGCACCTATCTGGTCATCTATTCCACCATGTCGAATGAGGTCGCCGCGGTCACGGCCTGCATCGCCGTAACATTTGTCTTGAGGATGCTGGCGATCCGGTATAAAATCAGGCTGCCGTTGTAGGAACAGGAATCAGGAGACAGGGAGGAACCTTAGATGCCCTATGTGAA
>CAKKRC010000040.1:10606-13475 GCA_919902495.1 Nitrospiria bacterium
TATGTGAACATCAAGATAACGAACGAGGGCGCCATACTATGGAACAAGCAATGACCCGGTCCGAGGAGCGGCAGAAGCGGCTGATCGCCCTTGCCGACAGAGACGACGCGCACTTGTACTACACGAGCATCGTGCTGCAGCGTCTCGATTACAACATCCATACCATGAAAAGCGCCGAGGATGTCCTTGCGTTCCTCGAGGTAGCCCATCCGGACCTCATCCTGACCGAGATCTCCCTCGCCGGAACGGACGGCGTCGAGCTGCTCAGAAAGATCAAGCGGACCCCGGCGACGCACTCCCTGCCGGTCATCGTGCTCACCTCGTCGAAGGACCCGATGGTGAAGGAGGCCTGCCAGCGCGAAGGCTGCGCGAACTATCTAAACAAGCCGGTCGAGCCGGACGCGCTGTACGCCGCGATCCAGAAGGTGACGGAGACCACGCCCCGCCAGTACATCCGGCTCGCCACCAGCCTCAATGTCATGGTGGGCGAGGGCCGGGAAGCGGAGGAGTCGGTGATCAAAAACTACATTACCGCGTTGTCGGAACAGGGCATGTTCGTCAACACGGAGAACCCCATACCGGTCGGGATGGCAATTCCGGTCACGATCCTGCTGGAAACGAACAGGATCAAAGTCGAAGGGATGGTGCTCTACAGCTTCGACCGGGGCAAAGGGCCCCTCAGGACCGCGGGCATGGGCGTCAAGTTCGTCCGGATCGGATCGGAGGACCAGGTCCTGATCCGGCAGTTCATTCGCCGGCAGATCACGAAGGGACTGACAATGGGTCAGCTCGGCGGCACGATCTTTTAAACGCAGGCCCGCGCACGCGGCCCGAACCGCAGCGAACGGGCCCGAAGAGCAATGAGGAGGACACGATGCCATACGTGAACATCAAGATAACGAACGAAGGCGCGACAGCGGAACAGAAAAAACGTCTCATTGAAGGCGTGACCAAGATGCTGCAGGACATCCTGGGCAAGAACCCCCAGACGACCTGCGTGGTCATCGAGGAGGTCCCGACGGACAACTGGGGCCTGGGCGGCGAGACGATCACCGAGCGCAGGAAGCGGGAGAAGAAGTAGCCGGATTCGCTTCGACGTGACCGAGCATGATCAATAAGAACACTATTATAGAGAAAGCCGTGATACCCGCTATCTGTCTTTTGCTTGGCCTCTTCGCCGGTTATTACCTTTACGCGATGAGGGTGGGCGGGGACGTCAACAAAGGCTTCTATGAAAAGCGGGAGGGCGGGTATCAGTTGATCAATCCGCTCCTGGAGTGCGAGGGCGGAAGCAATTTGTTCCGCAACAAGGAGCTTCGGCCTTTCAAGAAAAAGGTCGAGGGCTATCTCAGGGAACGGATGCGGTATCCCGGTGTGGAGACCGCGTCCGTCTATTTCCGCGAGCTGAACGACGGGATCTGGTTCAGCATCGGCGAGACCGAGCGGTTCACGCCGGCGAGCCTGCGGAAGGTCCCGATGATGATCGCGGTGCTCAAGCAGGAAGAACGAGATCCGAACCTCCTGGCCCGGAAGGTCCGTTTTCAGCTCAGGAGCGACCATACGCTTCAGCAGATCATCAAACCCTCGTCGGTCATGACGCGGGAGACGGAGTACACGGTCGAAGAACTCCTGCGGCGGATGATCGTCTATTCCGACAATAATGCCTACATGGTGTTGTCCGCGAACGTTGATCTGCAGGAGTTCAACCGGACCTACGAGGCGCTGAACATTCCCAGCCCGGACGCCGTCGGACCGAGCGACTTCCTGTCGATCCAGACCTACGCTTCGTTCTTTCGCGTCCTCTACAACGCCACCTATCTCAACAAGGTCCGATCGGAGCAGGCGCTGGCCCTCCTGACGCAGATCGATTTCAAGAGCGGCATAGTTGCCGGCCTACCCAAGGACCTGCCGGTAGCACACAAGTTCGGCGAACACCGGGACGACGATACGGGCAAGATACAATTGCACGATTGCGGCATCGTCTATTATCCGCAGCACCCCTACCTGCTCTGCATTATGACCCGGGGAAGTTCCCTGGAATATCTTGACGATGCAATATCCGCCATATCCCGGATCATTTATTTAGAAGTGAACACACAATACAATGTATTGCACGACTGAGTGCAGGAACTCAAGGAGTGATCCATGCTCATCGTACTGAACCACGCGGCCTCGGCAAAGGACGTCGCGAACATCAAAAAGATCATCACCAGGATGGGCCTCAAGCCCGTCGCGATCCCCGGCGCCGAGCGGACGGCCATCGGCGTCATCGGCAACCAGGGCTGGGTCGATGATACGCCGCTCAAAGGCAACAAGGCTATCATGGAGATCATCCATGTGACGAAGCCCTACAAGCTGGTGAGCCGCGACTTCCATCCTGTCGACACGGTCGTTACGCTCGGGGGAAAGGTGAAGGTGGGAGGGAAGTCCCCGTTCCTTGTCATAGCCGGGCCCTGCGCGGTGGAGAGCAGGGACCAGCTTATGAAGACTGCGCGTTTCCTGAAAAAGCTGGGGGTCCCGGTGCTTCGCGGCGGCGCGTACAAGCCGAGGACGAGCCCGCACAGCTTTCAGGGACTGCGGGAAGGCGGCCTGGACCTGCTCGATGAGGTGCGGAGGGAGACCGGGATCCTCGTGGTCACCGAGATCGTGAGCCCCGAGCATGTGGAGATCGTGGCCGACAAGGTGGACATTCTGCAGATCGGCGCGCGGAACATGCAGAACTTCGATCTGCTGACCGAGGTCGGGAAGATCAACAAACCGGTCATCCTGAAGCGCGGTCTGTCGGCGACGGTGGAGGAGTGGCTTGGTTCGGCGGAGTACATCCTGGTTAACGGCAACCCCGACGTGGTCCTGTGCGAACGGGGGATAC
>CAKKRC010000041.1:0-28500 GCA_919902495.1 Nitrospiria bacterium
ATCTTTATCTGAAATCACTTCCGCGAGCTTATATGATTCTGTATAGGTAAGCCCAATCCCCTTTGCTTTCGTCCACTCCACCAGAACCACAGCTCCTTCTATAGGTCGGCCAGTTTCTGCATCAACGACGGTGCCGGTTATCCCCTTATAGCAGCCAGCAATAGCAATCAATGAGATGACTAATAATAACGCAAGTTTTACTCTCATCATTTGAATCCTCCTAACACAACTATGCTCTACGTTTTTTAGACATAATTGCACAGACTTATCTCGTTAAACAGCCACATCTGCTAGCACCGCGAGAATATTGGGGATGCAATATGATGTCTATTTAAAATCCCATGATTTTCCATCGCCCGCTTCCGTCTCTAGCGAATGTCACGGGATAAGAAACGTATGTAATGTCTTCCACACGTATAGCTCCGCACTCTGCAACTCCATCAAACAGCTCATCGATAAGCAAATCTATATTATTCGTAAATACTGCTGCGATTTTTGTTGCTCCCATCCTTGTTAATCGCTCCATGTAACTATCTTTACTCGTGCTGATAAAGTTCTTTAACGCCCCTTCAATATCACCAGCAATAGCCGATTCTCTCATCTCCATCCACTTTTTTTTCAGAAGCGCCCCCATCGTTTCCTTATTGAGTACAACAACCGCCATTGAATCCGTAAATAAATTGCCCACGCTGTCGGTTACTGTCACTCTGGGAAAATAAACGCCCTCCGATGTGTATACGTGCTTAATGTTTTCTAAGACCGCCCCTCTATAATCGATTATGCCATCTCCTTCATAGTCCATCTGGTATTCTGTGATAGGGTTCGATATCGTTGTCGATATTCTATAGTATGTAATTAACGGCGCTATCCCGCTCGTGATGTTCGCGCTTAGCAGCACATGAGGCGCAGTCGTGTTCGCGGTCACGCTCACTTCCGCCCTTCCGACGGCTCCGCTGCTGTCCATCGCGTCTACTACAATGCGGTTACTCCCTTCAACAAGCGGCACATTATTGATGACAAACTGGTTGCCGTAGATAACCGCCGGAACACCGTTGACTTTGACCCAGGCTTCACTGGCCGTTGTCGTTACCGTTCCGACGACCATGGTAATTGGCTTATTGATCGCCGCGTTCGGGGCGGGATAGGTTATGGAGATCGAGATCGGTGAAGGGGTCTGATGTGCTTTGTAATTTACCGTTATGGTTTGCGAGTCCGTCGCACCGTCCTTATTCACTGCCGCGACGGTGATCCGGTTCGGTCCTTCAACTAGCGGTATTTCCATAGCCGTGAACTTGCCGTCGCTGGAAACGGTCGCATTGATGTCATTGACCTTGACTGTTGCTGTCGGATCGGTGACCAAGCCTTCCACAAATATGGGCGACTGGGAAATATCCGCGCCGTCAAAGGGGAAGGTAATTGCGGTCCTGAGAGGAATGCTGTACTTTACGATGATGGTGTCCGAGGTCTGCTTGCCTGCGGCATTTGTGGCAATGGCAGTGATCTTGTTCATCCCAGGCTTGAGATTGACCTGAGCCGTGAAGATATTGTCTTCCGCGTACGCCTGGGCTCCGTTGACCGTTACTCTCGCTTTTGAATCGATGACATAGCCGGTGATGCCTATGGACGATACCGGCAGGACCGCGCCGTCCTTAGGTTCTACGATGATGACGGTCTTAAAGCTGTCCTGGTAAGGCGCGGACAGGATGTTATTGAACATCCAGCCGTCCCATATTCCGGGAGATACCGCTGTCATGCCGCCGGCGATCATTCCGCTGAGCATCCAACCGGATTCTGCGGTCTCAGGAGTTTCTTTCCGATAGCCGGTCCCTGTCCAGTCCAGATAGGTTGCTTCCGATTGTGAGATAACGACAGTCTCACTCTGGTTCACGGCATTGGTTATGTCGTCCTTTATACCCTGATCGTACGGAAGTGTCGGCACAACGGCATCCGCATTGGCCTTGTCGATCGTAATCGTTCCTGTGCACAGCGAGGAACCCTGAGAGCAAATCTGAATGAACTTAGCCGTTGAGATAGCTGAGACCTTCCAATCGTCCTCAAAGATCCGATGCTCTAGCACCGACCCTTGCAGCGACGACAACTGCATGAATAGCTTTTCTCTTTCACGCTGAACTCCGGACTGAGCACTCTGAACTGCTTCTATCCTTCTCACATCCGCATCCAGATACACGCCCTTCCAGGTGAACCCGTGGGGCATATCGAGCAAATAGGTCACGTCGATCACGCCGCCCAGGGTCACGACCGTGGGGATGGGACGGGCGATAGCGAGGTGCAGGAGGGACGCAAGCTCTTCCTCCGATTTGTTCCAACGGTCGATGTAGTGATTGGCTGCTTCGTACAGCAGGCGTTCAGCGTCTTTTTTCCCCTCACCCCCGCCCTCTCCCGCGAGGGGCGAGGGAGCGATAACGGCCTTCTGCGCCGTGATCCCGATGACGGTAAGGTTTCCGATAATAAGCGTGTTCGTCGTCTTCTCCGTCCCTTTCGGCGAAACAAGCTCAATGGTCAGTTCATAATCCGACCCCATCGGCAATCCGTCCCTGCCGACCGCTTTTCTCTGGCCGTTTATGATCAGCACCGGCCGCAGGCGCACGAGATACGCCGGGGTATTGTCCAACCCGCCCCAGGCGTTGATGGTCTCCTGGTCCTGCACGGTCTCGGGCTCGTAGGAGATCGTTATCTGCTTGTTGCTCAGCTGCATAACATCCAGTTCTGAGTTCAGGAGTTCAGAGTTCTGAGCGGTCTTTGCGGTGAACCGTACCTTATGCTTTAGATCATCCGGTATGGTAGTGTATTCGTTCGTGATGCCGATCTCCTTGAACTGGAGACCGGCGGGCAGGATGTTCATGACTTCGGGAAGCAGATAGCGAGTTAGCTTATAGCTGTCAGCAGTCAGCTCCGAGTCCTGCTGAGCGCTGAAAGCTGCGTTTTGAAATACTCCAGCGGCGTTTGGTTCAGTTCGAACGGCGTACTGCCGGTGCCGGATGACGCGATACCGAGATATTGATCTCGCACCTGTGCCAGCTGACCGCTGACCGCTGAAAGCTCATAGATGTCCCTCGGCTGGTTCTGTTGATATCCTTTTACCTTGATGCTCGTGTCCAGGCCCAGCCAGGTCTTGCCGCGGTCGTCGATGATGGCGCCGCGATAGTTGGCATAGGGGATCTGGCTTTCCACCCAGAGGTGCTCTATCCGGAAGTTGGCGATGCCGCCGCCGGCGATGACGGGCTTGAACGGGATGCCTGCTTTCTGGAGGAACCGGGCGATGTTCGCGGGGTCGTCGATGCCGAAGAGGTCCCTGATCCGGTCGATGGGCTTTTCCTTCCCGCTTGCGATGAATTCTATGCTTCCCCGGACATACCGGGTCGGGAACCCCGATGCTCGAAGGAGCGCGGCAAACAGCGTTGCCTGGTCGCAGTCGTTCCCGCTCTTCTGATGAAGTGTTTCCTCGGCCCCTTTCATGCAGCCCCAGTACCACTCGGTCGCGATGTTGTTCTTGACGTATTCGTAGATGGCCACCGGCTGCCAGTTCAATGACTGTGCGAGGCTGGCGATCTCTTTTGATATTGGAGCTTCGGGTGTGCTCCTGGTGTCGTCGGGACTTACGGTCTTGTTCCCGCCCTGGTAGGCAGGCGTGATGGCAGGGGCGGCTGTGGGCTCGATCGCGGGAAGGTTCAGGTGTTTATACGGAAGGCTGCCGATGAGGGGGCGCTTCTTCCTGGGAAGGATCTTCTCCAGAAGCGATTGCAAATTGCGTATTGCGGATTGCGGAATGGGACCGGTGGCAGGCAGGCTGTCTATGAGGGACAGATATTTGGTCAGGGCCGCCTTATATCCTTCCGCCATGGCCTTCTGACGGGAAAGAATCTCGGCGCCCACGGACCGCGCCTTCTCCTCCCTCAGCCTGAACCGCTCTTCCAAGAGCATGTGGGTTACGCGGATGTTCTCAGCGAGAGTACGGAGCCGGGCGATCTCGGGGGAGGCATCGAGCCCAGCCTCAAGCTTTCTCGCGGCCAGCGAAACCTGCTTTCCGCTCTGTTTGAGCGAAGTCTGAAGGTCCTTCTCCTGGTCCGCCACATCGGCCCAGGCTGCCTGAGAAACGATCAGACAGCATGCTGCCATGGCCATGGACAGCAAAATAAGACGCACACCTTTTCCGTTATGACATAGCCTCCACACAGAAACCTCCCCAAATCAGTGAAGCATGCCGAGCCGTCCGTGACTAAAGGCGGGACGTTTGCGCTGAACTGGCGGCAAGAGTTCTATCTGTAACAGAAACAACGTCGCGTCAGAAATGACGCTCCCAATTAATATGGAAAGCCCTCATAAGGTTCTCAAATGTCTATCCAGTTTTATAATGCTTAATGCTGTAGTGCTTGCGCAAGGCTGGTCGTCAAGAAAGGTTTTTGTTTTTAGCATAAAAGAAGCAAGCGCGTCAAACGAATAGCAGGGTTATTTCAGGGTATTTCGTTCTGCATCAGGCTCATTGCTGAATCAACGTCAGCAAAGCCAGAACCGTATGTGTAGAATAGAGATAGATCAGTGCCTAAACAATGAGGCTTTTCCCCGTCATCTCGGCGGGCTGCTGGATGTCCAGGAACCGCAGTACCGTCGGCGCCACATCCGCCAGACACCCGTCGCCGCGAAGTCCTGCCTTATCCCCCACGAGAATGAACGGCACCGGGTCCGTGGTGTGCGCCGTATGAGGCTGGCCTGTCTTCAGGTCCGTCATGACCTCGAGGTTCCCGTGATCGGCAGTGATCATCACGACCGCACCGGTTTCCTGGGCAGCCTTCAGTATCCTGCCCAGGCATTCATCGATAACTTCTACCGCCTTCACGGCCGCTTCCAGAATGCCGGTGTGGCCGACCATGTCCGGGTTGGCATAGTTCGCAAGAACGAACGAGTACTGTTTTGAGAGAATGCGTTTGACAAGCTCGTCCGTCAACTCCCGCGCGCTCATCTCCGGTTTCTGGTCATAGGTCGCAACATCGCGGGGCGATGGGATGAGGACCCGGTCCTCCAGCGGGAACGGATGCTCTTCCCCACCGTTAAAAAAGAAGGTGACGTGAGCGTATTTTTCCGTCTCGGCGATGCGTAGCTGACGGAGCCCCTTTCCGCTCACGACCCCGCCGAGAATGTGGGTCAACCGGACCGGAGGATAGGCGACGGGGAGGTTGAAGGTCTCATCATAGGTCGTAAGGCATACCACGTCTGCGAGCTTTGGGAACCTGTCGCGTGGAAATCCGTCGAATGACGGATCGGTCAACGTCCTCGTGATCTCCCGCGCGCGGTCGGAGCGGAAGTTGCAGAAGATAGCCACGTCCCCATCCTGCATGGGCCCCAACGGAGCGTTGCTCCGCGGGTCACAAATGACCGTGGGAAGCATGAACTCATCGGTCCGTTTGTGTTCGTAGCTTTCCTTCACCGCGTCCGCGGCGGAGAACTTCCGGATGCCTTCTCCCGCGGCCAGGGCCTCATAGGCCTTCTGTACCCGTTCCCAACGCTTGTCCCGGTCCATGGCATAATATCTGCCGGAAACGGTGGCGATCCTGCCGATGCCGATCGCAGCGAGATGCTTCTCCAACTGGCCGATATATTCCAGCGCGCTCGATGGAGGTGTATCCCTTCCATCGAGAAAGGCGTGAAAATAGACGTGGGAAAGTCCCTGCGCCTTGGCCAAATCGAACATCGCGAGGATATGATCGATGTGGCTGTGTACGCCTCCATCGGACAGGAGGCCCATGAGGTGAAGCGCCGATTGGTTCTTCCTGGCCGTTGCCATGGCGGACATCAGCGTGGGATTCGTGAAAAAGTCGCCGTTGCGGATCGACTTGGTGATGCGCGTGATGTCCTGGTATACGATCCTGCCGGCGCCGAGGTTCAAGTGCCCCACCTCGGAGTTTCCCATCTGTCCCTCCGGGAGGCCCACGTGTTCACCGGAGGCATGCAGTGTCGTATGGGGATGGTGCTTCAGAAGGCTGTCGTAGATCGGGGCGCGGGCCGCAGCGACGGCATTCCCCTTCTTGCTCAGGTTGATACCCCATCCGTCCAGGACGATGAGGATGACAGGTTTACCGGCCATGAACGCTCCTTGATAATAAAAGAGCCAGCACACAGAGATCAGCCAAACGCATGACGTTGATCGCTGTAGTTCTGGCTGCAGGCGGTTCCTAGCTCTTTTCCAGGTTGACGCCGAAGGTGTTCCACTTTCCGCAGTTGGGGCAGCGTCCCGCCCAGTCGGTCGTCCTGTGCTGGCAGTTCGAACAGAAGTACGGCACGATCACCTGTTTCCTGAAGCGAAGGGCCTTTTTGAACTCAGATGCGGCGAGCCCTAGCGAACCGCGGCGCAGATAGATGTTCCCCAGGAGCTTGTGCACGTCCGGATACTCCCGTTCGCCCCAGTCAACGGTGGTCAGGATGTCGAACGCCTCATCGATCATCTCGAGACGATAATACAGCTTTCCGAGAAAGAATTTCAGGATCGTGTCCTGCGGCTTCCAGGTAACCGCCTGTTTGTAGATCTCTATGGCGCTCCCCGGCTCTCCCTGTTTGAGGTAGAGGTCCTCGAGGCGGTGCAGCAAGAGGACGGATGCGGTAAGCTTGTAGGACTTTTCCCAAAGCTGGCCGGCTTCCTTCTGTTTCCCCTCCTCGAGATAAACCTCGCCCAGTCCCAAGTAGGCAGGCACGAAATCCTTGTCCAGTTTGATCACGCTGCGGAAGACCTTTCTCGCCCGTTCCAGGTCGCCCGCCTCCAGCAGCGAACGGCCCAGCTCGTACTTGAAGCCGATCAATTTCCGGTGTTCAACCTCAAGCTCCTGGATTCCCAGGGGATTGGATAGAAGCCGGGCCTGTGTCTCGATGAGCTCCTCCCACTGGTTCAGCCGGTGGTAGAGGTCCCGGAGCCGGATCAACGTGGTGATGTTGGAGGGATCTTTCCGGAGGATCTCACGATACATCTTGATGGCTTCATCGTAGCGCTTCGCCTCCTCGTAGTCTGCCGACAGGGAGAACATCACTTCCTGGTTGTCGCTATCAAGGTTCCACGCCTTGAGGTGGAGGCGGATCGCCTCCTGCACGTTCTTCTGGCGTAACTGGGATATTCCCATGCGCAGGAGCGTATCGACATGGTTGGGGTCCAGGTTCAGGACCCGTTGGAAGAAGGTGATCGCCTCGTGGCCTCGATTGGCAAGGAGCGCATTCAGTCCCTTTGTGTAGAGCTCCTGTATCTTGCTCCGTTTTTTCTGCTCGCGCTGGACCTTGAGCCCGCGCAGGAACCTGCGCACGTCCCGCATGAAATAGAGCAGGAACACGAGGCCGGCCCCCGTGGCCAGCGAAAGGAGGAAGAACGAGGCTATGGTGATCTCGCGGGTCTTGGTGGGCGTCAGATTTACGGTGATCGAACCCTGATTGATCTCGACCAGCCATACGACGGCCACCAGCACGACGATCACCATGAGGGTAACGATATAACGCAGCATCTGTCCTGTTCTCCTGAATTAGGTCGATCTTGCGTGAACGGCCTCAGTAATGGTAGGGCTTCCCTTTTATGATCGTGAAGGCGCGATAGAGCTGTTCCAGCAGCACCAGCCGGGCCATCTCATGGGTCAGCGTCCATCGGGACATCGCCAGCACCGTATGCGCGCTGCCGGTCACGGACTCCGCCAGGCCCATGGCGCCGCCCAGGACAAAGGCCATCTCTCTGATGCCGTTCTCCATCGTCCTGTTCAGGAAATCGGCGAACTCGTGCGAAGTGAATTCCCTGCCCCGTTCGTCCAGAGCGACGACATGCGACCCGGGCGTCAGGGCCTTGCCAATCTTCACTGCCTCGCGCTGCCTGACCAGGGGCGCTTCCTTGAGGTCATTGACCTTTTCTTCCTTGAGTTCCCGCAGCTCCGTGGGAGCGTAGGGTTTGAGGTACCGGATATATTTGTCGATCCCTTCCTGTACGAACCGCTCCCGTGTTCTACCCATGCAGATGATGCTGAGCTTCACGTCTTCGGGCCCTTCACAGCCGCCGGCGTAGTCAACTTCAGCCGTATGCTGGGAGCGTCGCCCCAGAGCTTATCGAGGCCGTAATAGGACCGGGCCTGCTCATCAAATATATGAACGACGACATCCCCGTAATCCATGAGGACCCACGTCGACGACGCCATCCCTTCGATATGGGACGGTCTGCACCTCTCTTGCGACAGTGCGTGATCGATGCCGTCGGCAATGGCCCCCACCTGGGTCGTGTTGCTGGCCGAACAGATCACGAAATAATCAGCGATCGAGGTAAGGCCCCGAAGGTCCAGGACCAGGATGTCGAACGATTTTTTGCTGTCTGCCGCTTCTGCTGCGAGCTGTGCGATCTTTAGTGTGCTAAGCATATAATTTATTTTCGATTATATAGTGTTCAACCGCTTCAGGCAAGCGATATTTGATGCTTCGCCCCTCGCGGACACGCGTCCGTATGTCCGTTGACGAGATGTCGTAGAACGGGATCCGCTCGAGATAAACAGGTCTGCTCTCGCCGGTTATGAGCATCTGGTCCTTCTCCCGTGCATCAAGCGCTGAAAGTTCCTGCTCCGGAACGTCCAGTAACCCGAGCTGTGCGATATCGCGGAACCGGTATCCATCCCGGGAAAGGACAACGAACGAGCAGAGCGTCATAAGCCGGTCCCAGTCTTTCCATGTCCTGATCTCCAGGAAGGAGTCGAGGCCGGTCAGAAAATACAGTTCCGCCCCGGGATGCGCCTGGTGCAGAGCTTCGATCGTATCGATGGTGTAGGACCTGCCTCCGCGCCGGATCTCCATATCGGATACGGTAAAATGCGCGTTGCCCCTGATGGCGAGCCTGATCATCTCCTGCCGCTGCACGGCGGAAGGAATGTCCTCATCGCTCTTATGGGGAGGCAGAAATGAAGGTATGAAGATGCCCTTTTCCAGCTTCAAGCGGTCGCGGACCTCTTCGGCCGCTGCAAGGTGGCCAAAATGGATGGGGTTGAACGTCCCGCCGAGGATGCCCAGACGCTGTGTCAAAAAACCTCCAACTCGAGTGCGGAGTTCGGAGTGCGGGGTGCGGAGTTACACCTGTATGCCACCACTTCCTGGTGCCCATTCCGCACTCGCCATTTCGCATTCCGCACTATTTTCTCACCTGTCCGCTACCCAGCACGATGAACTTGGTGGACGTGAGCTCTTCAAGCCCCATGGGCCCGCGTGCATGGATGCGCGTCGTCGAAATCCCGATCTCTGCGCCAAGACCGAACTCATAGCCGTCATTTAGCCGCGTCGAAGCGTTCACAAACACTGCAGAGGCGTCCACCTCGCGCACGAACCGGCGCGATCTCTGGTAGTCGTTCGTCACGATAGCCTCGGAATGCTGTGAACCGTGGGCGGCGATGTGGTCCATCGCGTCGTCCATGCTGTCGACCACCTTTACGTTCAGGACGAGGTCGTTGTACTCCGTGTCCCAGTCCTTGTCAATCGCAGCTTTGATGCCTGGCAAAATCTCCTGGGTCCGGGGACAGCCGCGTATCTCGACCTTCGCCTGAACAAAGCGCTTCAGGACCTCAGGCAGGAACGTCCTGGCCAGGTCCTTGTGAACCAGCATGGCCTCCATGGCGTTGCAGGTGCCCGGCCGCTGAACTTTGGCGTTGAAACAAATATCCGAAGCCATGGCAAGGTCCGCGTTGCTGTCCACATACACATGACATACGCCTTTGTCGTGTTTGATGACGGGTATTGTGGAATTCTCCGAGACCATCTTGATGAGCCCCTCGCCTCCCCGGGGAATGATGAGGTCAACGTACTGGTTCGCTTTGAGCATCTCCATGACGCATGCACGATCGGGATTGTCGATGAATGAAATTGCGCCGTCGGGGATCCCTGCCTCCTCGCCGGCCTTCGAGAGGACGTCGACGATAGCGATGTTCGAGTGGACGGCCTCAGATCCGCCGCGAAGCAGCACGCCGTTGCCCGATTTGAGGCACAGTGCCGCAGAGTCCGCCGTAACGTTGGGACGGGACTCGAAGATGATGCCGATGAGCCCGATGGGCACCCGCATCCTGCCGACCTCCATACCGTTGGGCCTTCTCTGCATCTTGATGACCTCGCCTACGGGATCGGGAAGCGCAGCCACCTCGCGAAGGCCGTCCGCCATGGCCTTGATACGCTCGTGATCCAGCGTCAGGCGGTCGATCATGGCCTTGGACAGGCCTTTTTTCTCGGCCTCCATGAGGTCCTTCCGGTTCTCGGAAATGAGCTTTGCGGTCTCCTTTTCCAATCCCGCCGCCATCTTGAACAAGGCGTTGTTCTTGATCTCCGTCGAGATGTTCGCCAGCAGCCGCGACGCGGCCTTGGCCTTCTTCGCCTTCTCGGTCACATACTGTTTGACGTCCATGAAAACCTCCAGCAACTCATTTAACCACTGATGAACACAGATAGAGCATGAAAAACATATAACCACGGATGAACACGGTATAAAACTGTCACGGCTTGACGATCAGGTATTTGCGTTTATATACGAAAAGGCCCTGTGTGCCGCCAAACTGCCCGTGGCTGCCCTGTCGTCTGTTTCACGGAAGAAGCTTTTCTGCACACGTCCTAAATTCATTGCTGCTCCGGACCTCGCCGTAGATCATGTCCTTGATCCTGCCGTCAGCACCGACACAGAACGTCATCGGCAGGAACCTGACCTGGTACTTGGCTGCCGTCTTCCCGTCCCCATCCATCAGCACGGTCAGCCCGTCCAATTTGAGGTCCTCGACGAAGCGTCTGATGACAGCGGCGTCCTCTTTTAGATCAACGATGACCACCGCGACACCCTGTGCCTGCAGTTCACCGGCCATGCTGTTCAGGATCGGCAGTTCCTTCCGGCAGGGCCCGCACCAGGTCGCGAAGAAGCTGAGCACCACACCGCCCGACGCTCTGCGGCCGCCCTTCAGGACATCTCGCAGCACGACGGCCTTCCCGTCCAGGTCAGGAAGGGAAAAGGCCGGGGCAACTTCATTGGTCCTGAGCGCCGCAAAGGACGGGGACGAACACAGGAGCATCACCGGCAACACCAGCCCGATCCATTTCATGACGTCTATCGTTCTCCTGTTTGTTGACGCATTCGAAGCAAGGTCAGGATGCACAACGGTGACGGAATGCAACGAGAAATTGTCCCTGGTATTCCGCACTCCGAACTCCGCACTTCAGAGTATCACGAGGTCATCCCGGTGGATGACCTCGTCATAATCCTTATGGCCCAGAACTGACGCGATCTGCGAGGTCTTCATCCCCCTGATCTTTTCGAGGTCGGCCGAAGAATATTTTGTCAGTCCCCGTGCGAACACGTTTCCCCTGTTGTCCGAGCAGTTCACGCAGTCACCCGCCTTGAAGCTGCCCTCAACGCGAACGATGCCGCCTGGCAGCAGGCTCTTGCCCTTGTTCTCGAGAGCGTCGCGGCCGCCATCATCAACGACAACGCCGCCGTTGCTGCAGGCCGTATAAGCGATCCAGTGCTGGCGGCTCCGGTTCCTGTCGGCCTTCGGAAGGAAGATGGTGCCCCCCTCTTTTCCTGCGAATAATCCGCTGAGGGTCCCCTGCTTTCGGCCGTTGATGATCACCATGGGCACGCCGTAGGCCCCTACTTTCTTCGCCGTCATGATCTTGGAGCGCATCCCGCCCGTACCGATGGAGGAAAGTGCGTCGCCAGCGCCCTTCTCCATCTCGGCGGTGATCTTCTCGACAACGGGGATGAACTCAGCCGACGGACGAAGCCTGGGATCGGCGGTGTAGAGACCGTCGATGTCCGACAGGATTACCAGCAGGTCCGCATCGGCAAGATGGACCACCATGCCCGACAGGTTGTCGTTGTCGCCGAACTTGATCTCATCGACGGCCACGGTGTCATTCTCATTGATGATGGGCACGACATCGTGTTCGAGGAGCACCTGGAGGGTGTTTCGCGCGTTCAGGAACCGTACACGGTTCGAAAGGTCCTCCCGCGTAAGCAGTATCTGGGCGACCTTCCTGCCGTGGGCCCCGAAGGTCCTCTCGTACATCCACATGAGGCCCGACTGACCGACGGCCGCAGCGGCCTGTTTGAGAGGAAGGGGCATGCCCTTCGTCTTCTTCATGCCAAGTTTGGCCAGTCCGGCGGCGATGGCTCCGGAGGAAACGAGGATGACCTCGCGCCCCTGGTCCATGATCGCCGAGATCTCCCCGGCAAGCTGTTCGATGCGCTTCTGGTCGAGGCCTTCGCCGGCCCCAGTAAGGACCGCGCTCCCGACCTTGATCACGACCCGTTTGGCCTTGGAGAAAAGGTTTTTTCTGTCTATTGAAATGTTCTTTTGCATAAATAAGATGCGGCTATCAGCCATCAGCATTCAGCTGTCAGCAGTAAGTTGTTTCTTGACCCTTGACCCCTGACTCACTCCCCCTCGATCACCGTCTCCTGTTCTTTGAGGCTCTCCGACTCCCTGAGCTTCCTTCCCTCCTCCACCTTGTCCGCGAGGAAGTTCATCAGTTGGTCCAGCCCTGCTCCGGTTACTGAAGAGATGGGAAAGAACTCGTATCCTTCCCGCAGGCAATGCGCCCGCAGCTTATCGAGATGCTCAGGGACCGCGGCGTCGATCTTCGTAGCCGCAACTGCCATGTATTTCTTTATCAGCTCAAGGCTGTAAAGCTCCAGTTCATTGTTGATCTTTGTGAAATTCTCGACCGGGTCTCCCGGCACAATGCCGGACACATCCACCAGGTGCAGGAGCAGGGATGTCCGCTCCACGTGGCGCAGGAACTCGAAGCCCAGCCCGGCGCCCTTGTGCGCGTTCTCGATGAGCCCCGGGATGTCTGCGACGACGAACCCCTTCCTGTTCTCTGGCTTCACTACGCCAAGCACCGGCGTAAGCGTGGTGAACGGGTAATCGGCGATCTTGGGTTTGGCCGCCGAGATGCGCGATATGAGCGTGGACTTCCCGGCATTGGGGAGCCCGATCAGCCCCACGTCCGCGAGCAGTTTGAGCTCAAGGAACAGCGTGAACTCTTCACCGGGCTCCCCGGGCTGCGCGTGCCGCGGCGCCTGGTTCGTGGCCGACTTGAAGAATGCGTTGCCTTTTCCGCCGCGCCCGCCCCGGGCGAGGATGTACCACTTGCCGTCCTCGTCCAGGTCCACGATGACAGCACGGGTCTCCATCTCGCAGACCAGCGTTCCCACCGGAACGCGGATGACGATCTCCTTGCCATCGGCGCCGGTCTGCTGCTTGCCCCTGCCCTGCTCGCCCTTCTCGGCCCAGTAGTTCTGCTGGTACTTGAGGTCGATGAGCGTGCCGAGCTGCTTGTCGGCAACGATGATGACGTCGCCGCCCTTGCCTCCGTCGCCGCCGCTTGGTCCGCCCTTCGGAACGTACGCCTCACGGCGGAATGCGACAACGCCGGGCCCGCCGTGGCCGCTCCGTACGTAGATCTTGACCCTGTCGATGAAATTGGACATAAACCACCTAACCCTGTGAGAAATATACAGATACCGTGCTTAAAATGCAAGCTTCGGAGGAATAAAAAAGGCGGCATCGAATGGATGCCGCCTTTCGGGAGAACACGTTGTTCGAACGATCACACTTCCGCGTACACGCTCACCTGCTTGCGCAGCTTGTCCTTGCGCTCGAATTTGACCACACCGTTGATCTTGGCAAAGAGCGTATCGTCGCTTCCCTTGCCCACGTTCACGCCGGGATGGATCTTGGTCCCGCGCTGACGAACGATGATCGTGCCGGCGAGGATCTTCTCGCCCGCGTAACGCTTCACACCCAGGTACTGCGGATTGCTGTCCCGTCCGTTCCGGGAACTGCCGACACCTTTTTTATGAGCCATTGATCATTCCTCCGAAAAAACCATTTCAGCCACAAAGTCACGAAGGCTCAAAGTAATACTACTTTCTTCGTGTCTTGGTGCCTTAGTGGCAAATTATTATGCCTTGATGTCCTTCACTTTGACCGTGGTATAGTTCTGGCGGTGTCCGGTGGTGTTCCGATAGCCCTTGCGGCGCCGGTGTTTGAAGATAATGAGCTTTTCACCCTTTTCCTCACCCATGACCTCGACCGTGACCGTTGCCGATGCTAGGTTCGGCTTGCCTACGCTCACCTTGTCGCCGTCTGCGATCATGAATACGTCCTTGATCTCGACGGTGTCGCCCTTCTTTGCGTCAAGCTTCTCAACCTTGAATACATCACCGGCGGCAACCTTGTACTGCTTGCCTCCCGTTTTAATGACCGCGTACATGCTTGAACCTCCTTGAAAAATAAGCCGAACCGTTTTTGCGAAGCGTCAAAATACCATGTAACCCGTGGACTTGTCAAGGTAAAAGTGATGAGAACGGCTCTTTTTTCCGGATTGCACGCACTCTAACGGGAAGCTACGGGAGGCTTATCTCCAACCTGAGCCGTGCGATACAAGGCCTCGAACCGCACGCACTCAGGATCCCCTTCAACTGGAGCCCAAGCCGCAGAGTTTTCGGCCAAAGGCGCCTTGTAAGGACCCTGCTTCACCTCGAAGAAGACTGATCCCGTTTCAAGCGAAGCGATCGAATGCCATGCGCCTGCCGGGATCTCGACGGCATGGACCGGGCCCCCTGCCTCGAGAACGAGCCGCTCGGTGACCCTGCCTGAGTCGTCGAAGGACAGGAACACTGCCGAACCGCGCAGCATCAGGAATACCTCCCAGGTCAAAGGGTCGGCGTGCCGGTGTGGACGGATGTAGGTGCCCGGCTCGATGGCCACGCAGAGCCGCTGGACCGGGTCCGTGAGCACGGCGTGAAGGTTGTGATGTGCCCGCTTCCGTGGCGACGCGATCGCCTTCGAAGTAAGGTCGTCCAAGAGTCGCGTGTCGATCTGTTTCATGAAAGACTCCCGCTCCCTCCGCATGACCTGAGCATCACTTTGTTCCCTCGGCAACTGCCTGCGTCTCCGGCAGGTTGCTGTAAACGGACTCGACCACTTTTTTCATCTCCTCGTCCGACAGGGGTAGGTTCACGATCTCCTCGCCCTGCTCCTGCATTTTTTTCAGGTCCAGCACCGCGCCGGCCGGAAGGTCCTCGCCTTTGCCGAGTTTCCCCCGCACCGCGTAGAGGACCCACCGCGGCCCTTCCAGCGACAGGACCATGTAGGCGCAATCCGAGACCGCAAGGATGGACTGCGCGCTGAGCTGCGAGAGGGTCTCATAGCTCAGGACAATGCCTCCACCGAGTTCGTACCCCGCCGGTACGACGATCGCCTTGGAAAGCTGATAGACGCCGTACGCCGCCCCGCCTCCGGTCGAAACCGCGGTACCGGCAACGAGCGTGGTCCCGGCGATGACATTGCCGAACACGTTCGTCGCCACGGAGCCTGTCTCGCCGGCAACGACCACCGTACCGCCTGTCACGGCGCCGGTCACCCCCACCGCAGTGCCGATGGTCCCGCCGCCGACAACGATGCCGGCGCTCGCCAGGGGGACGGCAATGTACTGGACCGTCTTGCCTGCCACGTACCCGCCGCCCTTGACCGCTTTTCCGGTCACGTACCCGCCGCCTTCGACCGCCTTTCCCGCCACGTATCCGCCGCCCTCCATCGCCTTGCCGGTGACGTACCCGCCGCTCATGACCGTGACACCGGCTACGGCAGACACACCCTTTTCAGCATATCCGGCGACCGGACCGGCGACCGCCGTGGTAGCCGCCGCGGTCTGGGACACCGCGAGGTCCGCGGCACCAAGGACCCCGGCGATCGCGGCGATTGCTGTCGGCGCGACAATGTCGTAGCCGGTCTTCGCCGTGTCCACCGTGACCTGGACGGCAAGCTGCGTGGTGGCAATCCCTTCACGAGCCACAACCATCGTCGGAAATGCGACCAGGTTGACGCTCAAGTATCCCAGTGCGGCACCCGATGTCTTGGCGATCGGCTCGATGGTTGCGTCCCAGAGAATGCCCTGCAGGACCCATCGGATGGACTTGAGCACCGACAGGCTCACCCCCTGGGTCTTATAGTTCTCGCTCATTTCATCTCCCGCCTTGCGGAATGAGGAGGTTGCGTTCTTCCCATAATCAGATACCGTCTCGCTCATAAGGTCAACCGTCTTTTGCGACCATTCTTTGCGCCACTCATTCTCCTTGGTGACAATGTCAACGGGATTCATCTTTTGCAGATTGTCTCCCGTCGCTGCAATGCGTTTTTTCAGGTTCGCCGGCACCGCTGCATATCCTTTTACGAAGCTGGTCCCTGCATAGTGGAACGCGCGGCCTGATCGGTCGATGCTCGACGAGGACAGGTCCTTCGCCGCATTGAGGGAACCGGTCACGATCTTGTCACCAAGCGCGGCGCCTCCTGCGGTGACGTTCTTCCCTGCCTCGGAACTGCCTTCGACCATCCGGTCCCCTGCCCCAGCGCTCCCTGCGACGATCCTTTCGCCTGCAACAGCGCTTCCTGCGACGATCTTCCCGCCGCCGGCGCGGGATTCCCTGACGATCGTCTGTCCGGCCTGCCCCTGCATCAGACCGGCCGCGGTATCCCAGGATCGTCCGACGATCTGCTTGCCGAGGTCCGTGGACTTGTAGAGCAGCACCTTGCCGCCGCCTGACACGGACCGGTCGATGGCATCAGCAGCATCCTTGCCGATCTCCCTGACGTCCTTTGCCAGCTCATAGCTCCGTTTGGTCCCGTCAGCAATGATCGTGACCGACTCCCCGGCCCGTTCCAGAGAGGTCTGCATTGATTGATAGGCCCGCATGCCCATGAGCTCCATGACGAGGTCCGTAGTTTCCGGCATCGGCGGGATCAGCTTGATGCTCGTATTGGGGACCTCGAAGGCGCCGTTGTTGTACAGCGTTGCATGTCCCTCGACGACCAGCTTCTTCGTGTACTTGAGCGGATCGTCGCCGCCGTGCGTGGAGGCGCATCCTCCGGCGATCAGCGTTGCCAGGAGCAGAAACGTGAAAAGCCCGTGCATGCAGCGCCGCTTATTCATGGCTCTCTCCTTCCGTCCTGAGATCAGCCGGCAGCTTCTCGAGAACATCGCGGATCACCGCCGGGTCGGTGGTGATCACCTTCGCCTTGATCCCCTGGCTCTGTTCGAGCTTTTTCAGGTCAACAGCTGTGCCGACCGGCAGGTCGCCGAGCGTTGGCTGGTCTGCTCCGTCGCTTCCGGTCTTGAGCTTGCCGCTGGCTGCCGCGATCACCAGCCGCGGCCCGTCCCAGGCAAGGAACACCGCCGTGTCCACGACGCCCTCCACCAGATGCGTCGGGATGGCGGTCAACGCATTATACCCCAGCACAACGCCGCTCGATGCCTGGTTGATCACGACCTTCGTTGTTCCCTTGATACCGTCATAGGCAACCAGGCCGACGTATATCGCGGTATCCGCACCCGTTGTCGCCGCGCCCTGCGCTGTCCCGGCTACCGGCCCCGCTGCGGTAAACGCCACCTGGTTCACCGCTCCCAGGGTGCCGCCGGCAGCGTAGGTCACGGGTACCGCGGACAGGGACAGCACCGACATGCCTGCAAGGAGCCCGCTTTCCACGGTGGGCGAAACGATCTTGACGGCTGATTTGCCGGTATAGTAGAAGGTGAGCCCAACGGACTGGACGGTCCTGCCCGCCACGACCGCCGTGCTCGCCGCGGGCAAAAACACGCCGTAGGCGCCCGCGTAGGTCACGGCTGAGGCCCCGGTCTTGACGATGGTCTTGGACGACGGCGCCACAATGCCATGGTAGATGGACTTGAGGTAGCCATAGAGGATCGGTCCGAGCGCCGTAAGCGTGTTCTTCGACTCGCCCGACCGGTCGTACTCCTTCTTGAACTCGGTGGTCGCCTTGTCGAAGGCCTTGTCCCATCCGGCCTCGATCTTCCCGGCGAATTTGTCGTTCGCCGTGCTCGTAAGCTCCCATATGTTGCTGAAGTCGTCCTTGAGGTCGGTGAAATAGTTGCCCGGCAGCGCGGCCAGCTCCTTCCGGTCCTCGGCGGTCCTCTTGCCCAGCGACAGGTTGCCCTGGATGAACGTTTCCCCTGCCCTGCGGAAGGTCTCGGACGAGTAGGCCAGCTCCGCCTTGCCCGCGCGGTGCGTCGTCCGGAGGATGTCGCCCGTCAGTTCGGTGCCGGCGTCCCACACGCGTTTGCCGCCTTCAACCGCCCCTTTCACATCCGATTCGATGTTGACCGCATAGTCCTTGCTCCGTCCTGCAGCGCTGGCAGCGGCATCTGCCAAGGCGTCTCGTGAACGGGCAAGAGAATGTTTCTTAGCGAAGTCCAGGGCCTTTCGGCTCGAGGACACGACATACCAGCCCTCGTTGTACAGCATCTTGTGGCCGCGCAGGTTTCCCATGGTGAGCGGGATCACGTCTTCGACGGACTGCTTCCCCCCGGGCACAGTGGACGTGGCCGTGGAGGTCAGCGCCGATTCCACGGCAGGCAGGACTGACGACAGAAATAATACGATAAGGGTCGAACAAAGCCCGCTTACAACAGATCGCTTTAAGATGTTCATTTTATTCTCTCGTGTAAAGAAAGGATGGAATATGGACCTGAAGGAAGAATAGCACAACAACGATGTAGTGACAAGATGTAGTGACAAGGCCATTGGGACCGGCCGTATATTAGAGAAAAGGCTATCGGCGGGCCCGGGCTGCCTTGACATCCCCTGCCAGCGCTTCTATAATTTAGATACTGTTTCCGCGCGGCCCCGGCGCGTCACACTGTCGCCCGGCTGAGCCCGGGGAACGCATCGTTCCGGGGAAAAGGAGGAGGATACCCATGAGTGACGAAAAGAAGCAGGACCGGGAAAAGCAGGAAGAATCAGCGGAACAGCATACCGTGACGCGGCGGACCTTCATCGGGACCGCCGGCCGGCTCGGCGCGATCCTGGCCGTCGGATCCACCGCCTTGTCGCTCGAATCCGCGGCGCAGACCTCCGCGCCTGCCGTGACGACGGCGCAGACGTCCACCCCGCCCCCGCCGCCGCTTCGCGGACCCGTCGTCCCCAACACCGAGGTGATGGCCGGCAAGGACCCGGTCATGAAGGTGCTTACCGAGCGTCCGCTCACGGCGAACGCCACGGCCGAGAACCTGAACGACGCCGTGACGCCGACCAATCGGTTGTTCATCAGGAACAACCTCCTGACCCCGGATCTTCAGGCCGCAGGCCACACCCTGACCGTGAAGGGCCTGGTGGAGAAACAGTTGGTCCTCACCTTCGAAGAGCTCAAGAAAACCTTCCCGGCGGTCACCGTCCAGGGAATGCTCGAATGCGCCGGCTCGGGCCGCACCTCCTTCGTCCCCCTGCCCAAGGGCACGCCGTGGAGCCCCACCGGCGGCTACGGCTGCCCGAAGTGGACCGGCGCGCGCCTCCGGGACATCCTGAAAGCGGCGGGCGTGAAGAAGGAAGCGGTCCACGTGGCTTTCTTCGGCGCTGACTTCGGCGAACTGCCCACCGCCCCGCCCGTCGTGCGGAGCATCCCCCTGAGCAAGGCCATGGATCGCAACACCCTCGTCGCCTGGGAGATGAACGGCGAGCCCATTCCCAAGGTGCATGGGTTCCCGCTCCGGGCGCTCGTCCCCGGGTGGGTGGGGTCGGCGTCCATCAAGTGGCTCGTCGGCATCGAGGTGCTTGACGCGCCCTTCAAGGGTACCTTTATGGATGACAGCTACCGCGTCCCCGCCCATCCCGTCTCTCCGGGCGAGAAAATGCCGAAGGAGACCGTCTCGACCGAGGCATGGCCGGTCAAGTCCGTCATCACCGCGCCCGCACCGGGCGCCAAGGTAACGGCCGGCAGTATGTTCACCGTGGAAGGCAAGGCATGGGCGGGCGAAAACAGCATCGCGAAGGTCGAGATCTCGGTTGACGAGGGTGCGACGTGGAAACGCGCCGCGCTCGCCAGGCCCGGAGACAAGTACGCCTGGAGGATGTTCTCGCTGCCGGTGACGGCCGACCGGCCCGGCTACCTGACCATCCTGGCCCGTGCAACGGACAGCAGGGGCAATGTGCAGCCCATCGTCTCGACCTGGAACCCGCTGGGGTACTTCTGGAACGGCATTCACCGCGTGGGGGTCATCGTTGAGAAGGCATAGGGTTTCGGCGGGAGCGGTCCTCCTCGCCCTCGTCGCGGTCCTGGCCGCCTCCTGGGCGGCCGGTCAGCAGCAGGCTGAAAAGCTCGCCGAGGGACCGGGCGCGAATCTCGTCCTGGCAAAGTGCTCGCTCTGCCACGAACTGGGCCACATCACGCGCATCCGCCAGACACGCGAGGACTGGGCCGATACCGTGAAGCTTATGATCCGGCGGGGCGCTCCGGTCAGCCCTGCCGAGGAGACCGTCCTCGTCGAGTACCTCACGAAATACTACGGACGGTAGCCCGGACCGTCCTCCGGACATTCCTGTTCGCACGGCGCCCCCTTTCCGGAGCGCCGTTCTTTTTTCCCAGCCTCCCTGCCCCGCGCTGCATCGTACGTGTTACTCGCGGTAATAAAACCTTCAGCAGGGCGTCGTGCGAAGAGACGCAGAGTTTGATTCATTCCGGTCAAAAAGAACGGGGAGAAGAGTTGCCTCTTCTCCCCCCATCAGAACAGGTTACCCAGTTATATCGTTAATGAGCGTGCTCGGGTTCATCCTCATACCCGGTGAACATCGCCTTGATGTGCGTCCACGTCGAGTGCCCAAGGGTGGCCAGATAGACATGGACGAACAGGAATGCCGTGAAGAAGATGGACAGGAAAAGATGACCGGCATCCACCATCTTGAGCCCTCCCGCGACGGCGATCACTCCGGAGAACATCTTAATGTCCCACAGCATCAGCCCCGTCAGGATCTGGAGCGACATGAACAGCAGCATGATGTTGAAGTAGGCGACCTGCTGCATGGGATTGAACTTGCTGTCCGGCGAGGCATGATGCGGGTTTTCCTCACCCACGAAGATCCCGTAGGCATAATATCGCGCCTGGCGGATGCTGCCGCGGATAAAGTTCTTCAAGTTTGGGTCGGGAAGATAGACCTTGATCTTTCCCGACAGCAGGTAGTACAGCGCCCAGAGGATGAAATTGGCGATCAGCAGGAACCCGAAAAAGTTGTGCACCTCGACCGCTGTTTTGAACGACGTCAGGTGGACAAGATCGCGGTAGCGGATCTGGATCCCGGTGGCGATCAGGGCGAAGAAGCTCCCGGCGTTGATCCAGTGCCAGATCCGCACCGGCAGCGCGTGAAGATATATCCGTTTCATGGTCTCGTCCCCCTTCCCGGGCCGGCGTGCTGCCGGGCCCGTCGCACCCGCGCGGTCAGCATCCTGATGGTCCCATGCAGCACCGGCACGGCAAGACCTCCCATGATCATGACCGCTCCCATGACATCGAAGGCCTGCTGCCGCATGCTGCCGATGGCGTAGAACTGGTTCAGCGGCAGCATGGCGAACAGGGAGCCCATCGCCGCGGAATCCACGTTGTAGAACGTCTCCCTGCCGTCCTTGCCCTTGACGGTGAGGGAAATGGTGCTGAAGAACTCGGAGTCGGCGGTGTGGCACCATTCACATTGGCGCACCGCGCTGCCTTTCGGGACCAGGTAATGAGCATGGAGACTGTCGCTCAAACCGACGGTGCCCGACATTTTCACCTTCTGTTCTCTGGCGTTCAGTTCCTGATAGATGCCCCAGAGGTGTTCGGGGTCAAGGTGGTTATTGGTGGAACCGGCTGTTTTCGTTGCCGGGTCCTTCATGGCCCCCTGCATGGCGGAATCGGTCACCATATCGCCCGAAGCACCATCGGTGAGCCGCAGGTAGATCGTACGTTTGTATTCACCAGACACATGACAGACCGTGCAGGATACCGAGTCGAAATGCGCTCCGGCGTTCGGCAGCCACTCTTTATGTGCGGCCAGGACCTTCGCGTGGCATCCGAGGCAGACATCCTTGGGTGACCGCGAGGCCTGTGCGGCCTTCACGTCATGTGCGAAATGACAGCTGGAGCAGATAGGCGCCTTGCTCCCGCCGTTCGTTTTGGCTTTGCCGTGCACGCTGGCCTCATATGCCCCGAAGATCTCGCTGTGGCATTTCTTGCACGGAACGCCCTCCATGGTCTGCGCCAGCGCCTTGCGGCCCACCGCGTGGGCGCCGTGACAATCGGAGCAGACCGGCGCATTTCGATTCCCCTTGGAAAGCAGGTCGAAATGGATGCTCCCCCGGTGCTGTGCCGCTTTGTCGGAATGGCACCTCCGGCATGCCTCCGCGCCGGCTATGGACACCTCACGGATGCTCGAGAACTGCCGGTTGGGATGCACATCCTTGGAAAAACTGATGTGACAGTCGGTGCACCCGTGACCCATGTGCACGGACTTCCGCAGTCCCGCCTCATTGATCATGAGGGAAAGCGTTTCTCCATTTATGGACAGGTTGAGCTGCTGCTGGTGACAGGTGAGACAGTACTGCGTGGTAGTGAGCTTTTCTTTCTGGGTAGGGACTTTTCTGATGGCATGGGAACCATGGCATTCTGAACAGGGCGGTGCGTTCGCTTTCGTGATGGCCTTTTGATGGATCGGGTTGGCCGTCAGCTGTTCAGGGGCATGGCAGGTCTTGCACGCGCCGGCAACATGGAGCATGAATTCCTTCTTGCTGGCATACTGCGAAGCGGGGTGCGTGTTCAGGGAAACATCGCTGTGGCAGCCGGTGCAGGTCAGAAAGCCGTGGACCGTGTTCTTGAAGTGGCTCTCGGAGACGTGCAGGTCCAGCGTGCTCTTGTCCTTGAAGGTCTTGGTCATGCCGGGCGTCGCGTGGCAGCCCAGGCAGGCCGTGGCCTCATCCGACTTGACCGCTTCGGATGCGTGGATGGTGCGGGGCAGGAACACAAGCGTGACGAACAGGAACAGGAACGGAATGACGAAGGTGAACAGCAGGCCTGCGAGCGGTCCCGCGATGAACACGCCGGCGACCGGTAACTTTACATAGGACGTCGCATCGCTGCCCGGAAGCTCGCTGTTCCTGTTCGCGTCGATCCTTTCGCCGTTGGACAGGTTCCAATACGTTCCCTTGGCAACAGTTTGTCCGCCGTGAAATTTGAACATGCTTCACTACCTCCTTTCTGAGAAAGTCTGGGAGCCATACGGCTCCTCAGTGAAACCGTGGTACGATGACGTCCGGAGCCGGGGCATCATGGCGATGCATCGGGACCGAACGTCCTTAGTGAAAAGAATAGCTTATTTTTTACAGAAATCAATAGGAAGAAATTCGTAGAGGGCGATTTTTCTTTAGATCAGCAGAATGTTGCACGATGATACGGGAAGGTGTGACGAACGGGGCAAAAAGGCAATGCTACTTGTAAACCTCGTCATGGGTGCCGATGTCGAGCAGAATGATCTCTTTTTTCGTGATCACGACGGTCAGGGTAATGCGATAACTGTCGGTTATGCTGACTGCCTGGATGCCGGTCTGCTTGCCGCCGAGATGATGATAGTCGAGATGAGGTTGAAAGGGGTCTTTTTCCAGATCGCGAAGGATAGCGGCGACTTTCTTGTTGAGTTCTGGATGTCGCTTTGCGAACTTCTTCGCGCTGCGCGTGAAGTGGGCTGTCCAGAGGAGCGTGTACATGCCTTACTCTTCCAGCCCCAATTCCTTGATCAGGTCCTTGGCAGTCCCGCGCTTGACCCTGCCCGCCTTAACGTCTTCCAGCGATGCACGAAGACGGGCGCTGTATGCCTCCCCTTCCGCTTCGACCAGATCGCGATATCGCTCCTCGGAAAGCACGACATATCGGGGCTGATTGTTCTTGATCACATGGACCGGACCCTCTTTCAGCGCTTCATCCACTGCGGAAATACCTCTTTTCTTGATCTCCTGCGCCGCGATCGCGTTCATTGTAAGATACTCCTTTCGGTACTTAATTTAGCACTGATATAGTACCAGATTAAGGCACCTGTTTCAACCTAAATATCGTTAATACTTCCCGGTCACCTGGACCTATCTGATGCGAGAAGAAAGACCTTAATAGTTTGCTGACTCTTAACCAGAGGGTCGACATGATGATCCCGGTTTGCAACTGGCAAGTTATCGCTTCAGTTCAGGTGGATAGAGCAGCGGTTTCCTAAACCGCGTGCCGGGTGTTCGACATAGAGCAGATAGTCCGCAGTACCGTAGCCGGACTTTAACTCGAATTCACGGATAGCCACGCCTTGTTTCACATACAAGTTGACTGCCTTCGCGTCCTGAACAGCCCACCCTGCTGACACCAGCATGCGGTCGATCTGTTCACGGGCTATGTCTTCGGGGCCTTGGGGCATGTTTTAGGGATTGAACTGTGGTTGCACGTTTATCTCCCCTGGTCTCGTCGGGGCTGGAGAAACGGCCGGCTACAGGCAGCTTACCTCTAGGTTGAAAAATACAATTGCGCCGACGGTGGTGCCGGTAAGCGTTGGGCCAATGACCGTCAAAGTCCCGGCGCCGCCGCCCAACTTGATGCAGGCTGTACCGGCACCCGCATTATTAATGCTGGAACCGAGGGTTAAGAAGGAGATGCCATTGCTGCCTGTCTCGTTCTGTAAAGTCGAGAAGGTCTGGAGCGTCGTGAGCGCGGAATCGCTTAAAAAATAATCCTTGCTGGTATCGGTCACGTTATTCCATTTTGGGACAACCCCTTTCACAGGGACGCCCGGAATTGCGTCTCCTGCAGAGCCACCCTGATGATAGCGGACTGCAAGCGTACCCGCGGAGGCGAAGGTGCCGCTGCTCAGCCCGGCATCGGTCGCCCAGGCCTGGTCCTGCGCATTGGAGACCAGGAACGTGCGCGCGCCCGTGACGTTGGTGTTCGCCAAGACCCGATACTGTGATGTGCCGAGGATATAATTGGGCGTAATTGTTCCGACAAGATCGGTAGCCGTGATAGCGATGACTCCGTTCGGAGCGTCACCGGTTACGGGGGTTACGCTGAATCGAGCGGTAAAGCGTCCGCACGTATCAAGAAACCCGTTCGCCGTGGTAAGTCTTCTGAACGGAAGGGTTGTAGGATCGGCCAGAAAATTGACCGGCTCGTATATCCGCACCTCAATGCTTCCCGTCACGGCCGATGTGATGCCCTGCGAATGATCGGCGCCCTCGACGACGCGTCCCGACACGCAGATCTCGTCGCCGCCGGTCCCGCTCGGAGCGCCGCAGACAAGATCAGCCGCACATAGTGCAGGTGGCGCTGCGACAACCCCTCCTCCCCCGCTGCTGCAGGCAGAGACCGCGATCGACACCATAAGGACCGCCACGGATACAAAGCTGTTCGTTCTCACCGTTCTTGCAATTCCCAAAGGAACCTCCGGACAAATAAAAAGAATAACGTCGATGTACACGAAGCAACTACACCGTACGTCATTGCAAGCGCGGAATGCAATGTCTAATTGAAATTTGAGATTATCGATGACTGCATGCGGGGATCTATCAAGGCGTTTACGACTGAGGAAAACATAAAGCACGGAGAAGGTTCTCCGGGCCGTTGCCAGTATCGATCATAAATGCGAAATGCTACTTGTGCAGCAACTTTGCCGCTTCCTTGGCGTGGTAGGTCATAGTAAGATTCAAGAGATCGTCTTTATTTCACGTCGTCCTGACGATTGCGAAGCTCAAAAGCCCCGTTGTTTGAACCAGATAAAACCCTATTGCAAATAACCCTAAACTGACTATAATGTATCATTCAAAGTGGAGGTAACGAATGGAATTTACTTTGACGGAATATATCAATGCCGCATTAGCTCTCGCGGAATACGACAAGCTTGAGGATGGCTCGTTTGCGGGACGTCTGCCCAAATGCAAGGGCGTGGTCGCGTTCTCCAAAACCCTGAAAGGATGCGAGGATGAACTACGCTCCACACTTGAAGATTGGATCATCGTGGGGCTTAAACTCGGGCACCGCTTGCCGGTAATCAGTTCGATCAACCTCAACAGGAGACCCCGTCGTGAGTCCCTGGTCTCCGTGTAAACGGAAAGAATTTATTCTCCGGCTGCGGGCGCTCGGATTCGAGGGGCCATTTGCCGGAACTCGTCACCACTTCATGGTCTATCAGGAACACCGGCTGGCCATACCCACGAACAAAGAATATTCCGTCCCACAACTGCGAATGATGCTTCGGGAAGTGGAATCCATCGTTGGCCGTAAAGTTACTGACAGTGAATGGTACAGTTTATGATGCACGATCCTGCGCTGTTCCTCGATTGGTCTTGAAAAAAGTAAGATGATTGCAAGAACTCAAGCCTGATCTGCAAGCGTCCCTTCTCTCACGGTTTTCGCCGGCTGTTCATCTAATTCCTTCTCACCATTCTCCACTGTCTGCAGGAACGACCCAGGGAAAGTAATAATGACAAAAAAGGCCCGAAGAAGGTTCTCCGGGCCAAGGATGGATAGAAAAGTCAGGAACGCTACTTGTTCAGCAGCTTCGCCGCTTCCTTGGCGTGATAGGTCAGGATCATGTCCGCGCCTGCGCGCCTGATCGAGGTAAGTATCTCCATCATGACGCGTTCGCCGTCGATCCAGCCGAGCATTGCCGCGGCCTTGACCATGGAGTACTCGCCGCTCACGTTATAGGCGGCAACGGGCATATCGAACTCCTGTTTTACCCGTGAAATGATGTCCAGGTACGACAGGGCGGGCTTGACCATGACGATGTCGGCGCCCTCTTCGATATCGAGCTCTACCTCGCGCAGCGCCTCGCGGCCGTTGGCCGGATCCATCTGGTATGACCTGCGGTCGCCGAACTGGGGCGTCGATTCGGCGGCCTCGCGGAAGGGTCCGTAAAAGCCCGATGCATACTTCGCAGCATAGGCCATGATCGGCGTATCCGCGAACCCTGAATCGTCCAGGGCCTCGCGGATGGCGCCTACCCTGCCGTCCATCATGTCCGACGGGGCGACCATGTCCGCACCCGCCTTCGCATGGGACAAAGCTTCCTTGGCGAGGAGTTCCAGCGTCGCGTCGTTCTGGACGTGGCCGTTCTTGATGACGCCGCAGTGTCCGTGGCTCGTGTACTCGCACATGCAGACATCCGTGATCACCAGGAGGTCGGGAAGCTTGTTCTTGATCGCCTTGATGGCATGCTGGACGATCCCCTGGTCGGAATAAGCCTCGGTGCCCAGTTCATCCTTGTGCTCAGGTATCCCGAAGAGGATCACGGCAGGGATGCCAAGCCCATGAACTTCTTCACAGTCCTTGACGAGATTATCAATGGATTGCTGGTAGTTCCCCGGCATGGACGATATCTCTTTTCTGACGCCCTTGCCATGGGTCACGAACATCGGGTAGATGAAGTTGTCGGGAGAAAGCGTGGTCTCGCGCACCATGCGACGGATGGTCTCGCTGGCCCGCAGCCTGCGGGGACGGTACTGGGGGAAATACATGAGGTCACCTCAAGAAAGGATGCAAGAACGGATGAGCGTATGAGAACAGATCAAAATCCTAACACGAATGTCACGAATGGACGAATTGCACGAATGTTTTTCAGTTAACTTCGAGTCCTGATTTTATTAGTGTTATTCGTGATTAATTCGTGTCATTCGTGGTAAAGTTTTTCCTCTACGGTTTAAGGTCTGCTTTACCCGCAGGCGCAGCCGCCGCCGGAAGAATCCTCACCCGACCCGCATCCACCGGTCTTCGGCCCGCCGTCCGGGCCGCAGCCGCAGCTACCGCCCTGGGGCGCGCCGTTCGGATAGCCGATGACGAAACCTTCTCCGCGCTCATCAGAGATGAATCCGAGCTCGGCGCCGCCCAGCTTGTTCGCCGTCTCAGCGTCCACGTAGATCTTCGCGCCTTTGTTCTCCACCACCGTGTCGCCGTCGCCGGCCTTGTCGTCGATGGCGATCTCGAACGTCGGGCCGCTGCAGCCGCATCCCCCGCCGCCCGTGAACACGCGAAGGCCCGCCTGCGGCACGCCTTCTGCCTTCAATATCTCTTTGATCTTGTCTGCTGCTACGTCAGTGATTGTTATCATTGAACTTCTCCTTAAGAATACTGAGTTACATCATTCTTGCCACCGAGTTCGCCGAGAGCACCGAGAAATGCTAAATACTCTTGAATGAGACTCTTCCTGCTGTTCTCTGTGAACTCTGTGTACTCTGTGGCAAGATTTCTTCAGACTTTCTTCCTATAATACTCAACCATCGCGTCCACCAGCGCCGGTATGGTGTAATCCTTCGGCATGATGTCCACCTTCATGCCGTACTCTTCCGCGGTCTTCGCGGTCACCGGCCCGATGCAGGCCACGGCGACGCCGCTTACGAGCTTTATATACTCTTTTTGCCCCAGCATTTCAACAAAATTGTGGACCGTCGACGAGCTGGTGAAGGTCACTGCCGCTATCTTTTTCTCCTCGAAGAGCTTCCGGACGCGGTCCACGTCGGTCGCCGGCCTTACATTCTCGTAGGCGGTCGCCACGGTGACCTCGGCGCCCTTCTCCCGTAGCTTCTCGGGGATCAACTCACGTGCCACCTTCGCTCGGGGAATAAGGAACTTCATCCCCTTCACCTGCCCGCCGCCCAGCGCGGCGAGGCC
>CAKKRC010000041.1:28510-94961 GCA_919902495.1 Nitrospiria bacterium
AGCACGCCTTCTGCCTTGAACTCCGCGGGAATAAGGTCCGCCTTGAGACTGAACTGCTCTAAGGCCTCGGCGGTCTTGGGCCCGACGACGCAGATCTTGTTGGCATGAAGCGACCGGATGTCCATGCCCCGCGACCGGAGCCGCTCGAAGAAGAACCGGATGGCGTTGGCGCTCGTAAAGATGATCCACTGGTAGGTGTTGAGGTCCTTCAACGCCGCGTCGAGTTCTGACCAGTCCGCCGGCGGCACCACGTCGATGCTCGGGAACTCGATGGGCGTCGCGCCGCGGTCGATCAGCGTTTCGGCAAACACGCTTGCCTGGTCCCGGGAACGCGTCACAACGATGCGCTTGCCGAAGAGCGGCTTCGATTCGAACCAGTTGAGCTTGTCCCGGAGCGTCACGACCTCGCCCACGACGATGATGGCCGGCGGGCCGAGCTTCGCTTCCTTCACCTTGGGCTCGATGTCTTTGAGCGTTCCGGTGACGACCCGCTGGTCCGTCCGCGTGCCCCATTGGATGAGTGCGACCGGCGTGTCCGCGCTCCTGCCGTGGGTGACGAGATTGTTCACTATATTGTGGAGGTTCTTCATGCCCATGAAGAACACCAGGGTGCCGATGCCCGTCGCCAGTTCCTTCCAGTGCAGCTTTGACTCGGGCTTCGTGGGGTCTTCGTGGCCGGTGACAAAGGCGACGCTTGCCGTGTGATCGCGATGGGTCAGGGGAATGCCCGCGTAGGTCGGTACGGCCGTTGCCGCCGTCACGCCGGGAACGACCTCGAAGGGTATGCCGTTCTCGACAAGTTCCTCGGCCTCTTCTCCGCCGCGTCCGAAGATGAAGGGATCGCCGCCCTTAAGCCGCGCTACGACCTTCCCCTCCTTCGCCTTCTTGACGATCAAGGCGTTGATCTCCTCCTGCGGAAGCGTGTGGCGGCTCCCCTGCTTTCCGACGTAGATAAGCTCGGAGTCGGGACGCCGGTGTTCCAGCAGGCGCTCGTTGGCGAGATAATCGTAGATCACCACATCGGCCTTCTGGACGCACTCCAGGCCCTTGACCGTAATGAGGCCGGGATCGCCGGGGCCGGCGCCGATGAGATAGACTTTTCCGATGGATGGTGTCATGGAATGAAAAGAATTGCCACGAAGGCACGAAGGCTCTAAGAAAAACTTTGTGTCTTAGTGTCTCGCTTAGAAGCGCCAACTTTTGGTCGTGGCGGATTTGGTTAATTCTCCAGAAGTTTGTCGCCGCTCGTGTCAGCATTCGCGCCATACACTTCGCGCAGGATGACGTCGGCGCCGTGCTTCAGCAGCGTCTCGGCAAGTTCCACGCCCAGCCGTTCGGCATCGGCCTGCGGCCCTTCGATCGAATCCTTGACGATCCGCTTGCCGTCCACACTGCCCACAAGCCCGACCAGGGACAGCTTTCCATTCTTGATCTGGCCGTAACACGCGATCGGCACCTGGCACCCGCCTTCTAGACGCCGGAGAAGAGCACGCTCACCGGTGACGCAGACACGGCTCTCGGCATGATTAAAGAAGGCAATAAGGTCGTTCAGTTCCCGGTCATCGACGCGGCATTCAATGCCCAGCGCACCCTGGCCGATCGCCGGGATGCTCACGTCGGCGTCGATGTATTCGGTCACGTTCTCCGCGAGGCCCAGCCGCTTCACGCCGGCCGCGGCGAGGATGATGGCGTCGTACTGTCCTTCCTTTAGTTTCCGCAAGCGCGTGTCAACGTTGCCGCGGAGCTGATGGATAACGAAGTCCGGCCGTACGCTCATGATCTGTGTCTGGCGGCGAAGGCTGCTCGTGCCGATGTTGGCGCCCTTCGGCAGGTCCTTGAACTTCACGTGGTTCCGCGACAGCAGCGCGTCCCGGGCGTCCTCGCGTTTCGTAATGCAGCTTAGATGCAGGCCGTCAGGAAAGAACGTGGGTACGTCCTTCATGCTGTGCACGGCGATATCGATCTCGTGCCGGAGCATGGCCTCCTCGATCTCCTTCACGAAGAGACCCTTGCCGCCCACCTTGGACAAAGGCACATCGAGGATCTTGTCGCCCGTGGTCTTGATCTTGGTGAGGGACACTTTCATGCCGGGGTACTTCTTCTCCAGCTCCGACTTCACCCACTCCGCCTGCCAGAGCGCCAGGGCGCTTGCGCGGGTGCCGATCCTGATCTCTTTTCTCAATGAAAGCTCCTTTATATAAATATTTTCACCGCAGAGAACGCGGAGAACGCAGAGGAAAAGCCTTACCACGAATGACACGAATAAGATACAAATAACACGAATAAGAACAGAACCTGATGTTAATTGTTAACTAAAGAAGTTCATTCGTGACATTTGTCCATTCGTGACATTCGTGTTCGCTGTTTGGTTTTGACTTCCGGTCTGTGACGACTTGTCCCTAGCAGACGTCCTTCCGCTCCTTGACAGGCCCGGGCACCTTTTCCACCGGCTGCTCCGCTGCCCTGTCGTGTACAGGCCTTTTCAATTCTTTGTCCAGGTTGAAGAGCTTCCGCGCGATGGCGAGGGTGGCATCTCCGCTATCCGTGCTGGCAGCCGCCTGTTTCAGGACCACAAGCGGCGCGTGAAGAAGCTTGTTCACGATGGCCTGGGACATGATGTCCACGGCCCTCTTCTGATCGTCGGTCATGCCGTTAAGGGAACCGATGGTCTTATCCAGCTCGCGCTTCCGTATGTCCTCCACCTTTTCCCGGAGGTCCACGATGGTCGGCACGGCGTCGAGGCCCCGCTCCCACTGGAGATAGGTCTCCACCTCCTGGGTCACGAGCTCCTCGGCCCGCTCCGCTTCCTTCGCCCTTCCCCCGGTGTTGACATCGACCTTGCTCTGAAGGTCATCGATGTCATAGAGGTACACATTGTCGACCTTGTCGACCTCAGGCTCGATATTCCGCGGATTGGAGATGTCGATCATGAAGATGGGCTTGTGGCGGCGGTCCTTGATCACCTTAGCGACCATATCGCGCTTGACCACGTAGTTCGGAGCGCCGGTGGCGCAGATGAGGATGTCCACCATGACCAGGGCGTCGGGAAAATGCTCGAACCGTATGGCATCACCCTTGAACTCCTTGGCAAGCTCCTCGGCGCGCTCGAAGGTGCGGTTCGCGACCATGATGTTCTTTACGCCGTTGCTCAACAGGTGCTGGGCGGCCAGTTCGGCCATCTCGCCGGCGCCGAGCAGCATGACCGTCTTGCCCGTGAGGTCGCCGAAGATCTTCTTCGCCAGTTCCACGGCAGCGGAGCTGATGGACACCGCTCCCTCGGCGAGCCGCGTTTCGGTGCGGACCCGCTTTGCCACGGAGATGGATTTTTTGATGAGCTTGTTCAGGATGGTGCTGGTGGTCTTGGCCTTGAGGGCGATGTCGTAGGCGTCCTTGAGTTGCCCCAGGATCTGCGCCTCACCGAGCACCAGGGAGTCGAGGCTCGAGGCCACGCGGAAGGTGTGGCGCACACCTTGTGCGTCGGGATAGACATAGAGCGCCCCTTCGAGGGCCTCGCGGGCGATGCCGTGGTAGTCCGAGATGAACTGCTTGATGCGGTCCACGCCCTTCGCGCTGTCCTGTACGTACGCGTAGATCTCCACGCGGTTGCATGTCGAGATAATGAGGCTTTCCCGGATGCCCTCGTAGGACATGAGCTTGCCGAGCGCGGCAGGGATCGTCTCCTCAGGGAAGTAGAGCTTCTCCCGGACCTCGATGGGCGCTGATTTATGGCTGAGACCGACGACGACGATTCCCATGCATCACCTTAACTCGAACAAGACGGAACAAAGTGCATTAAACCACAGGCGTCTTCGCCGCACACGGTTAAAGACCATTGTTCAATGAAAGATTCCGATCTGTGTTTATCTGTGTGTCCCGCAGAGCGGGACCCGTGGTTACCTATTGATATTGTTTCGTTTCTTGAGCGGCTAGAACGTATGTTTCCCGACCCCGATCCTGCTCACGACGAAGAAGCTGATCAGCACGAACAGGAACCCCGCGATCGAGAGATAAGCCATCTTGCGGCCCCGCCATCCGATGGTCCGCAGGTGCAGGACCGCCAGGTAAAGGACCCATACAAGGAGCGACGCAGTCTCCTTCGGCTGCCAGCTCCAGTAGGTCCCCCAGGCGCTCTCCGCCCAGATGGAGCCCGTGATCATGCCGAGGGTGAAGAGCGGCCAGCCTATGGAGAGGGCGCGATAGCTGATGGTGTCCATCACGTCGAGCGGCGGCAGGCGGTGAAAGATGGCGCCGAGCCGCTTGTGCTTGAGCTGGTGTTCCTGGATCAGATACATGAGGGAGACGATGAAGGCGAAAGCGAACGCAGCGTCGCCCAGAAGCGCGAGGCTCGTGTGGATCCCCAGCCAGGCGCTCTTCAGGATCGGATTCAGCCCGGCGATCTGTCGCGACGTGATCGCCGCAGGCGCCATAAGGAGGAGCACGAGCGGCAGCATGAACGTGCCGAGCGCCGGGATCCGGTAGCGCAGCTCCATGATCAGGAATACCAGGACGATGCCCATGCCGAGCCCGTTGATGGCCTCGAAGAAGTTCGTGACAGGGATGCGGCCGCTCTCGGACCAGCGCAGGATGAAGTAGATGAAATGGAGAACGAAGCCAAGGAAGGTCGCCCAGAGCGAGATCGATGCGATGGACTTCCGCTCCGGCTGGACGAAGAAAATGCAATATCCCGCGGTCGCGATCAGATAGAAAGCTATAGCTGCGAAAAAGAAGGTCAGGTTCATGATAAGGGCCCGGCTCCGTGGATGTATTTTACCGATTGGGCAAGTGCTTATATTACGTTCTTAACCCGTTCAAAGTCAAGGGAAAGTTGTGAATTGATGTAGCCGGACATCAAAAAGGCGATCAGAAGCAGCGAACTTTGCTACATTCTGCGACACAAGAGATCGCACACGATTTCCGGCTTGTCAGGTTACTGCCGGTAACGTCACATCAGCGCGATATTTTACATCAACAATAGTGATAGACCGCCCATGCACCACGCCAACGATATTTTTTCGGTCATTATAAGCATGGAGCGTATTTTTTTGCTATGCTTATGATGCATATCATAACTGTCATGTTCAGAATTCTTTATTCTGCATCATCAATTGCAAAGATCCTATTTTCAAGGAGGTGTCTATGAGCAACAAAGCAGCACGGAATCTTTTCATTTTCGGCAGTCTCTTCTTTTTCGTGATCTTCCTGGGCCTCACCGTCGATACGATGAACCAGATCGACGGCAGGGCCCCGGAGGTGACGAAGGAAGTGGACGCCGGCAAGATGGTCTGGCAGAAGTACGACTGTATCGGCTGCCATACCATCCTGGGGAACGGGTCCTACTTCGCGCCCGACATGACCAAGGCAGTGGAGCGCAAGCCGGACGGGTACCTCAAGCAGTTTCTGATGGATCCCCGCGGCGTGAAACCTACCGCGGCCATGCCGAAATTGGGGATCACCTCGCAGGAAGCGGATGATCTGATCGCCTTCCTCACCTGGATCTCGAAGATCGACACGAACGGATGGCCGCCCAAGCCCATTCTGGCCGCTGCGGCAGGCGTCGGCGGGCAGGGACAGACACGGGGACAGCAGATATACCAGTCCCAGGGGTGCTCGAACTGCCACAACATCAACGGTATCGGCGGCACCAGCGGGCCCGAACTGACGCGCGTCGGCGCGAACGGAAAGGACGTGGCGTGGCATGTGAAGCACCTGAAGCAGCCCCGTTCCGTCGTCCCCAATTCGGCGATGCCGCCCTACGCAGCCATATCGGATGACGATCTCAAATCGCTGGCCGCTTATCTTGTTACGTTGAAATAGCCCCCCCTCACCTCGTTTCCTCTCCCCCGAGGGGAGAGGAAGTAAAAGGTGCGGGGCATTATCAATCGGAGGTGACAATGACCGTCAAATATCAAAGTCAAAAGATCGCGCAGTACTTTTACACGTTCGCCGTCATCCTGTTCCTCGTCCAGGTGGTCGTCGGGATCATTGCGGCGATCCAGTTCCTCAAACCCGATATTTTCATCCTGAACTTCAACACTATCAGGACGCTCCACATCAACGCCCTCGTGGTCTGGCTCCTGTCGGGGCTCATGGGCGCCACGTATTACGTGGTCCCCGAGGAATCGGAGACCGAAGTGTGGAGCTACCCTCTCGCCTTAGCCCAGTTCTGGGCGACGGTCGGCGCAATCACGCTGGTCGTGCTCGGCTACATTTGGATGGGCTTGAATCCACAAGCGAACATTACGGTCATGGGTACGCAGCTCCTGAATGAGGGCCGCGAATACATCGAGGCGCCCCGCTGGGCCGATGTGCTGATCGTGATCTCGGTGCTGCTGTTCCTGTTCAACATGTTCATGACCATGATGAAGACCAAGAAGTGGACCGGCATCCAGGGCGTGCTGCTTTTCGGCCTTTTGTTCCTGGCGCTTATGTACCTGCCGGGCATGTACTACTCGAAGAACATGATCAAGGACCAGTTCTGGTGGTGGTGGGTCATCCACCTCTGGGTGGAAGGCTCCTGGGAAGTGATCGCCGGCGCGCTGCTCGCCTTCATGCTGATGAAGACCATCGGCGCCAAGCGCGAGGTGCTGGAGAAGTGGATGTACATCGAGGTCGGCCTCGTGCTCTTCACCGGCATCCTCGGGACGGGACATCACTACTATTTCATCGGCACACCGAAGTACTGGCACTGGATCGGCGGATTTTTCAGTTCGCTCGAACCCGTACCGCTGCTCCTGATGGTCTGGGACGCATTCCGGACCACCCGTGAGGCGCGGAACGTTACGAACAAGCCGGGGCTGTTCTACACCGTGGCCCATGCCATCTTCAACTTCGTGGGCGCCGGACTCTGGGGGATCATCCATACCCTGCCGCAGGTGAACAAGTGGACCCACGGCACCCAGATCACCACGGCCCACGGGCACCTTGCCTTCTACGGAGCCTATGTGCTGCTGGTCATCTCCATGATCTACGTGACCCTGCCGTCCATCCGCGGCGTGAAGGACTACAACCCGGCGCGGGCGTACCTTGCGTTCTGGTGGATGACGATCTCCATGGTCTTCATCGTGCTGACCATCACCGGCGCGGGCATGGTCCAGGTCTACATGGAACGGCTCATGGGTCTCGATTATGTCGCGGTCAAGACGACCTACAACCTCTGGTTCTGGATCCTCCGGGCCATCTTCGGCGTGGGCTTCCTGGTTGGCGTCTCGATCTTCGTGTATGACTTCTTCATGCTCGGGAGGGAACCGGCGGAGCAGAAGGCGTAAGAACGATCCGTACAGCATATTGTGCACAAATCAGGGGACGGCGATCGCGCCGTCCCTTTTCTCCTTACCGGCGGTAAGCGCCGTCTTCCCGGCATGACTAAAGCCGGGATCCAGAGGCAAACATCGTCGCAACGCCATGGAGTCCTGGATTCCCGATAATGTCAATCGGGAATGACGAAAAAGTAAGAACACATTGGAGGCATTTATGAACAGGAAGATCATTTCAATTCTCATAGGGATTGCAGCATCGGTCGTTATTTCCCTTGCTGCCTTCGGGGGAAGCGAACATGACGAGAAGCATCGCGTCGACGAACACAAGCACGGCGCTCAGGCTCAGAGCAAGCATGAGCACGGCGGAAATCCGCTTATTGAAGAAATGGTCGCCCTCGACATCGTGTTCCGCGACGTCGTATCGGCCGTTGCAATGAGCGACGGCCACCGGGTGCACGGTGCGCTGGAAATGATGCACGGCACCATGGAGAAGACCCACGAGGGAGTGAAGCACGGCACGGTCACGCTCAAGAAGAACGCGAACCGCCTGAGCGACTTCGTCGAGCAGGACAAACAGTTCCACGGAAAGCTCGAGGACCTGGCCAAGGCGGCGCACAAGAACGACGGCAGCGCCATGCTGTCCCTGACCAAGGACCTGCTGGACCGGTGCGTGAAATGCCACCGGGATTTCCGGATGCCCTGATAGCATCATCGGACATGCCGGGAGCTCCCAATGCCCGGAGCCGCAGTTGCCGGACCCGGACCACATCTCTGACGAGCAAATATCTTGCTTCGGAAAGCGGCTCTGGGATATAATTCACACGTTCATTGAAGATTCCCCGCAGCAAGCTGCGGGGATTGCGCTCGCTCCTGGATTCATCCGATCGGAGCCTGCCTGACAGCGCCCATGCCATCAATCACCGAAGACAACCGGCACGATAACGAGTCCTACCTGGTCTTTACGGCAGCCAACCAGCTGTATGCCCTCTCCTACCACGACCTGCTCCAGATCCTGGATGCGCCCGTGGTAACCTCGCTGCCGCTCGCGCCGCCGTCCGTTCGCGGTGTCATCGATGTGCAAGGCGCGACTGTTCCCCTCATCGACCTGCGCATCCTTCTCGGATCGGCATCCCTTCGCGAGGAGATCGCCGACCTGGTACAGACCGTGGCCGCGCGCAGGCAGGACCATGTGAACTGGCTGACGAAGCTCAAGGATGCGGTCTATCACGATAAGGAGATCATGGTGCAGACCGATCCCCACAAGTGCAATTTCGGCCTGTGGTATGACCGCTACGAGACGAGCAGCGCTACCTTCACCAGCTACATGCAGCGTTTCGACAATCCCCATCAGGCGGTCCACCGCATCGCGATACAGGCGAAGGAGCTCATGGCCCGGGGGCAGATGAACGCTGCGAAGGAGCTCGTCCATGACACGGAGAACACCATCCTCAAGGGCCTGCTCGCGCTCTTTGACGGATTCGAAGTGCAGCTCAAGCGCCACACCCACGAATACGCGATCGTTCTGCAGCGCGACGGGAGGACGTTCGCCCTCGTTGTCGACAGTCTTGTGGTGTTCGACACGTTCGCCGAGACGGTCAGCGAACTGCCGTTGGCCGCGAGGAATACACAGGCCAATTTCGTTACCCGGATCGGGAGACTGGCCGGCAGCGGCACGCTGAACGACGTGCTCATCCTGGACCCGGACCTTCTCCATACCGCTGCGCTTTCCTGATCGGCGCATTGTCGCGGCTCCGTCGTCAGTCCCCTGCGTTCTCCTATTCTGGTGACAACCACATCGCCCCGAGGTATACTTGTGCTATGAAGTCCCTGCTCACCCTGGTCGCACCTATCGTCATCACCGCCTGCTGCTTCCTGAGCGCGCCCCGTCAGGCCGTGGCCACTCCCGACTACGCCAAACAGACCGGCTACGACTGCGAAAAATGCCACGTTGATGTCATCGGCGGCGGAAAGCTTACGACTACGGGAGAAGCGTTCCTGGCGGACCTGAAGGCGAAGGGCCTGTACCGTCAGCTCTCGACGACCCAGCATGTTGTCCGGCTCATTGTCGGCTATCTTCATATGTTAGCTGCCATCATGTGGTTCGGCACGATCCTGTACGTGCATCTCCTCCTGAAACCCGCGTATGCATCAAAAGGCCTCCCCCGGGGAGAACTTCGTCTGGGCTTCATTTCGATGCTGGTCGTCCTCGTGACCGGCATTCTGCTGACCATCGCCCGGATGCCTTCATTCGCAGCATTCACAACGACCCGGTTCGGCATTCTGTTAGGGGTCAAGATCGTCCTTTTCCTGATCATGCTCTCAAGCGCCCTCGTTGTGGCGATCTACATAGGTCCCCGGCTCAGAAAGAAGCTGAAAAGTCCCGTTGCCGCATGTCTCTCCAAGGAGCTGACGCAGGAACAGCTGTCCAATTTCGACGGCGCGGAGGGCGGGCCTGCCTATATCGCCTACAAGGGAATGATCTACGATATTTCCGGCAGCCGGCTCTGGAAGAACGGCCAACACATGATGAAGCACCACGCCGGAATGGATCTGACCGATATGCTGAAGAACGCGCCTCATGGCGAGGACAAGGTCCTGTCCATGCCGCAGGTGGGCATGTGCGTCACGTCGGACCGAAAACCGGAAAAGCCCTTCCATGAGAGGCTCTTCTACTTCTTCGCCTACATGAACCTCGCCCTCGTCTTCGTCATCATCTTCGTCATTTCGCTGTGGCGATGGTGGTGATCACTTCAGTGCGGAGTGTGGAGTTCGGAGTGCGATATTCGGAACAGTGAAACCAAGTTCCGCTATTCCTGTCTATCCGTGCCATACGTGGCGAAACAAATATTCCCTGCTCTCATACCACCTGTATGACCCACGTCATACCCTTCCTCCGCCGGCAGCGGTATACTATAAGCATGAAACAATCATCCCTCACGACCTGGCGCCGCGTCTCGCAGGTGGCCTTCATCCTGTTCATCTTCCTGATGCCGGTGCTGAACATCCTGCGGATCGACTCGGACACCCATGAGCTGATCATCTTCGGCGTCTCCTGGAGCTTCGGCATCCAGCCTGAATATTTCGCCGACCGGAGCGCTTTGGGCGGACTGCGGATCGCCGCACAGTTCTTTCTTAAAGGCATCCTTCCCTGGGTCCTCTTTCTGGCCATCTTCCCCCTGCTGGGCTGGCTCACGGGAAGGCTCTTCTGCGGCTGGCTCTGTCCGGAAGGCGCGTTGTTCGAACTGTCGGACTTCCTGACGCTGAAACTGCTCGGCAGGCGGAACCTGTACGGCAAGCGACCGAGCGATCCCGACGGCGCGAAGGAAAAGACCCTTCTGTACGGTACAATCGCGGTCCTGAGTGCTATACTAATACCATTGGCAGGCGGCGTGGCGCTAACCGGGTACATCGTTGCGCCGAAGACCATCTGGCACCAGATCGTGACCTGGGACTTCACCTTCGGCGTGAAGGCCGGGATCATCGGCGTGGCCGTCTACATGCTCATCACGTCGATCCTCGTGCGCCACGTCCTGTGCCGGTACGTCTGCGCCGCGGGACTCATGCAGATGCTCTTTGGATGGGTCAACCCGGTCTCGCTCAGGATCAAGATGGACACCGCCCGGACAGCGGACTGCACGGACTGTAAAGGCTGCGACAAGGCCTGTTTCATGAACGTCACGCCGCGCAAGAACAAACGGGACATCTCGTGCGTGAACTGCGGGGCCTGCGTCGTGGCGTGCAACAAGGAGCTGGGGACCGGCAAGGGACTGTTCCACCTCGGCTTCGGCAAAGGCTGCGCCCTGCCGGAGGAGAACTGCAGGAACCTGTCGCCGGAGACGGTGAAAACATAATAAGCGCCGGCCGCGTCATACAGTCACGGTTACGATGCCCGTTTCGTCGTTCGGTTACGTTGTTCGTCTTTGACGTTACACGACACCGCTCCCCGATACGGGCCTCGTTACCGGTTACCATTAGACATCTTAAGGAGACATAAATGGAAACAATCGATCTCAAGAAAGTAGCAAAGTTCTACCCCGACCGCATCTCCCGCGAGATGCTGAAGGACAGCCCCGAGATGCGCATCGCCCTCATGTGCCTGAACCCGGGCCAGAAGCTCGATCCCCACAAGGCCCCGATGCGGCTGCTCATGTACTGTGTTGAGGGCAAAGGCACTTTTACCGTGGGCGACGAAAAGATCGTGGCCGACGAGAAGACCTGCATCCCCTGCGATCCGAACGTGCTCCACGGGTTCGCCGCCGACCAGGGAGAGAAGCTTGTCGTCCTGGCCATCGTTACGGCGGTGGATTAAGCAGCCTCCCACAACGTAGTTCCTGTGCTATCATTGAGGCAGACGGATACTTCCGTCTGCCCTTTTTTATAAAAGCGTCCTGAAATACCCAGCAGCTCTGCTGCTGGGATGAAAAGGACATCCTGACGAAGTCGGGATTAGTTTTTGGTTTCGATGTGTTTTAAGGTTGCGAATTTGATGCCCCGCAGCTCTGCTGCGGGGTACTTCACTTCATTTCATGAGGAGGTAATAGCCATGACTGAACGATGCGGTTGCCTGCAGGTGGGACAAGAAGTGCCGGATCTCGAGCTGGACATGTTCGATCCGGTGAAATGCGATTTCGGAAGCGTCAGCCTGAAGAAGTTGAAAGCGGCGAAGAAATGGACCGTTCTGTTCTTCTATCCCGCGGATTTCACTTTTGTGTGAGCAACCGAGTTCGCCGCTCTGGCAGAGCGGTACGAGGAATTCCGGAAAGCGGGCGCCGAAGTGATCACCGTGAGCAGAGACACGAAGTTCGTGCATCTCGCCTGGCAGAGAGATGAGAAGGCGCTGGCGAACGTCCGGTACCCCATGGGTTCGGACCCGACCGGTGCGGTCTGCCGCCTGTTCGGCGTGCTGGACGAGAAGAGCGGCCTTGCGCTGCGCGGGACCTATATCATCAGCCCGAAGGGCGTTTTGATGAACTCGGAAATGAACTTCTTCAATCTTGGCAGGAACATCGAGGAACTGCTCCGGAAGGTCCGCGGGAACATCCACCTGGCCGGTCATCCCGCTGAAGGGGTCCCTGCCCAATGGAAACGGTCCGGCGACCTGACGCTCAAACCGTCGGCTAAAATGGTCGGCAAGGTTTCGGAGGCGATGAAGAAATAGCATCCCTATCCCGGCTGCTGCAGACAAAAAAAGCCCCCGCACGATCATGCGGGGGCTTTACCTTTTACGATGAAAACAAATATCAGATCTTCTTCATTTCCTTCCCGCAGCCGCACTTTTCCGGTTTGTCGGATATCGTGTTGCACTTGCAGCCTCCGCTGCAGACGCACGAAGCGGCTCCACAGGTACACGCATACTTGCCCGTGATGTCCACCTTTTTCACCGGCTTTCCGCAACCGCAGAGGTTCGGGTCCTTTTTGCTCCTCTCGCAGCTGCAGTCCGCGCCGCATGTACACAGAACGGCGGTGTTCTTTTCAATCTCCAGCATGTGCATGGCCGCCATTTCCTTGCCGCAGGCGCACTTGCCCGGCTCTTTGGAGATGCTGTTGCACTTGCAATCGTCCCCGCAATTGCAGACATAGTAGACCTGGCTCTTGTCCGCGCTGATCACCACACCCGCCGCCAAAGCCAGAATGACCAGTACGACCATACCAACAACGATCTTCTTCATGTACATTCCTCCTTCACCATACTTGGTCTGTTTTATTTCAAGTTCGGAATTTCTCTGCGATCTCAGCGAGCTCGCCTAGAGGCGCCTACTTTTGGCTGCGGTAAAACACTTTCGTTTAGTTCATAGGACAAATTGTTCACACCCAGTACTCCGGGTACTTTCTGTTCTTGCTGAGGTTGTTCACGAGGAGGGCGACGATCAGAAGCACCACGGCGCCCGCCCCCGCGGGGATGACGGCATAGAGAAAACCGAGGTTGTGCACCTTGGCGCCGCCGATAACGGCGATGAGCGCGGTCGCGCCGCCGGGAGGATGCAGGGTCTTCGTGGCGAGCATGGCCACAATAGCAAGGGATACCGCCAGCGCGGCAGCGATCCAGACCGTGCCGCCGAACAACTGCCAGCATGCCACCCCGACAAGCCCCGAGACCACGTGTCCGCCAACAAGGTTTCGCGGCTGGGCCAGGGGGCTCTTGATCGCTCCATAGACCAGAACGGCCGATGCGCCGAACGAGCCGATGAGCAGCGTCAGGTCTCGTGGTTCGAAATAGCGTGACGAAATCCAGCCACAGATCCCGATCCCGAGCACAGAGCCGATCCAGGACCAGAGGAGTTCCCCTGCTCCCACGCCGGGGGGGCTTTTCGTGCTCCCTTTCATCTTCGAAAGATATTCCGCGACGGTCATTTCTTGCTGCTCCGCAGCAAACGTCTCTTTTTGGGCTTCTTCTCCTGCCCCATGCCCATTGCGCGAACGATATCGGCGCGCGCTATAATGCCGACCAGCCTATCGTCTTCGTCGATAACAGGGAGCCGCTTGATCCTTTTTTCGTCCAGGATCGCGGCAACAGCGCGGATATCCCGGTCCGGATCGGTGGTAATGGCGGGAGAACTCATGATCTCGCCGACCGTATTCCCTTTTTTGCGGACCGGCAGCGGTGCGCCGAGAACATGCCGGAGAACATCCTTGAACGTGTGGCCCTTTTTCACTCCCGCCAGGGACAGGATATCGGCCTCGGATAGTATCCCCAGGACCCGGTGTTCCGCGTCCACGACCGGCATGCCGCTGATCCGGAGCCCCGAGAGACGCCGCGCAGCCTCCTTGAGGTCCGCTTCAGGATTGATCGTGACCACGTCCCTGGTCATGAGGTCCGAGACCGGGATCGCGACCATGGACCGTTTCCGTGCGTGACGGAGCGCCAAGGAATATATCTTCAGGAGATCTTCCTCGGTAATATCGACGTAGCCCTTAAGGTCCGCAAGCGCTGACCGCAGGTCCTCTTCGTCAATACGGCATTGTTTCGGATCGGTGACCATAGGATTGCCTCCGGACATGAACGTTTGAAAGACTGATGCCGCTGAACCGGTGTCAAATGCGAAAAGCCTCCCGGGGGAGGCTTACTGGTGAGTCCACCTATGCACAGATGTCCGATAGTTGATGGCCATTATTTCGATTTTTCCTCTGCCCTGGTCACGATCCAGTATACAAAGCCGATGACAAGGATGGCCGCGATGAGGTAATAGACGGACTCCGGTTTTTCATGCTTGAGCGTCGCGATCATGGTCTCCCGGATCATGGTGACCAGTGCCACGCCCACGAACATGCTGATGTGGAACTTTCCGCCCTTCAGGTGGGAGATCTCGGTGTTCATCAGCTCGATCATGAGCCACAGCAGCAGCATGGAGCCGAGCGCCGAGATGATGCCGCGCTCCACATCTCCGGTGAGCAGGTGCAGCACATCCTTCACGAACAGCCAGCCGACACCGATCGTGAGACCCATGAGCGCCAGCACGAGTAAGAGATTTGTGGCCTGCGAGAACCGTTCGGAAAAGCTGATCAGCGCGCTCTTCACCTTGTAGACCGGCGAATAGACGCGCATCTCTTCCTCGATATAGGCGTTGGTTATGATGTTCAGACTGATGTCCACGATCTTGCCGACCGAAACGATATTGTTCACCATCTCGTCGCGGGCATCATCGGTCTTGGACAGGACACCCGTGCAGGAGTTCTTGACGATGTTGGCCATGCGGTGAAGATAATGCACATCCACATTCCGGCGCATGTGCGCCATCCCGATCTTGATCAGCTTGTCGTAGTAGGAATTGTCGTATTTGCCCGAAAAGAGCAGCAGGAACCAGTCCTTCTGCGATGCGAACACGTGCTGCTGCAGGGTCTCTTCGGTAAAGAACTTCGCCGCGCCCTTGGTCCCCTTGAACCAGAGGGAGAGCGTGCTCATGATCTCCTCGGCGTGCTCCTCCAGAAGGGGCCGCAGACCGGCGAGACGCCGCTCGTCGTCGGGCGTGAACCGGTAGTCCTGCTTTATTTCCTTGATCGATCGCATGTTTTCTCCGGCTCAAAATGTATCACAGGGGCGATAAATTGTCAAACCGCGAAGCCTCCCGGTATATCACCCCGGCTTCACTTGTTTATTATCCCTTTGCTGCCCTCAGCTTCAGATATTCTCCAACTAAAAGCGACGCGGGATAATAGATCTGCTCCTCCATCTGGGCGTGGAGCAGCAGTTTTCTCGCGAAGCGGGCCAGCTCCGGTCGCTGATCACCGGTCGCTGTGTCATAAAGGTGCTCAAGGGCCTTCGCTATGGCTTGATGCTCCCGGAGCATTTCGGCAAGTTCGTGTTTCAGCCGCTCTACCTTGGCAATGATCGCATCCGGATTTTCCGGAACGCCTCCTCCCGCAAGGACCGGCAGCGCGTCAAGGGGCGTCAGGGCGCACTCTTCCTCCTTCTTAAAATGAGGAACAAGGAGCCGCGCCACCTCGCGTGCCGCCTCCCCGCTCTTACCGGCTGCCTTCGCGGAGATCTCGAGCGACGCGCGCATCTCTCCATGCTCATGCTTCAACGACGGCGGTATCTTCATTTCCATTTTTTGACCCCTCTCAACATCATCTACTCGCTCCAACTGATCGCCTGCACCGGACAGGTGTCGATCGCCTCCTGGCACTTGCAGGTGCCGCACTTGTCCGGACCGATGACCCGGGATTTTTCGTCCTCCAGTTCGAACACCTGCGGGCAAAGCTCCACGCAATGGCCGCAGCCTATACAGAGTTCCTCGTCCACCACAGGCTTGCGCATGACCGTTCCCCTTCCGTGCAAAATACTATAGCATATTCCCTGCCAGGGGTATAGGTTCCTGACTGTGGCCTATCCCAGCCGCTTCCGGAACCGGAGGGCGCGGGGAATGAGCGTATTGATCGCGTAAATTCCGCATCCGCCCTTAATGGATCCGGAAGACGGTCTTTTGTCGGTTTGGGAGAAAAGCATACTGAAGGGCAGCAAACGGGTTGCCTGCATGTGCTGGCAAGTCAAGTGTTGTATGGACTCATGTAATGTATAGACATGCCTCCCGGACAACGGAGCGAATTCTCTTTCGTTGCCTGAGCACGGTCAATCCCGGTAGCACGTCGCTGATTGTTCGGGCTCACGTCTTCTCATTGTTCGCTCGGTCAAGCACCTCTCTGATCTTTTCCGCCAGACTTGCGGGGCTGAGCGGTTTCTGGATGAAGTTCAGCCCGGGCAGCAATACGCCATGCCGCGCGAGTGATTCATCCGCATGGCCGGACATGAAGATCACCCTGCAATCCGGGCGCTTTGCCGCAAAGGCATCGGCAAGTTCCTTGCCGTTCATGCCGGTCAGGATAACATCCGTCAGCAGCAGGGGTATGGTATCAGCGGTGTTGTCGCTGATCTTGAGCGCCTCTTCTCCGGACGACGCGATCAGGAGCCGGTACCCCAGGGGCTCGAGGATGTCCCGGACCAGCGAGCGGATCGAGGGATCGTCTTCCACGACAAGCACCGTCTCCGTCCCTCCTGATGGCATGTTCCGGTGGATATTGACGACCACCTCCGCCTCTCCCTCCACTGCGGGAAGATAGATGGTGAAGGTGGTCCCCTTGCCGGGCTCGCTGCTCACCCGGATATGGCCGTTATGCTGCATGACGATGCCGTACACCATGGACATCCCCAGGCCGGTGCCCTTGCCCGATTCTTTCGTGGTGAAAAACGGCTCGAATATCCTCTCCCGCGTCTCCTGGCTCATTCCCTCGCCGTTGTCAGCCACGGAGAGCATCACATAGGGCCCTGGCTCCATGTCCCCCTGCTCGCGTGCGGAGTCTTCGTCCAGATCAATGTCGCTCGTTTCGATCGTACACTGACCGCCCCGCGGCATGGCGTCCCGGGCATTGACGGCAAGGTTCATCAGGATCTGCTCCATCTGGGCCGGGTCGGCCAGGGTCGTCCTCGTGGAGCGGGTGTTCAGCTTGAGCGTTACGTCCTCCCCGATCATCCGCATCAACAGCTTGATCGTGTCCTCGATCACGCTGTTCAGTTTTATTTTCACGAGATAGAGCGCCTGTTTGCGGCTGAAGGCGAGAAGGTGTCTCGTCAGGACCGCGGCTTTTTCTCCCGCCTCTTTGATGAGAACGAGCTTGTCCAGGGAGGGCTTGTCGCCGGAGCCTTTCCGAAGGAGCATATCGCTGTACCCCACGATGACGGACAGCAGGTTGTTGAAGTCATGCGCCACGCCGCCCGCGAGCCTTCCGATGGATTCAAGCTTCTGCGCCTGCAGGAGTTGGGACTGGAGTTGTCGGTTCTCTTCTTCAGCCTTTTTACGGTCCGTGATGTCAACGCTCAGCGCGAGCGCGCCGGTGATGTTCCCGTCCGCGTCACGGATGGGCTGGGCCGCCCTGGCCACATCGATCACCCTGCCGTCCTTACGGACCATGCGGATCTCCGCCTGCACGGGCGACCCGTGCAGGAGCTGCTGGAACTTTTCCCGAACGACCGGGACGGACCGCGGGTCGAGCAATTCGGTGATGCGCTTCCCGATCAGTTCATCGCGTTCATAGCCCAGGAGGCGCGAGTCGCTCAGGCTGCAGTCAACGATGCGCCCCTCCGTGTCAAGCACCTCTCCGCCGTAGGGCAGGAGGTCGAACAGCAGGCGGTACCGCCGTTCGCTCTGCCGCACGACATCCTCGGCCCGTTTCTGGTCGCTGATGTCCCGGACGATGCCGATCATGGCGATGATGTTGTCGTGCTCGTACTTCACCAACGACGTGGACAGGAGCACGGGATATTCCCTGCCGTCCTTTGTGATATTGATGATCTCTCCGCGCCAGCCGCCGTCGGTGAGGGTCGCGCGGTGGATATCCTCCCAGAGCGCCGCGACCCGTGGTGCTTGCATGAGCGAAATATGCCGCCCCTTCAGCTCTTCCGGCGTGTACCCCAGATAGGCCTCCACCTGGGGATTGACATGCAGGACCATCCCCTCCACATCGGCGATCACGATGAGGTCCATGCTGCTCTCCAGGGACTGGGCGAGCATCGCTACCTGCTTGTGGTTCAACGCGTTCTGGATGGATACGGAAAGGATATCGGCAATGGACTGATAGAACTTGACCTCATTGTCAGGGAGCTTTGTCCCGGCGGGAAGATAGAAGCACAGGACACCGAGCAGCTTATTTCTCGCTTTGAGCGGAAGGACCACATGGCCGTGGGTCTTCATGCCCGTATACGTTTTTGTGTGCCGCCGGTCGCTGTCGCTGGCCTCCGACAGCACCAGTTCCTCCTGCTTTGCGCAGAGCCCGCAGAGGCATTCACCGATGTCCACGGAAGCGCAGAGCCGTGCCTGCTCCTCATCGAAGTTGCGCGAGACGACCATTTCCAGGACCTTCTTGTCCTCATCAAACAGCAGGACAGCCCCCTTGCGCAGCAGGGTCAGCGGCGCAAGGCTCAGGATGGCATCCATCACCTTGTCGAGCATCACCTTCAGTTCAAGGGTCTTGCTTGCGGCAAGAGAGATCTCGTTCAGCATGTTCAGCTCATGCAGGTGCTCCTCCTTTTCGGCAAAAAGGTCCTTCAGGCGCCGCGCCATGCTGTTGAACGCCAATCCCAGGGTCCCCATTTCGTCCGCCGTCCGGACCGCGACGCTCACATCAAAGTTACCCCGCTCGACATCCGCCGCCGCGGCCCGCAACTCGCGCGCAGGACGGATGAGGCTCCGGACCGCGTAGACGACCAGCGAGATAAGAATGGCGACGAGCAGGACGATGGAACTGAAGCGGTAGAGATCAAAGGCCAAAAGCTCCCGTTCGTGGTGTTCCTCGATGCGCTTCACGAGCGCTTCGATCTTGGGAAGGTTCTCCCGGACAGCGGCATGGCAGGCTTCGCAGGTTTCCTTTACGTTTCGCAGCGGCTGCCTGATGATCGTCCTCAGGAGCGGCCGCTGGACGTTCTTCCAGAGGCCGGTCAGTTCGTCGAGCTGGACGCGGGAAGGACCGTCGTGCACGTGCAGCGGTTCCAATCCCAGCTTGACGCTGCCGCCCGCAAGGGCGAGGAGCGCATCTTCATACTCGTCCATGGCCGTCTCCACACCCCGGGCGTGCAGTTCCCGCTCGGCGGACGGCGGGCTCTGGGCGATGAAATGCAGGTGGGAGGCGATCCGGTAGGTCAGCATCCGCTCGCGTCCGGCCACATTGATCTTCCGGGCATCGCCCTCCATGACGTTCGTGAAATAGAAGCTTCCTCCGGTATAGAGGGCGAAAAAGAGCAGGAGGATCACGCTGATAAAAATATATTTCGCCGCGAGCGACCTGAATAACGTCATATCTGATCCCCAGGGGAAAAGTATTGTGCGTTCCTTATTCTATTATAGCGTACGATCGCGTTGCTATGGTCCAAAACCGTCAGTTCCGGCTCATACCAGCCGCTTCCGGAACCGGAGAGCGCTGAGCGTGATCACCATGGTCCCGATGATGAGGAGCGCGGCCATCTGCGGCCAGAGGATCTCGATGCCGATCCCCTTCAGGAACACCCCGCGGATAATGACGAGAAAATAGCGAAGCGGGATCCCATAGGTAAGCAGCTGGAATAATTCCGGCATGTTCTTGATCGGGAAGACGAACCCCGACAACAGGATGTTCGGCATATAGAACAGGATCGTGGTCATGAGGGCCTGCTGCTGGGTACGTGCGAAGGTGGAAATGAACAGGCCGATCCCGAGAACGGACAGAAGATAGAGCGACGTGCCCAGGAACAGGACCGGCAGCGAACCCTTGATCGGCACCTGGAACCAGAACACACCGATCAGGGTCACGAGGATCATGTCGACGAAGCTGATGACCGCGAACGGTATCGTCTTGCCGAGCATCAGTTCGGCAGGGCGCAGCGGGCTTACCATGAGCTGTTCCATCGTACCCATCTCCCGTTCGCGCACCACGGACATGGAGGTCAACATGAGGCACAGAAGCGTTATGACCGTGGCCATCACGCCCGGCACGTTGTAGTTCTTGCTCCGCAGATCGGGATTATACCAGGCGCGCAGACGCAGGTCCACCGGCAGCTGCCGGACGGCGATTCCGGCCCCGGGCCGGTCAAACGAGTACCGCTCGATGATCTGGCTCACGTAGCCCATGACAACGCTCGCGGTGTTCGAATCCGTGCCGTCCAGGACCACCTGTATCGAGGCCTGCCTCCCCCTGCGGAGATCACGTTCGAACCCCCGGTCGATCTGGATCGCGCAGGCGGCCGCGCCGCGGTCCAGCACATCCCGCACGCCTTGATCGTTCACGGCACTGGCCGTGAACACGAAGACGCCTGACGATCCGAAGCGCCTCGTGAGCTCCCGGCTCGCCGCGGTCCGGTCATGATCGACAAGGACCGTGGGCACGACATTCACATCCATGGTGACCACATACCCGAACATGAGGAGCTGAACGAGCGGCGGCACGACGACGAAAAACCGGAGGCGCTTGTCGCGAAGCACCTGGATGAACTCTTTGCGGACCATATGACGGATGCGCTCAAGCATGCTATTCGATCCTCTTATGGAACCGGCGGTTGGCAAGCAGGAACATGACGCCGCCGAACACCGTGAGCAGTACGGTCTCCAGCACCAGCATGGACATGGGCGTTCCCTTGAGGAAGATCCCTTTCAGGATCTTGACGAAATAGCGGCCGGGCACGGCGTAGGTGATGATCTGGAGCGGCGTGGGCATGTTGGGGATCGCAAAGATGAAGCCCGTCAGCAGGAACGACGGCAGAAAGGTGCTCAGAAGGGCCATCTGGCTGGACAGCAGCTGGTTCCGCGAGATGATGGAGATCGTCATGCCCATGCAGAGCCCGCCGGCAAGGAAGATGCTGGACAGGGCAAGCAGCAGGGCGACGCTCCCCCGGAACGGGACGTGAAAGAGCTGCGTGCCCATGACGATGCAGAGCACCGTGTCGATGAACCCGATGACGAAATACGGAAGAAGCTTCCCGATGATCAACTCGTTCGTCCCGACCGGCGTTGCAATGAGCTGCTCCATCGTGCCCCGTTCCCACTCCCGCGATATCGTGAGCGACGTGAGCAGCGCAACGATGACGCTCATGATGACCGCGATAAGGCCCGGGATGATGAAGTTCCGCGACTTGAGCTCGGGATTGTACCAGACGCGGGCCCGGACGTCGATGCTTGGAGGCGCTCCGCCGGGAACAAGCCGCCGTGAATACTGCCCGATGATGCCGGCAAGGTATCCCTGCGCTATGGTCGCCGTATTCGCGTCGCTTCCGTCCACGACGACGCCGAGCTGTGCGGTCCTGCGCGCCATGATCGTCCTCGTGAAGCCGGGCGGGATCATCACCGCGACCTTTGCCCTGCCGGAGTCGAGCTCATCATCGATATCGCGGGTACCGTCCAGAACGGCCCGGACCGTGAAATAGCCCGACGCCTCGAAGGCGCGCGCCAGGTCGCGGCTGTGGCTGCTCCGGTCCTGATCAACGATGACCATATCGATCTCCCGGATATCAAAGGTTATCGCGTAGCCGAATATCAGCAGCAGGAAGAGCGGCACGAGGAACGCCATGACCAGGCTCAGGGGGTCCCGCATGATCTGGAGCGATTCTTTCCAGGCAACGGCTTTGATACGGATGAGTCTCATAAGTACCAGTCGACAGTCGTCAGTCTCTAGTCATACATCAGTCAGATTGCAATGGTTCGTGACTGGTTTTGACTGCCGACTATCGACCACCTCTCGACTATCTTTACGACTGCTTTATCATCGTCACGAACACATCCTCCAGGGACGGGATGATCCGCTCGATCCTCGTGACCGCGATGCCCGCCCCAGCCAGCATGGCACGTACCGCGGGGATGGCTGCCTCCGCGTCCTCGACCGTGGCGTGGATCCTGCTGCCGAAGATCACCGCGTCAACGCCATGCGACGCCAGCAGGTCAATGGCATCGACGAGCGCGGCGACCTCGACCTCGATCACCTGCTTCGCGAGCGGTGACCCTCTGAGCTGCTTTGGCGTCCCCTCGGCGATGATCCTTCCCCGGTAGATCAGGGCGAGACGGTCGCAGTAATCGGCCTCGTCGAGATAATGGGTCGTTACAAAGACCGTGACGCCCCGCTGCGCCAGTGCATGGATGAGGTCCCAGAAATCCCGCCGTGACACCGGGTCGACACCGGCCGTGGGTTCGTCCAGGAACAGGATGGACGGCTCATGCAGGATCGCGCACCCGAGCGCGAGACGCTGTTTGAACCCGGCGGGAAGCGTCCTTGTCAATGCCTTCCTCCGGTCGGCAAGCCCCGCCATCGCAAGGACCCATTGCTTGCGTTCGTGCCGCCGTTCACCATGGACGCCGTACAGACCGCTGAAGAAATCGATGTTCTCCCCCACGGTAAGGTCATCATACAGCGAGAACCGCTGGGACATGTAGCCTATGGCTGACTTGATCTCCTCGGACTGAGTGATAATATCGAATCCGCCCACTTCACCCTTCCCTCCGGAGGGAAGGAGCAGGCCGCAGAGCATGCGAATGGTCGTGGACTTTCCCGCGCCATTGGGCCCGAGGAATCCGAAGATCTCGCCCTTTCCCACGGCAAGATCTATCCCGTCCACGGCGATAAAATCGCCGAAGTGCCGCGTAAGGTTCCTGACACTGACGGCGGTATTTCCGTCGTTCTGTATCACGACCTGATCCCCCATTCCGCAATCCGCAATCCGCATTCCGCAATCATGTTCTTTTCTCCACCGATGCGATGAAGACATCCTCCAGTGACGGAAGGATCGCCCGATGGTCAAGCACGGCGATCCCCGACCGCGACAGGCTGTCAATGACCGATGCCGCCGCGGTGCCCTGCTCAAGGGCGATGTGCAGGCGGTCCCCGTACACGGTAACGTCCTTCACACCGGCCGTGTCCCGGGCGAGTGCCCCTGCTTCCCGCACGCGGTCCGGCCAAAGCTCGATCATCGGTACATTGAGCGAACTGCGGACCTGGAGCGGCTCGCCCTCGAGGATGATGCCGCCCCTATGGATCAGACCGATGCGGGTGCACCGCTCGGCTTCGTCGAGATAGGACGTGGAAAGGAAGATCGTGACCCCTTCACGGAGGAGATCGTAAAGAATGCGCCAGAAGTCCCGGCGCGAGACCGGATCGACCCCGTTCGTCGGTTCATCGAGCAGCAGCACCTCCGGCGTATGGACAAGGGCGCAAGCAAGGCCCAATTTCTGCTTCATCCCGCCCGAGAGCGCCCCGGCCAGCCTTTTCTGGAACGGATCGAGCCCGCTGAACGAAAGAAGCCGTTTGATCCGGTCCGCTCGTTCCCTTTTTGGGACCTCGTAGAGGTCTGCGTAGAACAGGATGTTCTCCAGCACCGTCAGGTCCTCGTACAGGCCGAAGCGCTGCGACATGTAGCCTATCTGCCCCTTGATACCTTCCGGGTCCTCCCGAAGAGAAAAGCCGGCAACCCGGGCATCACCCGCCGTCGGCTCCAGGATCCCCGCAAGAAGCCGCATGGTCGTGGTCTTGCCGGCTCCATCAGGCCCCACAAGACCATAGAGCTCTCCACGATCGATGGCAAGATCGAGCTTGTTCACAGCATTGACGGTACCAAAGGAACGGGAAAGACCAGCGGAAGTGATCACGGGAGGCAGGGTCATAATAAAACCATTTAATTAACTACATTATTGCATCTAATTGAATTTATAGCTTTTAATATATTCTATTAACCAATTATATTATCTGATATTTATCTTTACGTCTGCGGGCATCCCCGGCTTAAGCTCGTCATTCTGGTTCGTGACGCTCACCTTCACGCCGAATACCAGCTTGACCCGTTCCTCCTGGGTCTGGACGTTCTTGGGCGTGAATTCTGCCTCCGAAGCGATATAGGTCACCCTTCCCTCATAGGACTTTCCCGGAAAGGTGTCCACGGACACTTCCGCCTTCTGGCCCAGTTTTACCATTCCGAGCTTTGTTTCGCTTACATAGACCTGCACCCAGGGATTGGCGAGGTCACCGAGGGCATAGACCGCAACACCTGCGGCAATGGTCTCGCCGGGCTCGACGTTCCGGACCAGAACGATGCCTGAAACGGGCGCATCGAGCGTCATATCGTGCAGCCTCACCTCGGCGGTCCGGAGCGCCGCCCGGGCCTGGTCGAACTGGGAGCGGGAGACATCGTAGGCCTTCTGTGCGGCATCCAGCTGCTGCGTGGATATGGCACCGTCCTGCGACAGGTTCCGGTACCGGTCATGGTCCTTCCGTGCCTTCTCGAACTCCGCTTCTGCATTGCGGACAGCGGCCCGGTTCTGCTCCACAATGCTCCTCAGCTCGGCGTTATCGAGCACCGCCAGCCGGTCGCCGCTTGTGACCCGTTGTCCCTCTTCCGCCCGCAGGTCGGCGATCCTGCCGGCCGTCTTGAATCCCACGTTCACCTCGGTCACCTCGACCGTGCCCGAGAGAACGAGCATTCCGTCGTTCCGGCTGGTTTTAAGATACTGATAGGCCGCGACGCCAGTGATGATCAGAACAGCGATGATTGCGGCGATGAACCTTTTTTTCATGCTCTCTCCGGTAGATACTAAATGGTCAGCTATCCTTTTACGCAGGCCAGCGGCCTGACGCGCGCGACCTTCCTGGCAAGACCCGCGAAATGTGCCGCATCAACCACCTCGGTCACGTCCTTGTAGGACCCCGGTGCCTCCTCGGCTATGCCGGAATAGGAATGGCCCCGCACCAGGATGCCCTGCCCTTCGAGCTGCCGCACCACGTCGCGGCCGTGCCACTGCTTCTTCGCCTGGGTGCGGGACATGGCCCTGCCGGCTCCGTGGCAGGCGGAGCCGAATGCCACCTCCATCCCCTGTTCCGTGCCAATGAGGATATAGGATGACGTGCCCATGGTCCCGCCGATCAGCACCGGCTGGCCCACATGCCGGTATTCCGGCGGCAGGTCGACCTGGCCCGGCCCGAAAGCGCGCGTGGCGCCCTTGCGGTGCACAAAGAGCCGCTTCTTCCTTCCCTTGACGACATGGGTCTCGACCTTGCAGGTATTGTGGCTGATGTCGTACAGCATGGTGATCCGCCCTTCGGGAAAGACGCCGGTGAAGATCTCCCGCACCAGGTGGGTGATGATCTGGCGGTTCGCCAGCGCGCAGTTGATGCCCGCGCTCATGGCGCCGAAGTAGGACTTTCCTTCCGGCGACGTGATGGGCGCCGAGGCAAGCTCGCGGTCCTTGATCGGCAGTTTGAACCGCTGCGCGGCATTGGCAAGACTCCGGAGATAGTCGGTGCCGATCTGGTGCCCCAATCCCCGGGAGCCGCAGTGCACCGAGATGACCACGCCGTCCTTCCGGAGCCCCATGGCCTGGCCGGCCTGCTCATCGTAGAGCTCGTCAACGACCTGCACTTCAAGATAGTGGTTTCCCGAGCCGAGGGTCCCCATTTCGCGGTATTGCCGCTTCTTTGCCGTATCCGATACCTGGGAGGGGTCCGCGCCGTCAACACGGCCGTGCTCCTCGATATATTCCAGGTCCTCTTTCACGCCGTAGCCCTTTTTCACCGCCCACTCTGCGCCGCCCTGCAGCATCTCGTCGATCTGGGAGGCGTTGAGCTTGATGAGACCTTCGGACCCGACGCCCGCCGGAACGCGGTTGTAGAACTGGTCAACAAGACGCTCGATCCCGGGCAGGACATCGTCCTTCATCAGGCCGGTCTTCATGGTGCGCACTCCGCAGGATATGTCGAATCCCACGCCGCCCATGGAGATGATGCCGCCCTCATCGGGATCGAAGGCCGCCACACCGCCGATGGGGAAACCGTAGCCCCAGTGGGCGTCGGGCATGGCCATGGAAGCGATCTGGATGCCCGGGAGGCAGGCCACATTGCGGATCTGCTCAGCCACCTTCTCATCCATCTCCGCGATGAGTTTCTCGCTGGCAAAGATCCTGCCCGGGACGTTCATGTCCCCGGTCTGCGGTATCTCCCAGCAGTAGTCGGTCAATTTATGTAACGTTCGTACGTCCATAATTCACCGTTCCACAAGCGTCGGCAGTCAGCAGTCGGCAGTCACAAGTCTTAGGCAGACAAAAGGAACAGATATCAGACTGCCGACTGACGACGATCGACTGTTTTACGACTGCCCCTACACATCCACCACGCACTGGGCCACATACCGGCCGTTCTCCTGACGAACGCTGAGCATATGATAGGTCGCACCCTTCACTTCAACATGAGCGCGATGCTTCCCCTGGTCAAGGTGCTCGCCCCAGGCCGTGCCTGCAAGCCTGTTCCCTTCGATCCTGACCTCGAACTTCGAGAAGACCATGCGTTCGATGTCGGAAACCGCGAGAAGCGAGTTCAACCATTCCACGAGCAGCTTTTCCTGATCGTCTGCCGTGACGTTCACGCCGCGGAACTCTTTCTGTTCTACCCGGGTGATATCGACCATGACCGAATAGAGCGCTGCAGCCGTGTTCGCGAACGCCTCTTCAGGCGTACTCCCGAATCCGCGTATGCCGATGTCCGCCTCATGCTCGAAGGTCTCGTAGTCCACTCCGCACTCCGCACTTCGCACTTGGTCATTATCTTCCCCTTGTCCCCTTGTCCCCTTGTCCCCGCGTCCCCGTGTCATGCCCTACTCCCACACCCCATCGATCATCGCCCCGCATTGTCCGCACTTTCCCATATGCACGTGGTTCTCCTCCACGGAGAATCCGAAGCGCTTCACCAGGGACGTTCCACAGCTCCAACAGATCGTTTCCTCTCCCTCACCGGGAATATTCCCTTCATACACATATCGAAGCCCCGCGTCGATGCCGATCTGCCTCGCCCGCTTCAGCGTTTTAACCGGAGTAACCGGCTGGTCCATGAGCTTGTAGGTCGGATGGAACCGTGACACATGCCAGGGAACGCCTTCACCCACGGACCGGACGAACTGTGCTATCTGCCGGAGTTCGTCCTCCGAATCGTTGTGTCCGGGGATGACGAGCGTCGTGATCTCGATCCATATCCCGAGTTCCTTATACAGGCGGATCGAATCCAGCACCGGCTGCAGCCGCGCACCGCATATATTCTTGTAGAAATCATCGGTGTATCCCTTGAGGTCGATGTTCGCGGCGTCGAGGAAGGGGCTGATCTCCCGGAGCGCCTCGGGGGTAATGTAGCCGTTCGTGACGAAAACGTTCTTGATTCCGGCCTTACGGGCCAGCTTTGCCGTATCATAGGCAAGCTCGAAAAAGACCGTCGGTTCGGTATAGGTATAGGATATGCTTGCGCAATTGTGCCGCAGGGCGGCCTCAACGATCTCCGCAGGCGTCACCGGTTCGCCCCCGACCATGCCGGCATGGTCGCGGGGCAGCTGCGAGATGTCGGCATTCTGGCAATGTTTGCAGCGAAAGTTGCAGCCAGCCGTTGCGATGGAAAAGGAAAGGCTGCCGGGAAGGAAATGGAAAAGCGGTTTTTTCTCTATAGGATCGATGTTGCGGGCGATGATCCGGTCATAGACAAGACTGTAGAGCGTGCCGTCACGGTTCTCGCGGACCGCGCAGATGCCCCGGTGGCCCGGGGAGATCAGACAGTGGTGGGAACAGAGGCCGCACAGGACCTTGTTGCCCTCTTTCGGCTCCTGGAACATCGCCTGTTTCATTGTGTAGACTCCCTCTGTTCAATGCTCGCTGCTCGCTCCGCGTTCCGTGTACCTTCTCAACCATGGTTGTGCGATCCCATGGCGCTTCCCCGCTCCTGGACCTTTTCGTCCTTCCGTTTATGGTCCACCGCCTCGGCCTGGATCTTGGTCTTGCAGTTCTGGCAGATAAGATCGGGAGACGCATGCCCGCATACGATGCACCGCCTGTCCGAGGTGCCCTTCTCCCCTTCCGCCTTGAAGATCATCTCGAGGAACGTGCTCTCGGTGATATGGCCATCCAGGTGAAGTTTCGGGCCGAAGAGGGTGTACGGCAGTAACTTGATCCTGTGCTTCGCCAGGAACTCCGGATAGTCATCGGCGACGATGATCTCGGTCGAGACCAGCTTGTTCGCCAGCGCCAGGCCGATGGCGGTCTCTGCAACGGGCCTGCACAGGGAACAGTCATTCTCCAGGAGCACCTGGACCGGGACCTCGTTGACCAGCAGCTTCAGGGTATTGCTGATCCTGTCCGGGAACCATGCACGGCCGACGGCAATGCTGTCAATGACATCCAGGAGGAGGATCAGCGATATCCCCTCGAGGCTGCCGCTGAACATCACCGTCCTTCCATCGTGGGATTCCACGACGCATGAGGGGACCCGCGTGATGCCGTATTCCTCGCTCTTGTCTCGGTCCATGGTGATATCATAGAACTCCAGCGCTACCTTCGGGGCCGCGGCCTTGATGGCACGGGCGATCTCGACCGTTTGCGGGCACATCTCGCAGCCCTTTTCCCCGGTCATAACGACCAGGCGGACCGGTTGGACAATGTTGGTAAGGGAATCTCGGATGATCTGGTGTATGTTTTCCTTGATCATGGCATCACCTCGCGGAGTGAAGATGCGTATGATTTTAGTATACCAGAAGAGACGGCCAAGAGTATGATAATCATAAAGAAAGACTTGTTTTTCGCATCCAGTGTGTTATAATCCTCCGCATGGAACTATCTATGCCAGGGGGAGGTACTGACCGATGAAAAAGGGAATCATTGTCGTACTGCTGATCGTATGTCTGGTTCTGCCGTTCTCAGCAATGGCGCAGAAGGTAGGCGGCGGTGACATCAAGTTCACCCCCAAGAACGCCGGTCCGGTGAACTTCAGCCACGAGTCCCATGTCAAAGGCAAAGGCATCAAGTGCACGGGCTGCCACTACCAGATCTTCCAGATGGCCCAGGGTTCGTACAAGATGGACATGAACAAGATCACGAAGGGAGACTTCTGCGGCAAGTGCCACAACGGCCAAAAGTCGTTCGACGTGAAGGGAACCGATAATTGCGTCAAATGCCATAAACCATAAATAACAGGGGGTCCCATGCGGAACGCCATTCTGTTGTTTGTCCTGCTGTTCCTGTTCACCACGGCAACCACAGCTTTTGCAGTCGGAGGCGGAGACATCGCGTTTACCTTGCAAAAGGCGGACCCTGTCCATTTCAGCCATGACTACCACATTAAAACGCGCGGCATCAAGTGCGTGGCCTGCCACTTTCAGAAGTTCTCCAGGGGTCAGGGTTACGAGATGAAAAAAGAAGTGATCACGAAGCGTGATTTCTGCGAGCATTGTCATAACGGGATGAAGGGCTTTGACGCAGGATCGACGAAGAACTGCACCCGCTGTCACAAGAAATAACAAGGAGGCCGCGCATGACGTTGAGAACCGTAGGGACCGCGCTCGTTGTTGGACTTTTTGTTCTTGCTCCGCTGACCGCCCTGGCAAAGATAGGAGGCGGAGACGTCGAATACAAGCCCAAGGGGGCGGGCAAAGTGGTCTTCGCCCATGACTACCATGTGAACCTGAAAGGGCAGAAGTGCAGCAACTGCCACTACAAGACCTTTCAGATGAAGGGCGGCGATGCCGCCTATAAGATGGATATGTCGATGCTCACAAAAGGCCAGTTCTGCGGCAGCTGCCACAATGGTCAGAAGGGTTTTGATCTGAAGGCGGCGGACAACTGCAAACGCTGCCACAAGGACTAACGTTCACCGCCCCCCCCTGCCATCATCACTCCGTCAGGCGAGGCCCAACAGGACCTTCGCAACCTCATCGGGCCGCGACACCATCATGTCGTGGCCCGCGTCTATTTCTATCGGCGTGATCCCCAACCGTTCGGCGAACCGCACCGTTAATTCAGGCGGCAGGCTCTTGTCCTTGAGGCCGAGGATATAGGTCTTCGGAATGTCGATATTCGGGAACTGCCTGAAGTGTGTCTTCTCGAAGAATGCGGCGAGCGGCTGGGGAGTCAGTTGTTTCAGATAGAATTCCTTCTCATCCCCTTCCAGGTCGGTGAAGTACATCGGCCGCAGCTGTTCCAGCGTACCAAAGACCTCTTTCACCTTCCCGTGCAGCTTGCTGAGCGGCTCCTGCCGCTCCTTCGTGAGCAAATCGATGAGCGCCTCGTTGTTCCTGGGAACGACCGCCGCAAGGTAGACCAGGTGCTTTATGCGCTCCGGCACCTCCTCCGCCACCTTGCTGATCACGATGCCGGACATGCTGTGGCCCACGAGCACCAGGTCCTTGAGGTTCTCCTTCCGGATGAACTGGATGACGTCATCGATATACGTGGACATGGTCGCAAACGAGCCTTCGGACGTGCGGTATCCATGGCCCGGCAGGTCGATCGCTATGGGGTTCGCACCGCCCTTCATCAGGAGCGGCATCAGTTTGTCCCACAGCCATGCGCCCCGCATGGCGCCGTGGATCAGAAGAAAGTTCGTCATAATGATATCTCCGTTCTATCTGTTACGGTACAGCATACGACTTTACACCGGAACGAAACAATTGACGAATGGGATCGTTGATGATCTGGTTCACTGCTATCGTTCAGCAGGTTTGTGACAAACGATGCATTGTTCCTTCGGTGGATGCGTATCTTTCAACGGCGCCTGCTTTCCCGGTGCATGGCAGGGCAAGCACGCCTCATTCGTTTTGAGATCGGCATGAAGACTATCGAGCGGAATAACAGGAGGCTTCTTCCCTGCCGATGATAAGTAAACAAGGAGAAGAAGTACTGCTGCACCAGCAATAATAAGCGGCCAGGACTTATTCATATTATTGTTCCCTGATCTTGAACTTCTTCAGTTTATACCTCAGCACCCGCTCGCTGATGCCGAGCTCTTCCGCGGCCCGGGTCTGCACCCCTCCGGCCGCCTTGAGCGCTTCCATAATGATACCGCGTTCAACCGTATCGAGGGTGTCGGTCAGCGAACCGTCGCGCTTCGCAACGCAGATCTTTTCCTCGCTCTCCATCGTCTTGAGGTGAATGGGGATGTCCGCCGAGGTGATGATCTCGCCTTTTGTCAGGACGACGGCCCGTTCGATGATGTTTTCAAGTTCCCGCACGTTCCCCGGATAGGAATAGCGCATCAGCAGATCACGCGTTTCCGCGGTCACGCCTTGTATATCCTTCTTGTTCTCCCGGCTGTACTTCCTCAGAAAATGCTCCATAAGGGCCGGGATGTCCTCTTTCCTTTCCCGGAGCGGCGGGATAACCAGGGTCACCACGTTCAACCGGTAGTACAGGTCCTCCCGGAACGATCCATCCTTCATCGCCTTTTCCAGGTCCCGGTTCGTGGCCGCGACCAGCCGCACGTCCACCTTGATCGTCGCATTGCCGCCGATCCGTTCGAACTCCTTCTCCTGGAGCACGCGCAGGAGCTTCACCTGCACGCTGGGAGGAATATCGCCGATCTCATCAAGGAACAGAGTCCCCGTGTCTGCGGCCTCGAACCGGCCGATACGCCTGGCCGCGGCACCGGTAAAGGCGCCCTTCTCGTGTCCGAAAAGCTCGCTCTCCAGGAGTGTTTCAGGAAGCGCCGCGCAGTTGACCTTGATGAGCGGACGGGCGGCCCGGGGGCTGTGGTAGTGGATCGCTTTGGCGATAAGTTCCTTGCCGGTCCCGCTCTCACCCCTGAGAAGCACCGTGGCATTGCTGGCCGCCACCCGTCCCACCACGTTCATGACCTCTTCCATGGCATGGCTGGTGCTCGCGATCTCGTCGAACTTGTAGCGATCGATCAGCTGCTCCCGGAGCCGGGCATTCTCCCGCAGGAGGTTTTGGCGCTCCGAGATGCGTCCGATGAGCACCACGAGCTGCTCCAGGTCGATGGGCTTTGGCAGATAGTCATAGGCGCCTGCCTTGATGGCCTTCACTGCGGTCTCGATGGTGCCGAAGGAGGTCATGATGATGACCGCCATGTCCGGATTGATCTTCCGCGCCTCGTCCGAGTTCCGGAGCGCGTCCACGCCGGGAATGTTGCAGTCCGTTATGAACACATCGAAGCGCTCACGTTTCATGGCCTCGACCGCCGCTTCAACGCTCGCCAGGGCCGTGACCTCGTACTCCTTCTGTTTCAGGAACGACTCGATCCTGTTGCGTTCCTGGGCCTCGTCGTCCATGATCAATATGCGAGCATCCTGCATCGTTCGTTAACCTCTGATGTTAATTATACAATGAAATATGTCATTTCGTGCCTGCACCACGGCGTTTCTCGTACAGGTCGAACACGATCCCTTCGCGCAGCCCCCAGTCGCTCACCAGCATCTGACGGGCCCCGCAGCGACAAATGATCTCCTGTGCCACTATGGCTCCTGCGAGGATGATGTCCTCGCGGCCGGATTCAAGGCCAGCGAGTGTCTTTCTCGCATCCAGTGTGCTCACCGACAGCATGTGCACCAGCCTGTCCAGGGATGAACGCGACAGGATGTATCCATTTATCCGTGCAGGATCGTACTCGGTAAGAGCCTGGTCCATGGCGGCAAGGGTCGTGATCGTACCTGCCGTACCGGCAACGGTCGCGAAGAAAGATGGATGGACATCCCTGCCGCGGAACGCTTCGCGCTCCCACGCGTCCAGTTCTCTGCTGACGACCTTGCGGAGTGTGTCGAGTTCCTCCTTGAGCGGCGGATCGTTCCTCAGAAATCGCTCGGTGAGATAGACCGCTCCCAGGGGAATGCTCATCATGGACTTGACCTTGCCGTGAACGGTCTCGATGAGTTCCGTACTTCCGCCGCCGATATCGATCACCAGGGCCGAGGCAAGCGGGTCATCCTCCGTCTTTTTCGCGTACGACAGGGCGCGACGGACACCGGCAAGCATTAGCCGCGACTCTTCCTCGCCCCCGATGATATTCAATTCGAGCCCCGTGCGCCGTTTGAACGAAGCCACAAACGTCCTGGCATTCGAAGCCTTCCGGAGCGCACTAGTCCCAACGACGGCAACAGGGATCCCCGGGAAGCGTTGCAGGACATTTACATACCCGTCAAGTGCCTCTAGGGATCTCGCCATGGCGTCGTCCGCGAGCCGTCCCGTGCGATCGAGTTCCTGCCCGAGTCGGGTGATGGTCCTTCCTGAATAGAGTTCGCGGTGGGTAATGTCGCTGGTATCAGCAACCAGCAGTCGGATGGTGTTCGTGCCGATATCGATACCGGCAAGGATCATGAAAGCAGGAGTTCCCGGAGTTTGCCGCTGTAGGCCTTGACGCGCATCGCCAGGAGCCTGGCAATGGCAAGGGTGATCTTTGCCGCGACGCGGGGGTCGAGGTCGAGAAGCGCAAGAAAATCCTTACGGGTCAGCATGACGACCTCGACCGCGCTTTCCGCCCGCGCGGTCACCGCGCGGCTCGACTCCTGGATCAGGGCGATCTCGCCGAAAAAGTCCCCCGGACCCAGTTCCAGGAGGCCGACCTCATCGCCCTCGCCTTCCATGACCGATATCCTGATCTTGCCGCTCTTGACGATGTAGAGGGCCTCGGCAGGCATCTTCTCGGAGAAGATGGTCGTATTTGGCTTCACCTGACGCTCTTTGAAAAGGCCTGACAGAAGCTCGAAATCCTCGGCGGTGCAGCCCTTGAAGAGCAGGTTCTTTTTGAGAAGTTCTATGATTTCCAATGGAGGGTCCTATTCGCGACGAAGAATGAGCAATTATAGGCACGTAGCCATACCTTGTCAAGAAACAATCTTACGGTTGATCGGATTCCGGAGCGGCCATCATCGTTTTACGCTCCGTCAGGACCACCGAGCCGGGCTTTGCCCCCTTCGGCTTTTTCACGTATGCGGCACGGGTATACGCCACCGGCACCTTGGCGGAATTCCTCCCCTTGCTGTACCAGGCCGCAAGGGATGCGGCCTTTTTGAGGACCCCTTCGGGAATGTCGCGCTTCCCGGGGTTCCTGACGACCACATGGGAACCGGGCATGCCTTCGGCGTGGAGCCAGAGATCATCGGGCCGCGCAAGTTTCATGGTGATGTAGTCATTGCCGGCAGCGCTCTTTCCCACGAGGATCTCCCATCCCTCATGCCCGATCGTCCTGAAAGGCGTCGCAGTCACGATACGCGTTCCCGAGACCTTTCCTGCCCCCTCCCTGATATATCCCCGCCGCGCCAGCAGCGACCTGATAGCGAGCAGGCCGTCCCGATCGACCGCGGCACGCAGGTCCTCCTGCACCGACGTCAGGAACGCCGCCTCGTCACGGGCCTCGGCGAACCGCTCCCGCATGACCGCGAGCCCGGCCTTCGCCTTCTTGTATCGTTGAAAATACCTGCTTGCGTTCTCCGCCGGTGAGCGCGACGGATCAAGGGCGACAGACACCATCGTTCCGTCATAACCGGAAAGTTCCGCGGTCATCTGCCCTTTCATCAGCAGGTGTTTGTTCGCCAGGACCAGTTCACCCATCAGGCGGAAGGTGTCACCCTGCTCCGCCCCCGCGACGTCCTTCGCCACGGCATCACGCCTGCGCACCGCTTTTTCCGCGGCCCTCCTGACGACGGAAACAAGTTCCTGCCTGAGCGATGCGGTCTCTTGTTCGGCAACGGTACGTTCGTACCATTTCTCGACGGCCCTGTTCACGGGAGCGGGCCCCGTATACTCCTCGGGGGGTGAAAGCAGGACGACCCCGCTCTTCGCTGCGAACGAACCCGGCCTTGGTTCCGGCGGGTCGTACTGCAAGCCGGCAAGGAACGGTCTCCTGACCTTGTCCCCCGGCGGCACCGGGCGGAACACAGCCAGGATCGCATACTGTTGATCGGTCAGCAGGAGATTAGCGGATGATCCGATGAGCTCGAAAATGAGAACATGCACGGCACCTCGCGTGGAGAATTGGAGCTCTGCCACGCGGTCCCCGTTCACCAGGCGTATTGCATCGACCCGTCCTCCGGTCAGATGTTTTTTCAGGGAAAGAAAGAAACCGGCGGCGACACGGGTGCCGGACGGCTTATGAGAAACAAGGTGGATGCGGGGAAGAGCGCGTTCCGGGGACAGGAAAAGGATGTAATTCTTCCGTTTCTGATGCAGCACGAGGAAGAGGTTATGATCGGCCGCCTGGACCACCTTGTCCACCCGCGCACCGGGAAGGAGGGATGCCAGTTCATCGACGACCTTTACGAGGATATCAAGATCCAATCAGCGTTCCTTTCGGAGTGAATGTCAAACGCACCCTAAAGGGTGCGGCTACCAAGATTATAAAATGAATGCTCTCAGATATGGTAGCCGCAGGCTTTAGCCTGCGAAATCAGTTTTTCAGCAGCGCGTTAGACTGGATTCCCGCTCAGGACCGCTGCGGGAATGACGATAGTGAGACTGCGAGCTTGCAAATTATCGCATACGGCCGTTATTCCGCATTCCGCAATCCGAAATCCGCAATGGGATCACGGCAACTGCAGCATCTTATGCACCTGCGGGATCACGCGCACATCCTCGAGGATCTCCAGGGCAATGTCCTGGAACAGGATAAGCGACTCCACCGGGGGCGACACGGGGCCGCTTGCCGGCTGAATAATGAACGGGACCGTTCGGTCCTGCTCCGCTACCAGGCGGGCGGCAATGAGGATCTCATCGGGCGTCGTGCTCCCGCTGACCACGGACTTCACGAACCGCTCTATCCCTTCCGTTGCGGACAGGAATTTCCGGTGCTCGTCCCAGTGCGCCCGCTGGCCCGTTGCTGATGGCAGTTTTATGTCCATGCTCACCACATCGATCAGACCGGCAAGCGCGCGCATCTCTGCGAAATGGACGCCGTTGGTCTCGAGATAGATCCGGAACATCTTCCGCTCCGAGGGCAGCCATTCCTGAAGGAACGGCCGGTGCAGCAACGGCTCGCCGCCGGTGATGCTCATGACCGGACGAGATACGCCGGGAATGCGCAGGCGTGAGCAAAGTCCGGAGAGGCCTGCCGGACTGAGGGGATTCGGCACTGATTCGCGCTCAAAGGAACCGGGTGAGACCTGCGCCCGGCAGTTCCTGACCTCGGATCCCGAAACGTTCTTGACCGCATCGGGCGTGTCACAGTACGCGCAGCGCAGGTCACAGCCCATGAAACGGACAAAGATGTGCCGTTGGCCGACCCACGGCCCCTCGCCCTGAACGGACGCGAATACCTCGTCGATCATCGCGCTGATCATTGGCCAATAATACAGGACAACAACGGCAAATACAAGGTCCGCAGCCGCCAAACACGCCCTGTGATAGCCTTGATACGTAATATTGGTGCGACCCGCCGATGAGCAGAGGCAATCGCGCTCCAAGAGGATCATTCGGCGATACAGCAAGACAATGATTTTTCAGGATTTTCTGGTAACTTTACCTTGACTTTGACGGGCCAATCGGGTATTAAGTAACAAATGCAAGGAGTCCTCATGCGCCATAGATTTACCGCTATAACCCTGCTGTCGTGTTCCGTTCTCCTCCTCCCCTTTCTGCAGTCCCCGGTGTCCGCTGAAACCGCCGCTCAAGCCGCAGAACGGAACATTCCCCGCGAACTGAAGCCACCTGTGCAGGACCTCGCCCAGATCGATGAGAACATCGAAGGACTTTTCGAGGAAAAACCGTATCAGATCCCGATGGTCCTGAACGACAGCGTCGAGAACCATCTTGAATACTTCAAGACCAGGGGCCGTGATGTATTCCAAAAATGGCTTGACCGGTCCACCCGCTACATCCCCGTGATGCAGGATATCTTCCGCGAAAAGAATTTACCGGAAGACCTGGTGTACGTGGCGATGATCGAGAGCGGATTCAATCCCTACGCCATATCCTGGGCCCGCGCGGTCGGTCCCTGGCAGTTCATGCCCCACACCGGGAAGCTCTATGGCCTCAAGATAGACTGGTGGGTCGATGAGCGCAAGGACCCCATCAAGGCGACCCATGCGGCTGCCGAGCATTTCAAGGACCTCCATAACCTCTTCGGTTCGTGGCCCCTGGCGCTTGCCTCGTACAATGCGGGCGCCGGGAAGGTCCAGAGGGCGGTTCTCCGGACGCGTTCCGAGGACTTCTGGGACTTGAAGGATTCCCGCTACATCCGCCGCGAAACAAAGAATTACATTCCGAAGTTCATGGCCGCCACCATCATCGCCAAGAACCCTGACGCCTACGGTTTCATCGTTCAGCCCGCCGGACCTTTTGTGTACGACGAGGTCGTCATCACCGAGAGCACGGACCTGCGATTGATCGCACGCTGCGCCGGAACCACGTACGAGACCGTCAAAGAGCTTAATCCCGAGCTGAAACGCTGGGTCACACCGCCCGATACAACGCATTACATTCTCCGCCTGCCCAGCGGAACGAAAACGACCTTTACGGCAAATTACCAGAACCTGCCTTCGGACCAGAAGATCCGGTGGGAGCGTCACCTGGTCGGCAAGGGAGCCACCCTTGCGGGCATTGCAAAACAGTATAACACCACCCCGGAAACGATCAGCGACATCAACGGCCTGAAAAAGAACCGCGTCACGCCGGGCAAGCACCTGCTCATCCCGGTCGATGGCAACAGCAAGCAGCAGGACCTGAGCTATCTGTCGCCCGAGCAGTTCGGCAAGAAGCAGCAGATCCTGTACCGGGTGCGTCGGGGAGACAACCTGACCCGGATCGCGCACAAGCACGAGGTCACCGTAGCGGATATCCGGCAGTGGAACAATGGCATCCGCACGGTCCGCGCGGGCCAGAAGATTAAACTGGTCGTGGATGTCGACCGCATCTGAGCGAGAATACCATAGACAACAAAAAGGGTTAGGAGAACATCTCCTAACCCTTTTTTATTTCATCGTCTGGAAGAACCATGAACCTAGAACTTAAATGAAAGCACATTTCTCGCAAAGACGCAAAGGCGCAAAGAAAGCAGACCCTTCACAAATAAACCATATTTAGCAATGAAAGAAAATGAAAAGCCGGCACCTGATCGATAGTATTCTCAATACCATCAGCAATTAAATCTTCTATCTTTGCCGTTCTTTGCGTGCTTGGCGGCTTTGCGAGAGACAATATCCGTCGTTGCTCATGTCCTGTCGTAATTCCGCCACTTCGGTTATTTCGGCGCAGCTGCCGGCTGTGCGGGTTTCGGCGCCTGGCCAAGATCCGGCGGCTGGAGCTTCTTCCGCGCCTCCATGGCCCAGGCCGATGACGGCAGTTTTTCACTGATAACCTTATATCTCTTCTGCGCCTCCTGGATCTTGCCCTCTCGTTCATAAAGCCGGGCAAGTTCCAGCGTTGCCGGTCCCGTCCCCGCTATGGATTCAGCCTGCCCAAAGGCCTTCACCGCCTGATCCTGCTTGCCCAGTGCGAGGTACGCATACCCCATTCTCTGGTATACCAGTCCGAGCAGGAGCCTCTCGCCTGAGTATTTATTAATGAACGTTTCATACTCTTTGAGAGCTGCCTCCGGCTGTCCCATCTGCACATAGGTATTGCCTAAGTAGAATTGAGCGATCGCGCCGTTCAGCGTCCCGCCATACTGTTTGACGATATCCTGGTAACGCTGGAGCGCTTGCGGATAGTTTGCCGGTGCGCCGCCTCCCGGATTGGAGGCGTCATAGGCCGCGCTCAGCATCTGACCCGCTTTCTTCTCGTTTGATGAACTGACGAAAGAATAGATCAGCGCGACAGCAAGGACGAGAACGATCGCCACGATCGCCATGGTGAACTGCTTCTGGTAGACCTGATAGTACTCGGACGCGTGATGGGCCATGCTCTTGATCTCATCTTCGGGCTGCATCAGGGATTTCGCCTTCTTTTTTATCTTCGGCATCGATGAACATTCCTCCTTGGCAATTATTGGACAATAGATCATTCAAGAAACGACCTTTGACACGGATCAATGCGGATAAACGTCGGATAAGATCGGATTTGTTACAAGGGAATTTATTTCTTTATCCGCATTTATCAGAAGTTGATCCGCTTCTTCAGTGTCTAAAAGCTCTTTCTTGAGATTTGTTCGAATTTATTTGAACTTCCTGATCGCCCGGTCGGCAAGTTCCCGCGAGTTCTGAAAGATCTCGTCGATGTGCCTTCGTCCGATGCCGGCTCCGAGCAGTACCGTCCTGGCAAACTCATCGGTCACCAGGTCGCCGGGTTCATGGGTGTCCGTGTCAATGACCAGTTTCGCGCCGGTCGCCCCCGCCATCTTCGCCACATGGCCATTCGACAGGCTGTGGCCCTTTCTGGTCGTGATCTCCAGGCAAACACCATTCTTCGCCGCCAGTTCCGCCTCATCCCGCGTAATGAGCCCCGGATGGGCCAGGATGTCCACCTTTGCCTCGATGGCGGCCCGATTCGTTCCGGGATGGACCGGTTCCACCAGGGTCTCGCCGTGGGCAACAACGATCATGGCTCCCAGCTTGCGGGCCTTCTTCGTGAGCGCGCCGAAGGTCTCCGGCGGGATGTGGGTAAGCTCGATGCCGGGCAGCGCGTTGATGTTCCAGCGCTTGCCAAGCTCACGGCAGGCTGTCGTCACCCGGGGTATGATGAAATCAAGGTTAGAAGCGTCGCCATGGTCGGTGATGGCGATGACCTCATAGCCGTTCATCACCGCCCGGCGAATAAGCTCCGACGGCACCAGTACGCCGTCGCTGAACAATGAGTGCGTATGCAGATCGATCATAACAGCTCCTTAAACTTTTCACCGCGGAGATCGCGGAGCACGCAGAGGTTAAATTCTTGCACTGGACCCATAACAGTTGCTTCGTCTTTCTCGGCGCTCTCCGCGTCCTCGCTTAGAAGCTTAGAAGCGCCTACTTTTGGCTGCGGTAAACTTACGTTTTGTGCCTTTTACCTTGGTAACTTCCCACGCTTTCCATGTACGAGTCCAGGTCGTTCAGGAACTCGCTCCGCGTCCTGTTCCAAATGGGCGCGATAAGGATATCCTCGGGAGCCGCTGCGAACAATCGCTGCAGCACGATGTCCGGCGAAAGCCGCTCCAGGAATTCCGAGACCATCGCAATATACTCCTCGTATGTGAATGTCGGGAACGGCTTTGCCGCGTACTGCTCCGCCAAAAGCGTATCCTTGATGACCTGCAGTTGGTGCAGTTTCAGGAAGCCGATGGGAAGACTTGATAGTTCCTTCGCCATATCAAGCATGTTTTCCCGTGTCTCCGTCGGGAAACCCAGGATCAAGTGCGCGCCCACCTTGATACCCCGTCCCGCCGTCATCTCCAGGGCGTTTTTAAAGCATGCGTAATCATGTCCCCGATTGATGAACTCCAGGGTGCGGTCATGGATGGACTGCAGTCCGTACTCGACGAGGATGAAATGGTCCTTCGCGAGATCTGCAAGTAATGCGATCTTCCCTTCATCAACGCAGTCCGGACGGGTACCAATGGCAAGCCCGACCACCCCGGGATGGTCCAGGGCCTCGCGGTAGAGCCGTTCCAGCGTCTCGACCGGCGCGTAGGTGTTGGTGAAGGGCTGAAAATAGACGATGAACTTCTCGGCGCCATACCGTCGTCGAAGGTAGGGTATCCCCTTTTCGATCTGCACACCCACCGAGGCCGCGCTCGTGCATGCGGTCGGCCGAAAACTGTCGTTATTGCAATAGATGCAGCCGCCCACGGATACCGTTCCGTCGCGGTTCGGGCAGGTGAACCCGGCGTCAACGTTCACCTTATACACCGCCTGACCGTACAGGTCCTTCATGTGCTGGCCGAAGGCGTTGTAGCGCCTCGTGGTCTGCCTTATTGGTAACAATGCTGTTTTCATGGGATCGATGCAGTAATATACCAGAGAGGGAGGAAAAAATCCATTCAGGAAATAGGACCGGTCTTTCGTTGTCGATCCACTGACGGTCGGTTGTTCTGTCCCTTTGCAGCCGGAGGGCCTATATTCCAGCGCTCTAATGGGCAGCGCCCGCTGCAAGCGGATCTGCGGATGTGCGGTCTATGGATCATTGATTGCAATATAAATAGATATCACCTGTTCGAAGAATGCGCTATGTACCCGCCCTGCCGTGCTACCGTAGTATATTGAGAATTGAACAGTATGACTATTTATTCGATTGCAGCGAGCGTTGATGCCTGTCCACTTCTGTTACTATTATGGCTGATATTTCCTTTATCGTATCGGCCAGAACGCCATAATCCGCTCCTTTCGTCATGATGCACAACAAATAGGGCATGTTCGGATAATACACGATACCGCAGTCATGCAATTCCTTGATATTCGGATCGTCGAATGAACGTTCTCCGTACTTCTGCGCAACCGTGATCCCGGGTGGCAAGCCTCCGACCATGCCGTCCCGGAAGTCAGGCTTGGCCAGGTAGCGCAGCGCCCGCTCCGAATATTCCCTGTTCAGGTACGAGGAATTGAAAAGGACGCGATAACAGGATGAGTACTCTTTCACGCTCATGTAATCATACACCGAGGCATTCGGATCGAAGACGCCCAGGTCCTGATATACTTTTTCGCGAAACGTTCGATCCAAATGGTTCAGCAGCAGGAACATGGCGTTATTATCAGAGTATGCGGTCATCATCTCGATCAGTTCATCGACCGTATACCGCTTTCCCGGTTCGATCGCCCGGGATGCCCTGAAGAACTTCGTTTTGTTGCGGTCCTGGCTCCCGTCATATACGAGCTGCTCCTTCAACACCGCCGGCCGGGATTCGGCCATTTTGTAATAGGCGATCATGAGCGGTACCTTGAGCAGGCTGGCAGGAGCAAAACGCTCATGATCATTCACACCGAACGATGGTCCGTTGTTGAGATCGCGATAATAGATCGACACCTGCGTTGCGCGTTTTTTATTCACGACGGCATCGACGTACCCCCTGATCTTGCGCTGGAACGACTTGATCTCCCGATCGCCGATGATCTCCTGGGCGCCGTCACATTGGAGAAGCGGATTGATGAACGTGTAGCCTCCTTCCCGCTTCTCGACGAGCGGCGGCTGCTTATCCCCCATCCCTGTCCAGACGCGATCAATGACGATGCCGGTCAGTATGCCTCCGGCAAACAGGGCGATCACGATGAGCCGCCTGACCGCACCGCCTCCGGTCTTGTCTGGTCTATTCATATTGTCGGTCCCTTGTCGTATGGAGATAGTTCACTTATCTGACCTGCCACATCCATTGGATCTCCCTGCGGTCCCGCATTGCCGGGACAGGGAATCTTTGTTCCTCATGGTAATGTTATGTATTCTGATCGCCCGTTCCTGGGTCCATACTGCCGTTGCTGGTCCTGTTCCTGATCGTAGTCATGGTCCCCGCCTATGACCCTGCGGATCTTCTTTTCAAATAGGAATCAATATCCTGAATGAATGACCCGGCGAGAACCGCCATCTCGCTTACTTCCCCGGCGGTCACCGGGGTCTTTTCCCCGCTGCATTTCGGCTTGATGTCGAATATCCGGCGTGCAGCATCGCCATATTCCTTTTTGAAGATCCCTGTCTGTATGTATCGCTGATCGAAAAGGCCGATGGTGACGCTCTGCATGGTGGATGGGACCTGCCCCTCGTTCAGCAAGGCAAGTATGGGATAGTAGTATGCGTAGTAGAGGTTCGTCAGAACGAACCCGGCGTCCATTTCTTCGGCAAGCAGCGCCAATGCCTCATCCAGCGACTCCCGCGCCTGCTTCAGCCTCGCTTTTTCCAAGTCCTTCATTGTCTTTCTGTCTTTTGATATCTATTCCGCACTCCGCACTTCGCACTCGGCACTCGGCTCATTTCGTCCAGCTGGTCGTCCGTCCAAGCAGTGATATTCCGATATACCCCCGCAGGTCCAGCTGCCGAGGAGAAACGAGGGTCATCTTGCCCTTGTAGGTCTTTCCGTTCTTCGGGTCATAGACACGCCCATCCTTCCAGAGATCATCTCCAACAAAGGTAAAATCGTACACGATCGGGAGACCGATGATGGGGGTTTTCTTGAGCGCAGCGTCCGGATTGTTGTGGTCAAGCTTCGGCGTTCCCGGCGTGCCGTCCTTCGATCCTTCGGGATAATCCGGCACTTTCAGCCAGACGATCTTCCCGCAATATCTGTCCGCGCATTTCACTATCTCTATCTTGGCGTCCTTTTCCCCGTTGAACCACTCACCCAGGATGTCATCCGCACCTGCGAACGCGGTTGCCGGCATCGACATGACGAGTGACAAGACAAGCAAGACTGAACGCATGATCATCATTTCTCCTCGCTTTTCACTTTCTCCGCCGCTTCGTTCTTCTTTGTTCCCTCCAGATGTTTCGCCATTTCCTTGGCCAGCACATGAGGCGGCATAAAGTCAGGCTCGCTGATCTTCCAGCCCCGGCCGGTCTTCACCACTTTGAAACGCACAGACTCGGTTTTTTTGCCTGATACGTAATCTCCTGAAACAGCTCCCAGTACCTGATACTCGACAGTGACCGCTGATTCAGCGTCGCCCTTCTTCTGGACCTTGCCGATACTGAAGCCGGATATTACGACAGCACGATCAAAGCCCGCCTCTTCTGACCAGGAAATATAAGGAAGCACCTTGGACCAGGTCGCGCTGGTGAGCCGCGCACCTTTCGCGTCCAGGTCGCAATAGGCTTTGACGGTCTCTTCGGGGGTAGCAAGCGTGTTCTGCGGCGTAGCGGGGTCTTTGGAGCATCCCGACAGGACCATGACCGCTGCCATGATCAGCACCAGGCAATAGAGTTTATTGTTCTTCATATGCACCTCGCTTTTTTCATATTCATGATCAGTCATTAAAGATCCTGCCGCCCTTCACAAACCTCTTCACGTAATATTTTTCCTTCAGGGAGCTTTTGGTCACGCCCTTGCTGCTGCTGGCATGTGCGAAGGTGCCGCCCCCGAGAAACACTCCCACATGGGATATGCTGCCGTTGATGGAAGTGTCGAAGAAGATCAGGTCCCCGGTCCTCACCGAGGAATAGGCGACACTGGAGCTCACCCGCGCCTGCTCCCTGCTGTTCCGGGGGAGTTCGACGTTCTGGCTCCGGTAGACCCTCCGGGTAAAGGCCGAGCAGTCGATGCCCCGCTCCGAGTCCCCGCCGAACCGGTAAGGCGTGCCGATCAACCTGTTCACCGCGCCATTGAGCTTGTCCGTGTTCAGCCTTCCGCTTTTGCCTGCCGAGCTCACCAGCCCGTGCTGTTTCGTCAGTGCCCGTTCCTGCTTCGTCCTGCGCTCCTTGTCCCTGGCATCCTGCTGCTGGTCTACGTACTTTTTGGTCGCTTCCAGCTCAGCAACGATGTTCCCGCGCTGGCCCTGGTACTTCGTGATCTCGCCCTGGAGGTTCTTGAGCAGCCGCTCCAGGTCGCGGTTCAGCTTGTCCATGTCCACGTCGGATCCTTTCCCGCCCGGATACTCACGGAGTTCCTTGAGCTCGGACTGGACCTGAACAAAGGCCCGTTCTTTCTGGTCGATATTGTTGTCAAGCTCGCGTTTTCTCTGTTCAAGGCTTCGCTGTTTGTCCTTCTTGAGCGCGAGATCCTTTTCCACCTGACTCATGGGCTTCCAGTTCTTCGGCTCCTTCTCGCGCACGAGCTTTATGGAATCCATGACCATCTGTTCAGGCGGCTTGTTCGCGTATTCAGGGTTCTTGGCATCGAGCATGATGATGAGGGCGACCTTGTCCGGCGAGAGCCCCCGGTCCACGCCATAGATCAAACCACGGGTGTACACCGGCAGTGCTGCCGGGTCCCAGCGGTCCTCGATGGAGTGATAGACGAACTCTTCATAAATATCCTGGGGCACATCGGAGCTGTGAAATTCCTTCAGGGCCTTTGCCGCCGCAGCGAGCTGGTCGACGGTGATAGTGTTCACATAGGCGACATCGAAGATGTCGTCAAGATAATCCAGGGGCGCGCCTTTCTTGAACGCCCCGTGCACCAATCCGATGATCTCGGCGGTCTTCTCCTCTGCGATGCTGTCGAAGTCCGTCCGTTTGATCACCCCCTCAATGATCTTGAGCAGGTCTGTAGCAGGTTCCTTCTCCAGCTCCGGCCCAAATTGTGCAGCAAGGAGCATGGACATCTTGTCCTTGTTGAGATTGATGCATTCCCGTTCCAGTATGTCCCTGAGAATGCCCGATGAGGGTGTGTCGGAGTAGGACGAAGTGAGAAAGAGCGCGGGGATGAACAAAAGCTCGGCAAGAACGATGATCAGAACGCTACGGGACCTTGAGCAGCAGAGCATGTGCGATTTCCTCCCCGGTATTTCCCGGCAATTCCCGGGCCGTCTGCCCGTTGATAAATAGTATATACGAGATGGTTCTCCGAGGCAAAACAAAAGAAAACGGCGATACGCGTGGAAGAATGGATCGAGGGCGGACCATCAGAACTTGCCGTCAATGGCCTTCAAAATGCCCTGGAGCAGTGTCGTAGGTGTCGGGGGACATCCGGGTATGACCGCATCCACGGGGATCACCTTGCCTACTCCGCCCAGCGACGCGTAGCTCTCTCCGAACACGCCTCCATTGCAGCCGCAGTCACCCACGGCTACAACGATCTTGGGAGGCGGTGTCGCGGCGTAGGTCCGCTTGAGGGCGATCTCCATGTTATGGGAGACCGGTCCCGTCACCAGCAGCAGGTCCGCAAAACGGGGCGAAGCGGTGAAATGGATGCCGAACCGCTCACAGTTGTAGAACGCGTTATTGATGGCGTGGATCTCAAGCTCGCAGCCGTTGCACGACCCTGCATCGACCTGCCGGATGGCGAGGCTCCGCTGGAACCGGCTCCGTATCGCCTCCTCCAGTTGCACGCCTATCTTCCCGATCTCGGGATCGGTGATCGGCGGCAGCGGCTCGGTGACGATGCCGGTGCGAAAAATGTGTTTCAAAATGCGGATCATAAAACTCCAAAAGTACCTAATTTAACCACGGAGACACGGAGTCACGGAGAAAAGCGAACCAATGTTGCAACAATTAATTAATATATTTCATTACTGCAAGCAAACACATCATTCATTCGTTTTTAAATGCAGTAAGACATTTTGTAGATGTTGCCCCTCTCCGTGTCTCCGTGCCTCCGTGGTGGTATTTGACTTTACAGATCATGCCCCGAATAGGACTGATTGAAGCTCTTGTTGCACAGCGGGAAGTCCGGGACGATATTCCCGTGAATGCACTGCTCCAGGCCCAGCCAGTTGACGCTCGACGGGTCCCGGACCATGCAGCGATTGATCTCCCCATTCGGCCCCGACTGCACCCAATAAAGGATCTCCCCGCGCCAGCCCTCGACCGCGGCGAATCCGGACCGGTCCGGCAATGGATCGCCGATCGGGACGATGAGCCCGTCGGACGGAACGGTCCTCAGGATCTCCCTGATGATCCTGATTGACTCGCGGATCTCCTCCACCCGAACCCATGCCCGCGCATGCGCGTCGCCGGATATGAGCACCGGTACGTTCACACTGATGCGGTCATAGGGAGGGAACGGATGATCTACGCGGCAATCAAGGTTCAGGCCGCTCGCCCGCGCCACGATCCCCACCGCGCAGAGGTCACGCGCCTGCTCCGGCCTGAGCACGCCGGCGTCCCGCACCCGGTCCTCGAGCGATGCGTTCTCGTCATAGATCGTCACGAGTGGCTCGTACTCTCTCTCCAGCCAGGCCAGCTCGTTGGTGATCGCCAAGACCCCCTCCCCGTCGATATCTACGACGACCCCCCCGGGAACGATACGGTCCATCAGGAACCGGTGGCCAAAAAGGTGATGGTTCGTGCGAAGCAGGATCTCCTTGAGGCGGTGGAACTGATAAAAAAGGAAGGTGAAAGCAACATCGTTGCAAATGGCGCCCAGGTCCCCCAGATGATTGGCGATGCGCTCCCTTTCGAGAAACAGCGCACGGAGCCATTGCGCGCGATCAGGCAGGACGGTGCCGGTCAATGCTTCGACCGCGCGGGAGTAGGACAGACTGTGGGCAACGGTCGTATCTCCCGAGACCCTGCCTGCCAGGCGCGCCGCCTCCTGCCAGGAGAACGATTCGAATCGTTTCTCGATGCCTTTATGCACATACCCCAGTTTTTCTTCCAGATTGATGACATCCTCGCCCATTGCCTGGAACCGGAAATGGCCCGGCTCAATGATCCCGGCATGGACCGGCCCGACCGGGATCTCGTAGATCCCATCGCCCTCGGCCCGGATCCAGCGATACTCGCCAGGGACCCGCTGCATCGTTGTTTTCGCGTCAAAGGTCTTTCTGAGCGGCCACGCGTTCGCGGGCCAGTCCTCGTGCTTGATCCATGGCCGGTCGTCGGGATTGCCGACGGGCGTAAGCCCCATGAGGCTCTGGATCTGCCGCTCGAAACGGTAGGCTGCCGCATATTTCTTTGTCAGGCTAGGAAACGTCGCATCGCCGACCGGGACCTCGGTCTTAATAACGAGATACTCCTGCTCCCTCCGGAAGCAGGCGAAAACAGCGAACCCTCTGCCGAAAGGCGTCTCGTCCGCCGCCCACTCCGCGGCAAGAAGCGCATAGTCCTTCTTGAGCGTCCGTGCCGCATCAGCGAACCGTTTCCGGGGGACGACCAGGGACGACACCGAGGACGGCGCGAGGCTGTCATCTTCCCGCGCATCCTTCCCCAGTTCGTTCAGAACAAGGCTTTTCAGTCTGATCATTTCATGTCATCCTATAGATAGACCACTTCACCACAGAGACACAGAATAAAGCAAAGATCTGTTTTCACCGCGTCCCCGCGTCTCCGTGTCCCCGCATCGGACGTATTACTTCAGCAGCCCCACCGCCGTATGGAACCAATCGGCAAGGAACTTCGGCATATAGATGCCGATCCCGAGGACAAGAAACATGTGTAAGAGGACCGGTACGTGGGCCACCTTCAGGAACTTCTGGTGCGGCGGAACCTCACCGGTGACCATGGGCTGTACCTTCCGAAAGAGCGCGGCAAAGGTAACGCCAAGCCCCAGGAGCAGGAACGGCGCCATGAGCGGCGCGTCCTTGATCGTCGCGGTAAGGATCAGGAACTCGCTCATGAACACGCCGAAGGGCGGCATGCCCACGATCGCCATGACGCCGAACGTCATTCCCCAGCCGACCAGCGGGTTCCCCCGGATAAGGCCCTGGATCCTGTCCATGTCCTGCGTTCGGTGCATCTGCGACGCGTGTCCGACGGTAAAGAAGATCGCTGACTTGGTCAGGCTGTGGACCAGCATGTGCAGCAATGCGCCGAAGGTGGCAACAGGGCCGCCGAGGCCGAAGGCGAAGGTGGTGATCCCCATGTGTTCGATCGACGAATAGGCGAACATCCTCTTGATGTCCTTTTGCCTGAGCAGCGAGAACGAAGCGACGATGACCGAGAGAATGCCAAAGCCCATCATGATGTTCCCGGCGTGGTGCGTGCCCGTGGACCCGTCCACGAGGACCTTGCACCGCACCAGCGCGTACAGGGCGATATTGAGCAGAAGCCCGGAGAGGACAGCCGAGATGGGCGTTGGTCCTTCGCTGTGCGCGTCGGGCAGCCAGTTATGTACCGGCACAAGTCCCACTTTCGTTCCGTACCCGACCATGAGAAACACAAAGGCAAGGGACAGGATGGTCGGTTCGAGCTGGTCGCTCACCTGGCTGAGATTCGTCCAGAGCAGCGCCTCACCGCCCGCCCCGAGCACCTTTTCCGCCGCAAAGTACAGCAGAACGGTTCCGAACAGCGCCAGCGCGATGCCCACGCCGCAGAGGATGAAGTACTTCCATGCAGCTTCGATCGCCGACGGTGTGCGATAGAGCGATACTAGCAGGACCGTGGACAGGGTTGCGAGCTCCATGGCGATCCAGAGGACACCCACGTTGTTCGTAAGCAGACAGAGCAGCATGGCGAAGATGAAAAGCTGGAACATGGCATGATAGAACCGTATCCGGCGGTGCCCGATGGTCCCATGCTCCCGCTCCCGTCGCATATAACGCCTGCTGAACAACGCCGTCGTCATGGAAACGAACGAGGTCAGCACCGCCAGGTAGACATTGAAGGCGTCGACAAAGAAGAACTTGTCCCCTGCCAGCATCGGTCCGTGGTGATAGACCTCCAGCGCAAGCGCGATGCCGGCAACGAAGGTCGCCGCCGAGCCCAGGATGTTCACTTCAGGCGCGAACTTCCGGTCGCCGATGAAGGCCAGCGCCAGCGATGCGACCAGCGGAACACATAAGAGAACAAGAAGGATCATGAGACCTCAATACATTGGAAATATCAAATTGTAAATTAGAAATTGAATATTTTTAACGACAGCTTCTCGATCCATCAATTTGATATTTACAATTTGCAATGACGCGTCAGCGTCAATCTTCTTCCTTCAACCTCGCCATCTGGTCCACGTCGAGGCTGTCAAAGGTCGTATTGATGTGGAAAAAGAAAATACCGAAGATGAATGCCGCGATAAGGATGTCCAGGGCGACGCCGAGTTCGACCACCAGCGGCATCCCGTAGGTCGCGCTGGTGGCGGCGAAAAAGAGGCCGTTCTCCATGGCGAGGAAACCGATGATCTGGGTGACCGCGTGCCGCCGGGTGATCATCATAAGGAGGCCGAGCATCACGGTGGCAAGCGCGACCGCAAGCGTCGACTTGGTCATCAGGGTGGACAGTTCACGGATCGGCGCGGTCAGATGGTAGGAAAAGATCACCAGGGCAATTCCGATAAGCATGGTCGTCGGGACGTTCACGATCGTCTCCACCTCGCGGTGGATCTTCAATTTCCGGATCAGCACATGAAGGATGTACGGAAGCAGGATGACCTTGATCGCCAGGGTCAGCACCGATGAGATATACAAGTGATGCGATTGGGCAGCGAATCCAACGACGGCGGTGCTGATGGAGAGGAACAATCCCTGCCAGGCAAACAGGTGCAGGAGCGCGTACATCCTGCGCTGCACGAGCATGGCAAAGGCCGTGAGCAGGATAAGCGCTGCCAGAAGGCTGTTCAGCTGTGCGGCAAAAGCGTAGCTCATCGGTTCCCTTCCTGAGATAACGACGGAATCAACTTAAAATTAAAATGACAAGACTATTTTCTCGCAAAGTCGCTAAGCTCGCAAAGAAAAGCAAATCCAGACTGACAATACCAAGACTTAAAGATCTTCTTTGCGTCCTTTGCGGCTCGCCTTAAAGCGCCTACTTTTGGTTGCGAGAGACGCCGTTTGGTTCTGCTTATCCGGTTTGGATCTTAAAACATCAAACGCCGTCCATTCTATTCCAGGATAAAGAACGACAGCATCCCGAGCGTGGCAAAAAGGAAAGCGCTCCCGAGAAATTCAGTCACGCGGAATATCCGCATCTTTGCCAGTCCGGTCTCGATCAGGACAAGCCCGACCCCGGAGATGCCAAGCTTCAGGGACATTATCAGAAAGGAGGAAGCAAGGCCCGCGGCCCCTCCTGCGGCATCGATACCCCAGGGGAAGAACACGGCGATACCGAGGGTGATGAACAAAAAAAGCTTCATCATCTTCGCCCATTCGATGAGCGCAAGATGCCGGCCGGAATATTCGAGGATCATCGCTTCGTGGATCATGGTAAGTTCCAGATGCGTCGCAGGATTATCGACCGGCACCCTCCCCGTCTCTGTCAACGCAATGAGAATGAAGGCCAGGAGCGCGAATGCAAGGGACGGCCGAAGGATGGAATATCCCTGGGATACCACAATGGCCATCTGGGACAGCGACGTCGACTTGCTTGCCAGGGAAACAGCGAAGATCGCCATGAGCATGGCCGGCTCGGCAAGCGACGCGATCGTCATCTCCCTGCTCGAGCCCATACCGCCGAATGACGTGCCGATGTCCATGCCCGCCAGCGCTGTAAAGAACCGTGCAATGGCAAAGAGCGCCACGAGCGCGATAACGTCTGCCGTGGCCGACAACGGCAGGTCAACAGAGATGATCGGGATGATGCCACCGGCCAGTACGGTGACGCCAAAGACGAGGTACGGAGTGGACCGGAATATCCACGAGGCGTTCTCGGCAAGAGCTACGTCCTTGGAAAACAATTTACAGAGGTCGCGGTAGGGCTGGAGCAGGCTCGGCGATGTGCGTCCCTGCGACCAGCACTTCACCATTTTCACCCACCCCGCGAACAGCGGAGCCGCAAAGAGAAGTACAAAGACCTGGATGAGCTCTATGAGCAACGGATGGACCTTCAATCAATGACTCCTGACGCGATACGCATATTCCGCAAAATGATCTTCATTTACAAGAACAGCAGCAGAACAATGATCGTCACAAAGGAATAGATCAGATATACCTGGATCCGGCCCTGCTGCAGCTTTCCCACCTTGCGGGAGATCCAGAAGCTTACGTCTATCACCGGTTTGTACAGCCATCCCCAGAAACGGTCACGTACGCGAAGACGGTACTGGAGCCGTTCGGGAAAGGCCGGATGCGCCCCCGGCGGGAACGGCTTCACTTCTTCTTTCACCGAGAACAGGAATCCCAATATCCGGCGCAGCGGCATGGAGAACGACGTGGCCGTGTACTGCATTCTCGAAGTGATCTTTTCAAAACCGCAGTCCCACAACGGCACCCGGTGGATGGTCCCGGGTCGCGTATGGAGAATAAGGTACGTCACCACGACAACTGCCAGGATGCCGACAAAAGCAACCGGGGCAGAATAGGAGGCCCGCTCAGCGGCGATCGGCGTAAGCCACATCCATCCGAAGCCCGCGGCGGAGGACGCGATCTTTCCGCCCACCAGTTGTTCCGTAATGGGGTCCATCCAGTGGATCAGGTAGGTCGGAAAGACGCCGAGGCCCAGGCACGTGATCGCGGCCAGAAGCATGCCGGCTCGCATGGCCCAGCCGACCTCATGCACACGGTGATGATGAGTTCCCCGCCGGTGCCCGAGGAACGTGATCCCGAACGCCTTTACGAAGCCGGCGGCAGCCAGCGCGCCGCTTAACGCCAGAAGCGCCGCCCCCAGGGGGATCAGCAGGTTCAGGATGGGACTCTCGAGCGCCGGGGACAGCAGGAATGCCTGATAGGTCAGCCACTCCGATACAAAGCCGTTAAAAGGCGGAAGGGCCGAGATGGATACGCACCCTACAAGAAACAAGGCGGCGGTCCATGGCAGGTCCCTGATCAGTCCTCCCATGTTCTCCATGTTCCGTTCATGGGTGGCATGGAGCACCGCACCCGCCCCCATAAACAGGAGCCCTTTGTACATCGCGTGATTCAGCGTATGGTACAGCGCCGCGATGAGCGCAAGCGCCGCAAGCAGCACCATCTCCGAGGAGCTGAAGATCATGGAAAGCCCGATACCGATCAGGATAATGCCGATGTTCTTCACCGAGCTGTAGGCAAGGAGCTTTTTCAGGTCCTGCTGCATCACCGCGGACAACATGCCTACGACCGCGGAAATGAGGCCGAAGATCAGCACCAGCGCGCCCCACCAGACGGGGAAATCGCCGATGAGGTCGAAGACCACACGGATGATCCCGTAGATGGCCGTCTTGAGCATCACGCCGCTCATGAGCGCCGATACGTTCGAAGGCGCTACCGGGTGGGCTTCCGGCAGCCAGACATGGAGTGGAACGACCCCTGCCTTGGCGGAGAACCCGAAGAACGCAAGAAGGAACGCCGCCGTTGCCCACCCTGCCGGAAGATCGGTCTCCCGCATCGCGTCGAACGTATAGCCTTCGAAGCCGTGGTAATCCGTTGCAAGTCCCGCCATCACGCCGAAAGACAGCAGGATCGCGATCGCGCCCACATGGGCCACGACCAGGTACAGCAGCGCGGCCCTGCGGTTCTCGATGCGTTCATCCTCGAAGAGCACAAGGAAATAGGAGGAAGCTGCCATGATCTCCCAGGACACCAGGAAGATGAAGGCATCGTCCGACAGGACCACGAGGAACATCCCGGCAAGGAACAGCGACGAGAATATGACCAGGCTGGTCACCTGCCGATGGCCGAGGAATCCCTTGACATATCCCACTGAATAGACGGAAACGAAGAATGCCAGGAGCCCGATCACCGCGAGAAAGAATCCCGACAGGTGGTCAAGCCGCAGATGGACGGGAAGGTCGGGAAGGCCCAGGGGAAGGATCACCTGGGCGATCGTGCCGCGTGACACTGCCCAGACGCCGGCACCAGCGGTAAGCAGCGCAGCGACCGCCATAAGCGAATATCCGGCGGTTATGAGGAGGCGTTGATGGGAGCGCAGGAACAGCGCCAGCAGCACAACGAGCAGCAATACCGCGAAGGATAGTGACAGGATAGTTGCGGGAGTAATGATCACCGTGCCTCCCCTGTCCTGACCGGGAGGGGATGTTGTGTACTGCTGGTTTCACTGTTCGGAAGGACTATTCGGGAAGGTACTGGTGTGAATAGAGATAGAGATATGACTGCCGGTAAATTGTGCGATGCATTCATTTTTCAAAAAACCGTCACCGTAATGTATCCAGGGTGGATGTGTCAGAACGAAAAAACTTTACAATAAATGAAGGGGTTCTGTCAATGATAAAATGCTTTCCCGGAGAGGAAAACGCGGGTTGATGTGGCCCTTCCCCACCCAGCCTCCTCCTTTATTGATCGTCTCAAAATAGAAACGACATGACCGAGATCCGTCTCCCCAACACCTCTATCATAATTCCCCTCACCCCTGCCCCTCTCCCCATTGTGGGAGAGGGAAAAAGGGAGAGGGTGCTTCATGATCGAGGGGCTACAGCATATCCTCCCCTTGGTATCAGGAAAGGTACGGATCTGTTCGTTCAGCATAGCAGGGGGATGTATAAAAATGAGCTCATGACGCGATTCTTTTGAAGATCACCATTCCCAGCGGCGGAACCGTGATCGAGAGGGAATGGTCTTTCCCGTGCATGGGAACAGGCGTGGATACGACGCCGCCGAAATTGCCCTGTCCGCTGCCGCCGTACTCCTGAGAATCGCTGTTCAGGACCTCACGCCAATATCCGCCTGACGGCACGCCGACGAGATAATTGTGCCTCGGCACCGGCGTGAAATTGCTGACGACGAGCAGGACATCATCGCGGTCCTTCCCTTTCCGGAAATAGCTCACCACGCTCTGCTCCCAGTCGCTAAGGTCGCCCCACGCGAAGCCATCGTTCACGAAGTCGAGCTCATAGAGCGCCGGCTCGCCGCGATACAGGATGTTCAGGTGCTTCATCCACGTCTGGACCGACCGGTGTGCGGGGAACTGGAGCAGGTGCCAGTCCAGGCTCCTTTCGTGGTCCCACTCGCTCCACTGGCCGAACTCGGCGCCCATGAACAGGAGCTTCTTCCCGGGATGGGTGTAGAGATAGCCCATCAGGAGCCGCAGGTTCGCGAACTTCTGCCAGTCGTCTCCGGGCATCTTGTTCAGGAGCGAACCCTTGCCGTGCACCACTTCGTCGTGGGACAGGGAGAGCATGAAGTTCTCGAAGAATGCGTACCAGATGCTGAAGGTCAGCTGGTTATGGTGATATTTCCGGAACACCGGGTCGGTCGTAAAATACGCAAGCGTGTCGTGCATCCAGCCCATGTTCCACTTCATCCCGAAGCCCAGCCCGCCGACATACACGGGCCGCGAGACCATGGGCCATGATGTGGACTCCTCGGCAATGGTCTGAACGTCGGGGAATCTGCGATAGACCTCCTCGTTCAGCCGCCGGAGAAATGTGATTGCCTCGATGTTCTCCTTGCCGCCGTACTGGTTGGGGATCCACTCGCCTTCCTTCCGCGAGTAATCGAGGTAGAGCATGGACGCCACGCCGTCGATCCTGATGCCGTCAACGTGGTACCGTTCGAGCCAGAACAGTGCGCTGCTCACGAGGAAGGAGCGGACCTCGTGCCTGCCGTAGTTGAAGATATAGCTCTTCCAGTCGGGGTGAAAGCCCTTTTGCGGGTCCGCATGCTCGAAAAGATGGGTCCCGTCGAAGTAAGCGAGGCCGTGCTCGTCGCTCGGGAAGTGCGACGGCACCCAGTCGAGGATCACGCCGATCCCGTTCTGGTGCAGATGGTCGACGAGATACATCATGTCCTGCGGGCTGCCGTACCTGCTCGAAGGGGCAAAGTACCCCGTGGTCTGGTATCCCCAGGACCCGTAGAAGGGATGTTCCATCACGGGCATGAGCTGCACATGGGTGAACCCCATCTCTTTCATATACTCTGCCAGGGATTCCGCCATCTCCCGGTAGGTGAGATAGCCGTTGTTCCGCTCAACGGCCCGGGCCCATGAGCCCGGGTGTATCTCATAGACCGACATCGGGGCAGAGAGGCTGTTCGCCCGGTGCCGGTCCTTCATCCATGCATCGTCCTTCCATTGATACTTGAGGTCGCAGACGATCGAGGCGGTCCGTGGCGGCGCCTCCCAGCAGAAGGCAAAGGGGTCGCCCTTGTCCGCGCGATAGCCCGCATGGCGCGAGATGACATGGTATTTATAGAACGCACCAGCCTCGATGCCCGGGATGAACCCTTCCCAGATGCCGGACCCGTCCCAGCGGGCGCTCAGGTGATGGGATCCCTTGTTCCATTGGTTGAACTCGCCGATGACCGATACCCTCTCCGCTTCCGGCGCCCAGACGGCAAAGAGCGTGCCCTTCATGCCCTCATGCACCATCGGATGGGCTCCAAGCTTGTCATACAGGCTGAAGTGGCTCCCCTCCTTGAACAGGTAGATGTCATGGTCCGTCAGAAGGCTCGGGCCATGGACCGCTGGGACCTGCTTTTTTGTCTTTTTGCCTTGCGCACCCATAGGGACCACCTTCTCGGGAATTGAATCTCCCGTAGCAAACTACGGAGGATCGTGGCTTTTGACTCTCCCCTCCCTTCGATGGGAGGGGACTAAGGGGAGGGTGAAGTATCGGGCGTTCGTGCTCAGCACCCCACCTAACCTCCCCCATCAAGGGGGAGGAACCGCGTTTGCATCCTCTTCATTTCAATTGTAGGGCAAGCAGGAATAAATGACAAGGACTAATAGGAGCAGGACTAAACAAGGAACGGGCGGCTCGATGCCGCCCGTTCCGGGATTCAATCAAATAGAGCTCGCGGAGATCAGTGCCCGCCGACCTTCAGGAGACCGCTCGCGGCCAGGGACAGGACCAGCACTTCCATGACCGCAATGACCGCATAGGCGGTATCCTTCTTCCTGATAAGGATCGGCAGGATCACCAGGTAGCACAGGATGGTCAATCCCGACAGCATCGCGATGCCGACAAAGTTCAGATAATCGCCCTTCCCCACGAGCGACGCCCAGCCCCAGCCCGTGGGCGCGTGAAGCTTGTCGTTGTAATCGTGGACCCTCATGCTCCAGTACTTCGGCAGGTCGTCGATAGGCACATAGCTCGGGAGCACGCCCGAAATGTACACAAAGAAGGTTAATACCAGTACGGCAAGCCCCAGCCACATGCCGAAATTGAGGACCTTTGCATACGCCATCTGCTCTTCCGAAGCCTTGGTCTTTTCAGAAGTCATGGAAAACCTCCATCATTCGTTTAGAACTGCTCCTACCGTCACCACGTCCAGACTACTTCCAGATCTCAAGCCCCTTCAGCAGCGACCGCAAGCCCGCAAAGAGCAGGAGGCCTATGACCATCCACTTGATCGCCTTGGGCTTCGACTTTGCAAGTATCTTCACGCCGATGATCGAACCCAGCATGATGCCCACCAGCGATGGCACAACGATCATGGGCAGAACCGCGCCCTGGTTCAGATAGACCCAGGCAGCGGAAGTGTCCGTAATGGAAAGCAGGAACTTGCTTGTCGCCACCGAGATCTTGAGGGGCGCGCCCATCAGGAGGTTCAGCACGGGGACGTTCGCCCATCCGGCGCCGAGCCCGAACATACCCGCCATGATGCCGATCACGACGAACAGCGCCAGGCCCATCGGCGTCTTATGAACATTCCACTCAACATCCTTGCCGAGCGACTCTTCGCGGTAGATGCCCATGATCCCGAGGCTCTGAGACAACGCATCCGGCTTCGGCACCACGGGAAAATCCGATTTCTTAGCCGTTGCCATGATGACCACGATGAACAGGATGGTGGCGCCAAGGAGCGTATTGATCACATTCGCGGAGAGCGCAAGGCCGATCATGGCGCCGCCGATCGCGGCTGACGAGGCGATGAGTGCCACGGGAATCGCCAGCCGCAGGCTCGCCAGGTTCCGTTTGAGAAGACCCGGCCCGGCCGCAAGCGCTCCCGCAAGCGCCACGAGCAGACCGGCGCCCCTCACAAAGTCGATATGGAACGGGAAAAAACCGCCCACGATGGGCACGAAGAGCACACCGCCGCCGACGCCGCCGAGAACGGCAAGGATGCCCAGAATGAACGTTACAACGAACAGGGAGAGAGGCCAAACCCACCAGGGCGTCGTTGACTTGGGTGCCTCGGGCGCCACGGGGGCAACGGCATGCATATCAGCATGGCCCTGAACAGCGGGCGCCGCAGGCGCTGAAGATGCAATAGCGACACCACCGGTCATGAGGCCGGCGATAGCGATCGCCATGATAAATAGGAATGCGAAACGTTGAGTCATTTCAGGTGCTTATCCTCCTTCACGAGAACTACTACAATGATAGAGATAATATGATTTCAGCAAATGTCATTGACACGATTCCTACCGCGAACAGCTCGTCATGTTATTATAATGATAGAGATAAATCAAGAAAATATGCAACGATGTCCATTAAATCATTCTTTGGAGGTATAAAAAACGTTTATGAGGGAGGCTACACCATTCAACGTTCAAGGCTTAAAGTTCAAGGCATGAATCGGTAGTTGGCATAAGACCTTCCTTAAACCTAAAACATTGAACTTTGAATGATCTTATCAGTACACCGGCGGGCTTCCCGCAGGACGTGTCTTGAACCGGCGGTATCCCCACAGATACTGCTCCGGATTCTGACGGACGGCCTTTTCGATCTCTTCATTCATACGGCGTGCGTCCTTCTCCAGGTCGCCGGAAGGAAAATCCACGAGCGGTTCCTCGAATCGGACCTCGAATCCCCTTCCCCAGGGCAAGATACGATTGTAGCAGGGAATGACCGCTGCGTTCGTCATCTTCGCTATGCGGCTTAGGGCAGTGACCGTTGCCGCGGGTACGCCAAAGAAAGGAACAAAGACCGATTCCGCGCTACCAGGGTCCTGGTCAGGCAGATAGTAGAACGGCCTTCCCTCGCGCAGGTGACGAATGAGCGCCTTGAGGTTCGATTTCCGTTCGAACAGGACAGCCCCGTACCTGGCCCGCTTTTTGAGCATCCGGTCGATGAGCCGGTTTCGCGAAGCACGGTACATGCTGATATACAGCCGTTCACTGCTGAGCATGATGCCGCTGATATCGAGCGCGAGGAAATGAGGCGCGAAAACGATGATGCTCTTGCCCGCAGCGATCGCATCGTCATAATGATGCCGGTCGCGCATCTTCACCAACCGGCTGAGGCGCGATGCCGACGACCACCAGCCGAGCCCGTAACAGATGATCGATACGCCGAGGGAACGGAAGTGCCGCCGCACAAGACTGGCCTGCCCCTCCTTCCCGAGTTCAGGGAAGCAGAGGCCGACATTGATGAGGGCGGTCTCCTTGATCTTCGATGGGAACAGGTGGAAGAAAGCGCCGAGCACACTGCCCAGCACCCAGAGCACCGGCAGGGGCAGTAAGGAGAGAAGACGCATGAATGCGAGCCCCAGCCACGTGGGCCAGTACGCGGGGTGATAGAGTGGAAGTTCCTGGAGTCCCATAGATAAGCGGTGCAGAGTCTAACGCAAAAATGAGGTCCGGTCAAGCGGCAAGTTGTAATGCATCACGCCAGTATCCGTTCGAATATATTCCGCACTTTCCGGCTTGTCCGCTCGTACTCGTCAAGAAGCATCTTCCCGGCCAAGCCATCATCATCGGCATACCCCATCCGTTTCGCAAGGGTCCGGAGCTTGCCCGCGTCACGGGAAAGGAAGCTCGTGGACTGGTTCGCCACGATCCGGAGCCTGCTTTCAAGCCGGCGAAGGAAAAGATAGGAGTCAATGAGAACACGATGATCGCCGGGAGAGAGCAAACGTTCTTTCTGTAGCGATCGCAACGCGTTCATCGTTCCGGGAACCCTTGCCCGAACGTGCTTGTTCCCATTCTTAAGCTGGAGATACTGCGCAAGAAACTCGATGTCCACCAGCCCGCCCCTCCCCTGCTTGATATTGTACTGAGATGCGTCTTCCTTGCCGCGCTCCTCCTGCATCCGCTTCCGCATGGAACGGATGTCCGAAGCCAGCGCGACGGGATCATGATCGCGGTAGATGAGCCCTGGCATCGCTTCCGAGAATATGCTTCCCACCTTCCGGTCCCCGGCGATGAACCGGGAATTGACCAGCGACTGGCGCTCCCAGGTCTCGGCGCCGGAGGAATAGTAGTTCCTGAATGCGTCGATGCTCTGGACAAGCGGGCCCTTTGCGCCCGTGGGCCGGAGCCGGGTGTCCACACGGTACGAGAACCCTTCACGGGTCATCGTGGTGAGATAGGAGATGGTCTTCTCTGCGATCTTGCTGAAATGTTCGAACACGCTGAGTCCAGGCGGCGGGGTCTCCGCGTTTGATCCATCGTACACGAACAGGATGTCGAGGTCAGAGCCGTAGATGAGCTCTCTGCCGCCCAGTTTGCCCGCCCCGATGACGGCAAGACCGCCGCATCCCCCCCCTGCCCCGCAGCGTTTTGCGGTCTCCGTTGCGGCAAGCGCGAGCGCAGCGCTGAGGCAGGCATCGGCAAGCCGGGAAAGTCCCCGGCAGATCGACGGCAGCGGGATGCTCCCCATGAGGTCCGCCATACCGATGCGCAGTTCCTCGCGGTGTTTGAACCGGCGAAGCGCGTCGAGCTTGTCGGTTATGGTCGCCGCCTTATCGAGCGCCGCGGTAAGCCCCTTTTCCAGAAATGCGCCGGATCCGAGACCGATCTCCCGGCTCGCGTCCATCAGGTCCTCGATGAGCCCGGGGCTCCTGATCAGCATGCGGGAAAAGTATTCGCTGTTCCCGAAGATGGAGACCAGGACCTTGAGCGCCCGCACATCCTGCCGCATGAACGCATGGAACGAATCCCACGATCCTTGCGACGCCAGGTAGGATTCAAAGTAGTTCAACGCCATATCCGGGTCCGGTGATCGCGCGATCTCCTCGAAGAGCATCGGGAACATCTCGTTGAACACGCGTCTGCTGCGCGGCGTCTGGTGAACGAAGGCCTGTCCTTCCCGGAGCAGGACGATGTTCCGAAATGCCTTGGACGGGTCCCGAAAACCATACCGCGAAAGGACTGCCACGGCCTCCTGCTCGCCCAGTTCCGGACCGAGGAGCACGGCAAAATCCGGCCGGGTCGGTTCCTCTTCACGCGTTTCCGAGGTCTGGCTTAATAGATTATCATAGAGACCCCGCACCTTGAGGGTATGGGAAGCATAATCACGCAGCAGCGTCTCCGCTTCCTGCCCCGGCTCGAGGTATCCCGTGCGCCGTGCAAGGACGCGCAGCTCGGCCTCGCCCGCGGGAAGGGTCTGGGTCTGGAGGTCGTTCAGTATCTGGAGGCGGTGCTCCACGGTGCGCAGGAACACATAGGCCTTCGAGAGGTCGGCGACTTCCTGGTAGGTGAGCAGCCCCTTCTGGGCAAGCGTATGCAGGGCTTTCAGGGAGTTCTTCTCCCGAAGCCCCCGGTCGCGGCCGCCGTAGATGAGCTGAAGCGACTGGATCAGGAACTCGATCTCCCGGATGCCTCCGTATCCCAGCTTCACGTCGCGGTGGGTCTTTCCCTTCAGCTCGACGTCCCGGTTGATCTTCTGCTTCATCTCGCGGATCTCGACGATGGCGCTGAAGTCGATGTACTTCCGGTACACGAACGGGGTGATGCGCGTCAGGAATTCCCTGCCGACTGCCTCATCACCGGCAACGAAACGCGCCTTGATGAGCGCGGAACGCTCCCACGTCTGGCCCCAGGACTCGTAATAGATCTCGTATCCGCCCAGGCTTTGCGCAAGCGGGCCGCGCTGCCCTTCCGGCCGAAGCCGCAGGTCAACACGGAACACGAACCCGTCGGCGGTATTCTTGCCGATGGCGGCGCTCAACTTCTCGGCAAGCTTTATGAAATACTGATGGTTCGAGATGCGATTCGTCAAGCTCCCGTCAGGCCCAGGCACCCCTTCTGTCTCTCCATCCGCGGTATAGACGTACATGAGATCGATGTCGGAACTGAAGTTCAGCTCCTGGCCGCCGAGCTTGCCCATGCCGATGACCGCGAAACCCGCGGGAATGCCGGTGCCATCGGGCTCCTGGACAACCGGCTTCCCGAACCTGCCGCGAAGCTCTGCGTCGGTCCGTTCGTACGCCGCCTGGAGACAGACCTCAGCAAGGTTCGACAGCTCTCCCACGGTCTCCGTCAGGTCCGCCTTTCCCAGAAGGTCCCGGAGCCCGATCCGGAGCATCTCCTGCTTCCGGAACCGCCGCAAGGCCCGGAAGAGGTCCTCATCGGCGGTCACTCCCTTGACAACAGCCGCGAGACGGTCATTGAGCAGTTCCTTGTGGGCAGGATTGGCAAGATACGCTGGATGGCAAAGAAGCTCGAAGGTCTCCGCGGCCGTAGCAGCGCTATAGTCCGCGAGGAACCTGCTCGCTCCGAACAGGACGATGAGGGCGTTCAGTATGGCCGGTTGTTTGCTTGCTTCCGTGATAAAAAGCGATATCAGATCCAGCTCTACCAGAAAGCGCTCCATGCTATTCAGCGCCATGTCCGGATCACCGGTGCGTTTGAGCGCGGCCAAAAGGGACGGAAGGATGAAGGAAAAGGGATCCGGCCCGATCCGGTCCCTAATCAGGTCGAGGTTCTTCGCCGCCTGCTTCACATCGACGATGCCCGAGGCGGCAATAACAGCAGGATCGAGCGCTATTTCATTGTCATTGCTCACGTTTTATATTATACTGATAAGCACTTGGTTACACAAGCGAAAGACATTTGACCGTTTCATGCATGAAGGAACTTAAGGACAACCAGCGCTGCTATGTCTGCGGGAAGGACAATCCCACCGGGCTTCATGTACCGTTCACCGTTGATCACACGACACGGACCATAACCGGACGGTTCACGCCCCGGCAGGAGCACGAAGGATGGGAAGGCATCGTCCACGGAGGCATCATCGCCGCGCTTCTGGACGAGGCCATGGTCAAGCTCGCAGCCCATCTCGGCGAACCCGCGGTCAGCGCAGAGATCACGGTAAAGTTCAAGGCCCCCGTCGCGTCGGGGGAGGAGATCCTCGTGACGGGAAAGATGATCAAAGAATCCAGCCGGATGATCGAAGCTGAGGCAAAGGTGGAAAAAGGGCTGATAGTCGTAGCGGAGGCAAAAGGGAAATTGCTAAGAATCTAAAGAATATAGCAAATCTCACCACGGAGGCACAGAGTCACGGAGAAAATACTTTGCTAAGAGTTGTTTATAATGTTCTCATTCGTGTCATTCGTCCCATTCGTGACATTCGTGTTAAGGCTTCGCATCGTCCCTGACTTTTAATGTTATACTTTAAACTATGAAACCAACTAAAAAAGACTTCATCACGTTCTTCAAGACCCGCGCAGGCAGGCCCCTCCTGGTGCGCGAGATCATGCGCCAGTTCAAGCTCAAGGCCGAGGACCGGCATGACCTCAAACATGTCCTGGCGGAACTCATCCGCGAAGGCCAGATCGTCAAGACCCGCGGGGACCGCTACGGCCTCGCAGAAAAGATGGACCTTGAACCGGGCAGGTTCCAGGGACATGCCTCGGGCTTCGGGTTCGTCATCCCCGAAACGAAGGGAAAGGCCGATGTCTATGTTGCCGCCACAGGCCGGATGGACGCCATGGACGGGGACAAGGTGATCGTGCGGGTATCTCCGCCGGCAGGCAAAAAGAAAGCGACGGGCAAGCGGGAAGGCGTCATCATCCGCATCCTGGAGCGCGCGCGCACCAGGATGGTCGGGACCTACGAAGCGAGCGGAACGCAGCGCGGCGGCCTCGGGTTCGTCGCGCCTACGAACCAGCGGATCACCCAGAACCTTGTGGTCAGCGCCGAGAACGCCGGCGCGGCAAGGCCCGGCGATCTGGTCTCCGCCGAGATCGTCACCTACCCCCTGCAGGGCAGGCCTGCCGAAGGCAAGATCATCCGGATCATCGGCAAGCCGGGAGACCCCGGGATCGACTCCGAGCTCATCATCGAGGAGCACGAACTCCCGGTAGCGTTCACTCACGCGACACTTTCCGAGGCCGGCGCGATCCCCCAGGAAGTGACCCCTGCCCTTCGCAAGGGCCGGCGCGACCTGCGGGACCTGCCGACGGTCACGATCGACGGCGAGAAGGCCCGTGACTTCGACGACGCCATCTCCATCGAAAAGATCCGCAGCGGCTGGCGCCTCTGGGTCCACATCGCAGACGTCGCCCAGTACGTCACAGAAGGGTCGTTCCTCGACCAGGAGGCCTATGAGCGCGGGACCAGCGTCTACCTGCCGGACCGCGCCATCCCCATGCTGCCTGAACAGCTCTCGAACGGCATCTGCAGCCTGAACCCGCAGGTGGACCGGCTTACCCTGACCGCCGAGATGGACATCGACGAGCACGGCAGCATTCTGCGCCACGACATCTACGAAAGCATCATCAACAGCAACGAACGCATGACCTACACGGACGTGCGCCGGATTCTCGCCGACCGTGATGAGCAGGTGCGGAAGCGCTACGATTCCCTTCTCCCCCGGTTCGAGCTTATGGCAGAGCTCATGGATATCCTGCGCAAGAAACGGTCAAAGCGCGGAAGCATCGACTTCGACCTTCCCGAGCCCGAGATCATCCTGAACCTCCAGGGACAAATGACCGACATCATCCGGGCGGAGCGCAACATGGCCCACCAGCTCATCGAGGAGTTCATGCTTGCGGCCAACGAGACCGTGGCTGGCCACCTCGAGGCGTTGGAGGTCCCGCTCATCTACCGCGTTCACGAAGAACCCGCCGAGGAAAAGCTTGCGGACCTCGTGGAGTTCCTGGCGACCATCGGGGTCACGATCCCGATATCGGGAAAAGTGCGTCCCCGCAATATCCAGAAGGCCATTGCCCAGGTGAAGGGCACGCCCGAAGAAGGCCTGGTGAACACCGTCGTGCTGCGCACCATGAAGCAGGCGAAATATTCCGAAGAGAACATCGGTCATTTCGGCCTCGCCGCCGAGACCTATACCCACTTCACCTCGCCGATCCGGCGTTACCCGGACCTTATCGTCCACCGCATTATCAAGGGCGTCATCAAGGGGAAATACAATAGCGAGGAGTCGCGGGAGGAACTGGCCGAGAGGCTGCCGCCGGCCGCGATCCACTGTTCCCAGCGGGAACGAACGGCCATGGAGGCCGAGCGTGACGTGGTCGCCATGCTGAAGGTACGCTTCATGGAGGACAAGCTGGGCGAGGTCTATGACGGGATCATCACCGGCGTCACCCAGTTCGGGTTCTTCGTTCAGCTCCGGGACCTCTTCGTCGAGGGCCTCGTGCACATCTCGTCCCTTGCCGGCGACTATTACCATTATATCGAGAACCGCCACTGTCTCCGCGGTGAGCGCACGAAACGCGTCTACCGCATCGGCGATCATGTGCGCGTCCGCGTGGACCGGGTGGACAAGGAACGGAAGAAGATCGATTTTTCACTGATGGACGAGAAGTCTGCCGAAAAGCAGACCAAGCCTGCCACAGAGCCACAGCGTACACCGAGAAGCAGGGAGGGAAGGAAGGAAGGAAAGAAGGTAGGAAGATAAGTGAACTAATCCCTTGCTGTCTAATTTTTTTTCTCATTGGCTCCTTATCGCCGCGTCTCCCCGTCCCCGTGTCACCGTGTCTGCTTTATCCCCTTGTCACCTTGTCGGCTTCCTTCCACTTGTCAGTTCTTTCCCCGCGTCTCCGCGTCACCGTGTCGCTTAGAAGCGCCTACTTTTGGCCCCGCGTCCGTCTTATTAAAGCGGTATCGTCGTCTCCCTGTCCTGCTCGGTAAGTCCCAGACTGTAGGCGAGGACGTTCTGCGGATTCTCAGGGTCATAGAGGCGTGCGTAGGGATCAGCCAGGAGCAGTTCGCGCGCTTTACTCACAATGTTCTTTTCATCAAGCCCGACGTTCCTGAGATGGATGCCTTCACTGCTGACGGTGAACACCCGGAACGCGCAGGGATAGGTGACGATGGCCGGATCGGCGACGTACGTGATGCCGTTCACCGTCTCGACGCGCGACGCGTGATGGTGGCCCGAAATGACCATGCGGACCTTTGGATATTGTTCGAGAAGCACCCGCACCGCCGCATGGTTCTTCGTCATCCAGATGGTCCCTTCAGGATTTGAGTCCCCTCTGGTCGTGGGCAACAGCAGCTGGTGGGTCACGATGATGACAAGTTTCATCTTTCTGTTTGCGTCGAGCTCGTTCGCGAGCCACTTGAGTGACGCGGCGCTTGCCTCTCCGTAGGGTTTCCCGTCCACCGTCACGTCGAATCCGATGATCCTGACGCCCTTCTCCGGTTCAACGGACCAGGAGGACCTTCCGGGCGCCACTCCTCTTCCCCGCCATGCCATGAGAAAAGATTCCCTGGTCATCGTTGAAACGCCCGGTATCGGCGAGACCTCAGCGTTCCCGAGAAGGATGTAATACGGAAGGTCCAGGTGCCTCGTCCATGCCTGAAAAACGGAAAGTGAATCCCGGTCGCGCGGCCCCGCATGGACCTGGTCACCGCCGAAGATGACGAACTTCAGCTTATGGAGCCTCCCGATCTGCCGCAGGGCATTGATGAACAGCGGGACGCTCTTTTCCCGATGCTGCCACGTGCTCGTCCCCTTCACGTCGAGATGCAGGTCCGAGATGTGGGCGAAGCTGAACTTCGGGATGTCCGCGGCCTGGGCAAAGGGGATGAACGTTTCACCCAGGAGCGGCGCTGCTGTGACTGCTGCGCCGGCAAGGGCAAGGCTTCGTATAAAGTCACGTCGATTCATGGTGCTATGGCAGATCCTTGTTTAAGCTTTTGCAGATCTCTCACCCAGGTCCCCCACGATCTCCCTGAACTGCTCCAGCGCCGCCTCCAGGTCTTCAACGATCTCCTGGGCAATTACATCGGGATCGGGGAGGTTGTCGGAGGCTTCGAGGGATTCGTCCTTGAGCCAGAAGATGTCGAGGCTGGCCTTGTCGCGGCTGATGAGTTCTTCATAGGTATATGACCGCCAGCGGCCTTCATTACCCACTTCCTCTCCCTTCCGGGGAGAGGATTGAGGTGAGGGGGTGGACTTGCCTTTTTTCTTTCCCCCCTCGCCCCTCGCGGGAGAGGGCTGGGGTGAGGGGGAATCTTTCCAAGCAGCCTTGCGATGATGTCGATCTTCCGGGTTATAGAATTTCACAAACTCATCAAGGTCTGCGCGCTGGAGAGCGCTCGTCTTGAGCGTGAAGTGCATGTTCGTGCGGAGGTCGTAGATCCAGAGCTTCTTTG